>CAZZCX010000008.1:40400-45781 GCA_964653195.1 uncultured Gammaproteobacteria bacterium
AGTAAACCAACTACGATGTATTTCAGACCGTTTTGATAAGGAAGTGAGATATACATTAAAGGGTATAAAACAAAACATATTGAGGAATAAAGAGAAATTTTCTTACTTAAACCATTAGATCTAAAATAAACAAACAACCCGTAACTTCCTAAGATTATACTTAGTAATATTAAAAGTATATATGCAACGGATTCAGGTATTGAGAATATTTTAAATATACCAATTACAATTGGCACAATTGGACCTATTAGGAAGCTATAAGGATTTCCCAAATACCAAAAAGGGTACCAGTCAATATTGGGAAAGTTGTAAATTAAGAAATTTGACAAATTTATAATTGTCGTAAACAGAACCGGCATCTCCATATCTTTAATCATACCTCTACAAAACCATTTTCGCTTAAGTAACAATATATATGTTATTGCATTTACTATAATATATGTTATAAATATATGTATACTATGTATAAAACTATAAGTATAAATAATAATACATATCAACAATTAAGTGTATTGGCAGAAAAGTTGGGCTTACCGAAATCACAGGTAATTGATGATTTGATAAGAGAGTATATAGAGAGAATGCACGAAGAAGAAAAAATCGCTTTAAAAGTATTTAATCAATCTGTCAAACGACTTTCAAAACAAGTCAAGCTACCAAAAGGTACGACGATTAATACAAATAACCTGGATTCAACTTTATCTTCTATACTACAAGTAAATGAAAAGAAACCTTAGGTATGAGTATGTATATAATCGACACAAATATACTTGTTGCTGAGTTATTATCCAAATACAAAGACCAGACCGATGAAACGGCTAAAAGATATCTTGCTCATTATAGAAAGATACCTCTTATGAAGAGGGTAATTCCGGATTTTATATTAAATGAGTTTGAATTATTTACCACACATGTAATTCCGGCTAGACTAACTTTGCAAGTTTCCGAAAAAAAACAACTACATGACGTCGTAGCATCTTATCTTCGTCAAATAATTGCCAACTGCACTATAATTTCCCCAAATAAGCAAATCGTGAAAACTGCGTTTTCACTATATCAGCACCCGACAAACAGTGAAAATGCAACTTATATAAGCTTTACTGATGGTCTTTTACTTGCTATGGCTTCAGAACTGCAATATGTCATCGTATCTACTGATCCACAGATCAATACGAGTGCAACTGAATTGAATATTGCACACCTTGAACCATAGTTTAGCTTGATAATATTGGCTAAACACCTAAGTTATCCACATTATAAAACGCTATCAAGATAACAAACTATATCACTATTATTTACTACAGGACTTTCGTATTTTTTTCAATTCTCTTCCCTACTAATCTGTCTGTTTCAAAAAAATAAACTGCAACACACTTTCTACAGATAAATAATAGATAAAATTGCATAAGTGTTCATATAATATGTTTTACTTAGCAATTTTTTCATCAAGGAAAAACTGATAAGAAAACCACCAATAAAATATCAACCAAGCAATAACTACCAAGGTAGATCCATAATCATGAAAAAACGAAGCGACATCCTGTCCGAAAAAGTAGGCTAATAAAACAATGACACTGATTCTAAGTAAATTAAGTAGAAACGTTCCAAGGAATCCACCTAACCAGGTCTTAATTTTACTTGTCAGAGTATAATCATTGCCTTGAAGAACTATCCACCCGGTTATGAAGAAAAAAAGAATCGATTGCCAACCAATACAATTCCAGGCTATTTCTATTAAATATGGATTCTCCTTACCTATCGCTAAATACTCACCCATAATTGATGGAGCAAGACCAAAAGGCATAAGTATTACTGCAACCATCCTTACCTGAATAGGCACTATATAATCTTTTATTGGCTGATACCAGTCAAAGTTGATAACGATTCGTGTGAAGACATCAGAAATAGTATTATACAGAGGCAATACCAAAAGCAAAATCGTAAGTGCTATAAGCAGATTTATGATCGCTTGCCTCTTTGGGGTCTTTCTTATATATTTAATTTGTTTTATTTCATCCATAATATGGACTTTTGAAATTGTAAATGATTCGTAAATTAATTTTTAAAGCGACAATAAATATAATATTATTTAGTCTTAAACTACCACTTCTTTTTTCCCAGCTTTTTATATCTCCTGCCTAATAGTATAAATATAGGTATTATCATAGACATAAGCCAAATATTCTCAGGTAAAGTCGCGAATTCATAATTAGTCCCCTGCCTTACTACTACTCCCATCTGCGAGTAACCGGCTACAGACAAAGGCGCAGAAACATGACCCAAACTCCCTGCAGTAAATCCATACGAATATTCTGTGCCCCAAGAAATTGATCCGACATCCGTTATTCGAAAATATGCCTGCTCACTACTATCAGTCATCGCGCTTGCAATCAGATCCGTGTTACTGGAATCATAGGTCAAACTAACTCCGGTCAGATTCGTTTCGCCTGTCCAAGGATCAGCTAAATCTGAACTAGTAGGAAAACAATTCGTGGAATCACAATCAGCAAAAATGACTGATGGCGCCGTACCTGCACTACCTTCATAGTATACAAATTTACAATCATCTGTTGCTACACAATATATATTTGATTTATACCTAGGACCTAGCGTTGTCACGACGGAACCTGAAGTACAACCTGCATTATCGCAATCAATAAAATTAATGCTGGAATTTGAGTTTACATATGAAATTTTACAATCAGTAGCTGAAATACAATCCATAGATACACTAACAGTTGTGGCGGATACCGCCCCTCCCGTAGAATCTAAATCAGTAGAAGAATTTACTGTGCTACAATCTGCTGCTGAACAATCTACGAATGTCAAGTCGTCATCCGTATCATCTCCATACACAAGCTTACAATCAGTATTACCGCCCACGCAGTCTATATCAACCGGGACATTTCCTGATGTTGTACCAACATCGCTGTCAATAACATCCGGAGCAGGTGGGTTTTGACATTCCTCAGGAGTGGTAGCAGTCGAGCAATCTACTAATACCACTTGACCACTATCAGCATCGTGCATAAACGCCTTACATTGAGTAGAGGTTACACAATAAAGGGCCAGATGTGGACCAGCAAGAGCACCGCCTGGATCCATTATTTCTCTTTTTGATTCTGAAGTATTAGAGCATTCTGTATCGGCACAATCTACAAAAATAATTCTGTCTGGATTTCCTACAGCAGAATCGTCCGTATAATAAATAAATTTACAGTTGTCGGATGCAGGACAATATAACCCAAAATGAGTCCGACTTACTACTCCCCCAAAATCTGCGTCTATCTCCTGAGTCCCAAAAGATGAACAAGCATTCGTGTTGTTAGCTCCATCGCAGTCTGTAAACTTTATTGCGGGCGTACCAGATTCTAAATTATCCTGATACACAATTTTACAATCCGTAGCGCTTAAACAGAATATTTGCGCATTATGTCCAAGACCATTCGCATTCGGAGTACCATCATCTGAAGTATCATCTATAGTAACGGATGTGCTGGATGAACAATCTGCGTTATTACAATCTACAAATATAAGATCGGGAATTGTCGTATCAAGATTATCTGTATAAACGATTTTACAATCAGTAACCGTAACACAAAAAATATCGATATCAGCTAACCCATCCTCATTATTCCCACCTGCATCTGAATCAATCGTAGCCTCAAGCCAATCTTCAGTCCCAATGCTATATAGCAATGCATCGTCGCTTTGGGTTGTATCCGCTGCCAAAACCCAAACAGTGGTTCCATTTGTAGTTGCGCTGTAGATATTGTGAGTAACTGAAGCGATTGTAAGATTATTTTTCACCCATTCATCTAGCGCTGCTTCATATCTGCTATAAGAAAGGTTCCCATCTTGAAAAACAATGTCCACAGTATCAGAATCAATCGGTACTAAAACTGGCCTATCACCTGCAGTAATACCTGATCCAAAAATTATATTACCGGGGTTTACATCGGTCACCGCGCATGAACCATCAAGACCTGTAATCTCAAATATATCTACTTCTGTATCGGTTGAAGTATCAGAATAAGCTGCTACTACAGCTGTTGCGGAAAGCGCAGCTGCGCTGACTGTAAAGCTTGAACTTATTGTACCTTGTGATGCTGTCTGACAAAGAGTTCCTTGCGCGTCTGAACTTGCAGTATTTATTCGTCTACCCTCCACTACCTCAGCACCATCATCCACCCAAAAAGCATGAATTATCGTACCCGAAAGCGCAACTGTTGTATTATAATTGTCACTATCTGATGAATCCAAATCTACAGCTGCTCCCCAGGAAGTACCGTTTGATGACTTTTGATAATATACTTTTCCATTAACATTATAAAACGCATACCAATTAGAGCTGGCATAGACAATCTTTCGCTGAAGTGATCCAAATTGAGTCTCTACTTCATCTACGCCTCCGGATACTACTATCGAAGGATCAATATATATCGGATATGCTCTTTCACTGCTGTTAAGCCAAGAATTAAAAGAGTTGCCAAGCTTTTTTACTAATTGATGACCTGTTACGTTTTTTCTTAGGATAAATTGTATATCGTTTGAAATATTTCCTACACTGTCTTTCGCAAAGGGACTAGAAAATTGAAACGCAGCCCTACCATCTGGATAATAAATTCCGAAAGTTTCAGGAGCAGCCGATACTAGCCTGAGTCCACTTACTGAAATATTCTGAACTATATCACCTACATGCTTACTTGCATCTCTATTTTTAATTATATACTCTTCAATCAGCAAATCTCCGTTTATACTATATTGAATATCTATACCCGGCAATACGTCGATATATGTAGCTTTATTATCCTTATATAAAATTGACTTAGATGGCATCACTGAATTGCCTCCTATCTGCATGGTTTCATATTCCATCTCTCCGTCTTTTACTTTAATCCGAACACGAGGTTCTTTATGAAATATAAATTCTATATTACTTCCATCTTTTAATTCCTTTACAATAGACCGGGGCGTATCGATCTCTTTTGAAAAGACATTTTTTATTATCTCATCTTTATTTATTTCCTCATTCTTATTTTTAATTTCAGTACTAGATTCAAAAGAGCTGGATAGTTTACGGAATTCACCTGTATTTGCACTTATCTTATCTATACTTGTGACAAGAGGCGTAAATCCTATGATCATAATAAGTACTATTACAAGACTTGTGAAAAATGCATTCCCCACCCATCTTCTCTGTTTTTTTCTGATCCTAAAATTGTTGAATACATTGCTTACTGCAGCTAAAGAGAGATTCTGATTATTAAAAAAGGCAGGTTTAGTTATTGCTGCTGTTACTTCTGCGCCAGCAGTAGGTCTTCCAAACAGACCTGAGAATATACGTACAAATCTACCTGGTACAAATATATCAGTGATTC
>CAZZCX010000009.1:0-45295 GCA_964653195.1 uncultured Gammaproteobacteria bacterium
ACTAAATACTAAATACTAAATACTAAATACTAAATACTAAATACTAAATACTAATAATGGCTCTTGCATACGGTATTTATCTTCTATATAATACTAGATAACACTTATACAATCTACATAAATATGGCAGAGAAAAAATTAAAAAAATCCGCAACTAAAACCGCTAAATCAAAGATTACTAAATCAGAAAAAACAAAAAAAACTTTCAATACACCTTTGAAGCAAATACCTGAAGCAAGTAAGCCAACCACTCGATCACTTAAGTTAAAGAGATCTCATATCTTGATAGCACTTGCTATATTTTTAGTTGTTACTTTACTTTTTCTTGGTAGAAATTTGATTATTGCAGCTACCGTAAACGGTATGCCTATAAGTAGATATTCTGTAGTTCGTGAGCTTGAGAAGCAGGGTGGTAAATCCGCACTTGATTCTCTTATCACCAAGCAGTTGATCATACAGGAAGCAGGTAAAAAAAATATTGTGATTTCCCAGAGTGAAGTTGATACAGAATTAAAGAAAATATCTGAAAATCTAGAACAGCAAGGACAGAAGCTTGATCAGGTGCTTTCTCTTCAAGGTATGACAAAAGATCAATTGGTAGAGCAAATAAAACTACAGAAAATGCTTGAGAAAATGGTAGGGAAGGTTGATATAACTGATAAAGAAGTGTCAGATTATATTGAGAGCAATAGAGATTCCCTTCCAACTGATCAAGATGAAGCGTCAATTGCTGCAAATGTAAAAAGCAGTCTATCTCAGCAGAAATTAAATACAAAAGCACAGGAGATTTTGGAAAATCTTCGTAAAAACGCTCGCATCAACTACTTCGTACAGTATTAGATAAGTTGTTATCTATTTCATCAACCTCATAAACTTTTTCAACATATTTTATTTCTATTTCAAATAAGTTGACTTGAATCAAAAATTGTTTTTAAAGACATATTTTTTGCCAGTACAGTTATGTCAGGCCCAATTATTTCTGATGCTATTATTCCGGTTTGAATTCTAGTTTCATCACCGGAGTAGCCATGTACAGTTGATTCATCCGAAAAGACCAACGTTTTCCTGCCAGGCATTAGATCATAATTACCACGATCCTGAATATCTTTTACTTCAAATCCTGCCTTTCTTGCTATCTCGTCATGCTGTGCACTTGCTTCACCTAATATAATGCATTTACCGCATCTACAAAACTTGGCATCATGGCGCTTTGTAGCCTTGATCACCAATTGACTTGTTAATAACTCACTCATATTATAAGCTTAGTTTGATATTATACTTTTTATTATTCTCTATAGTCAAATTACTTGTTTACCTAATATTTAATAATGAATAAAGCTTGACATATACCTACCAAACATGAGTATGATATAGAAGTATAGTTGTGGTCCGTCTTAGTTTGATCTTTGGCGGAGAAACGAGGTGATTTATATGGCAAAGCGTAAAACAACGAAAGTCAAAAGTAGATCAAGTAGAAGGCAAACTAGTTATAGTTATATACAGGGAAATACAAATGAGTTTCTTTTAATGTTTGGTGGAGGAGCGTTTATATTATTTTCTGTAATTTATCTTATTAAATCTTGGTGGTAAAAAGGGAATATCCGCAATATACAAATCAACGGTTCGAATTAAGATACCGGTTGATTTCGTTTTCTTTCAATACCTTAACCTTATTGTAATTTTCTTTTTTGTTTAGGAATCGAAAGAGAATTTTATACATATCCAGGTCAAATATATACTCATATTCAAGCGATAAATTTGTGATATTCTCAATATCATTTTCGTTGTCAGATTTAAGACTACCCAGATAGCACCACTTATCGATAATAAAGAATTCATTTTGTCCTGTTATTTCATTTGTCTCAGTAATGATAATTGGACCATTATATGGCCATGGTTTGATTTTCGTTTTATAAAAAGCGGTAGTAAAACGAAGGTTATAAAAAAGTGTAGGTTCTTTCCCGATACACGCTCCCTTACATCTTCCCAGACGGTATCCGAAGCAAGCATCAGTAGTTTTTTCAAGGCCTAGAAGTTTTTCACAAAGTACATATTGTTTATTTATTTCGTTTAGAAAGTTTTTTGTTTCTTTAATCGAGCGGAAAAAACCTAGGAAGCTGTCAAGCTTTTCAACGGGAATTCTATTAAATGTTTCAAGCTTTACTGTTTTATATCCTTTACTATCGATATCAGTCGTGAGTCCGATAAGCTCTCTTTTATACCTAAGCAATCTATTGTAAATTGGAAGGTGTTTTTTTATTAGTTGTGATTCAAGAAATAAAGCGCCTAATTCTCCAGCTGTAGGGAGAGTTTCGATGCTTTTGATTTGAGATACTATACTCATTTCCCTTGTTGAGTGGAGATCTGATGAAAAATGCGAGAGGACACGGTCTTTTATATTGATGCTTTTACCTATATACAGGGGGATTTGATCGGATACTTGGTTTTGGATATTATTTACTAATTCTGTATCTGTATCTAGACTTTTGCTGCCTTGTACTTCAGGATTTATTTGCGGATTAGCGCCGTAAAATATGTATACTCCCGGTCTCTCAGGTAGTGCATCCAGGTTTTCTTCTGATAACTGTGTAGGTATATTTGGTCGTCTTAACGCGATCGATAAAGCATCAAGGAAAGCTTTCTCTGTTGTCTCACTTCTTGCTTTCTGGTAAAAGTCCCAGAGTATGAATGCATCGTCATATGCTCTATGTCTATTCTCGCATTTCAAATTAAACCTTTCTATCAAAGCATCTAAATTATGATGTCGTTCATGTGGATAAAGCGCTCTAGAAAGCTTTACGGTGCAGAAGTGTTTCGATCGAAAGTCTATTTGCTCTCTACCAAATTCATGTTTTAGAAAACTATAATCAAATCTGACATTATGAGCCACAAATACACTGTCAACCAGTATGTCCAAAATATCATTTTTTACTTCCCTAAATGTCGGCTTATCTTCAAGATCTTTTTGGGTGATACCTGTGAGCATTTCTATTTCTGGCGGAAGATGTGTTTGAGGATTAAGGAGAGTTTGATATGTTCTTGTGATGACTCCGTCTTCTACGCGTACTATTCCTATTTCAATAATACGTCCAAATCTAGCAGAAGTACCTGTAGTTTCTAAATCAACAAAGGCTAATTTACCAGGCAGCATATTCATAATTACGTAAAAAACAATATACCAAACCAGATCCTGCAATGCAATTTAATATTTATTAACTATGAAATAAGATGTATAATATTTAAATATGGAGGGGGGGGAAGGATTTAAAGGTAAAGAGATAGAAATAAAGATTCCTGACGGTTTTCATAATGAAGGTAGATATCAGGTAATTACACCTGGAAGAGGTGTAGATTCAGGTACATATTATGTAGACACTAGGCCAGCTGACTATGGTAAGGCTGTCTCGCGAAGACCTGAACCAAGAGACTATGAATGGGAAACATTATATAAAAGGAAACCCGACAATGCAGTTTTGGTCAGGGATTCTGACCATGAGCTATCTATGGATTTACTGCCTCAAGGAATGGTATGGCGCTTAAAGGAATTGTTAGTAGATCGCAATGGAACTCACGCAAAGACGGTACATAATACCATTGTGGCGCTGGTTAAGAGAGGGGCGTCTCTTGCTCAAATCGAAGAAGCTGTTGAAAGATTATTGTGATATTTTATCATAAACTTCATTTATATGATGCTTTTTATTTCTTAAATTATAAGCAAGACAATATATTAAAATAAGCAGTGCTTAACTATCTACTTTTATTCCTTTTTGACTGTAGACTGTTTAGTATAAGAGTGGTGATTATAAAGATAATTACTATATTTAAGTACTTAAGTGATGGCATGTTAAATTCTATACCAATTTTGCGCCAGTCGTTATAGTAATAGGGTATAGGAAATCCTTTTATATTACTTATGCCTCCCATAATATTGACTTGAATTAATTCTATAGCGTTTACAACGACAAGACTTATAGTAAATGCTAGTGTCAAATTAATAAATATTATTTTCCAATTCACAATTTGAGTATATAGACACTTATTTGATTATTCAAGAACAACAAATATTTTTACATATTCAGCTTTTCATATATGGAAAGATAAAAATAAAAAAACAAATCAAGAAATATTAGCGCTTGGGGATTTATAGAGAGTATGCATTAAGCAGATTCGATACTTAGAGCAATTTTTGTTTGATCTATAACTTCATCCATTCCTTCGCCTTCAAGAATATTTGGGAGATTGTGCCAGGATTTATTGATTCTGTGATCTGTGAGGCGGTCCTGCGGGAAATTATAAGTTCTGATTTTCTCAGATCTCATCCCTCTTCCTACCTGTGTAGCCTTTAGAGAACTTATTTCGCTATGCTGCTTTTCCACCTCCATCTCCCAAAGCCTTGCTCGAAGTAATTTCATGGCGATCTCACGATTTTGGACTTGGGATCTTTCTCTTTGAGACGTTACGACGATTCCTGACGGGACATGTTTGATTCTTACAGCTGAGGATACTTTATTTACATTCTGACCTCCATGTCCACCAGCTCTGAATGCCTCAAATTCGATGTCTGCAGGATTTATATGTAAATCGAGATCCTCAAGCTCCGGTAGGATCGATAGTGTAGCCGTAGAGGTATGAATTCTACCTCGTCTTTCTGTCGTAGGAATACGCTGTACACGGTGGACTCCTGACTCATATTTAAGTATTCCGAAAGCATTTCTGCCTGCAATTTTTATAACGTATTCATCAAGAATATCTACTTTAAGACCATTAATTTGAGAAAACCGGCTATACATTCGCAAAAGCTCTTCAGCCCATAGTTTCGCTTCGTCTCCACCTGCTGCTCCTTTGATTTCAAGAATTACGTTTCTTGAGTCAAGATCTCCTTCATTGGTGCTATTTGATTCCTGCAATGATTCCTCAAGGGTCTTTTTCTGGTCTTCAAGCTCTTTTAGTTCTTCTTTTACAAGTTCAGCCATCTCGGGATCTTCCACAAGCTTCATTGTTTCATTGATTTTAGCCTCAATTTCCTGTAATTGTGTGTAACGGTAGTCATTCATATTTTAGGTACAAATTTAGTAAGATGAAGTGCGCATGTATTTTGTTGTAACTTATACCTGAAAACTGCAGTGCGGTTATTTCACGCCTAGTAGCATATCTCGGAGTGACTTGGGGGCATCAGATTTTTTCTTTTTCTCTTCAGTTTTTTGTTTATTTGTAGCCTGGAACGTAGCAGCTTTTGCTCTGGCATCTTCAAAACGCTTTATAGTAGATCTTGTATCTACGAATTTTTGCTCACCCGTATAGAAAGGATGACATTTATAGCAAAGCTCAACTTGTATATTTTCGGAAGTTGAACCGACAGTAAATCGGTTTCCGCAAACACATACCACTTTAGCTTCGTCAAAGTATTTTGGGTGAGTATTAGCTTTCATAACCTCATAATTATACTCTAAGCAGCCATTTGATTCAAGTGAGAGATTATAGTATACTTCCGGAAATATGGCTAGAAGCGTTTCTGAATTAGAAGTCAGAATTAACTTTAGTAATGGTATTTGTTTTGGCCCACGTGGTGATGATAATGTCATGCAGTTTGGTGATAACGGTATCGATATCAGATTAGCCGAGGTACAAGTTTATGATCCTGAGGATGGTTCAAGGCTAAATCAGATAGTTGTAGGATGTCCATTTTTAAAAGGAATTACTTGTGGTAGAGCAGAATTAGTCAGACCTCAGCGGTTTACTTTAAGAAAGGGAATTGAGCCAAGATGTATATACACACAAGGATATGGAAGAGTATTAAATAGTGGTCCAAGGGGTCATTTTGATAGACCTCGAGAGTTAATTTATAAAGCGTTATCTGGCACTCCTTATCAATCCAGACCAAGAAGAAGAATATAATTTTTGATATTTTTATTTTACGCTAATATTTAGATAATTGACTTTAATCCATTAGATACATTTTTCAAAAGGTGCAGGGGATGATAGTGTACACGTCTCTCAGCTATATAAATCCCTAGAAAAACCAGTATAGCCCCAAATATATATTCAGCAGTAAGTCTTTCGCCCAGCAAAGGAATAGCTATCAGTATTGCAGGGAATGGATCAATGTATGTAAAAATACCTGTTTCTGATGCCTTCATATTCTTAACAGCATATTGAAAAAGTCCATAAGCAGCTGCAGATGATAATAACGTACCGAATAGAATACCTATTAATCCTTTCATCTCTAAACCAGGCAGGAAACCTATTGATGCTGTTTCATATAACATAAGAGGTAGGAAAGTAATCGAACTTATTAGAAATGACCAGAATGTTATAGTTCTGGCATCATAAAAGCCTACTATTTTTTTCATCATAATTGTATGTATGACCGATGAAATAGTAGCTGCAATTAGAAGTAAATTTCCTATAATAGATGTATCAAGACCTGTTTTATATACAGGTATAACTATGATTACCAAAATTCCTATCAGACTTAACAATAAACCATTTACTACTTTGGGCTTAAGCTTCTCATGAAGAAAGATACTTGATGCGATAAGAAGTATAACTGGACCTGTTGAGCCAATGATCGGGACATTTATGCTTGCAGTAAGTGATAAGGCAATAAAAAAAAATGAAATATTTAGTGTAATTCCGAATATACTTGCTATAATCAGCTTTGATATATGTTCACGTTTTATATATAAATTTTTGTAAGTAAATGGAAGAAATATATATGCTGCTATAAAAAATCGTAGAAATGCAAGCGTGAATGTCCCGACGTTTTCAAGAGACCATTTGAAGATAGGGGAGGCTGCGCCCCAGATGATATTTGCAATTATCAGCGCTATAACTGCCTTTTGGTGATTGGACAGGGACATATAATTTTAAGTATTAAGTATTAAGTATTAAGTATTAAGTATTAAGTATTAAGTATTAAGTATTTTAACTACCTCATCTAAGGTTAGTGTTTTTTGTTCTCTGGTTTTCATATTCTTTAATACAATTACATTTTTTGCGACTTCTTCAGGTCCGATTATTGCGACAAAGGGAATACCTTTATTATCTGCATACTTTAATTGTTTTTCCATTTTCGCATTTTCATCCAGATATAGCTCAGCATTTATATTATTAGAGCGTAATAGGGAGCTAAGTTCAATAGATTTATCTTTTAACTTCTGAGAAAAGATTGTTACCAGAATTTGTGTTATGGAGAAAGAGTTAGGGAAAAGATTGAGTTCTTCCAAGGCTTCGATAATCCTGTCAAATCCGAAGGAAAAACCGACAGCTGGAATTTGTTTTTTAGAAAAGATACCGATAAGATTGTCATATCTTCCGCCCCCGCCGACTGAACCTGCAGAATATCCTGGTATCTCTACTTCTATAATTGTTCCAGTATAGTAATCAAGACCCCTAGCTAAAGTCGGATCAAAAAAAATTTTACCTTCATCTAAACCCATTTTTTCAGAGCTTTCAATTATCTGTTTAAGATTTGGTGTGGTCTTTGAATTATTTATTTTGTTTAATATTTCAGGATCGAAGCCATTTTCCGAAAGTTCACGCATCACTCTCTCTTTACCTATCTTTTTTAATTTATCAATAATAATAATTGCTTTTGTCGGAAGATCAGCGAAAGTTATTCTGTCATTAATCAGAATTTTATAGTCGGCTATTTTAAATTTTTTTAAAACATCAGCAATTATTATGAGAATTTCTGCATCTGATTCAGGGGTATTTGTGCCTACAGTATCAATATCGCATTGTAGAAATTCCCTCAATCTGCCTTTTTGAGTGTTTTCTGCTCTCCATACCGGTTGGATTTGATACCTTTTAAAAGGGAAGGGGAGTACGTTTTGATATTGTGCTATAACTCTGGCTAAGGGAATAGTCTGGTCATAACGCATTGCTACTTTACGTTTGCCTAAATCCTCGAACTTATATATCAGCTTCTCACTTTCTTCACCGTATTTTCCGGTAAGAATTTCTTCATATTCAAGTACCGGTGTCTCCAGTGGTTCAAAGCCGTACGTCTCAAAAACCGTTTTAAGCATATTTATTAAATATTGCCTTTTTTTAGCCTCTAAAGGTAGGTAGTCTCTAAATCCTTTTAGTGTTTGTATTTTCATATTACTTTTAATATTTAATCTCTTTATTATAACAGGACCTGATTGAAGTTTATACCTAATGTTTTTGGATTAAATAACTTACGGCCTTTTGTAGTTCTCCATATGGGTATTGCTTTTTTTCCAAGTATAGCTACTTTTTTATTCTTATTATTCTCAAAATTATTAATGCCGTTATTTTTTACCAAATCAAATAAGATAATTGAGTCAGGAACAGTTAAAATTGTTACGTTTTTTTTTATAAGTACTATGTTTTCATTTTTAAAGTACACTTTATATATATTATCGCTACTTTTAACATTGTATCTTCCAAATTCAAAGCCTTTCTCTGATGTTGTAACGTAATCGGTTATTATTCCTTTGCCTAATAGTTTCAATTCATATTTTAAACAAAAATCCATAAAAGCAATTTTACCCTTTTTAATTAAACTAAGTTCATAACCGATACTTTCACAAAGTGAAATACTGTTTCCAGCTGTTAAAACGCTTAATTTATCAACAGTTAGAGGATAACCTACAACGAACGCTAATCCTTTGCAGTTTATCGCAAAGTTTCGCAATATTGATTCAAGTGTTTTATAGTTATTTATATATTTTCAATTAAAAGACTATTTCCCTTATCATCAGCAACAGCCAAGGGTGTCCGTTTTAAGTTATTAAGTGAAATTGTTTCCAGATATATCTCAGGTGAAGATCTTAATCCGACCAAATCACTATTTAGAATAGGAATATTCAGCTCAGAAGCAAGATATAAACAAGTGGCAATTGAAACGGGACCGATTTCTACCGGTATCAAAGCATCTATATTCTTATTTGTAATTTTCTTAAAAAGATTTAAAGCAGTTTTAGTGGCAGTGAGTGGGTTACATTTTTGTTTGCCTCCTATACCAAAGACTGTACAAACCGTACTTTTAGGATCTAATTCCTTAAAATCCGTTAAGCGTATAGTTGAGTTTAAATTATCCAGTATTTTAAATGCTCTGTAAAGAGTACCCCCGCCTCCTGTTGAAAGTACATTTGCTCCATTTACAATATTTTTGATGTTTTGTTTGTTTAGCGATTTCATATTTATAATTCATCAGTCATAAATTCAAATAATTGTTTAAATTCTAAAGCGATAATTAAATTTTGAGATGCAACCTCATCCTTCTTAGACCTTTTTATAGCATTAATTGCTTGTTCATCATTTCTATATAGTGATTTTAATTCTCTATAATCTTGTTGGATTTTTATAAGATTAAATAACGCATCAAGCGTCTTACCACAAGGATATATATTTAATCCCCAAAGAAATAAAGGATTACTAGTTGGATTGATAGTCAGACTTGCTTCGTTATAAGGATCGAATTGTTGACCTGTATAAAACATTCCTTCCCAATTGGAAATATTTGGAACTAATCCTACAGGTTTGCTTCTTCGTATATTAAAGCCCCTTTCGTCAAGACATTCGATAAAAGCGACAAACCCTGTATTCGGATTTAATCCATCAGAATCAAAATAAATCCCTTTCTCCTGATATATTCTATCCGTCACAAGTCGGTGTGGTTGCGTTTCAGGGTAGGCGTGAAATGCAGGTTCTACAATTAGGACCTTTCTAGATTCAATGATTTTTTTCCGCCGAAGCATATCAAAATATGGTTCTGAGTACATTGCCCACACGAGAGATGCGTTTGGTATTGTAGGATCTTGCGAAGTCATCCAATTAGGTTGTAAGCCGGCAGTTCTCAGGAGTTTATCTCTGGCTTCTTCTAGCTCTTCTGATATATCATAATCATTATATCGTATTATTTTAGATTCGGAATTTTCAAGACAAGCCTGTAAATATCTGTTTGTAAGTAATTCTCGAGTATCTTCAGCATCCGAGATCGCAGCTTCTATTTCTGATGACTCATCAGTAGTAAGTGCTCTGTCTAGAATTCGTGCTAATTTGTCTATAGCTCTTTCGCTCCATAATCGCGTTTCGGAAATTACAGGAAATTCGTTTGCGTTTATCGGGCCAACGCATTCCACAGCCTGATCAAAGGTAGGACTTTTTCTCATCCAGTCAGTAAATTGTCTTACTGATTTTACAGGTTCAATCATTCCGTTTTCAGGATTCATAATAGAGCCCCTTTCACTCATTAGGACCATATCTGCAGTACGCAAGGCACACCAGCCACCTGCAGCAGCCAATTGCTCCGGTAATAAATTAAACGAGTTCGGATTCGTCGCTAAGAGAACACGTGGTGCCAAAGGTCCTAAAATATCGCGATAATAATTTGGCAAATCAGCATATTCCGTACCTTGTGGTATATAACCATTCCGGCATTGTGCAATCCTTTTTGCATATCTTGAATTAATTTCAGCATCACGATTTAAGGGACCTGTAGGGAATTTTCCTAGAATCGGTTCCCATAATCTGTTGTAACTATTTTCTTTTTCCATAAAAAAACCCCGCTTAGCGGGGTATGAATGTATTCGTAAATTAATACCACTACAATCACACTCCGCGAAGCGAAGTATGATGTTTTTCATTTAAATTCAATCTATTTAACAAAAGCTTATATCCTCCCATGCCTTTATACAGCCATTTACTTATTCTTGCAATTGTTGTTGAGCTCATATTGGTTTTTTTAGTTATTTCCTCATAGCTAGTATTTCTAAATAGCATTTGTGCAACTGTCCAGCGATTGCTAAATTCATCAATCTCAGCTTCTGTTAGTAAGTCACGTAGAAATTTTCGACATTCATCCTCAGTTTTAAGAGCCAAAAGTGCTAGATATAGTCTCTTTTTCTTATTTTTCATAGTAAATCACTTTATCTGAATAAAGTATAGTACTTTACTTAACTAAAGTCAATGCTTAAATTTAGCTTCAATAACCTAACTTTAAATATAGTAATTCGTGAATTTAAATGGTATAAATGACCAGTATACATGTATACTGGTCAGGCCACTTATATATATTTATTACCGGTGAAAATAATTTAGACTGTAGTTTTTTAAATAATACTTAAAGTTCAAATATATAAAAATCTGGTTGAATTTTAGAGCTCAATTAGTTCTTTCGGGGAGTTAGTAAGTTGAATTAACTTTTCTTTTTGCAATACAAATAAATCTTCAATTCTGACACCAAATTCATTATCTAAATATATTCCCGGCTCTATGGAGAATACCATATCATTTACTAACAAGTGTTTAGAAAGCGGAGAAAGAGTCGGTGGTTCATGTACTTGGATACCAATTCCATGTCCCAGAGAATGGGGAATTGTGGGATAACCATGTGAAAGAATAAAACTTCTAGCAGTTTGATCAACATCTTTTGCATACACATTTTTAGAATTATCTTTAAGATACTTAATTGCTTCAGATTGTGCATTCAAAACAGTTTTATAGACATTTTTTTGTTTCTTGTTTGCTTTTCCGATAAATACAGTTCGCGTCATGTCAGAGCAATAATTTCCAAATTTAACTCCGAAATCTATTAACACAAGGTCATTAACTTTTAGTTTTTGTTTTACAGTCATATGATGGGGGACAGCTGCGTTTTTACCAAAAGCTATTATAGTTGAGAAGGATAAATCAGCTCCTTTTTGGAAGATATAGTTTTCAAGTTTATAAGCTATTTGACTCTCTGTGAGTCCTGGTTTGATTTGTTTGAGGATAAATTTAAAAGCTTCATCACCGATTCGACATGCTTTTTTTATACATTCAATCTCTGTTGGTGATTTTAAAATTCTTAAGTTATTAAATTCAGCTGATCTAATAGTTGGTATAATTCTTTTAAGAATTTTATATTCTGAGATTCTAATATCAGATTCCTCAATTCCGATCGTTTTTATATTTTTTTGATGTATGATCTCTTTTAAAGCATCATAAAAATTATATTTTGCAGAAATTGTAATTAAATCAAAATTTATGACTTTTCTTTTTACCTCGCTTGTGTATCTAGCATCCGTAAATATAAAACTGTCATTATTAGAAAGCAGAAGGAAGGCTTCACGTTCTTCATGAGAAAAATTAGGATAACCGGTAAAATAACTTATATTAGGTAGAGAAGAAATTAAGATAGCATCTAAGTTTTGATTGGCAATTATTTCTTTTGCTTTTGATAGACGAAGATCCATAATTCAAGTTCCTTTACTAATTTATTTTAAGTTTAATCTTATATATTAATTCTCTTCAGTCGAGGTTATTTTTGTGGAAGGAGCAGGAGTTAAGTTATCAGATGTATTTGACGAGGACTGACCTGCATTAATATTGGGATTTTTTGCTAATTCCGGGAAAACAAGTACTCGAGTTGCAGATATTCTATTTTTTTCATCTATATTATCAAATCCTACTAAATGCACACGACTTCCGACTTCCAATTTTGAAAATCCGAGTTTAACCATACCTTCCTCTTCTGTGTAGCTTGTAGTTTTTGTAATATTTTCTACATCAGCTATCAAACTTTTATTATTTTCTGATACGACAGTTATAGTGAAATTCACTTTGTCAATTTCAGATATAACACCTGAGAAGAATGTAGGAAGCTTTTCTGAGTTTATAAAACGGGCAAGTAGTCGCTTAGACTGTTTATTGTATAGACCGATTACGCTTATTTTTGATCCCTGTGTGATATCTGATATGCCAAATGATTTAGCTGATGGTGAGGAAAACTTAGTGAGTTCGTCTACATCGATTACTCGAGTAGTATTTTGATTATCAGAGCCTGTTATTTTATTTCCTGTAATTTGTGTGACTGTTATAAGAGAACCTCGCTTTTCTACTAGATTTAACTCTGCGACTTTTGATGCTACTTTTTCACGTATATTATTTATTTCATTTATAAGTTTTTCTCCAGTTCCAGCACTTGGAGTAGATGTAGTTGTTACTGCTTCTGAGTAGCTAGGATAAGTAAGAGTAATTATAAGTGTAACTATAAGTAAGATTTTTTTCATATTTTAAAATTCTTCTTCCGTACTGGTTACTGTACGGTTTTGAGTCTGTTCGCTACCGTCTTTGAATACAGCAGTGAAGCGAAGAATATTCACACCCTCATCCAGTGTGTGAGTCAAATTGAATTCACCTTTTGAGTTAGGTTTTACTACCTGATCAAGATTCATGGTAGAAACAATAATTGTAGCATCTTTATCTGTTTTTCCCTTAATATCTATTATTCTTTTACCAAACACTTCTTCCTCTTTAGGAGATTCTATATTAAGAAAGTTTTTATCATTTTGGGATTGAATTGGAGTGGGTGTAGGATTTAATACGATTTGAGGCGGAGTGTCTTTAATTGAACGTGTCATCTGATAAATATAGAAAGCTCCTCCGGCTACAAATAAGCCAAGAAGAATTGCTATAATTGAAAAAACAATTTTTTCTTTATTCATAAACTGCACACATTTCGCATCTTTAGCTAATTATAAACTATTATGGAGAGCAGAGAAGTGTTTGAGTGTTCTGATATTACTTGAAAGAAATACTATTGTCAAGGAATGAAAGCTGTGTTAGTATGGTAAAGTTCTAATAACTATATGGAAATCGCATTGTTAAACGAAAAGAGTTTACGTATAAAAGGAAAGCAGGGTACAGTTATAATTAATCCTTTTGGTAAAGCAAATGAAGCGAACGGATTTATAGTATTAGATGAATTAATTGATGAAAAGGTTATTGGAGATTCATTGGTAATTTCTGGCCCTGGCGAGTATGAGTTTAGTGGAATTAAAATAAGCGGTATAAAATTAGGTTCTTCTATAGCATATAGAATTAGAGTAGATAAAGTTGAAATATTAGTTGGTATTGGAAATGCAGTAAGTAAAGATTTTTCGAAGTTACATGAGCACAATATAGTAGTTTTAAGAATGGATGAAGCAATTGATCCCGGATTCGTTACGGGAATTGCGTCAAACGTTATAGTTTTTTATGGAGCTAAAGCGCAAGACGCAATGAAACAGTTGTCAAATGATGAATTTAAGTCAGATTCCAGATATTCCGTTACATTTGATAAATTACCGCAAGAAATTGAAAAGATAGTTCTGCTGTAGTTTTTTCACAATTAAAAATGAAGAGTAAGTATGACCAAGCCCCGAACACTTCCACAAAACACAATCGCTGAACAAAGTGTTTTAGGTGCAATCCTGATAGATAAAGACGCGATAAATATTGTATCTGAACTCCTCAAGCCTGAATGTTTTTATAATGAGACACACTTGGTGATTTATGAGTGCATGCTACTTCTTTATGAACAACGAAAACCTATTGATATCTTGACTATTTCCGCTGAGTTAAAAAAGAAGAAAGTAAAAGCAGCAGATAGTGATTTCTTTACTGCATTAATTGAATCAGTTCCAACTTCTGCAAACGTTGAACATTATGCATCAATCGTAAGGGAAGCATATACGAAAAGATCATTAATTCAAGCAAGCGGAGAAATATCTGAACTAGCTTATTCTGATGGGAAAGATGTTAAGGAGGTGCTTGATAAAGCAGAATCAGTTGTCTTTTCTATCTCGCAGCGATTTATAACTCGTGGTTTTACTCCAATAAAGGATACTCTGGCTTCAAGCTTCGATAAGATAGATGAGATTCATAGATTAGGTTCAGGTCTTAGGGGAATTAAAACAGGATTTTCAGTTTTAGACAATATGCTTTCCGGTATGCAAAAATCTAATTTGCTTATTTTAGCTGCTCGTCCCGGGACGGGAAAGACAGCCATTATGTTAAATATCGCTCAATATATCTCAGTACACGAAAAGGTGCCTATTGGAATTTTCTCATTAGAAATGAGTAAAGAGGAATTGGTAGATAGGTTACTAGTAGCTCAAGCTGATGTAGATGCTTGGCGATTAAAAACAGGAAAGCTAACTGAAGATGATTTTACCAAGATATCTGAAGCGATGGGTCAACTAGCAGACGCGCCTTTATATATAGATGACACTCCAGGCCTTTCGATTATGGAAATGCGTAGTAAGGCAAGAAGGCTTCAACTGGAAAACAAAATTGGTCTTATTATTGTTGACTATTTGCAGCTCGTAAACCCGGATCGGCATTATGAAAGTCGTGTTCAGGAGGTTTCTATGGTCTCTCAGGCATTGAAAAATTTAGCACGTGAACTAAATGTGCCGGTACTTGCAGCATCGCAATTATCAAGAGCTGTTGAGCATAGGGGAGAAAAGAGACCGCAATTAGCTGATCTAAGAGAATCGGGTGCAATCGAACAGGATGCGGACGTAGTCACATTCTTATATAGGCCAGATACCGATACTACTGGTCCTACAATACCTACCAAACTTTTGGTTGCAAAACACCGCAATGGCCCAACGGGAGAGATAGATCTTCTATTCCGTGGTGATAGAATTAAATTCTATAGTGTTGAGAAAAGTCATACGGAATAATAATTTAATACTAAATACTAAATACTATTATCGATTAGTTGTGTACTTTTTAAACTAAAAATTAATAATATTATTTGTTAGTTTTGATACAATATATTCATAAATGGTAGCTAAGCTTAAAAATATTTTATATTTTCCTATTGCTTCTTATTTCAGCTTTTTTGCGAAAATACGCTTAATTATATGGAACCCTTTGGTAATAGTAGTTACTGGTTCTAGCGGAAAAACTACGTTACTTCATATGCTTGAAGCCCAGTTGGGAAGTTCAGCTAAATATTCCTATCATGCAAATAGTAGTTATGGAATACCTTTCGATTTACTCAACTTACATAGAAGTAAATTTAGTTTTACTGAATGGATAAGATTTGCTATAAAAGCACCATTAATGGTTTTCATGAAGACCTTTGAACATAGAATTTATGTAGTAGAGGCTGATTGTGATCGTCCGGGGGAGGGTAAGTTTTTGGCTAAACTTTTAAATCCCAATATTGTTTTATGGTTAAATAGTGCAAATACTCATAGTATGAATTTTGATAGATTAAGGAATAATGGATCAGATAATAAATATGATAAATCTTACGTAGATGAGTTAATTGCTTATGAATTCGGATATTTTCTAGAATATTGCAGAGAGTTTGTTTTAGTAAATGGTGATATCCCACATCAAATGAAACAAGTAAAAAGGCTTAGTAAGAGTACAAGAGTGCGAGTTATAAATAAAGATAGTCTAAAGAATTACAAAGTCAGCACAGATGGTACAGTTTTCATAATGGATAAAATAAATTATAAATTCAAAGCATTATTGCCTGAAGAAGCTTTTTATTCTGCGAAAATGACCGAAGGGTTACTGTTGTATCTAAATAAATCATTTGATCCAGAATTTGCATCTTTTAATTTACCCCCTGGTCGCTCTACTGTGTTGAGAGGTAAAAATGGGACAACAATTATAGATAGTTCATATAATGCGAATCTATCTTCTATGAGAGCTATTTTGCATATGTTTGACAAACTGCCAGGAAAAGAAAAATGGTTAGTTCTTGGAGATATGCTTGAATTAGGTAAATCAGAAAAATCTGATCATATAAAACTTGCTGAGATTATATTAAATATGAAATTAAGCAAGGTTATATTAGTTGGTGAATTATTATCAAAATATACATACCCACTATTAGTTGAAAAAATTGATACTTTTAAGTTTGATAACGCAGGACTTGTGTTGGATTTTATTGAAGCTAATCAGATGCACGATAACTTGGTTTTATTTAAAGGTTCACAATCAATTAAGCTTGAAGGGATTATTGAAAAATTGTTACTTAATAAGAGTGACATCATGAAATTACCAAGAAGGGGAGAGTTTTGGGATAATTGGAGAAAAAGTTCTGGTATTACAACTTATAATTGACTATTACTTCTTAAGTATTTAAGATCTTCTTTATGAAAATACAGAAAAAAAAAGTCGGAATATTGTTCGGAGGTAAGTCAGCTGAGCATGAAGTATCAATTCAGTCAGCGAAGAACGTATATAGGTCACTCGATAAAGATAAATATGATGCGTCTTTAATTTATATTGATAAGTCTGGCAAATGGTATCTTTATCCAGAAAAGTATCTTTTAGAATCTTCATTTTTAAATAAAAATACATCAAAAGTGAAAGGGAAAAGAATTTCAAACATTGAATTATCGGTTGATGTAATATTTCCTGTAATACATGGGCCATTTGGTGAGGATGGCAGTATGCAAGGCTTTTTAAAAATTATAAACATTCCTTTTGTAGGACCTTCTGTGCTTGGTTCGGCAATTGGTATGGATAAAGACGTTAGTAAAAGATTATTACGGGAAGCCGGACTTCCTATAGTTGATTTTATGGCATTTAAAAAAAGCGATAATATAAATTTCAATTTTATAATGAAAAAATTGGGGCTGCCTTTTTTTCTAAAACCAGCAAACTTAGGTTCATCAATTGGGGTAATGAAAATAAAAAATGAAAAACAATTTAATTTAGCAATTAATGATGTTTTTAATTACGATACAAAAGTAATTGCTGAAAAGTACATTCATTGCCGAGAAATAGAATGTTCAGTTTTAGGAAATGAAAGCCCTAAAGCCTCAATTCCGGGCGAAATAGTACCACATCATGAATTTTATGATTATACTGCAAAATATCTTGATGATAAGGGTTCGGAGCTTATAATACCTGCAGAATTGACAAAAACTCAAACTAAAACGTTTCAGGAATTGGCAATAAAAGCTTTCACAACTCTTTGTCTTGAAGGTATGGCGCGTGTAGATTTTTTCTTATCTAGTGACGGAATTATTTATATAAATGAAGTTAATACAATACCTGGGTTTACTAATACTTCTATGTATCCTAAATTGTGGGAAGAAAGTGGTATAACCTATAAAGAGTTGATAGATAAATTAATATTTTTTTCAATTCAAAGATTTCAGAGAGAAATGAAACTTAAAAGTACGATATAAAATGTTTATTCCATCTGTTTTTAGAAAAAGCTATTACCCCTTAAATAAGATCACAATTTCAAAAAGCAGGCTGTTGCATAATTATTCTTATCTTTCAGGAATTTCTAAAAATTTAAAAATTGCCCCTGTTTTAAAGAGTAATGCGTATGGACACGGAATAAATAATGTGGCAAAGATACTCGATAGGGTAGGTGCACCCTTTTTCTGTGTGGATAGCTTATATGAGGCATATGAATTGTTGAAATTAAAAATTAAAACACCAATTCTTATAATGGGTTTTGTTCATCCAGAAAATCTTAAAGTCAAAAAACTTCCTTTTTCATTTGCAGTTTATGATAAAAAAACGGCGAGAGAAATTAACAAATACCAGCCTAATTCAAACATACATATTTTCGTAGATACTGGAATGCATAGGGAGGGAATCCCAATTGATGAATTTTCGGATTTTGTGAAATATATAAAAAATCTTGGGAAACTAAAAATCGATGGATTAATGTCTCATCTGGGTGAGTCTGAAGACCCTAAGAATAAAAATACATTGCTTCAATTAAAAAATTTTAAATTTGCCCGTAAGATTCTAAAAGCAGAAGGAATAGACCCTAGATGGATTCATATCGGTAATTCCTCAGCAATATTAAATTATAACGATTATCAAGATGTGATCGGTAATGTTTCAAGGTCTGGAATAGCAATTTATGGAATCGATCCGGCAGGTGTAGATAAACAAATAGAACCAGTATTAGAGTTTAAAACTTATCTGAACCAGGTAAAACCAATGCAGAAGAATAATTCCTTAGGGTATAGTTTTACTTTCAAAGCTGCACAAAATATGGTAATTGGAATATTGCCACTTGGATATCATGATGGTGTAGACAGAAGATTATCAAACAAAGGAGTTGTTAAAATCGAAGGAAGGACTTGTTCCATCATTGGTAGAGTAAGCATGAATCTTACTACAATCGATATTACAAATATTCAGAAACCAGAAATAGGAATGGAAGCAGTGGTATATTCAAGAAATAAAGAAGATGTTAATTCAATTTACAATTTAGCCAAAAAAATAAATACTATCCCATATGATTTATTAGTAAACTTAACTACATCTACCAGAAGAGAAGTTGTAACATAAATATGAAAAGAATAATTCTAGCATCCCAATCGCCACGTAGGAAATCTCTACTTAATCAGTTGCATTTAGATTTTGAAATCATAAAGCCCGATATTGTCGAAAAACTCAATCCACGACTAAAGCCACGTGGAAATGCAGAACAGCTTTCTTTACTGAAGGCAACAAATGTATGGGATTTATTAAAAAGCAAAAATAAGGTGGTAAAAATGAGAATTCAAGATAATTCTAATTCTTTCGTCATTATCGCAGCAGATACTTTTGTAGTAATGGATAATGAAATTTTGGGAAAACCTGAAAATGAGAAAATAGCCAGAAAAATGCTTATAAAGCTAAATGGCCATGTTCACAGTGTAATTACCGGTTTTACGATTGTAGACACATTCACAAAGAAGATAATTACCAGATCTGTAGAAACAAAAGTATATTTCCGTAAAATAAGTTTGAAAGAAATTAGTTCTTATATTAAAACAGGAGAACCCATGGATAAGGCAGGAGCTTACGGAATGCAGTCACTAGGTGCTGTATTTATTGAAAAAATCGAGGGAGAACCATTTAATGTAGTCGGTCTTCCGCTTAACGCACTGAGTGAAGAGTTAAAAAAATTTGGAATAAAAATATTTTAATAGGAGATAAATTTATTTTCCTTATAAGGTCGGATCAACGACTTTACCTAAAAATAGAATATTTCCTGTATCTTTACTTTGAATTAAGAATACGAAAGGATGGTCTGCAACAAAAACTTTTCTCGGTAAACTTGCTTTAAGTGCCATATTTACAGCTGTCGCTGCTGTTGCTTCAGATCCGTTTTCATTTACCTCGATAAACGCCTTATGAATCACTGAATCAATAAATAAGTCTTTTTTGCCTGTCATTTTAGAGAAATCAGCGTTACCAGAGAATGCTGTAGGCATCCCTAAAGAAATTAAATAATCTTTCAAGTAATACTCAGTTTCAAATTTAAATTTCGGTATAGAAATCGAATTTAATGTTGTTTCTTTCATTCTAGATTTATATTCATTTAGCATTTCCGAAGTCAAAGATGCTTCAAGAGTTGAAAGATCGTTTTTAGGAAGAAGAATCAACATTGATAATTTATCTCCTTTATAAGGTAATTCAAGGACTTGTAGGCTTTCTGTATCTAAATAGTTAAACTGAGTTTTCTCAGGAGCCAATTGCATCATAGATGCCATTACTGATTTCTCAGGTGAGACTTTAAAACTTCCGTCATTTGTATTTTTTTTATCAAATTCCCATACCCAAGTACCTTTAAAATAAATCGAATTAGTTAATACTAACCTTGTCATAGGGTCTAGAAATCCTGAAGGAATTAATTCGGAGATTCTGTTATTAGTATGCTGATTTGTGTATTCATTTATAGTCTTTCTAGATCTTTCAGTTGCGTTAATGAAATCTAAATTAAACGCTTTACCGCCATAATGTTTCTCGACAATCCCGGTAAATTCTGTAAGAAGTGAAAAGTGTTTTTGTATCCATAACGCATTTGCAGTATTTAATTCATAATCAACAATATTTGTGTTTAGATCATTATAAATTGCAGCGAAATTCGGCCTTAATATTTTTTCATCTGGAAAACTAAAGACATTTTTAATTTCATCTGCCGTTTGTCCGTATGCACCTTCATATGTCATCGCCAAACCTGCAAATATACTATATGGTGAATAAAATATATTACCCGATTCCGATTTAGAAATTTTAGAAAATAAATTAAAACTAAATCGATTACTCGCATTAATTACCTCATTAATACCTTGCTTAGTAAATCCTAAATCGTCTGCTTTGGTGACCTGATTTTTTTGATATCGGTTTTGGTAATTTATAATTAAGATAACAATTGTAATAACAATAATGGAGCTAAATAATATAATTATAAATTTTTTATTCATACTATCGCGGGTTATAGTTTGTTTACTTTAGTAAATATTTACTAAGTTAATATTAAATACAATAATACATTAAACTCATGAGTTTGCAAAATAAAGATTTGCTGCAGTGACTTAATAAAAGTAGTTTATATTCCAGAATTAAAGGATTATAATTAAGTTGAAAAATATATAGTTTGTTGCTGATGCTTTTAATATTATATTTTAGTTTTTCCTTATGGGTATTCGTTTTGAGAGTCAAGTCTTTGGTTCGGCAAGTGTAGATACCGGTCAATTAATTACCTCTCGGTTATTTAAAGGAAGAATCTATGATTTTACATTAGATGGTGCTGGACCAGGATTGGGTGGTCAATATTTTATTCGTAGAAGAGGAAGAGGTGGAAAGGTATTTGCTGAAGGTTTTATTCCAAATAATAAAAGTAAAGATATTTTTATTTTTGGACGAAGTGTGACATTAACTGGTAATTAGAAAAATTTATCTTTTTAGGTATGTGTCAAGACCAGCATCACATTTTAACATATAATTCTGTGACAACTTAAATATTATTTTTGGTGGGCAAGGAGGGAGTCGAACCCTCATAGTCATTATAACCAACAGTTTTTGAGACTGTCGCGTATGCCATTCCGCCACTTGCCCAAATTTAGGATTTTTTCATTCCAGCACCCTGGCAAAGTAAATATATTATATCATTATCAGATTTTTATTTGAAATTCTCCTCCTCCTGATATAGAATACAAGATATGCAGTTTGAACTTTCCCAGAATTCTCAGGATTTAATATCAGCTGATATTGCTTTGGTTTTCCTTTTTGCAGCATCTGAAAAGAATAAAAATAACTTTAAACCACTTGGACATTTTCAATCATTAGATAAGTCTCTTAATGGCTTGCTCTCAAAAGTGATCGAGATCGAAAAGTTTGATTATAAAAAAGGTAGCATGATAAGTGTTGTACCGTCAGAAAATATACTTCCTTCTCGTATTGTTATCATGAGTCTGGGTGAGAAAAATCAATTCAGCGCAAATACTTTGCGTCAACTGATTGCAGGTTTTGTAAAAAAGTTCAAAAATTCTATAGATAGTGTATCTTTAGTTTTACCTGAAAAAGCTGAGACAGGTATTGAAAATAATCATTCTGCAAAAGCAATAGTTGAAGGTATAATGCTTGGAAATTATGAATTCCTCAAGTACAAGAAAAAAGATCAATCAGAACACGTTCTAAGTACAGTTTTGATATCTATTGCAAAAGAACCCAAATATTTAGAAAAAGTTATTAATCATGCCAGAACATATTCAAATGCTGTTATTCTTGCACGTGATCTTGTAAATGAACAACCAGCTACCGCAACACCTACTTTTTTAGCCGATTTAGCAGTGAATTTAGCTAAAAGTAATCCTCAAATTAAGTGTAAAGTTTATGATAAAAAAGAGATTGAAGAAATGGGTATGAACGCTTTTTTGGGAATTGCTAGAGCATCTGATATACCGCCTAAATTTATACATCTAACGTATACTCCGAAAACTAAATCAACAAAAATTATTTCTCTTGTCGGTAAGGGTATTACTTTTGACAGTGGAGGAATTAATGTAAAACCTGGTGATTCTATGAAGGATATGAAAATGGACATGTCCGGAGCAGCTGTCGTTTTAGCTGTTTTTTCAGCATTAAAAAGCATTCAGCCCAAAGCAATAATACATGGATTTATCGCAGCAACTCCAAATTTAATTTCTGGTAACTCACTTGTACCAGGAGATGTAGTCAAAGCAATGAATGGGAAAACAATCGAGGTGCTTAACACGGATGCAGAAGGACGCGTTACGATGGCTGATAGTCTCTCTTTTGCAGTTAAGCTGAATTCCGATGTTATTTTAGACTTTGCTACTTTAACGGGAGCATGTATGGTGGCATTGGGAGCAGATATTGCTGGATTATTTTCAAATGATCAAGATTTAGCTGATGCGATGAAAAAATCTGCAGATGATGAAGGGGAATTGGTATGGCAATTGCCTTTACCAAATGAATACAAAGAATTAAATAAAAGTGACGTGGCTGACATAGCAAATATCCCCTCAAGTCGTTATGGTGGAGCTATAACCGCAGCTTTGTTTTTACAGGAGTTTATAGACAAAAAATCATGGATGCATTTGGATATCGCAGGTCCCGCATTTACATCTAAATCACAAGATTTATCGGTAAAAGGTGGAACAGGATTCGGCGTAAGACTTACTTTAAATTATTTAGAATCCATAAATTAATATGATATCAGTAACTGATCTTAGAGCAGGAACAACTTACAGAGAAGATGGACAATTATTGCAAGTCATTTCATACCAGCATATAAAAATGGGTAGGGGATCAGCAAATATAAAAGTCCGTGTTAAAAATCTTTCAAATGGTTCTACTATCGATAAAAGCTATATAAACGGTGCTAGAATTCAGGATGTTCAAATCCAAAAAAAAGAAATGCAGTTTTTGTATAAAGACACGGAATTAGCATATTTCATGGACCCGATTAGTTATCAGCAGGAACAAATATTGCTTTCAAAGATTGACGGTTTTGAGTATTTAAAGGAAGGGGAGAACTTTACTGTCAGTTTTTTAGATAGTCTTCCATTAACTGTGCAGCTTCCACCTAAGATGGTATTTAAAGTATCTGAAACTGGACCAGCATTGAAAGGTAATTCAGCTACAAACGTTTTTAAAGACGCTGTCTTAGAGAATGGAATAAAGACAAAAGTTCCTTTATTTATATCAACTGGCGAACTTATTAAAATAGATACTCGTACTGGTTCATATACGGAAAAAGCCTCTTTAGCATCTAGTTAAACAGTTTGGTATACTTGTCATTGACCCGTTTTCATAATGAAAAACAATATTTTATTTGCGTTAAAAAATAAGCAATTTACATATTTGATACTTGCTGAAATTTTCACTCAAATACCGGTAAATATTCTAAATTTTCTTCTTATTCTTGTTATTTTTAACCTTACTAAATCCAATACTGCAGTTTCTATTGTAGTTCTTTCTTTTACTCTACCAGCAGTATTTCTAGGTATATTAGCTGGAATTTACACAGATAAATGGAATAAAAAGGAAGTTTTACTTCTGACGAATATTATTCGCGTAGCACTACTAATTGTTCTTATGGTATTTCCAGAAAATATTTATGTTATTTATTTAATTTCTTTTCTATTTGGAATAGTGACTCAATTTTTTATACCTGCTGAGACACCACTCATTCCGCTTATAGTTGATAAAAATCATCTATTATCGGCAAATGCCTTATTTGGTGTTGGAATATTTGGGTCAATTCTTGCAGCTTACGTACTGAGTGGTCCCTTATTATTATATTCTGGATTTACAACGTCTTTAATGATAATGGCAATATCTTTAGGAATAGGTGGATTTTTCGTGAGTAAAATACGTGTACCAATCGAGGAGGAGATGAAAAGTTTCAGAATATCAAAGCAATTTCCAATAAATGCTGTTAAACAAGAAATGCGAGATATATTAAGTTACATTGTCAAAAATACTCATATACTTGGAGCTTTACTGCTTCTTGCTCTTACCCAAATTCTATTTTTGATAATTGCAGCCATCGCTCCCGGTTTTGCCAATGAAGTATTGCATATAAGAGTTGAAGAATTTCCGCTTTTAGTTATTGCTCCAGCTACTGTAGGAATTATTGTCGGTGCAATATTTATCGCAAATATACTTTACTTACATCGTAAAAAAAATATTATTACCGCAGGTATTTTACTTGCATCAATGGTGCTTATGATTATGCCTTTTGGAAATGACATGATGTCCAAAGGTTTTATATCAGCCTTAAACCAAAAGTTGCCTGATTTATTAGTTATAAGTAGTAATGATTTAATTATATTTCTGGCATTTTTATTAGGGTTTGCAAATGCATTGGTATATGTTCCTGCGAATACACTTCTACAAGAAACAACATCAGAATCAATTCGAGGAACATTATATGGTGCTCTTAATTCATTTGTAGGTATCTTATCATTTATGCCCATACTGCTTGTGGGCAGCTTTTCAGATTTAATTGGAGTGGGGAGTGTCGTTATGGGAATTGGAATATGCTTATTCTTGTTATCAATCGGAAAAATATTGCTTCGTTATTGATCATATATGGTTATAATTTTTTCATTATTACTAGCTTTATTATTATTCTTGTTCACGTTTTATTACTACACAAGAGATGATCTTTATTTTATTCGCAAAGGTGTTTCGATGGAGCAATTATTTAATATTTTACTTTCCGGACTTTTGGGTAGCTTATTATTTTCCAGGTTGCTTGCAATCATTTTTAATTTAAATATTGGACAGATTTCACAAGCACAAACCTATTTATCCTCCCGTCCTCTAGGTATATCTGTTTTTGGAGCGATAGCTGGATTGTTTTTGTCATATCTATTGATGACTAGAAAAAATAAAGCACTAAGAAAAAGATTTTTTGATTATGTTTCAGTTTCGCTACTTGCAGCATTACCAATTTTGTTTCTGGGTGTTTTTATTAATTTCTATCTTTTCATAATGCATATTATTTTATTTATATTTTATGTATTTGTTTTAGTGCCTAAATATAACAGCGGTAAGATGCGTACCGGGAGTTTATGTCTAATATTTCTTATTATGTTTTCATTGGTATCATTTCTTAATGACATATTTCTTTTATACACCCAAGAAATATTATTGTCCCGAGAGTCGTTTCTTTTAGTTGGATTATTTATAGCAAGCTGCTTCTTTTTGTTAAGGTTAGAGTCATATAAAACGACAAAAAATTCCAAATAAAAACCAAATTATGATCAATATACTTTTTGAAGATAATGCAATTATCGCAATTGATAAACCATCCGGCATTACTGTAAACAAAGCGGATACAACAAAAGGTGAACTTACTATACAGGATTGGGCAGAAGAAAAGTTGCATATAGAAAATGGCAAACCACGATTACATACGGACAATTGGCAAAATGAGGAGCAGTACAGTGATTTTTATAATAGGGGAGGGATAGTACATAGGTTAGATAAGGAAACATCGGGTGTTCTACTTATTGGTAAGAATCCTGAAGCATTTATTAATTTGCAGCAACAATTTAAGCAAAGGGTAATAAAAAAAACTTATTTAACTTTAGCACATGGAAAAGTAAAGCCTGAGACAGGGGAGATAAATGTACCAATAGGTCGTCTACCTTGGAATAGAAGGCAGTTTGGGGTAGTTGCCGGGGGTAGGGATTCTTTGACTAGATACGCTGTCAAAGAAATTAAATTTTATAAGACTTTTAAAGAATTCCTGTCATTTGTTGAGGTATATCCTGAAACAGGCAGAACACATCAGATCAGAGTGCATTTAAAATATCTAGGTTATCCTATATTTGCAGATTTTCTCTATGCTGGCCGGAAAACACAAAGAAATGATAGAAAATATTTACAAAGAGTTTTTTTGCATGCATCACGAATCTCATTTTTGCATCCTGAATCAAATAAGTTTTTGCATTTGGAATCTGTATTACCAGAAGAATTAAGCCAAATATTGAAGTATGAGTAAAATGGTGAAAAAAGAAAAAGACGATATATTTAAGTATAGAAGCTTAAAAAAAGTGTTAGTTTTTGTGCTAGTAGTATTTCTCTTACTGATAATTTCAGTATTTATTAATTTATTTTATATCGCTAAAGACAGTAAGTATAATGGTCGTGATCAATATACAGTTTCAGTTATAGCGACAACGGATAAATCTTCAGTCATTTTTTTTAACCCAGAAAACAAGTCAATCTCTCATGTGATAATGAACGGAGATAGAAAAAACATATCACCTGGACGACTACTTGGAGTGCTGATTGACAGCAATATAAATTTAAATGAAGATTTGAAATCGTATTCTGTTTCACAAATTCTTTTAAAAGCGTTTATACACCCCGGCAACAGGAAACAAAACATTACCGCTATTGATATCGTAAGATTATTTATGTTTTCACGTTCACTTTCTGCGAGTGGATTTAACGAAGAATCTATAAACTTAAGTTCTTCAAATTATAGATTAGGTAATATAGAAAGACTCTTAATGGATATGAATATAATAAAGGAAAGAAAAAGTATAGAAATAGTAAACGGTACAAATGTAAGTGGGCTCGGAAAGAGACTTGAGACAGTGCTTAAGAACATAGGTTGTAATGTAGTTGCAGTAAATGCAAGTATTGAAGGAGTTGAAAAATCAGAAATAATTGTAACAGATAATGATTCATATACATTGAAAAAATTACAAAGAAATCTTCGATATCCAATAAAAATTACCGACAATCACGATATTGCTGATATAAAAATAGTAATTGGCTCAAATGGAGTTAGAGATAATGTGTTTTAATTAATTCTATGATTCCATTAGTTTTATTATTAGTATCTATAATTCTTGCTTGGCGTTCACTCAATAAGCAAACTAAATTAGAAGAAATTAATATATTTAAAGAAAAATTAAAAAAAGGAAGAGTAGTATTTCAGAGTAAGTAAAATTAATCGTCAAGTGAATTTGAATCGGCCTTTTTATTTGTGTCCTTGATATTTTTCTTCATCTCATTTGCAAGTGTTAATTTCATTTTTTCGATAGCTATGAATGAGGGAAGGTTTTTGAATTTTGCTGCTTTTTTTACTTCTTTAAGCAATACTGTTACATTTGTATTTTCAATTATTTTTACATAAGCTTCGTACTGATTTCCACCCTCAATAAATTTAATTAATCTGTTGCCAATATCATGAGGTAGCATTCCGATATACTGTTTCTGAGAATCATATGCAAATATTTTCATTCGTTTTATCGTGAGAGTAAGCTGTTCGCCGTTTCTTATTTGTGTAAGTATTTTTCTATCAGCAGTATTTATTAGATCAGTTACTTTAGTCTTTCCGGGTTCTTCTATAAATACATTACTCACCTTAAAATGGGGGATTAGCTGACCGTTGGATTGCGTTGAAGTTTCGTTTAAGCGGTGTATGTTCTTTAATGCTATAGGGTTATTGTTATCTAGAGTTAGAACTCTTTGGTAGATTGTTTTTGCTTCTTTAATTTCTCCCAGACTTACTTTTGCAAAAGCTAGCCTATTTAGCGCATCAATATCTGTCGGATCTTCTTCAAGAAGCATCTGATTTAAGATCACAGCTGCTTGCCAATCACCTTGTAGAGCCGTCTGGACTGCTTGCGTTTTTAGCGGTATCATTGAGGATTTTATCAGTATCCTATTCTAAGTACATTTCTTGCAAATGTCAATATGAGAAGGGTATAATTGCAGGTGGTTAATGGCAAATGGTAAATATTTAATAGTAACAACTGAGCTAATAATTTACCCTAAACTATTAGCCATTTTCTAACTATGTCCGGACACTCTAAATGGGCGACAATCAAAAGACAAAAAGGTGCAGCCGATGCAAAGAGAGGACAGTTATTTACGAAGCTTTCTATGGCAATATCATTAGCTGCTAAGGCTGGAGGCGCAGATCCTTCTATGAATCCAAGGCTTAGGCTTGCTATAGATACAGCGAAGGCTAGTAATATGCCTAAGGAAAATATAGATAGGGCAGTGAAGCGTGCTCAACTAAAGTCTGAAGGAGAGTTAGAGGAAACTGTATATGAAGGATTTGGTCCGGGTGGCTTTAGTATTATTGTTGAAGCAATAACTGATAATAAGCAAAGGACTACACCTGAGGTGAAAAGCAGAATTGAGAAACAGGGAGGACGCTTAGGTAATCCTGGTTCTGTTTTATACCAGTTTGAACAGAGAGGTTTGGTTACGATTGTCCGTGATAATAAAAGTATAGATGAAATATTTTTGCTGGCTGCAGATTCAGGTGCTGTTGATGTTGAAGAAGCAGGGGAGGATGTACTACTTTATACAAAAAGAGAAGAATTAACTAAAGTAAGAGATGCTGTGACCGAGAAGGGTCTTATAGTAAAAAATGCTGAATTTATTCGAACACCCTTGACTACGATTTATATAACAGAAAAGGATATTGCTTTGAAAGCATTGCAATTTATAGAAAAAATTGAGGAGCTCGATGACATACAGAGAGTATATGCAAACTTTGATATAAGTGAGGAAATAGCTAAATCAATAATCTGAAATCATTTTAAAAATGAAATTCTTTCAAAAAAACCCCGTAATACCTACAGGACAGGGAATAAAAACTTTAAAAAGACCGAAGAAAAAAATAATTTCTATTGTTTTTTCCAAGAGGCAAAAATTTATAATTGCAGTAGGACTGCTTTCTTTTGGATTATTTTTATCGGGAAATATTCAAACCGGAATGTATGCATTACCAATTGCTATAACTCTTGCTGTTTTTACTGATTTGTTCCTTTTTTGGAGCGTATATAAAGACATACGCGAAAGTTTTACTGGAAGTATTTTCGTTTTGCCATTTTTTTATAGTCTATCTTCAGGTCTTTTTTACTTTCTTGTTCCTGCAACTATATTTATCCGTTTAACAGCTGTAATGCTTTATGCTTTTGGTTTATACTCGCTTTTTCTCAGTCAGAATGTTTTTGCAGTAGCTTCAATTCGTACAATTGCCTTATTATCTGGTGCAAGGATCGTATCATTTATTATAACGTTGTTATCATATTTCTTTATAACAGACATCACATTTTCATTAAGATTACCGCTATATTTAGTGATACCGTTAGTTACTGTTTATACATTTTTTCTTGTATACCAATCTATACGTTCATATACGCTACAAAAGACAGATTATCCTTCAGTACTGTCATGGAGTATAGGCATAACCCTCTGTTTAGTAGAATCGGCAATTATGTTATGGTTTTGGCCTAGTTCTCCTACAATACTTGCACTTTTCTTAGCAGGTTTTTTTTATACTTTGACTGGCTTATCGCATATTTGGTTTGAAAGGAGATTATTTAAAAGTGTTTTGTGGGAATATGTATGGGTGGGGGTAGTGGTGTTTCTAGTACTTTTAGGATTTACACCTTGGGGTAAATGAATTTTTTATAAATTATTTGAAGCTAAAATCACATGTTTAGACTGATTTATCAATCTAATCGAGAAGGGAACAGGAGAGTACATGATATAGTTTGATATAGTTAATTTAATAAATTATAGGACATAATTGTGGATAACTTAGCACTTTTCACGATATTATTCCTCAGTTTTCACGGTTTTATTTAATGACTTACTTTAAGAGAGAGCAGCCTCTATTTCGGCATACAAGAGGTCCCACTGATAAGCATCTATTGATTCGTTTACGATGCTATATAACCTCAGTGACGCAGTGAATATGAAAAAAATACGAAACACCCTCCTTTAAGGCACTAAAGGGAGGGCTGTATATTTAGAAAAACGAGAGTACAAGCTACATAGAGTAAGCTCATGATCTACTTATATCAAAGCTTTTATAAACGTCAAGTTAACTTTATATTCCTCTATCGGGTATAGCTAGAGTATGGATGTCATAACGTCGCATAATATAACTTTTACGACATGATGTGCCTGAAATATTGTCGGAGAAGACCCTCTGGTACACCAATAGAAAATTTATTAATTTTTCTAAATATTCTTATTAGATAATAATACTTACATTCCTAGAGCTGTTTAGTGTTTTAATTAATATGTGTAGCTATTTAAGACTATAAGATATTATTATATTTTCATGGGTTTAGATTATCAATTAATTGAAGCTAATTCAGCTCGTATTTTCACATCTGACTTCCCTTTCAAATTAATATCATCAGGGAAGGAGCTTTCACGATAAATTTTTTCATGAAGTAGCCTCACGATTCGATTTTAGGGTAAGTTGTATGGAATTGACACAAGATAAGTATAAAAATGGCGTTCTAGGGCATTACATGACCAAGGTAACGTATGTAGTTATTGAAATATAAGTGTTGTTTTAAAGTTGCTGCTTAAATCTCATATCGTATCTATTCATTCGGTATTTCTGAATCATATGTATCTAATTGGATTATGTATTTGTAAAATACCGCATTTGTCCATCCGAAACCTTTTTGATTTAGATATTCAAAATTTTTTCCTGGTTTGCCAGTCCCAGCGTCTATCTTTTCAAAAAATGTTTTATAGGTACGGTATAAATCAGCGTGTGCTTTAACTGAGTTACTCATGATATTTTTAGCTTTATCTATAAACCCATATTTCATTAGGCCTATAACAGTAAGATATTCTAAGGGTGGCCAAATATTTGGATAATCCCATTGCTTAGGATTTATTACTCGGTTTATTGCGTCGGCATAAGGCGTAGTCTTACTAACCCCTTCCAGATTATGTGCCAAGGAGTTTCTATCAGTGATAGTTAAACCGTATTTTGTTTCAAAGCTTGGAAGCATTTGGATCATTTGTTTAGCTTGTTTCGGAGTTGCGAGTCCTGTCCATAATGGCGTAAATCCGGCAAGAGATACAAATTCGCTTTTCGTACTTTTATGCCAATTGTAGTCAAAGAAAAATCCCTTTTTCTCATCCCACATCAATCTATTCATGATTTCTTTACGCGTCTCAGCTATTTTTCGCCAATTTTCAGATCCCGGGACATTGCCAAGTATTTCATAAAATAGCGCAAAATCTGTTTCATATTTATAAAGATACGAGTTAAGATCTATTGGTAGATACTCATTGCAGCTGTTATAAAATCGTGATGTAAAATCCCAACCTGATTCAAGTTCTGATGAATGCGCATAGCCTATATCACGATCGCCATATCTAGATAAAGGTATATTTTCAACTGAATGATTGAATAAGCCTTTTTTATCGATCCATACTTCCTGATATTCGTTTTTCGCAATTTTTATCGCACCTTTTAGCCATTTTTTAGAATAGCTCTCCCCTCCCCTTTTTAGCTTTATTTTATAGACATCCAGTATCATACTTGTCAAAAATGGAGGTTGTGAGCGATTCAAGCTAGCCGGGGAATTATAATTGGGTATCAAGGAAAAATTCTTAAAAAGAAAAAAGAAATTTTTTAGCATCTCCTCCATTATCCATTCATGTTTTGTGCCTATTAATCCTTGAAACATGAAAAATGTATCCCAATAATATGTATATTTGAACTTACTGTCATTGGGTGATAGGTGGGAAAATGGAAGTACTATGAAATTTAAATCTTTATTTTTGAAAAGATCAACAAATAATCGTATAAATTTACTGGAATAATTTTTTTTATGAATTATCTTATCCCAATAAGAATCTATATAGTTGAGGCAGTCTTTATATTCTTTGGACCACATATAATAAACGTATCAGGTGAAGGTTATTTTCACAAGTGAAAAAATTGAAATCTACCCACCTGTAATAAAAAGTTTACAAATTGCCGATTTTTGAAAACTATTTTATTACCATATTCATACAATCTCTTAACACTATTCATATGTAAATATAGTAATGTTTCCGTAGTTATAAATTTAAGACGATCTGGTAGTGAGGTGGTATAAATGAAAACACCGAAAAAACAGCCAGTCGAACTTCAGAGCTATCAGTTCTCTTCCCTTCCCTCTCTCGGTGATAAAATTCTAATTTTTACAAGAAGTCATAAACTGTATTTATGGGAAAGAATTTTTTTCTTATCACTTTACGCAGGTTTTGCGTCTATCATGTCATTTGCAATTTTTGTTTATTTTTATTTTTCACCGTTCGTTTTTGTCTTAATCCAATCTGTAATTTTTACATTTAGTATTACATTATGTGTTAGAGAATATCTTGGCTGGTATTTTCATTTCTATTTGGTTACTACTAGAAAAATAGTTGAAGTTTGTAATATTCCTTTTGGTAATTATTTTATAAACGAAATATTGTTGGACCGAGTGAAATGTACTGAGGTAGATATAATGAGCCACGGTATTATAAACCAGTTACTTAGAGTAGGCGATGTCATCGTCACATTCGATCGTCCTACACATCACAGAGAGTCTTTTATTTTTAATAAGGTGGCAAATGCAAATAGTATTCGAGAGATTCTTACCGATTACTTTACGGAAGGAAGAAAAGAGCCAGCTACTTGGTATTTTCAAGATAGCAGAAATCGAGGTTTTATTTATCCATTGCAGGAAACTACGCGACCAAAATTGCATGCGTAAAATATAAATATATGAATCACTTAATTGATACAACTGCATTAAGTTTCCTTTTTATAATCAGTGTACTCGGTGTAATGTATAACCTTATACTTCAAAAAGAAACGTATAGAACTAAGCCTCTTAACGTTAGCGCGCCATTGCAAATATATTTCATGTTCAAAATGAACATTGTTGTTTTAAGTGTTACTTCATTATTCATAATTTTAGCTTTAATATTCTACCTTGCTTCTAGTTAATATTCGTTAAATCCTATTTGCCTAACGAAAATTTTCAATAGTGTGTAAAATATATATATGGCAATAATTCTTAAGGAATTGATACAGGATTATCTTGAGTATCTTGAAGTTGAAAGAAATTCTTCAAAACTTACAATACGAGACTATAGACATTATTTGGAGGTATTTGATAATTGGTATAAGAAAAACTATCCGGAGAAAACTTTTGAAGATTTGGATCTTCAGATAATTAGGAGGTACAGAATTTTTTTGGTTAATAAAACTGATGAAAAAGGAATTCCTATAAAGAAAATAACTCAGAATTATTATGTAATTGCACTTAGATCTTTTCTAAAATACTTAATCAGAAACGATTATAAAACAATTGAACCAACTAAGCTGGAATTACCAAAGACAGAAAGCAGGTCGTTGAAATTTTTGGACCGCGAACATATAGAAAAGCTTTTGACAGCCCCTGATACAAGCACTGAAGAAGGTATACGCGATAGGGCGATACTTGAACTATTATTTTCAACTGGTTTACGTGTATCAGAACTCGTGAAGTTGAATCATGATGAACTTAATTTTGAGAGACGTGAATTTGGAATTATAGGAAAAGGTGGACGAGCACGAGTAGTTTTTTTATCCGACAACGCAATTGATTGGATACGGCGTTATCTATCAGTGAGAAGTGATGGATATAGGCCTCTTTTTATAAGATATTCAGGTCGTGTATCTAAAGACAATGATGGTGAAAAAATGAGGCTAACTGTAAGAAGTGTTCAGCGAGTCGTAAAAAAGTATGTGAAGGCTGCAAGAATACCAATTGATGCATCCGTTCATACACTACGTCATTCTTTCGCAACGGATTTACTAAGTAATGGTGCAGATATTCGCTCAGTTCAGGAAATGCTAGGGCATAAGAATATCGCTACAACTCAAATATATACCCATGTTACGAACAAACAATTACGCGATGTTCACAAAACTTTCCATTCGGGAAATAAATAGTGATTGCTCTACAAATCGTTTTTATATTATAATCCTGCGCTAGAGATTACATGAGTAATGAGAGAAAAAAGTACCATGGTTTAGTAGATTATGGAGAGCTAGAAGGCCGGATAAGCGAAGTTCGGAAGTAACTCCTGATTTGAGCAGACCTACGCTTAAAAGAAGAGAGCATAAGTTGCCGATAACCACAACTGAAGCCGAAAATAAGTTTTATTCAGATCAAGCTGTGTTAAATTGGAGCCGGCAGTTTGGGTTACTAACGGAAGAAGAAATCAGAGGGATTTTAGATACACACAAACATTTATTAGATCGAAGAGTGTTAGAAAATATAGGCCCAATATTAGAAAATCGTTTTAGGGCAGCTTGTCGAGAAAAAGGTGGGGTAGTTAATGGAAAAGGAAAATGGACAATTCCTGATTAATTATAGGGTTTCATAGGAGAGAGTGACTGAGACTCTTACTGTATTTTCACCGGGTTGAAGCTGGGTTTCTCTTTCATCGATCTGATCAGGCATGGCTTTGAGCGTATCAGCATAAATTGGTTGAATTATATTTGCGTTTTCCATTACAAATACATTTACAAGCTTACCTAAGCGTATACCTGAAGCCATGGCTATCTCCTGAGCTTTTTTCTTTGCTTTATTTATAGCATCTTCTCTAGCTTTTTTTTCTAGTGTCGATTTATCTTTTTCGTTTACTGTGAATTGTATATCCCCAAGTATGTTTGAACCCTTTGCTGAGGCTATATCCATCACTCTATTTGCTTTATCTATAGGTGTTACCTCTACTCTTATATTCTGTGTTACTGAATAATTTGTTATTGTATTTTCACCATTTGTATAATTGTAGTTCGGAGATATTGTGTAGTTGGTAGTTTTGATTTTTGTTTTATCGATTTCAAGTATCCTAAGCTCTTCAATAATTGCATTTACTACTGAATTGACTTCGTTTTGTGCAGCATCTACTTTTGCAGAAGTTTTAGTGACTCCTATACTCATAATTGCGGTATCAGGAACTGCTGTTGCCTCCCCTTCTCCTTGTACATTGAACAGATCTGTTTTTGTTGTATTAATGCTGTTTACAGAAAAAGGAATAGGACCGAAGAGTTTCGCAAATAAATAAAGGAATAAAAAGATAAAAAGTACTGTGAGAAAAGCGTTTTTTATTGAACTTGGAATTTTGTTCATGTCACTTATATAGTAGATAATTTTTTGTATATTGTCAAAAGGCGAAATACAATTTGCCAATCACTACAATGTAGAAATTTATTAGACAGCTTTTTCGGCAGCGTCGATTAGATTTGACAAAAGATATGCTACATTTACGGGGCCTATACCTCCAATTATAGGAGTGTAATAGGATGCTTTGAGTTCTATATCGGAAGCGATATAATCTCCATAAAGTTTATCATTCTCTCCTCTATAGAGCCCTACTCCAAGTACGATGGCATCGGGTTTCAGAAATGCAGGTTTAACAATTTCCGATTTGCCGACAGCAGAAATAATTATATCTGCTTTTTTAATTGAATCTAGTGGATTAAGAGTTTGACTTGATATTATATGTGGATTAAGACCGTTTTTTTTCAAGTGAGAAATAATCGGCTTACCCGCGGTCTCCCCTTTTCCTATAACGACAATTGATTTATGTTTCAGCCATTGTAAAAAAATAGTGTTTGGGTAATCGGCAGCGTTACGAGAATTATTTGGTATCATACTTCCCGACTGAGTTTCACTTAGGGGTACTTTGCTTAAGGAGTAAATCTCTGTCAAAACACGCATCACTGCCTGTGCCACGGGGACGTCATAAATTGAATCTGGATGAAAACCATCGATGTCCTTTTTTAGATTAATGGTATTTATAATTTTCTGTTTATCAATCTGCGCCGGAATAGGTCGTTGGACAATGATTCCATGAATTTTTGGGTCGGAATTAAGTAGTTTTAAGCGGTCTAAGACTTCCTCCTCTGATATATATTCAGGAAAATGAATATATGAAAATAGTGTACCTATATACTTGCTCCATCTTTCCTTTTGAGTTATGTATGATTTACTTGCTGGATCATCACCTATGAGGATTACCGCTATTTGTGGCGCTATCCCCTGTTCTTTTAATTTTTCGACCCGAAATTTAAGGCCATCATAGATCTCAAGTGCTATTTGTTTCCCATCAATTTTCATAACTTAATTATAACATGGGTGTAGATTCGTTTTGGGTGAGTTGGAGTCTAAGGCTGAATTTTACTCTGTATACATGTGGCTGATGCAACTTTGTCATCAGAATGGCTGAATCTCATAAGTATGACACCTTGTGTATCTCGAGATAACTTAGGTATTTGGGTAAGCGCTAATTTGACAATTTGACCTTTCATCGCCGTAATAATGACTTCATTTGCAGTTGGTGGAATTACTTGAGCAATTACTACCTGTCCAGTTCTATCAGTGACTTTCGCTACTTTTACGCCTTGACCTCCTCTTGCTTGTAGAGGAAATTGTTTTACCTCGGTTTTTTTACCTAGACCATTTTGCATAATAGTGAGTAGATCCGGGTTATCTCCGTGTGTAATGATATCCATACCAATTACTTCATCACCCGTAAGCTGCTTTATTCCTCTTACACCCATTGTATCCCGTCCGGTTGCTCTCACTTCACTCTCCTTAAACTTAATAGCTTTTCCCAGTTTAGTCACAATCAATATATCGTTTGAACCAGTTGAGAAGTTGCTCCATACCAATTCATCCTTGCTTTCCAGTTTGATTGCAATCATACCTGATCTGCGGATATTTGCGAATTCTTTTAACGCAGTCTTTTTTACTGTACCATTTCTTGTAGTAAGGAATACGAAACCGTCTTTTGCATCCGGTTTATAGATAACAAAAGATTCAATTTTTTCTCCTGCTTCAATATTTAATAGATTTATTACAGCTGCACCTTTGGATTGCCTACTACTCTCATCTATCTCATATGCTTTTAATTGATATACTTTTCCTTTATTGCTAAAAAATAGAATATTATCATGTGTCATTGCCGAGCGAATATGTTCAATCATATCTTCTTCTTTCACTTTCATTCCCGTAATCCCCTTCCCTCCTCTATTTTGAGTAGTGAAAGAATTCATGCTTTGTCTTTTTATATAACCTGTTTTTGTGAGAGTGATTACAGTTGGTTCGTTTGGAATTAAATCTTCTTCTGAAAATTCACCAACTTTTCCTTTAAATACCTTTGTCCGTCTTGGGTCATTGTATTTTTCTTTAATTTTCAAAAGTTCATCTTTTGCGACCCCTAAAATCTTTTCAGGATGTGCGATAAGATCGACGAGATACGCGATATTTTCACGGACAAGCATCAATTCATCTTCGATCTTCTGCCTTTCTAAAGCAGCTAGACGCCTAAGCTGCATATCAAGAATAGCTGTCGCTTGAATCTCTGAAAGTTTAAATTTAGTCATCAAGTTGGTTTTAGCTTCATCCTGTGTTTTTGATTCTCTAATCGTTTTTATTACCGCATCCAGATGATCAAGTGCTATTTTTAGACCTTCAAGAATATGCTCTCTTGCTCTTGCTTGTCTTAATTCAAACTCAGAACGTCTTTTTATAACCAAATAACGATGCATTATATATTCCTCAAGAATCATTTTAAGATTCATTGTCTGCGGTGTGCCGTCTACAAGCGCCACGACATTTGCTGAAAAAGTCAATTGTAGATTGGTATGTTTATAAAGATTATTTAGTACTTTTTTGGGTACTGCATCTCGTTTAAGTTCGACATATATTCTCATACCTCTTCTATCAGATTCGTCTCTTAAATCTGAAATGCCTTCTAATTTTTTTTCTTTTGCTAGTTCTGCTATTTTTGCTATCAGAAGTGCTTTATTTACTTGATAAGGAATCTCTGTAATTATAATTGCTGATTTACCTTGCCCTACATCTTCAATTTCAGTTTTTCCGCGCATGAGAATTTTGCCTCGTCCTGTTAGGTATACATTTTTGATTTCTGCAGCATCATAAATTATTCCTCCTGTTGGGAAATCTGGCCCTTTTATATATACAAGAAGATCTTCAATTGTGATATTACTTTCAATACGAAGATTTTTATCATTTAATATTGTTGAGGCTTCAATACTTTTTAATTCAGTGCCTGAAGAAAGCTTTGGTCCAATTTTACTTTTCCCAATCATGAAAATAACTGCATCTATTACTTCGCCTAAATTATGAGGAGGAATTTTTGTAGCCATACCTACAGCTATACCTTCAGATCCCATGAGCAGTAAATTAGGTAATCTCGATGGGAGAAATACCGGCTCTTGTAGATTGGAATCAAAATTTGGAACAAAATCTACTGTCTCTTTGTCGATATCGACAAGCATTTCAGCAGCGATTGAAGCCATTCTGGCCTCTGTATAACGCATTGCAGCTGGAGGATCACCATCTACGGAGCCGAAATTTCCCTGCCCGTCAATTAATGGATAACGTACTGCGAAATCTTGTGCGAGTCTGACTAATGCGTCATAAATAGCTACATCTCCATGGGGATGGTATTTACCCATTACCTCTCCGACTACTGTCGCGCTTTTTTTGTATTTCGCACTGTGAGTTAGGTTCAGTTCATGCATCGCAAAAAGTATTCTGCGATGAACTGGTTTCAAGCCATCACGTGCATCGGGTAGTGCTCGGGCTACGATAACAGACATGGCATAATTTAGATATGCCTTTTTCATCTCTACTGTTATATCTGTAGGTTGTAATTTACCAATTTGCATAAAATTTATTTTCCCAGGAACAAAACAGATTATCACAGATAATTAAATGAACCAGATTATTATCCGTGTAAATCATTACTTGGGGAAACCTTCTTTTTTGAAGCGCTCTATACATTCAAGGATTATTTTTTTGGCTTCATCAATATTCCCCCACCCTAGAACTTTTGTAGTACCTGGTTTTTTGAGATCCTTATAATGTGCAAAATGAAATTCGATTTGTTGTTTCCAGCGATTTCCTAAATCCTCAAGTGACGTAATTTTATCTGCGGTATTTCGATCATCGATAGGTACGCAGACTATTTTATAATCCATTTCTCCATCATCTTCGAAATTGAAGATACCTATTATTTTTGATTTGACCAACACTCCTGTAGGTATCGCTTCATGACATACCAGAAGTACATCAAGTTCGTCGCCATCTGTATCTTTTGTAGCGGGTATAAAACCATAATTTACTGGTTTTGAAAAAATGGAAGGCTCAACTCTATCTAATATAAAAATACCCAGTTTTCTTTCGTATTCAATTTTCAAAGATGATCCTTGTGGAATATCTATAATTGCATTAACCCAATTTTCTTCTAAATTACCTGAAGTTAGTAGTTTATTAAAATCTGGCATATTTTATCTTTTTAATTATATCACAAGCGATTAACTGAATATATTTTATCCAGAAACTACTTTGATTTAGTTAACAATAACTGAACAAATTTGTACTTAAATATCCAGTTCTGCAATTCTTGCATTTGTCTGGATAAAGGCTTTTCTGGGAGGTACTTCAGAACCCATAAGCATTGTGAAGACTGCATCTGCTTCTTCAGCGTCTTCAATATTTACTTGTTTTAATACCCGGTTTGCAGGATTCATGGTAGTTTCCCATAATTGATCAGCATTCATTTCTCCCAAACCTTTATATCTCTGAATAGATATGTTTGCATTACCGCTTTTCAGTTCTTTTATCGCAATTTCTCTTTCAGGCTCTGTATAGGCATATCTTATTTCTTTACCTCGTTGTATTTTAAATAATGGAGGCATAGCTACATATAGATACCCCATTTTAATTACCTCTGGCAAATGTCTAAAGAAAAATGTCAGTATAAGCGTTTCAATATGTTCCCCGTCAACATCAGCATCAGTCATTATAATTACTCTGTGATAGCGAAGTTTTTCCATGTTTATAGTATCTGCAATTCCTGCCCCTAGAGCTATAATTATATTTTTTACCTCTTCATGTTCCACCATTTTATCAAGTCTTGCGCGTTCAGTGTTTAAAATTTTTCCTTTTAATGGAAGTATAGCCTGAAATTTACGGTCTCTACCCTGTTTTGCTGATCCGCCTGCTGAGTCTCCTTCGACTAGATAAAGTTCAGATATTGTTGGATCCTTTTCCTGACAATCCGCCAATTTTCCAGGAAGTGTTGAGCCTTCTAGTGCGCCTTTTCTAATTACTGCTTCTTTTGCAGCTTTAGCAGCAAGTCTAGCTTTGGCTGCCAAATATACTTTTTCAAGGATTTTCTTTGCTTCTGATGGGTTTTCTTCAAAAAATACATTAAGACCATCTTTTACGATGGAATTTACTAGTGGTTGTATTTCAGAATTACCTAGCTTCCCTTTAGTCTGCCCCTCAAATTGGATTCTATCCTGAGGCATTTTGATGAATATGACAGCAGTTAGACCTTCTTTTGTATCGTCACCTACAATTGAATCCTCTTCAGATTTAAATGCCCCGATTTTTTTACCATAGTCGTTTATAGCTCTTGTGAGTGCCATCCGAAAACCGGTAAGGTGAGTTCCTCCATTTACAGTGTTTATTACATTTACGAAAGACTCTACAGTTTCTGTATAAGTATCATTATATTGAAGTGCTACTTCTACTTGTACCTCGTTATCCGTTTTATTTATATATATAGGTGTATGTTGTGGTGTCTTATTTTCATTGATTTTTTCAACCAATGAAACGATACCTCCTTCGAAATAATAATTAACTTCTTTGATTTCTTCAGTACTTCTATCAATAAAATGGAAAAATAATTTAGGAACAAGATATGCGCGTTCTCGAATTTGTTTTTTTACTGTATCAAATTCAAATAGAATTGTTTGGAAAATTGTATTATCGGGAAGAAAAGTAACAGTAGTACCGTTGCTTTTATTTATTTTTGGATCAATATCTGACAGTTTGCTTTTTTTTGATACCTCAAGTTCTGAAGTAGGATTTCCTCTTGAATAAGATTGAGTATAGATTTTATTTTCTCTTCTTACTTCGACCCAAAGCCATTCAGATAACGCATTAACTACAGATGCGCCAACTCCATGAAGTCCACCTGAAATTTTGTATGCACTACCGCCGAATTTGCCTCCGGCATGCAGCTTGGTCATGACCAGTTCAAGAGCCGATTTTTTGTAAACAGGATGAGGATCGACTGGTATACCGCGTCCGTCATCAGCGACTGTCGCAGATCCATCAGAGTTAAGATAAATCCAGACGTTTTTTGCTGATCCTGCAAGTGCTTCATCAACTGAATTATCAATGATTTCCCGTAGTGCTTCATGAAGACCATAAACATCAGTAGAACCAATATACATTCCTGGTCTTTTACGTACTGGCTCCAAACCTTCTAATACTTGGATTTGTTCTGCAGAATAGCTTGTACTTTGTTTAGAATTATTCTGTGTTGAGGATTTATTAGGCATTACCGAACTATTATAGCCACATTTATTTCAATTGTCTAGGCCCGTAGAAATTGTATTATTTTTTTATATATTTGTATAATATGCGCACATGTTCCGCGCTATAACTTTAAGCAATAAAAATAAATTATTATTAGTGTCATTTTGTTTACTTTTGCAAATGATATTTGGCTTTATATTTATTCGGTTTGTTGCATATAGAGATATTACAAATTCACTTTTGCAACTGCAGAATCGCATAAAGAATGATTTACAAATTAAAAATGGTCAATGGGATACAACTTTATATAACGCTGATCCTCTTACTCCACATCCAAGTGGTTCAAACGGTTATGCAATGCCACTTTATATTATTACCTCGAGTGGATTTATAATCGAGAGAAATCAGCCTATCTCTGGACTTCTGGATTCTGCTGATTTCAAACACATGAATGCTTTTTTAAGCCCACAATCTCTGGCAATTGTTACGAATGATCGCTGGAGGGTATTGTCAAGAGCAATTAAAAGTGCTGACAAAGAAGTTATTGGACTAATTAGCGTAGCTTATCACAATCCAAATGATAGTATTTTGGATGTAATTGATTTGGCGCTTCAAGATAATTTAGAAAAGATTAATTCCTCAATATCTATAAAGGGTGGAAATATCGATGTCTCAAGAGTTGATGTGCGGCAAATTCGTTATGACATATCATTTGAAATAATAAATTCATATAACAAAGTTCTACTTCATAACGGCCGTACCCCTACCTTTATTGACCCAAGTTATGTAGAAGATGAATTGAGAAATGAAGATATACGTATAGTTAAAGACATGAAAACAGCAAATGAATTTTTAGTGTCTAAATTAGCGATTAAAGATGATCGGGGTAATACTCAAGGTGTAGTCTTAGTGGGTCAATCACTGAAGTCAGTAAATGAAATTCTTAAGGCATATCTAATGTCAACATTTATTTTTTCGTCATTAATAGTAATCCCCTTCATTATGTGGATTTCAAGGAAAAAACCTATAAAAACTAAGAGTTATTTAAATGTAGCACATCCTAAATCTCTATCATTTAACGCAAAGGAAGGATTCATTTATGCTGACGAAAAAGAGATAAGCATCCCATATGCGACAAACCAATATAATTTATGTAAAGCGTTATTTACGTATCCTAAAAAGCGTTGGGAGCTTGACGAATTACTGGTAAGGTTTGGCGAACTCCCATCATCTAAAAATTGGCGGATAGTTTACGATGCAGCTGTATTAGTAAATAAAAGGGTTGGTTTTAAATTAGTAGTTTATGCTGATAAAACTTATAGGTTGAATTCACGTTTCGTTAAAAAGTAAATAATTACTTGAGCGATCTTAGATTCTCATTTGAGTCAATTTGCGTTATGTCATATTATCTATATAACAATTCCACAATTTTCTAAAAGCTTACAATATTTGAGTATAAATAAAGCAGGTTTGCTACTTTGTATTTTTTTATTTTTAATTATTACTTCATTACGAATATCGAGCATAAATAATTTATACCCTTCAGGCTTTGTAAGTTTATATTTAAGCAAGTCTGATTTACTAAATCAGAAGAAATTAGAAAGTAAATATGATAAATTAGTTCGTATTGGGAGAGCACTTATTGTCCAAAAATAGCTTAAAAGATAATTCGAACACCACCTAATTCATTATAATCATATGGGTGGTCATGATGAATGGAGCCAATTAGCATTCTATTTTTTCTAACCTTATATTCTTTAGATATTTTATTTATTAATTCCGGACCGAATTCTTCTGTACGGTAAATAAGTTCCAAATTTAAATGCGGAAATACACCAGCTTTTTGAAGTATGGGAAGAGACTCTTCTATTTCTTTATAGCTTTGAGTATGTTCCCGTTCCGTATCTTTACAATGCACTAGTAAAATATCACGACCAGTTTCGTTACGATTTATATAATCGAGTATATTATGAAGTCTATGAATATTATGAATGAATACCACATATCTTCCTTTTAGCATATCCTCAAAATAATTATTTATAAAGTTATGTAGTGGTGTTATTCTACGAGTAAATCTCAAAAGTGTTTTTATAATATTATCCTGATAAACCATAATATAAACTAATGTGATCGAGGGTATAAAATAATATAGAAAAAACTGTAAATTACGAACATCTATGAGAATATTGCCTATAATTCCTGATAGTGTAGCTATAGCTGCGATAGCTACATAAATTATAGGAGCATAATATGTCCTTTTTAATTCCGTTCTAGTTTCTTTAAGTATTAAATTACCTATTGCAAACAAAAACATTACTCCCAGGAAAGAAATAGTGTATACACCTGCAAGTGATAATAGATCTCCTTTGGTAATAAGCAATATTGATGTACATAGTATAAAGAATGTTAATACAATTCTTGGATAGGAACCTTTTTTATTAACTTTTGTTAGGAAATTAGGTAAAGTTCCATCAGAGGCCATACGATAAAGTAAGCCACCTACACCGACAAAAGCCGTAAGTACAGCTCCTGAAAGTACCAGAAATGCATCAACAGCAACAAGTAATTGTAAAGGAGTACCCCCTATTGAGTAGGCAGCATCAGCAAGCAAAAAATCTTTTGCGTTTGCTATGGCTTCAAAAGGTAAGCTATTTAAGACAACTAATGCGATAAGTGGATTGAAAAATGCAACACCTATAAGCATATTTCTAAGTGTCAATCGGAATACGCCTGGCTTCTGTTCTTCTACAAAGTTGGCTGAACTTTCAAATCCTGAAACACCTAATAACGATGCTGAAAATGCTAAATAAATAGCTGGAAGTAGACCGCCTTTTAATGTAAGCAGTTCCTTTGTATGAGAGAAATTGATGAGAAAGAAATCAGCGCCGTTATTTAAGAAAAATATAAAACCGAAAATGAGAAATGATAAAAGGGTTACGATGTGAATTATAAAAATTATTAAAGCTACTTTTGCTGAGTCTTTTAATCCTGAGATTACAAGAAGAGCGAAAATAAATAGGAGAGCAATAGTACCAGGAATGACTGGTATACTATGAAAAAGTGTATGAAGGTATTCAATGCCTACTTTTCCCGATATTACTGCAGTTGCAACATAAGATAAAAACGTCATAATTCCAGCTACAGCAGCGATAATTTTTGAAGTACCGTTTAGAAGGCAATTATAAGCTCCCCCATTTACAGGTAAAGCCTCAACAACTTCGGTATACACTGACTTATACAAAAAGAGTACAAAACCAATAAATAATAGAACAAAAGGAGCATAAATACCTGCGAATATTATTGCAATACCAGATACGTAAAGCGTGGAGCTTAGAATATCATTTCCGCAAATTGCAGTGGCAGACCATTGGCCCAGTTTTGTATGTTTTTGTCCAGCCATATTTATAAACAAAAAATACTAAAGCATTTTTGCTTTAGTAAACAGTTAATTGAATAAACTTGAGTAATATTCAGGTTAAATAAAAAGAAGATTCTAAAATTGACTCAATATGAGTCACCTATTAAAACAAATAAACTTGAGAATATTACGCTTTAGTATATCATGGAGAATTTAAAGTTGTAAATAG
>CAZZCX010000010.1:0-1312 GCA_964653195.1 uncultured Gammaproteobacteria bacterium
AGGAATACATTTACAATTTTATTCCTAAGGAAAATGCAACTTTATACCCAGGGGATTTTGGTTTAAGACGGATGAAGTATTTCATGTCTTTATTCGATAATCCTCAAGATAAATTTAAATCTATTCATATTGCAGGAACTTCTGGTAAAGGATCAACTGCATATCTGACAAGTCTATTACTAATTAGTCATGGATTCAAAGTAGGTCTAATTTTAAAACCTCATATTTTTGATATCAGAGAAAGGTATCAAATAAATAATAAATTTATATCAGAGAGAGATTTTTGTATATATGTAAATCGACTAATTCCAAAAATAAAAAGAATGGAAAAAACTGAATACGGATTACCTACATATGCTGAAATAAATACTGCTCTTGCATATATAATTTTCGCAGACAAGAAGGTGAATTTTGCGGTAATTGAGACATATCTTGGGGGTACTTATGATTGTACGAATGTCATAAATCGTTCAGATAAATTAGTTGTATTATCCAAAATAGGTTTTGACCATACTAAAATATTAGGGAATACTTTGTCTCTTATAGCATCTCAGAAAGCAGGAATTATTCAAAATAATAATTTAGTTATAGCGTTAGCTCAGAAGGCTGCAATAAACCAACAATTTCAAATCAGAGCTGATTTAAAAAATACAAAAATAATTTATATAAAGAGTAATAAAAATTTTAAAAATATAAAAAATGCCTCCAATGGAATATTTTTTGATTACTTTTTAAGTATCCCAAACCTTCACATTAGAATAAACAAGATAAATTTAAGCTTGCACGGGGAGTTTCAAGCTGAAAATGCCGCTTTAGCGGTTACTGCTTTTATATCACTTGCACAAATAAATAACTTTAAATTCAGTGAAAGTAAAATTCGTACAGAATTTTCTAAAGCTAATTTTAAAGGTAGAATGGAGATATTAAAAGTATTAGGTAAAACCATAATACTAGATGGTGCTCATAATCCACAAAAAATGAAAGCGTTTCTGGATAGTTTAAAAGCAATCTATCCTGATAGAAAATTTACTTTTCTAGTTGCTTTTATGATCGGCAAAGACGCAAAGAAAATGCTAAAAATAATTACACCAGTAGCTCAGAGGATAACAATATCCAGTTTTTTTGTGGAAAACCAGGATTGGATACGAAAGGCATATAAGCCTGAAACCTTGTTAAAATATTTATCTGCAGAAAAGTTTATTGTTGTAGGTACAATTTCTGATATAAAGAATGCTTTTAAAAACGCAATTGATAATACAGACGATATTTTAATAATTACAGGATCTCAATATTTTATAAGCGAGATTTATAA
>CAZZCX010000010.1:1412-4193 GCA_964653195.1 uncultured Gammaproteobacteria bacterium
TTTCGCGTAGAATTTTACTATCTTTATCAGTAATGATAAAAGGCACAGGATTTAGAGAATGAGCAGTTGTTGGTTGATTATTTACCTCATCAAACATATCTTCAGCGTTTCCATGGTCAGAAGTTATGAGGACTAAACCTCCTTTTTGTAACATTGCTTCAGTCACTCTTTTTATTTGTGTGTCTTCAAACTTCACTGCTTTTACTGCAGGGTCAAACTTGCCGGTATGTCCCACCATGTCTGCATTTGCAAAATTAATGACTATAAATTTAATACCTTTATTTATCTGCTCTATAGTCTTATCAGCTATATCCGCAGCTTTCATCTCAGGTGCTAGATCATGGGTGGGAACATCTTTACGACTTTGTATCATTATATATTCTTCATTTTCATATTTGATTTCTTTACCACCATTAAAAAAATAAGTGACATGAGCATACTTCTCAGTTTCTGCGATATGTACTTGTGTAATTTCATTTTTTGATAACACTTCAGATAGTGTATTTGAAATATTTATCGGAGGATATGCTACTTCAGTGATTAAGCCTTTGTCGTATTGGGTCATAGTGACGAAAAAGAGATTAAGTGACTCTTTTTTATCAAGAATTTGTTTTGTGATTTGTCTTGCTCGATCAGGACGGAAGTTGAAGAAAAACACTCCATCATCTTTATTTATGGTGTCTGCATTTTCGTTTTCATTTAAGAGAATTTGAGGTCTGATAAATTCATCCCCGGTACCTTTTTCATATTGTTCCTGTATAACTGAATGTGCTGACTTTCGTAAGTGTTTCTCCCCTATCCCTTGAAAAAGTGCAACTGTCGTTATCTGTGTTCGGTCCATATTTTTGTCACGGTCCATAGCATAATACCGTCCATGAATCGAGCCAATACGTATCTTGCCTAACTTACTTATAACTTGTTCTAATTCATTTACATATTTATCTGCACTTTGAGGAGGAGTATCACGGCCATCTGTGAAAACATGAACTACAATTTTTTCTATGCCGGCATTCCTTGCTGTTTGTAAAAAAGAAAATAAATGTTCCTGATGACTATGTACTCCTCCGGGACTCACAAGTCCCATGACGTGAAGTGTGGAGTTGTGTAGTTTTACATGTCTGAATAATTTTATAAATGCTTCATTGTCTTTTAATTTATCTTCCTTGATATCTTTATTTACTCTAAGTAAATCAGTGTAAATTACCCGTCCAGCACCTAATGTTAAATGGCCTATTTCGCTAGTACCTATGGTACCTGCTGGCAAGCCTACAGCTTCTCCGCTAGCAGGTAATGAAAGATGCGGATAGGAATTCCATAAAAAATTCATATATTCAGGATTTGCAGTTTTTATTGCGTTGTGTTTTGGATCAGATCTGATTCCCCAGCCATCGAGAATTATAAGAAGTATTTGTTTGGTAGAGTTCATAGAAAGGAATGCATCGGAAGTTTATTATTCGAGTTAATTGCAAGCTATTATTTCTTGATTCGTGGACTTTACCCCGAGTCAAAACTTTGGGCTCACTCGATGAATAAATTGGCTTATTATTTATTAAAAATTTGTTTACCTTTATATTCTGCTTTTTCTCCAAGTGTCTCTTCAATTCTTAATAGCTCATTGTATTTGGCAATTCTATCAGTCCGCGATGCAGAGCCAGTTTTGATTTGACCCGTACCTAGTGCTGTTACCAGATGAGAAATAGTAGTATCTTCTGTCTCACCCGATCTATGTGAAATGACAGCAGTCCATCCTGCCATTTGAGCCATATTTACAGCCTGCAATGTCTCAGTAAGAGTACCTATCTGGTTGAGTTTTATGAGTATAGAATTAGCTGCTTTTTCTTCAATTCCTCTTTTTAGGAAAGTCATATTTGTTACGAGTAGATCATCTGCTACTATTTGTATTTTTTCACCAATAGTTGATGTCAATTTACTCCAACCGTTCCAATCACCCTGATCTAATGCGTCTTCTACAGAGACTATTGGATATTTTTTCACCAATTCTTCCCAATACTTCACCATCTCATCTGTCGTTAATTCACGATTTTCACTCTTAAGGAAATATTTTCCATTATTGAAAAACTCAGATGAAGCAGCATCTACTGCAAATACTACATCTTTACCAAGAATATAGCCCGCCTTAGTTATTGCTTGAGAAAGTAGGTCGAATGCTTCAGTATTACCTTTTTTAAGTATAGGCGCATATCCTCCCTCGTCGCCTACTGATGTAGGATAACCATTTTCTTTCAAAACTTTAGAAAGAGCATGAAATACCTCAGTTCCTATTTGGAGTGCCTTGCTGAAAGTGTCTCCGCCAATAGGTAAGATCATAAATTCCTGAATATCTGCACCCCATCCGCCATGTTTGCCACCATTTATAAGATTCATCATAGGTATAGGTAATGTAAAGTTACCATTTGTGTATCCGTTTAATGAAGCTATGTAGGAATATAATGGCTGGTTTTTAGCTTTAGCTGCTGCATAGGCACATGCCAATGAAACAGACAATATAGCATTCGCGCCAAGTCTTGCTTTATTTGGTACACCATCAAGCTCTATCATCTTCTCATCAATTTCCTTTTGGTTATAAACTTCCATCCCTATTAATGCAGATGAAATTTCAGTATTTACATTTTGGACTGCTTTTAAAACGCTTTTTCCTCCATAAATTTTAGGATCATTGTCGCGTAACTCTACTGCTTCATTTATGCCAGTGGATGCACCAGATGGTACTGCAGCTCTTCCCATAATTCCGTTTTCTAAATAGACATCTGCTTCAACTGT
>CAZZCX010000010.1:4293-6700 GCA_964653195.1 uncultured Gammaproteobacteria bacterium
TTTGGTTTTTGACAGAATTAATTTCCAAGCCTCCTATTGTATCGGAACTTATTAGTGATGGAAAAAGTAAAACAGATTTTATAAATTTACCTAATCCCAGTATAGATTCAATTTTTTCAGAAAATCATACATGGACTGCGACATTGTCGGCAGAAAAGATTACGAAAATCCTTGTAACTGGAGACGTGTTACCTGCTCGTTCAGTAAATGCCGGTATTGTAGCGCGGAATAATCCATTGTGGCCGTATGAAAAAGTAAGCGAATTTATTAATTCCTTGAATGCAGATATTACATTTGTGAATCTTGAAACCCCTCTTTTAGATGTATGCCCAGTCACGAATGAGGGAATGATTTTCTGTGGTACTTCTCGCAGCATTGAAGGTTTACTGGCAATAGGAGCAGATATCGTGGGTGTAGCGAATAATCACACAGGTAATCATGGAACAGAAGGACTGAAAGAAACCGTAGAGCATATAAGAAACGCAGGAATGATACCAGTGGGAGCAGAAGGTCCTATATATAAAGTTATAAAAGGAACTAAATTTGCATTTCTGGCATATAACGATATTGAGAAATTGAATAACGGCTTAGATTTGGCAGAAGAATCCGTGATTTCTAGACATATCGACTTAGCTAAGAAAAATGCAGATGTAGTGATAGTACAATTTCATTGGGGTGCTGAGTATCAGGCACAGCCAGATAAGCGCCAGATTTATCTTGCCCATTTCGTAATCGATCAGGGTGCAGATTTGGTAGTAAGCAATCATCCGCATTGGATTCAGCCAATAGAAATATATAAAGGTAAAGTTATTATGTATGCTCATGGTAATTTCATTTTTGACCAGATGTGGTCAGAAAAAACACGCGAAGGGGTTTTGGGGCTTTACACTTTTTATGGAACTAATTTGATAGATATAGAGTTTTTTCCGTTAAAAATTTATGATTATGGGCAAGCGGTATTTATGGGAGGTAGTGAAAAGCGAAAAGTAATAGATGAAATAAGGAAAGAAAGCTACTTGCTCCAATCAGGCCTGTAGTATCTTCTTCCCTTTAGGTTTTCAGGTAAATATTCTTGCTTCGTTTTTTCTCCTGTATTTTTTTCTGTTTGCCAGGGATATCGATCATGACCTTTTCCATAGCCAAATTCTTTCATAACTTTATTGGACGGATTGCGTAAATGAAGTGGTATCGGCTCTAATCTTTCGCTATTTATATCGGCCAAAGCTTCATTAATTCCCGTAGTAGATGCGATGGATTTTTTCGCTGTCGCAAGATATGTCGCTGTTTGCGAAAGAAGGAGAGTCGCTTCAGGCATACCTATAAGATGGACTGCTTGCATGCATGCTGTTGCAAGAACCAAAGCTGTAGGCTGTGCGTTCCCGATGTCTTCAGCTGCAAAAATCAGCATTCTCCTTGAGATAAATAATGGATCCTCACCCGCTTTTATCATTCGTGCTAGGTAATGAAGTGTGGCATCTGCATTCCCTCTTCTCATGGATTTTATGAACGCAGAGATAGTATCATAATGCCAGTCCCCTTTCTTATCATAATAAATAGCTTTCTGCTGAACTGCTTCTTCAGCTATTTTGAGATCTATTTTTTTGTTAATTGAGGCTGCTAGTTCTATAGCATTTATCAGTGTTCTTGCATCACCGTTTGCAGAATTTATTAAGTGATTTAAAGCATCATCATTCCAAGCATGTTTAGGATATTGCTTGATTGCTTTTTTTGCAATTGCTTCCAAATGTGTATTAGTTAATTGATAGAAAACATAAACTTGCGAGCGGGAGATAAGAGGTGCATTCACTCTGAAACCTGGATTTTCGGTAGTAGCCCCAATCAGAATTATAGTACCGTTTTCAACGAAAGGTAGAAAACCGTCTTGTTGTGATTTGTTGAATCTATGAATTTCATCTACAAATAATATTGTTATTTTATCTGTCGTTTCTTTTTCTTTTTTTGCTTCTTTTATAACTCTTCTTACATCTTCAACTCCGCTTGTAACTGCTGAGAAAAAAATGAAGTTTGATTTAGTGTTTTCTGCTATCACATTCGCTAAAGTAGTTTTTCCAACACCTGGAGGTCCCCAGAAAATCATAGAGGTTATAAATCCTTCTTCTATCATTTTGCGTATTGGCTTACCTTTTCCTACAAGATGCTCCTGGCCTACGAAGTCATTTAAACTTTTAGGACGAAGTTGTTCTGCCAGAGGTACATTGTTCATGTCTGGGTATTATACTATTTATTCTTCAGAAGGGATAACTACGATACAAATTATATAAGGGATAAGTCCAGGAAAGCCGCCAGGGATAAGTAAAAAGACCCAAATAAGACGAACAACAGTGACATCGATATTGAAATAATTCGCAATCCCGGCACAAACACCAGCAATCATTCTCCCTTTTCT
>CAZZCX010000010.1:6800-8390 GCA_964653195.1 uncultured Gammaproteobacteria bacterium
CCATCGTATCAGGAACATTGCTACTGTATTTCTCAACTATCATTTTTGATGCAGATATTATGGATTTAGCCTTATTGCGATGAAAGTTTACTTTATTTATAATTATGTCCAACTCTTCGTAATCTGCTTTTGCGAAATCTTCTACATTTAGGTACTTGCTAAACAAGAAAGGTGTAATTTTATTCACGAGTTTATCTGTAGTTTGTGCCGACAGCATTGTAGCTATAAGTAGTTCTAATGGGGTTGTAAAGTTAAGTGAGGATTTCGGATTTGAATAATATATTGATAATTTACTAATTATATCCTTGACCTTTGCTTTTTTATCCATGTAAATCTTATTATATCAAGTTCCCTCTTGATTTAATTTATTATAATGATTTATATTAGTAATGAATATGGATGACTCAAGCAAAGATCCGATAGAAGCAGAAATTGTAGACGAAAAATTTCAGTCAGATAATCAGGCTACTGTACTGGTAAGCCTTGAAGAAATGATAAAGAAATACATCACAAGGTTTGATCAATTAAAGATAGATGCTAAAAAGCAGAGGGAAATGTATGATGATTCGTTTTTAAGTAATCCTACATTTATCGAGAATACAGAGAAAGCGAAAACAGCAGCCAAAGATTTATTAGTTACCAAAAAAAACATTGCCTCACAGCCATCTGTTATTCAAATATCGCTTAAGCTTAAGTCTATGAGAGACGAGATAAAAGAGATCGAGCAATCTCTTTCTGATTATTTGCAGGAATATCAGAGATTAACAGGAGCCAATGAAATTGAAGGTGAGGATGGTAAGCTTAGGGATATTGTAAATACTGCAAAGCTTGTTGTTAGATCCGCGAAATAATACTATTTAATCCACTTATTATAATAAATACCAAGACACATTCTTGCATTCTATTGAAAACTTCCGATAAAATTGAGTAAGCGAATATTATGTTCTCTTTCGATCTTTTCCCAGCGATAGTATTAATTTTAATCACAGGATTTCTAGCATACAATACTTCTTTCTTAAAAAAGAAAGTCATTTGGCATATGTCGATATTACAGACTTTGTACCTAGTGGTTTTTCCTGGTATTCTATTTGTAATTTTCTACTCTTATGTTCAATCAGTTATAGATAGACCACTGGTTCCTAATAATTTCCTGTCTGACAATACTCTTACAACTATAATAATGCTCGCAGTACTTTTTACCTACGGTGGGTTGGCAATTCATGCTGTGACGAAGATGCTATCTGAAACAGCGCTTCGCTATGAAGAAACTGAAGTGGCGCAAATAAATAGTTACTTTCATAGAAAGTTTTCCCATAACCTTATATATTCGGGTGCTTTGGCTATAGTCATAGGCATGACTTTGCTTGAACTAAATCACACCCCAAGTGATGGGTATGATGGTTGGTGGAAGCCAATACTACAAGGATTAGCAGCCGGAATTATATCCGTTGCTTCAATGTATCACTATACTCATTCAAAAGACAATTATACCGGCAGATGGGCTGATTTAAAGGCAGCCTTTCTTACTTTATGGATAGGTTTTATAGTACTTATATATGGCATTTGGAGAATGGATCCCTCACTTCGCGA
>CAZZCX010000010.1:8490-42394 GCA_964653195.1 uncultured Gammaproteobacteria bacterium
TAGGTTTTATAGTACTTATATATGGCATTTGGAGAATGGATCCCTCACTTCGCGAATATCACCTCGTGATTCCAGTCCTTTCGAGTTTAATTTTAATTTTAATTTTAAACATCGGACTTCTTATCCGTAGATACCACTTAATAAAGAATGTAAATGGATAATCGAAACTTTAGCTACTTAATGAAATAGACACGTCTTGTATATAATTCAGGTTTATTAAAAATTTTTTCGATCATTTCTTTGGCTTCATGAAACGGAGCCGCACTATAACAATCGCAATAACCATTAAACATTGTTTCTATATAGAAACCTTCTGCCCGAGATTTTATATCAGAAATTATTGAATCTAATGGCCAGTTCTGTTTTTGTGTATAGTACGTGAAGTTATTTAAAGCGTCGTGTAATCTAACAAGTGTTGCGATATACTTTTTAGCGTCTTGGTCAATATCTATATCTTTTAATATTTCACCTACAACAATTGTCCCACCATAATATTCATGCCCTGGGCAAATTGTTTGGCTTGGAAAATTTACTCTTGGTGTGATTAGTGAAGACTCACTGCCATTTTCGCTATAAGAAAGTAATTTACCGCAATCGTGTAATAGCGCTGCCAGAATTAAGATGTTTTTCCTAGGTATACCATATGTTTTTTCATTTATGAAATCATAAAAGTTTTGTTTTGCTTCTAAGTTAGTTATGAAATCTCCACTCAATTGTTTTTTAGCAATATTTGCAGTTTTAATTGAATGCGAATATACATCTTCATTGTCATGAAATCCATCATAATTTTCAACAACGTTTTTGAGTCTAATAAATATATTCAAGGATGTAATTTGTTCGAATATTATGTCTAACTCCATATATTTAATTATAACATATACTCTTCGGTATAAAGATTTTAATCATATCTAATTTTAAGCATTTTATATAATATTATTTTAGCTTTTATGAATTTAATGCCTTTTTTAGTTATATTCCTTTTTTCAATCCTGTTTGTTTACAAAAATACTTACCTTGAAAAAATAGTTATTTGGTATATACCACTTAAGCAAATACTTTGTCTTTTCATTTTTCCAGCTATTTTTATCTTTTTAATCGGATTTTTAATTCAGAATATATTACAAAGAGGTTTAGTAACTAATCCAATTATTCCCCAATTATGGCTTTTGGTCATGCTTGAGCTTTTTATATTACTTACCTATGGTGGTATTGCAATTCATACAGTGACGAAGACTTTAGCAGATAAATATTTACGTAATTTAAAAACAGATTTAGCTACTTTAAACGCTTACTTTCATCTTATCTTCTCTCATAATCTTATTTATATTGGCAGTATTGGAATTATTACATGTGTCGCCTCTTTAGATTTACATCATATACCAACTATATCTTCGAGTCCGATTTGGCTTAATATAATACAAGGACTAGCTGTAGGCCTAACAATTGCAATTTCAATGCTTCATTATATCCAATCAAGAGATAAGTATTCAGGTTGTTTCGATGATTTAAAAATTGTATTAATATTTCTTCTGATATGTATTATTTTTCTATTCTCGTTAGCTTACATGCTTTCTGTAGATATAAGAAAATATCAAATTTTTATTTTGGCAATATCCACTCTACTCTTCTTGGGTTTTTCATTTTTAAGTCTAACACTTCGCAAAATGTTTCTTAAATATAAGTAATTTTTATTTTCTCTATTGACAAGCTAATTTAGCTTTGGTAATATTCTGGCACTTTCACTGTCCCTTGAAATAAGTAATCTATTGCTATGGATGATTTAAACGTTTCACCCGCATATACACCATTTCAAACTCCCCCAATATCTTCTAACGAGCCAAATTCTTCTGAAAGTAAATTAAAAAAGAAATTCAATCAGTTTATTTTGCGTTTCTCTGGTAATGATGATAGAAGATCAGGGTTTAATTCAGGAACTGGCAATCTACACATTAAAGGCTCTCATGCATTAAGAAATATAAAACGACGTTTCAAGAAATCATATATTTTGCCAATTATTTTAGTTTTAGTTATTTTTGCAGGTATTTATCTACTAACTAAATCAATGAATAATAACTCTTCATCAATTATAAGTGATTCAGATCAAAGAGTAAGTTTAAAAAAAGCAAAAGCTCAACAATTAATAAATAAAGAATTTCTATTCTCCCTAAAAGACACTAAGGGTAAAGAAGTGAGCAAAATAAAATACTTCATTCAAGACGCGCAGTTACTTGATGAAATTGTAGTAAAAGGTCAACGAGCAACTGCTGTACAGGGTAGGACTTTTTTAATAGTTTATGTAAAAATAACGAATGATTTCAGTAGTGATATATCTTTAAAAACAAGAGATTATGTGAGGCTAATTGTAAATAACTCCACTGAAAAGCTGGCTCCTGATATTCATAATGATCCAGTAGAAATTCAAGCTATTTCTACAAAATATACTAGATTAGGTTTTCCTGTAAATGATACAGACAAAAACCTCATACTCCAGGTTGGAGAAATCAGCGGCAATAAACAGAATATCAAACTGGATAAACTCAAATAGCATAGCGCTTAGGGCATAGAGCTATTAGCAAATGGTGAATAGTAAATAGTTTGCAGCATCTACCATTAGCTATTATTAACTTAGCTATTTACTAGTATTATGGATTATTCTACAAAAAAAGTCAGCAGAGCTTTAGTCGAAGAGTTAGTAGATGCCATACAAAACATCCGCGGTTGGGGTAGTGTTGAAATACAAGTTCAAGATTACACGGTAGTTCAAATCACAGAGAGAAATATAAAAAAAACATCACAATCTGAAATTAAAATTAATAGAAATCGAAGTAATTTAAAAATATCTCAATCTAGGTCTTGACAAAACAAATAGAGTTATCTATATTGTTATTGAAAGATACACTAAGTAGTATTTGCTGACCGCACACGGAAGCATTCTAAAGCGATTTATATTGTCGCTAAAGAATGCTTTTTTTATTTTAATTAATAGTAAGAGAATCGTAAGACAGGAAAAATTTGTAATATATCTAACATTTTGTATCAAAGTTAGAAACTAATCTATATGATGTCGTTAAATTTAAAGATGACACTAAAAAAATACAATTCATTTATTAAGACGGAAACTTTTCTTTCCAAAATTTAATTTGGGTAGATAAGCTTCCGTTTTATTTTTTAGACGGATATGAAGTGTTTCTCGATTTAAATCGGGAAGATTAAATAAAAGAGAGGGGGTGAAAATATAAATGACAAATTTTAAAACACGATTAACAACAGCAATTGCGACCGGAGCAGTCTTACTTAACGCATTTGCTCCTTTGAGTGCATTTGCTCAAACTTCTTTGACAATAACCGGCAACGGTTCAGGAAGTAATAATGATGTGAATGTTTCTCAAAATAATTCAGTTAATGTTACACAAAATAACAGTGCTAACATAACTAATAATGTAAACGTAGATAGTGACACAGGCCATAACGATGCCAACGACAATGTCGGAGGTGACGTCGAAGTTACTACTGGTGATGCTACAACAAATGTCAGCGTTTCAAACGCTGCCAATATGAATAGCGCATCTGTAGATGCTTGCTGCACTGGAAACGCTACAGTAAATATTTCCGGAAACGGATCTGATACAAATAACAATGTCGACCTTAAATTCGATAATAACGTCAATGTCGATCAAGACAATGATGCATATATCGATAATTATGTCGATGTTGATTCAGACACCGGCCATAACGATGCCAACGACAATGTCGGAGGTGACGTTAAAGTTAAAACCGGAAACACCGATACAACTGTAAAACTATACACTGCTGCAAACGCAAACAGTGCGATGGTAACAGGCGGTGATGATCACGCAGGAATGGTTAGTGCATGGATAATCGGTAATGGTTCAAATTCCGACAATGATATCAATATTGATCTCAATAATGATGTCAATGTAGACCAATATAATGACGCAGACGTCAACAACGACGTTTATGTCGATGGTGATACCGGTAAAAACGATGCAAACGATAACGTCGGTGGAGATGTATTAATCGACACAGGCGATGCAGACGCTACAATAGAAGCTGACACTTTAGTCAACTTCAATGCAGCAGATGTAGACGGTTGCGCATGCTTGACCGGACTTGAGGCAAAAATCGCCGGCAACGGTTCATATTCAGACGGTAAAATTACTTATGATGCAGATAGCGAACTCGCTGTCGATCAAGATAATGATGCTGATGTAGATAATGATGCCGATGTCGATGGTGATACCGGTAAGAATGATGCAGATGACAATGTAGGTGCAGTAGATGCTGACAGCGATCCTATGGTCGAAACAGGCAATACTGATACTCATGTTGACATGAGCACATCCGGCAATGCCAATACCTTTGGTGAAGATATGAGTGATCTTCTAGATGATGTTGATTTCGATTTCGATTTCGATTTCTCTGGTTTACTCAGTTTTTTCGCTAACTGGTTATAATCTCTAATTTCTTTTGGGGGCTATTGAACACTTCCAAATGCCCCCAAAAGGATAAGAGTAAAAGTAAATATATAGATAAAGATTTATAAACATAAAGTTAAATTTAAATTATATGAAACAATTATTTAATAAAATATTAAGCAGTATATTAATACTTAGTATAGTTTTACTGAATTTGTCTTCAGTCGTAAGTGCCCAAGAAGTTAATACTGATACATCGATTCAAACTGAAAACACTATACCTGAACCTACTCAATCTATTGCACCGGAAGATAATGGTGATACATTACCTGATCCGACTCCGACGAGTGAACCAGCTCCAACAGCTATCCCAACCCCCACTAAAATACCAGAAGCTGGAGATCCAAATAGAACTTATAGTGCAACTAGTGCATATAGTGTAGGCGTCAATCCAACTCCGACAACAGCTCCGGTTATTACGCCGGTTTCAAGTAATAATATCGGGGATACCTCAGTTGATACAGGAGATGCGACTAATAATGCAAATATTACAACTAATGCAAATGAAAATTTATCAAGCGGTCCAAGTGCGACTGTGGGAGTAAATAGTACAGGAGCGGTCTTAAAAAATCAGGATAATGGGGCAAATTCCGCCAATTCAAATTCAGCTACAATTAATAATGAGGACAATAACAATCAGACAAATAGCGCAAATGTAAATACCGGACTTGATCAATCATCAACCACAGGTTCAAATAGCGCATCATATAATGTAGGCGGACACTCTAATATAAACACTGGCGACGCGAATACAACAGGAACAGTAATAACTTCTGTAAATACAAATGTTGAGGGTATTATGATATCTGAATTTAATGTAGTTGACGATCATGTCGGAGATATACTTTTAGATTTTTCTAAGAATTGTATTTCTGGCTGCGTGAATAATCCGTTAACTGCAATAAACTCAGGTAATGGAAGTAATTCGACAAATACTGGGAATTTAAATGAAGATAATGAAAGTAATACCATTCAAACGAATGATGCTTTTATAGGTTCAAATTTGGATCTTTCAGCTGATAGTGGGAATAATACATCAAGTTATAATGTCGGAGGAGATTCAAATATAACGACCGGTGATGCCAATGTAAATGCAAATGTTTTAACTTTCGCAAATAATAATATCGCAGGTGATGTAGTCTATGCTGTAGTTAATATCTTTGGAGATTTAATAGGAGATATACTTTTCCCTGAAGAGTTTATGGCAAATTGTTGCGGTGTTTCAAGTAATTCTGCAAATTCAGGTAATGGATCAGGAAGTATAAATAGCGCAAATACAGATATAGAAAATGTGGAAAACACATTCCAGTCAAACGATGCAAATATAGTAAATGAGTTGATATTTGACACTACAACTGGGAATAATGAAACAAATAGAAACACCGGCGGGAATTCAACTATAAATACTGGTAATACGTCTGTAGATGCAAATGTTCTTAATATAGCTAATTCCAACATAGTAGACGGCAACATGTGGCTTGTACTAGTCAATGAAGCAGGCAATTGGATTGGTAAAATATTAGGTGCTGAAAATGATGCTAATTTCGCTGGATCAAATGGCACAGAATTTATTGTAGATGAAAACGGCATGATAACGGCTTCAAACGTAGGAAATGGCAGCGGATCTGATAATACGTCTGATGTTTTACTGTCAAATGTTGATAATACAACACAAAGTAATAATGCAGATATTCATAATACTTTAAACCTGTCTGCCAACACAGGTGGTAATCAGGCCAGTAATAATACTGGAGGAGATTCAAATATTAAGACAGGTGATGCCAAGATAGTTGCGAATTTAGTAAACTTTGTAAATAACAATATAAAAGGCAACGGTAAACTATTTGTAACGGTTGTAAATGTGTTCGGAAGTTGGTTTGGTGATTTTGTATCTCCTGGCAAAACTAAAGAAGCTGATAATACTGATCATGCTACAGGTAGTCCCAGTTTATCAAATAATTCTTCAACTCAAACAGTGAACACACAAAGCAGTACTGCATCCAATACAACTGCTGGAGATAATGATAATTCGGTCAGTAAAGCGACTTTTGCAAAAGCAAGCGTTACCGCATTTGCAAAACCAAAAATATCAGATAATGAACAGAAAACAACAAAAGCATTAGTTAAGGGTGCGACATCCGATAAAGTAAATACTCTAGTTGCATCAGATGGTGATGGTAAAATAAAAATCAATCTTGCTTGGTTAGTCATATTGATTCCTTTTATATTATTTGGAATTAGCTTTAAAAAGTATATATTACCTAAGATAAATAGAAAAATTTAGTAATCTTCCACTTGTCTGCCCCATTTGTGAGATTTCTTACTGCTATTGAAGCATTGACGCTTTATTGTATTTGTAATTACGAAAAACGAAATATGGTACAAAAAAATGTAATAATAAATAAATTTTCGGGTATGAAATTGGGATCTTTGATCGCTGTATGTACCATGCTTTGTATGACTCCCTTGGTAAATGCTGAGGAATTAGTGATTTCAGGAAATGGAGCAGGTTCTACAAACGAGATAATTAACTCTCCGATAGTTAATACCAGCATTACACAAGCAAATAATCTAAATAGTGACACAGATGTCACGACAACTTCGAATACTGGCGAAAATAGCACATCGGGAAATATCGGGACAAGTGAAGTTACAACAGGTAATGTGACTACAGATGTAATTATAGCAAACAGTGGCAATGTAAATACCTCAGATCAGGAGTGCTGCCAAACAGCATCAGAAAATACAGCTGTAATTTCAGGTAACGCTAATGGTACAGATAATTATATAAATATATCTGGTACACAATTAACAAATATAAGCGGTAATAATACTGCAAATATTGTTAATATAATCTCAGGAAATGCCAATACGGGTAATAATACTGCAAGCTATAACTCAAATGGTAATACTTTAATTAAGACAGGATCGATTTCGGTAACTGAAAAAATCTGGAATGGTCCAATTAATTATAATAATGCTGCAACTGTAGTTAATAATGCTAATATAAAAAGCCTTGATATAAAGATTAAGGAAAATGGTGCTTACTCAATTAATAAGGTAAGCATAAATGACATAAGCACTACGAATATAGTAGTAAATAATGCTTTAGATATTTTAAATGAAAGTGTATGGATCTTGAATTCCGGACATAATTATGCTGACAATAATACAAATGGTAATGTAAAAATAATTACGGGAGATATAAGCTTTTTGGCAGATATCGTAAATGGACCTATAAATGTAAATTCCGTAAAGGTCACATGCTGTGAAGATAAGGAACCCGAACAACAAAATCCTACTACTCCTCCACCCTCAACAGCAAATGTCGAGACTAAAATAAATGAAAACAAATCAAGCGATGGGTCAAAAAGCGGTACGGTATTTGCAGATGCTATAGGTCAAATACTTCCGGTTACAGGAAATTATAATTTGTTACTTTTTCTTATTGGAAATGTGGCCATGTTATTGATGGGTACGATTTTAAGACTGCGATCCGGGAGATCTCCAACAGCTTTGCAAATTGTAGTTTGAATATGAAACCTCGCTTAATGCGGGGTTTTTTAATACTTTGTATATATGTATTAAGCTTTTTTATGATTTAGCAATATTAGAATACATTTGGTATTTTGACTTTCTGCATATTTCCTATTAAAATCCAGGAACTTTAAAATACACATGTACAAAAACAAGATTTATAAATATGTAGGGAATTTAATGATAGCCTTATCGCTTTGTGGTTTAACTTATACTATATACCCTATTTTCTCTATATACTTTTTTCCCTCGAAAGCTCCGGATTATAGTGCTATTTCCAATAAATACTATATATCGATCCCAAAAATTCATGCATATTCAGAGGTGATACCAAATGTAGAGCCTTGGGATCAGAAAGAATACTCTAGAGAATTGAAAAGTGGCATAGCGCATGCAAAAGGTACTTTTTTTCCAGGTGATTCCAAAACTATCTTTCTTTTTGCGCATTCATCCGGGTCTCCTTGGGAGCTTACACATCAAAACACAATTTTTCTAAGATTGGGTGAATTAAATCAAGACGATTTTATTCTATTAGATTATAAAAGTGAAAGGTTCAAGTATAAAGTATATGACAAAAAAGTAGTATCACCAAATGATACAAAATACCTAAAAAATACTGAAGTAAATCATTTGATACTTCAGACCTGTACACCCCTAGGCACATCTCTAAAAAGGTTGCTTATATTTGCAGTCCCTGTTTGAAACTTTACAGTTTATACACTACTGCATGTATTGCATTAAAACTGCGAGTGTGACTACCAGAAATAATAGAATTACTGAATAGCCAAGCATTGAGTTAACCGGTCGGTCAAGATGCTTTGCTACTTTATGATGTACTGGATGCTTTGCAGTTTTTTTTACTGTTTTTTTGGCCATTAATATCACCCCCCGTCGCCCGCCAAAGCTTATGTGAAGGCGGGTAAATAAATAACAATATTAAATTGTAATCTCTTTATATAGTGAAACATAAAGCTGAGGTTTGTCAAGATGATCATACCCACTCATAAGGGGCTCTTTTCCAAACACTACTTGTAATCACTAAATGTAACATAATATAAGTCTATATAAGCCAACTATACTAATACTCTCTATTTGCATTTCTTTATCACCCATTACTTGACAGTATAAGCCAATCTGTGTTATAAACCAAATTCATCTATAATAGTTATAGGATGCCTTATAGTTATTTGTGGATTACGTCATATTAGACATAGTTTATTAATACTAGTTTAGATTCATATGATATTGTTAACAGTTCAAGAAGTCGCCAACGTACTTAAGTTGAGCGTACTTACTATATATAAATATATTAAAGAACAAAAATTGGAAGCTGTTTCCTTTGGTGGTCATTACCGTATACCAGAAACTGCGCTTGATAGTTTCATTCAAAGTCATCTAGTGGCGAAATCAAATTCTTCAAATCCTTCGGAAAATCCTCAAATTTCAATTGAGAAACCTATAAAAACACCGTTTGAGGAGTTAATTAAATAATATTATGAAAACTATTTTTCAAAGTAAACCTCAGATATTTGTAAGTGTAGTTGTGCCTGTGCTGAACGAGGTTAAAAACGTAAAGATCCTTAATCGATTTTTAAAACTTGCTCTTCGTTCTCGTGGTTACAAATTTGAAATTATATATATAGACGATCACTCTACTGACGGAACTTATGAATACTTATCTAAAATAGCTGATTTTGATGAAGTTTATGTTTATCGAAAGCAGGGAAAAAGAGGAAAGTCTTTTTCTTTAATTGAAGGTTTTTCATATGCAAGAGGAAGTATTTTGGCAATGATTGATGCTGACTTACAATATCCTGTTACTGCGTTGGTAGACATGATAGGTCAAGTAAAGTCAGGGAAAGATATTGTCGTGGCAAATAGAAAAAAAATCAAAACGTCTTTGCTTAGAAAAATAGCCAGTAAAGGATTTAAAAATTTATTTGGTAAGTTACTATTTGGACTTCAAACCGATATCCAATCAGGTTTGAAAGTATTTACAAAGCGAGCTTATGAATCTGTTTCTTTTCTACCACAAACCCCATGGACTTTTGATCTTGAGTTTTTATACCGAGCAAGCGGTGCTGGATACATAATTTCAAATTACGATATAACATTTGGTGCTCGCCAAAACGGTAATTCTAAAGTCCAATTTGTCAGACAGACTTTTGAAATAGGCTCAAATGCCTTAATGGTAAGAGCTAAAAGATTGCATCCGGTAATTATTCCACCAACAAATAGAGCTACTATGATAGGCGCTGGCGTGGGACATAAAAGCCGCCAGTTTATAACCCATACTACTCTTCCCTTGCATAAAACGGCTTTTCATACGTTCATAATTCCACAAATATTATTTATGAGTTTTATTCTGATTGTTTTAGCAATCTGTTTTTTCCTGAATACACTCTTTACATTTCAAATACTCTTAACGATCGTAAGCGTAGTCTATTTCTCAGATGTAGTCTTTAATTTCTTTGTTGTATGGAGAAGTGTAACTAAGAACGTAGAGCTAAAGGTTACGTCAGCCCAGCTTAATAGCCTTAAAAATGATAAATTACCGATATATTCAATACTATGTCCTTTATATAAAGAAAGTAAAATTCTTCCACAATTCTTGGATGCGATAAACGAACTAAATTGGCCAAAAGAGAAACTTGATGTGTTATTACTTTTGGAAGAGGATGATAAAGAGTCAATTAGAGTGATTAATAAGATGCGTTTACCTTCCTATATTCGCACCATAGTTGTACCTTATTCAGAGCCTAAAACAAAACCGAAAGCATGTAACTATGGTCTTAATTTGGCAAAAGGTGAATATATTGTCATTTATGACGCAGAAGATATACCAGAACCAGATCAACTCAAAAAAGCCTATTATTCATTTAGTAAATCAGACGAAAAAGTTATTTGCTTGCAGGCTAAGCTTAATTATTATAATCCCAAACAAAATCTTTTAACCAGATTTTTTACAGCGGAATACTCTTTGTGGTTCGATCTTACGCTCCCTGGATTTCAGTCTCTAAATACCAGTTTGCCTCTAGGGGGTACAAGTAATCATTTCAGAATTGCTCACTTACGGAAACTAAAAGGCTGGGACACATTTAACGTTACTGAAGATGCTGATTTAGGTATACGGCTTTTTAAAGAAGGCTTTAAAACAGCTATTATAGATTCTACTACTCTCGAAGAGGCAAATAGCGATTTACTTAACTGGATTAGACAACGTTCTCGTTGGATAAAAGGTTATCTGCAATCATACTTGGTCCATACCAGGGATATTATACGTTTTACTAAAGAAAATAAACTGCATGCTTTTTATATGCAGTTTGTAATTGGTACCAAGCTCATATTTATATTTTTAAATCCGTTACTTTGGGTAACGACAATTTCATATTATTTACTTTATAAATACGTTGGCCAAACAATAGAATTATTATATCTTCCACCCGCTTTTTATCTTGGAACGATTTCTTTAGTATTTGGGAATTTCATGTTTTATTACTACTACATGATAGCTGTAGGAAAAAAAGAACAATGGGAGTTGATGAAAACAACTATTTTCATTCCGTTGTATTGGGTATTAATTAGTATATCGGGCTGGATTGCAATCTATCAGCTTATTGTCAAGCCATATTATTGGGAGAAAACTGTTCATGGTCTACATTTGGTGAAAAACAGAAAAGCAATAGAAGAAGAAAGTGTAGATGAAGATGTGGTGAATGTTCCAGTTGTAAAAAGACCTTGGATTTATCTACCATTGCCTTTAGCGCTACGTTCTTTCGTTGATTTTGTAGATATATATAGGTTGCGTTTGACTGGAAAAACTTTATTAATGCTGGCCACATTTATAGCGCATATTCTTAATTTGTTATTTAATATTTTTCTTTTTAGAAACGTTAATATATCTTTCTCAACAATAAGTTTAATTAGTTTACTATCAAGTCTATACTATCTCATTTCAATTCCCATGAATGCTCTTGAAACAACAACAGTCCATAAAACTGCCTTGATAGAAGATAAAGTTGGAGCCAATGCAGCTAATGTATTTTGGGGAAGACTAAAGAAAAGGATCTTGATAATCTCTCTTGCATTAACGGCGCTGTGGGTAATCTTATCTCCATTACTGCGTTACTTTTTTCAAATAGATTCTATTTGGCCTCTATTATTGTTTGCTCCGGTCTTAATGGTAGCCTTGGGATCTGCAATTGATAGAGGTTATTTAACAGGCAGAATGCATTTTAGAAAAATCGGAATACTGATTCTACTTGATCCCTTACTTAAAATCGGGATAGCTTTTGGTCTCATTAGTTTATCCGCCACCGATTTAGTTTATTCGTCAATTCCATACTCTTTTGTCGTGGTGTATTTCCTTGGGATAATTTTCATGGCGAAAGCACCTAACGAAAGCACTTTAAATCCTAAAAAAGTATTACTTAGTTTTCCGCGTAAATTATTTAGTGCTTCAATATTAATTCATCTGTCCAGCATTGCCTTTTTAAGCTTAGATATTTTACTGGCTAAGCATTTCCTTACTCCATTGGATGCTGGAAGATATGCCCTAATTTCTTTAGTAGGCAAAATAATATATTTTATGGGAGGTCTTCCTTTGCCTTTTATGCTCCCTATTGTTAGTAAATATAAAGATAAAAAAACTAAATCACAATGGTTACTACTCTTGACTCTTATTAGTGCCACCATATTATCAGGTATCGGAGTCATAATTTTGGGTGTATTTTCTCACATAACACTCCCGATCCTATTTGGCTCAAAGTCAGATATTTTAATGTCCTACGCATTTTTATTCACGTTGTCAGTTGCTTTCTTTACTGTAGCTAGAGTCTTAGTGATTTATTATCTCGCAAAAAATCAATATGCGCTTCAGTTAATAACCTCGCTTATGATTATCGTACAGGTAGTTCTGATTAACTCTCGGCATGATAATTTGTACCAGTTTATTCAAATGATGTCTTTTATTGGTTTTATTTATTTTGGTTTAGTTCTTTTTCTTCAGTTAAATATTGATTTAGTAAACACTTTTGAGGAATCTGTGAAGAAGTTTATTAAATCCATGAAGCGATTAAATCCCAGAACAAAAACCAGCGAAAGAAAGCCTGCTATTATTATTTTTAACTGGAGAGATATAGAACATGCTTGGGCAGGTGGTGCAGAAGTATATATACACGAATTGGCCAAAAGATGGGTGAAGGAAGGTCTTAAGGTAACTGTATTCAGCGGACATGATAACAAATCAGTGATGGATGAAGTAAAAGATGGAGTTAAAATGATAAGAAGAGGGGGGAAATATACTGTATATCTTTGGGCATTTGTTTATTATATTTTGGTATTTAGACAAAGGTATGATTTAATAATTGATTGCGAAAATGGAATACCTTTCTTTACTCCGTTTTATAGCAATAAACCTGTTATATTATTAATTTATCACGTTCATCAAGAAGTTTTTAAGCAATACTTGCCTTGGCCTATAGCCAAAACAGCAGCTCTTCTTGAATCCCAGTTAATGCCTTTAGCATATAGAAATAAACAGGTTATAACCATCTCTGAATCTTCAAAAGAGTCTATTCTAAAATTAGGGAATTTCAAATCTGAAAATATACAAACTATATATTGTGGTATCGATAGTAGATTTATAAATAAGCAGCAAAAAACCAGTTATCCTTCATTTATATATTTAGGAAGACTTAAGCCCCATAAAAATATAGACATTGGAATTAAAGCATTTGCAAAGATTTTAAACCAACATCCAAAAGCGTTTTTAAATATTGTTGGTGAAGGCGAAGAAGTATTAAAGCTAAATAATTTAGTTAAATCTCTCAATATTACTAAATCAGTTAAATTTCATGGGAGAGTATCAGAAAGTATTAAATACAAACTTTTGGCCGAATCTTGGGTTATGCTGCAGCCTTCCGGAATTGAAGGATGGGGTATTACGGTTATAGAGGCAAATGGTACAGGCACACCTGTAATTGCTTCTGATGTTAGAGGTTTAAGGGATTCCGTAGTTAATAACGAAACAGGATTACTTGTGGAAGTAAAAAATGTTAAACAGTTGGCCTTAGCGATGGACTATTTGTTGTCAAATAAGAGTAGGCGTGAATTGTATATGAAAAACGCAATAACCTGGTCAAAAAAATTCACTTGGGAAAAAAGTGCAGATATGTTTTTAAATATTATATTTGAAAAACTGAATAAGAAGGCTGTGGAAAGAGACAATCAAGGTGTTTTAGCCTTAAATAAATCAATATAGAAATTTGACAACTATAGGATGTTTTGTTATATTACTTAACATTAATATATATACTATAAGACATATGAATAAAATAAAAAAAATAGCATTTTTAGATTTTGATGACATAAAAAATCCTCTATTAAATGGTGGTCAGGCACGAGCCACATATGAGGTAGGACGAAGATTATGCAAACGGGGTTATAAAGTTACTGTGTATTGCTCTAGTTATCCTGGATCCATTGATAGAATAGAAAATGGGATTGAATATAAACATATATCTTTCGGTTCTAAGCATATAAGACTAAATAACATATTTTATATATTAACAATACCTTTACATATTCGAAAAATTGAGGCCGATATAATTATAGAATCATTCGTAGCGCCTATATCGACACTTTGCTCTCCCTTGTTTACGAAAATTCCTGTGATCGCTCTTCCATCCATGTTTAACGCTAAGGCTTTTACCAAAAAGTATATATTACCGTTTCATTGGTTTGAACGCTTCGGAAGCAGATTCTATAAATATTTTGTCCCTTACTCTGAAGTGGATTTAAATAAGATGTTAGAAATGAATCCTTCAGTAGACTATAGGATAATTCCTCAAGGTGTAGATGAGAAGTATTTCAAAATAACTCATAAAAAACCAAAATATATTCTTTACCTATCTAGACTGGATATTGAGCAGAAAGGAATTGATTTATTACTTAAGTCTTATTCTTTAGTTGCAAAAAAGCTTAAATATCCATTAGTAATTGCTGGTCATGGTCCGGATCAGAAGAAAGTAAATCGTTTAATAAAAGATTTAAATCTAGAAGAAAAAGTGAAGTTGGTAGGACCAGTTTATGGAAGCAATAAATATAAATTAATTAGCGAAGCAGTTTTTGTAGCTTTTCCTTCCCGGCATGATGAATTATCGCTTTGGGCACTTGAGGCTTTTGCTTCTGGTTTGCCTATTGTTGCTTTCAATCTTCCTGAAAGCTCATGGATGGGAAATAAAGCATGTCTGAAGGCAAAACCGTTTGATTTAGAAGAATACGCAAAGTTATTAATAAAAGCATCTAAGAATCCGTTAAATAAAAAGATGAGGATTGAAGCAAGAAAAGTAGCTAGAAATTATAAATGGGGAAAAGTTGCATCTCAATTTGACAAATTTATCCGTGAAATATTGAAAAAAGAATCATTAAAATAAAATGAAAAAAACATCTACAACCAAAATTACCCGTCTTATAACCCTTCCGAAAATATCTGATGAAGGTTATTTAAGCTTTGCCGAGAATGGTAGGCATTTACCATTTAATATGAAGCGGTTTTATTTTATTTATGATGTTTATAACAATGCCAAAAGAGGATTTCATGCACATAAAAAAACTAAACAAGCTCTTTTTTGTATAAAAGGTCAAATAAAAATAATACTTGATGACGGACAAAAAAAAGAAGAAGTAATTTTAAATCAGCCCAATATTGGAATTTATATAAACAGGTTTATTTGGCATGAAATGCATGACTTTACAAATGAAACCGTTTTATTTGTCGTCGCATCAGAAGTATTTAACGAGAGTGATTATATAAGAAATTACGCTGTTTTTTTAGACTTAGTGAATAATAGCTTCTTATCGAGAATTTATTCGTTTCTTAAGTCAATTTTCGCACAAAATATTTTTCACAATAAAACAAATTTATGATTTTAATGAATGATTTTCAAAAAGAATATAAGGATCTGAGACTTGACATAAATAAGGCAATAGAAAGTGTTTTGAAAAGCGGTTGGCATATATTAGGACCTAAGGTTAAAAGGTTTGAACAAGATTTTGCATCCTATATTGGAGCCAAATACTGTGTAGGTGTTGCAAATGGCCTGGAAGCAATTCAAATCGCACTTATGGCGTGCGGAATTAAAGCAAATGATGAGGTTCTTACTGTTTCAAATTCAGCTGTTGCTACTGCACTTGCTATTACAAATATTGGTGCTACTCCCGTCTTTGTTGATGTAGATGAGTACCATCATATGGATGTAAGCAGTATTGAGGATAAAATTACCAATAAAACGAAAGCAATTTTACTTGTACATTTATTCGGCCAGGTAGCAAATATGGAAGCAATTTTGAGAATTGCAAAAAAATACAAATTGATAGTAATTGAAGACGCATGTCAAGCGCATGGCGCTGAGCTGAATGGAAAAAAGGCAGGGGTTTTTGGTATAGCTTCAGCTTTCAGTTTTTATCCGACGAAGAATCTAGGGGGCTATGGAGACGGTGGGGCAATAATCACAAATGATAAAAAGGTGTTTGAAATGGCTCGCAAGTTAAGAAATTATGGATCTGATGTGAGATATATTCATACGCTAAAAGGAATAAATAGTAGACTAGATGAGATCCAGGCTGCAATATTGTCATTAAAACTTAAAAAACTGAATAGTTTCATAAAGAACCGGAACAAGATTGCAAATCTATATTTTGAGAATTTGAAAGATATTGATCAGATTACTTTGCCTTTAGTGAGAAAAAACTCATACCATTCATTTCATCTTTTCGTAGTTATGGCAAAAAACAGACGAAAATTAATGGAATATCTCAGAGAAAAAGGTATTCAGTCTTTGATTCATTATCCTAAGCCTATTCATAAGCAGAAATGCTACGCTGAATTTCATAAACTAAATTTACCTATAACCGAAGATAATTCAAAAGTTGTCCTCTCCTTGCCTATTCATCCTTATTTAACTAAGGAAGAAGTTTTAACCGTTTGCCGACATATAAAAAATTTTTATAAAAAATAAAATCTTTATGAAGATAGATACAGCAAAATTAAAACAACTAAGTGTAATAGAAGAAAAAGTACTATTAACTGAAAATAAAATTTCCGTTTATGTAGTCGGGAAAGAGGAATTATCTCTAATATCATCTATATGGAAAATATTTGAATGCGAATTTGAAGATGCAGGCTTAACTTCTATATGGGCATGGATTGAATCCTGGATAGAAAGTTATGGTCAGCTAGTTGAATATAAGTTTCTATTAGGAGTAGATACTGATGATAATTTAATAGGTATAACAATTGTTGTTAAAGAAATACTAAGAAAAATACCTTTTTCAGTTAATTCATACCACGTTGGTACTTATGGTGAGCCTTTAAAAGACAGTATGCAAATGACTAATAGTCAGATATTGATAAAAAAAGGCTTCGAGAGAATATTTATAAATGCAATTATAGAAATAGTAATGATTGATTTTGCAGCTGAAGAGTTAGTATTTGATCACTTATGGACAAAACATGCAAGTATCATAAAGGAAATAAAAGTAAACCCGAAATTTAAAGTATTAATAGATGAAAGTCCTATGCTTTATATGGATTTTGACAAAATTCGACAAAGTAAAAGTAAATTGTCAGACCATTTAGGTAAAAGTATGTCTTATCAAGTGAGAAAAACAATGAGAGATTTTAACGACTTAGAAGTTCAATGGCCTGAAAATACGTCCGAAGCACTTGAAATTTTAAATGAACTAGTTGCAATTTACAATCAAAACATGAAAAAAATAAACAGAAAAGGAAAATTCGCATCAGATAGTTATTTTGAGTTTCAAAAAAAATTGATAAAAAAGTTGTTTGATCATAATAAAACTTTATTTATTCGCGTTAAAAGCAAAAAATATGGAACCCTAGGATGTTTCTACTGTCTTGTTGATCATGGTATAGCATATGCTACCCAACTTGGTATCGTCGACTTAGATACTGTAGACATTGGGACTATTAATAAAAAAAGAGTTTATGCCGGCTATACGGTTCATGCGATGTTTATGGAAGAATGTTTAAAAAGAGGTTTTAAAGGCTACAGCTATTCTACAGGCTTAGATCCGTACAAATCGTATTTGACCAATGCACAAGAGAAAGAATTTAATATATCAATCATGAGTGGTATTAAACCTTGGATCAGATATTTGATTTTTAAAATTATTACAAAACTAGATAAAAATAAAAAAGCGTCTTTAACTATACGAACATTACGATTTTTCGTGAAGTTAGTGAACATAAAGGAAAGAAATAATGCATTCACCTCTTGATTATTATAGGGTATATTGATATAATATCCTGATGCTCATTATGAATATTATAAGATTAAAATTGATTAATATGTTTCGATCACAAAAATTGCGCAACTTATGGCTTTTGTTGTTTCTTTCCCTTATCATGATTTTGAGCGTGCGGGGTATTCCAGGAAATCCAACACAGGATGAACTTAATTTAGCTGAATGGCGAGATGATGGGCCTTTTGAGCTTTCTGCTGAAAGAGGAAAATATGCACTTATTTATTCATGGGTAGAGAACAAAACAAGTAGCTTTTCACTCCCTTTAGCTTATTTTGTTCTTCCTGATTTAGCATACTTAAACGGTCAATATGTCTCCTTATTTCCGCCTGGTTTATCATTTATAACTATACCTGGTTATCTAATAGGCCGGGAATTTCAACATGCTCAATTAGGCAGCTTTGCAGTAGTGGCAGTTTTTGCCATAGTCAATTTCTTTTTGATCAAATCAATTTCTACACGATCTTCTGCGAGTGAGTCAGCAGGTATAATAGCGGGATTCATATTCCTTTTTGCTACTCCGGCCTTTGCCTATAGCGTGACTTTGTACCAACACCATATCTCAACATTTATAATTCTTTTTTGTATTTATCTATTACAAAGATGGAATAATTTTTGGTCTCTAACCGCGGTATGGTTCATGGTGGCGGTTTCAGTCACAGTAGATAGTCCAAATTTTTTTATGATGTTACCTATAGGTATATACGGTTTGGGTAGAATTATAAAAATTAAAAACTCGGAAAATCGAATAAAAGTGAGTCTCATAATGTACAGAGTATTGACTTTTTTGGCAGTAATTGTACCTTTCGCACTTTTTATGTGGTTTAATCAGGCTTCTAATGGTAGTCCATTTCAGTTATCTGGTACTTTGAGTCGGGTTGAAATAATTGACGTCAAAGGCAAGCCTGTCAGTAATCTGGATCAAAATGCAAAAAGTGCTGACGAAAATAAAAACGTAGTTAATCTATTCAATACCAGATTTATGATAAATGGTGTTTATATACATTTATTAAGTCTAGATCGCGGGATGATAGTATATACGCCAGTTATGTTTTTTAGCTTTTTTGCACTATATGTAGCGTACAGAAAGAAGATATCCATGTTTGCTTTGTTAGCCAGTGTTATGGCAATGAATATGATTATTTATTCTATGTGGGGGGATCCAAATGCAGGATGGGCTTTCGGCACACGCTATCTTATTCCTACATATTCGATTATGGCAATTTTTATAAGTATTTTATTGACTTATTACAAAAAAAATACCTTTCTTCTTACTTTGTTTGGAATAATCGCTGTTTATTCTTTATTGGTAAATAGTTTAGGAGCTATAACATCGAATAAAAATCCACCCAAGAAAGAAATTGCAGGTCTTGAGAAAATGTCCAAGAAAAAAGAGCACTATACTTACGAAAGAAATATCGGATATCTGAATTCCGGAATAGTTAAATCGTACGTATATAAAACATATGCGTATCGTATTTTCACCCCCTGGCAGTATTATTTAAGTATAGCTACGACTTTATCACTTTTTTTTATTTTCAACCTTGTACGCTTAAGAAGATTTACCGCAAAATATGAAAAATAACTTATTATTTAGCGAAATTAGTTTCTCATTTTCACTTAAACCCTTAATTACACTAAGGAGGTTATTTTATAGCAAGCCATTACTTCAACTTACATTAGTATTTATGTTACTTTCGATCGTGGCTTTTACTTATTGGTATATGAATGATATGAATTTATTATATCCAGACTCAAGAAGTCATTTAAATATTGCAAGAAGAGTTATAGATAATTTAAAGCCAGGTATAGCTCAATTAGGATCTGTATGGCTTCCACTTCCTCACGTATTAATGCTACCTACTATATGGAGTGATTTTATGTGGCACAGTGGTCTCTCAGGCGCAATTATATCAATGACATCTTATGTAATTACCGGTCTTATAATTTTTAAATCACTTCGAAAATTAGATGTAAGTATGTGGGCAAGCGTTATAGGTGCTTTCGTGTTTGCTTTGAATATAAACGTTTTATATTTGCAATCAACTTCGATGACTGAATTGCTTCTAATATGTGTTATGTCGGCAGCTGTATATCGTCTGGTAGACTGGTTTAAAACTGATAATTTAGCTTTTCTTATTCAGGCTGCTTTTTTCATATTCCTTTCAACACTTATTCGTTATGATGGTTGGTTTTTATTTATGATTGCTTTAGCACTTATAAGCGTCAAAACACTTTATAACAAGGGTTATAAAACTATGGAAGGAACTTTCATACTTTTTTCAACACTTGCCGGTTTTGGTATCATCCTCTGGTTTTTATGGAATCTAGCAATTTATAATGATCCGCTGTTTTTTGCTTTGGGACCATATTCAGCTCGATCTCAGCAGAAAGTAATTGAAGAAGCGGGAATGCTATTTACAAAAGGAAATGTTTATTTATCCTTTAAAACATATATTTATGCAATTGTTTATAACACAAATTTACTGATAGGTTTATTTGGGTTTTTAGGATCAATTGTATTTTGGCTGGATAAAAAAATATCTACAAATGTCAAGATGGGGTATATTGCGATATTATCGCCTTTAGTCTTCAATATCATGTCATTATTTTTTGGACATTCGGTTATAAATGTTAATGAACAAACTAGCGGTTGGTTCAATATTAGATATGGTCTGATGATGATGCCCGCTTGTGCAATTTTTACTGGATTCTTATTTGATAGGCTATATTCTATTCGCAATGTTTTAATTGGCCTCTGGTTATTTGTTTTAGTATTCAGTTATCTAAATCTTGAAGCCGTTACGCTTGAGGATGCAGAGAGCGGTATGATTGGCTTTAATGAAGAACTTATTGTTGCTAGCGAGGAACTGGGAAGGTTAACTAAAAACAAAGAAGGTTTGATATTAATATCTACTGCCAAACACGATCCATTGATTTTTTCAAGTAAACTTCCTTTAACTCGCTTCATACATGAAGGTACAAGTTTATATTGGGAAAATTCATTGGCACGTCCTGAAAGATGGGCACGCTGGCTGGTCTTTATACCAAATGATATGTCTGATGCAGTATTTAAAGGGTTGACGAAGGCAGACTATAAGGAAAAATATAACTTGATACGCGATTTTAATACAGTAGATATCTACGAACTTAAACCTGAATACTATAAAGATTTAAATAAGGAACGGTTAATTCAATCCAAATAAGATGAAGTCTCTTAAATCAAATCCAAACAAAGCTAATTATTTTAATTACAAGTATCTATTAATTTTAACAATTACTTTGTTTTTATTTTCTTTATTATTATCCTTTCATGCCAAAAACACATATGGTAAAGGTATCGGAAGCTTGAAAGTTCGTTCTGTAGATACAATGAAATTTTCAAGAGATGCCGCACGTAAGGAAGCGAAAAATGGTGCTTTTGATCTAATTATTGACAGACAAATTTCGCAAATTGCCTCTCTTAATACTACACATGTAGCCATTGACACGCCTTATGATGAGGAATTCGTCCCTTTTCTTAGAAGATGGGTGCAAATAGCACGTAAATATAAATTGAAAGTATGGTTTCGAGGAAATCTTTCCGGTTGGGAGGGGTGGTTCGAATATCCAGAAATTGATAAGTCTGCACGTATAAAAAGTATAGAAATGTTTATTAAAGATAATAAAGATATTTTTCAGGATGGCGATATCTTTACTTCATGCCCAGAATGTGAAAACGGCCAAATAGATGTGTATGTTGATCCAGAAAGTTATAAAAAATTCATTATCGACGAACATTTAGCAGTTAAAAAAGCTTTCCTCACAATAAGAAAGAGTGTGATAGTAAATTACAATTCAATGAATGGTGATATAGCTCAACTTATTATGGATCGTGAGACAACTAAAGCTATGGATGGAATAGTCACAGTAGATCATTACATACAATCACAGGAGAAGTTAGTAAAAGATTTAGAAGATCTGGCTGAAAAGTCCGGTGGTAGAATCGTTTTGGGAGAAGTAGGAGTATCACTTGCTGACATACACGGGGAAATGACTGAGTCAGAACAGCGAGACTGGCTAGCTAAATTATTCGTGAAGCTTAATAAGTTCGATAAACTTGAAGGAATTAATTACTGGTTATCTTATGGTGGTAGTACTGCTCTTTGGGATACCGATGGAAATGAGAGGTTGGCAGCAGAAGTAGTGAGGAATGCATACGCTGGTCGTGAATTGAAAGCGAAGCTTATTGACCGTAAAGGTCAGGTAATTTCTGATGCTGAAATCTTAACTCTAAGCGAAACTTATTTAGTTGATACGGAAGGAGTTTTTTCTGTCCCTTATCTATTTAAAGGTCAGAAACTTGAGATAAATGCTAAAGGATATCCCACAAAAACCCAAGTTTCGATTGATGAAGCTGAGGATGGTAAGATAATTTTGGAATTTGATACGAATAAAAATCCTATCAAAATTAGTTTATGGGATAGAATATTGAAGTTACTAAGCTATCCAATAATTATACTAAATTCCCTCTTGACGCCTGATAAAATATAGGTTATAATCCCATAAGTAATAAATATAAGTCTAAACAAGTTTTTATGGCAACAAAAATTGTATCTCTAGCAGTATTTTTAACTATATGTTCTTCTTTAGTTGGGCAAGTCAACGCTGCTGTAACTGTGCCTGGTTTCCCTTCATGTGTCAATCCTCAAGGAGCTTTGAAAGTTTCATATGACAACGGATCACATGCCATTATAGGTATGGATGGTTTAAGAACAGGTAGTGATAAAGTATTTAAGGTGTCCGATTATAACCAGCTTATCCAGTGTTTTTGTCCTGAAAATGGAAATGGCATACAGACTAACTGGTATGCTGTAGATAAACTTTCTATTGGTGATATAGAGATTTTGCAAAAAGAAGGTTATTTTTATGCTCCTGATGGAGAAGATTGGGGCTTAGCTGACCTTCCATATATCGCAAAAAATTATGATTATAATTGTAAGCCTACATCAAATTCTACGCCAACACCTACTCCCCAAACTAGTGTAGCAGGAGTTTTGGCACTAGCAAATACGGGAAATATAACTTTTGTGTATTCCCTAATGCTTGTTGGATTTGCATCCCTTCTTACAGGTTTACTCCTAAGATTCAAGAAATAATCCCTCTCAAAGATATTGAGATAGTAGGATACTAAGATATTAGGCGAATAAAAAATAATTTTTAATATCCTAATATCACAATAACTTAATATCTTTATCTATGAAGCGTATTTTATCTAATATTCTAATTATTTTCGGTATTTTTTGTTATGCGTTGGTTATATATTCAGTTTACGAAAGGGTGAACCCCAAGAGAGTTTCGTTTGCATATCAAAAACAAATTGAAAGTGTATCAGTTAAGAAAGAGTCAGTATTTCCGGTTGGACTGAAAATTCCAAGTTTAAAAGTAGATCTTCCTATTATTCCCTCTGATATAAAGAATGGTCAATGGGAGGCGACAACAACTGGTGTATCATATCTATCGTCATCCCCAATACCCGGAGATACAGGTAATAGTATATTATATGGACATAATTGGCCAAACTTATTAGGTCCCTTAATCCATGCAAGGCCTAAAGACTTAATAGAAATTATCTATAGCGATAATAGTCGACAAGTATTTGAGATTGAGTATACAGTTATAGTTTCACCTGAGGAGACACATGTTTTGTTGCCATCTAAAGATAAGAGAATTACTCTTTATACATGTACGGGGTTTATGGACTCTAAACGCTTTGTCGTAGTGGGAATTCTAAAGTAAATTCTAGTTAAAAAAATCTCTAATACTTAAAAATAACTTATCCATAGACTGCATCATAACCTCTATTAAGTTTCTCGTTTTTTTGGCCTTTTTTTCTTTTTTGTCGTCTACATCTAACAGTAGCTTTTCAGAATCATCTGAATGAGTTGATGTAATTTTACTTTCAATATCACTGCTTTCATTAGTTTCTTTATCGGATGTATTTGCTCTGGGTGAGATTTGAATATTTTTTTCTTCACCATTTACATTATATTTGATACTCCCTTGATTATTTTTTACACTTACATCAATATCAGTTTTTACTGAACCATCTGTTGTTATTTCTTCATTTATATACTCAACGCCATTGATTTGTATTTTGTTTTTTACCGTTGATTCGGCATATGCATTATTTGACAAAAAGAGTAATGCTGTTATTGATAATGCAGTCGTAATCGCGAAAAGTTTTTTCTTATATGAATTAGTCATAATCGATCGATTAGAGGATAACATACTTAACTTAAAATTAAAAGCTGAACAGTATTTACGGTCACTCAACTAAATACCCGGAGTTGGTGGAGTTTGTGCTTCCCAGTCTGTAGCTTGATTTGTGTCATAACCGGGCGCTAAACGCTCTGTAGAGCTTCCAGAGGGTACTATAGGATTACTTGCTGGAGGTGTGTAGCCTGTGGTATCTAAGCCCCAGCTCATGCGGTCAATCTCGACTCCATTTGAGTTTTTTAGGATTAGGTGGTCTCCTGAGTTGTTTAAGCCATCCCCTATTTGTTTCCCTAATGAAATTCTTAAACTTCCTGAAGGTTCGTTCCAATAGTTCCATGTGTTATTGTCTTTACTAATGAGTGCGAATTTACCAGCTTTGAGGATTTTATTTCCTGAGATCTTTACAGATAGACCTGAGTTATCGGTAATAGTATAGTTTTTCAGATTAATGTCATTATCTGTAGGATTATAAAGCTCTATCCATTCATGGTTTTTGTTATGTTTCTTCATGTTATTACAGGCGCCTCTGTTTACATTTCCGACATTAGTTATCGATACATCTGTAGATATGGAACCGCTATTATTCGTCGTCTGGCCTACATTGTCATTAGCTGAATTATCACCCGTATTGCTGTTTATATTTACATTATTGCTTATATTTGCGTTATTCACCTGGTAAATCGTACAGTTATTCTCGATATCTACAAATATACTATTAACTGATCCTGCGCCATTCCCGATGATACTCAGATTTAATCCTCCGAGGTTTAATCCCCTATCGGCAGGTGAATCTAGACCATGATTTGCGGCTACATTATAATAAACTTCGTTTATTAGCATATTATCTCCCTGAATTACTCCGAAGATTAAGTCAAAGATCACAGATTTCTGCTGGAAGGTGTTATCCGCGAAAGTAGGGAATGTAACTTTAAAATTATAAGTCTTATCTCCGCCTGCATTTATCAGGTTTAATTGGATACCGTCATCTGAAGTACTATCTGAAAAGAAATTCTGCAGCGTTTTTGGACCAGTACTACTTCCTGTGCCATATAGTGGAGTAACACCATCATATATAACTATATCGAGAATTGTTTCAATCTTCGGATCTGCTCCTACACCACCGGTTCTTACCCCTTTTACTGCGACTATCCGGGGAGTGAGTTCATTATTATGGACATCCACTTCGCGGGTTTCATCATCTCCCGGTGCCATATTAGAAACTTCAAATATCGGCTGACCCAGAGGTACTCCGAAATCGACAGTTAATTCCCCGAATGCGCGTACCGTCGATGGTGCTGTCAGGATATGAAAACCATACCCCAGTATTAATGTGGATATTAAAAGTAATGATAGTAATCTAACTAAACTTTTTTTCATATTTATAAACTATTTGCTGCCTTCGGTGTGGCTATTTCTCTTCCGTCAATATCCATGTTTACAGCTGTAGTTGCAGAATGCCAATTCGTTCCTATAGTTCCATCTCCCGGTATTACATTCCTTTCCATCGATCTTTCTGGGTTTTGTCCTCCTGGATCAACTCCAGCTAACCAATCATCTGTTCCATTTGCTATATCAATAATTGCACCGTCAACTGATACTCTTAATATGAGTTGTTCACCAGGGTTTAGGAGGCTTATATTTGCAATATGGTCAGGATCAATATTATGATTGCCGGTAGCTTTTGTATCGTTTGCGATCATAAAAAAACTATATGGTGCTATTGTTTTGCCTGCAGGAATTACAATATCGTTTGTTACACCACTCCCAAGGTTATCTATAACCCATCCTGATATATCAATGGTATTCGTGGTCATATTTCTTAATTCAATCCATTCATCAGCTGCGTCACCTTGAGTACCCATCCACATAATTTCGTTTATCACTACATCTCCGACTCCTACCTGGGTTCCTGTTGGTGATGGTATTGCAGAAGTAGGTGCAGCACCCCCGTTGGTCGGGAATTCGGAAGCGGTGGCGAAGGTGTTGGCGCCTGAAACAGCAGAATCGGAAAAGTAACTCTGTGTTCCATGAAATGAAACTAAAAGTAGTATTACACTTAGTGTAATTAAAAAATAAAGATTTCTCATACTGCTTGCTGCTGCATTCTGGTAAGTATCCGCTTCTCTACATCTTTTTCTATTTCTTTTTTAATTTTCCAGAGTTCCATACTGATGAAAAGAACAGATGGGGTTATGATAAATGCGAGAAATCCTTTCGGTGAGTTGAGGAAATTTATTACTTTACCGAGGTACGGAATAGTAAGAAACACTTTCCCCATCACTTTTTCATCCGGAATCACACTGCTGTCTATCGATTTATTTGCATCGCCTTTCGTGCTGTATACAGTCCCCTCTTCTGAAAATTCTATACCTGTGATACGGTGTGTGACATTCATACCTCTTTCGGTTTTATAGGTGATGATGTCTTTATTGTCATAGCCTATTTGTTTCGTGATATAGACTATGCTTCCTACAGGCAGAGCCGGTTCCATACTTCCTGAAAGGACTACCATAGAACGAATGGATCCGAGTATAGAGGTCTTCGAAGTTATGAAAGTAATAACAGTAAGCGAGAGTATTATAAATAATACCGACTGTATGATTAAGGTGAGTATTTTTAAGACTTTGTTAATTTTATGATTTTCTTTTATTCTTTTAATCATAGTTTTAATTTAATTAGTTATTAGTTATAAGTTACTATACAGTTATAGGGCTTCGCAGTGGGAGGTTGAAAAAGCAGTTCCCTCCCACCGCGAGAAAAAGAAATTTTACGGTGTCCAAGTAGCACCTACAGTTGCCTGTCGTGCTTGTACCGTAATTATTGCGTTGAAATTCTGACCTTGATAACTGTTATTTGCACTTGGATCAAGTAATACAGTAAGCCTGAAATGTTCCCGATCAGCACCAGCTAATTCGATTAAGCCGGAATCAAGACCTCCAATACTGTAATATACAAATCCTGTTAAACCTGAAGGATTTGATGCTAATGTTTGCCATGCAGATCCATTCCAGAATTCTACCAATGTTACCTTGACAAGATTTTCATCTAAAGCAGTATTTGCCCAATCTCCTGTAGCAGCAGCTCTAAGATAAACAGGTAAAGTTCCGTCATTTGTTACATCAAAACGAATTTGTCGCTCCTCCCCTGGTTGCCAATTAGTTACAGGTGTTGTGTTTTGAAAAATACCTGCAGTTTGATCTATTTCGATATTAAGGGTGCCTGTAGCGAGTGTATTATTGCCGCTTGTGGCACTATCAGTGAAGTATGCGTATGTTGCCCCTCCCATTAGGGATAATGAAATTAGAATTGAAAATACACTAATCGCTATCTTTTTATTAATCATTATATTCACCTCCTCTCCTTTGTATTTTTACAAATTGGCTTTAAATGATTTACTCAAATAAAATAATAAACAGACTAGTCTTAAATGCTTAAAACAAAGATTGTATTAATATCGCGCGAAGGTCATTATTGTCTGCGGAATTTGGATTTTCCGTCTGAGGAGTAAATGCTATATCGAGACAAAATTTACATTTGCTTAATAATCCGGACAGGATTTTATACATAGTGAATCAATATCTGAGCAGCAGGCTGATAAAACTCTTTATTCAGCTTTTTAATCTACTCAGTTATCGGGCAGGTGTAACGGAGTAAAATATGAAGACAATATTTAATCTGTGGATACTATAGTTGATTGTAGGATAGCCCGTCAATACGATAAAAAGTATACTTTCTATATACTAACCCCATCAATTATAAAATATTTTTAATTGATAATAAAAAACCAATAAGTAATGGCAATTAGAATGCGGTAAATGCCAAATATTATAAAAGAATATGATTGTACAAATTTCAAGAAAAACTTTATTGCAGTTAATGCAACTACAAATGATCCGATAAAACCAATTACTAAAAGACTTAATTCTGAATTTGAGAATGTGAAATTAGAATCTATTAGATCAAGTGCACTTGCTGCAAACATGGTCGGGACAGCCAGTAGAAATGAGAAAATTACAGCAGTCTCTCTTTTCATCCCTATTAATTTACCGCCAATTATGCTTGCAGCTGAACGTGATACGCCAGGTATTATAGAGATAGATTGAAAAAGACCAACTAAAAGGGCTTGTTTATAGCTAATTTTTTCAATACTTTCTGTACCAGTATCTTTATCCTTGTGTAAAAGTTCTATGAATATGATGATTATTCCACCTATGAATAACGCTATAACAGTAATAATCTCACTTCCTAATAGTATTTCTTTTATAAATTTATAAAGTATAAATCCGATAACGGCAGTTGGTATAAAAGCCGTTAGAATAGTTTTCCATGCAGTTCTACTTGTGAGCAAAATTTTTCTATATAGAAAAACTACCGCCAAAATTGCACCCATCTGAATTATTATCATGAAACTTTTCAGAAATTCAGAATCAGGTATACCTAGTGCGAAACTTGCCAATATTAAATGCCCAGTTGAAGAGACAGGTAAAAATTCAGTCAGACCTTCTATGATTGAAAGTATTATAGCTTGGATATATGTCATGGCTTAATTTTAGATTATAAACACTAATCAAGAGTTTTGCTATTATATAAAGATATGCGATACGCTTCGTATTTTATAACAGTAGTATTACTCGGAATATTCATATCTCTTTTTTTCTATTTATTTAGTTTGAATAGATCTTCATTATATTCCTCCCCTATTCCTGTCTTTTTGGAGTTAAAGAACAATAAACAGGCAACATTTCTTGATCTTTGGTCACCTGTATTTGAAACTTTTGCTTCAACAAAAAAGATTCCTGAAATTCATGCTCGCTCTGCGCTTATGTATGATTTGGTAAATGAAAAAGTAATTTATGAAAAAAATAGTAAAACACAGGTACCTATGGCATCACTTACGAAAATAATGACTGCAATAATAGCTTTGGAAGATAAGAATATGCCTGATATTTATAAAGTAAATAAAGCTGATTTAGTTGGAGAAGATAGCATGGGCTTAGAATTAGGTGAGATATTAAATAAAGAAGAACTACTTTATGGATTGATGCTTAACTCAGGCAATGACGCAGCAGAAGTTTTAGCAAGAAATTATATATTCGGTAGAGATGGTTTTTTAAAAGCGATGCATGATAAAGCCATAGTATTGGGCTTAAACAATACTTCTTTCTCAAACCCATCTGGACTCCAAGGAGATGGCTCACAATATACAACCGCTGAAGATTTACTTAAACTTACTAGATACGCGATAGATTATTTTCCGCTCTTTCGTAAAATAGTCTCAACTTACGAATATATAATTCCCGCAAATGAATACCATAAAGAATTTTACCTAGTAAATGAAACAAACTTACTGTCAACATACGAAGGAGTAAAAGGAGTGAAAACTGGATACACCCCTGAGGCCGGGATGTGTTTAGTTACTTATTATGAGAAAGATGGTATTCATTTGATTGGTATTTTACTAAATAGCCCGGATAGAAGGGGTGAAATGCGTAATTTGTTAGATTTTGCACTAAATTCTTAAATTTCGATATGGGTTTTGAAACTTGGAAAAAAGCATGGAAAATATCTCATTTTTTTGATCCAGATGATCCAGAACCTGATGCATCTTGTACTTTGGAAAAGAAGCATAAAAAGGATAAATCGAAAAATAAATTAAAAGCTAAACCATTAGCAAAAAGAAGACTCAAACCAAAAGCAGCATAAATAATTGTTGGATTGTTAAAATAAGTTAAGAATGAATTATTAAGCAGAAGACAAGTATGCGCTAATTTAGTTATTGAATCGTAAAGTTATAAAAATTTAAATTACTTAACTCATCTTTATTTAAAGTTTTATATTTGTTTTTGAGAATATAAAGGTAAGAATTCTTATTATGTTTATTTATTCTTTTATACATGTGTAAATATTTATTAATAGTTTCGTATGTTGCATAATCCGAATTATAATACAGGAAAGTTGGTGGGTTATTATCGAATGTATGAATGATCTCGTTTTTGATAAATAGGACCTTATCCATCCAGGAATAATAAAAAGGATATTTGGTTGAATGATTTATATCAGCCTGCCATAAAATTAAAGGCTCAATTGGTATAACCATTAAGCTGTCATCTTCTCTTTTCAAAACGTTAACAGCTTTACCGTAATCATACTGTTGAGAATAGCTTATATACATTTCTTTCTCAGAATCTATATTTTTAAATAGTGAGCCTTTTGCAATGTATAAAATAAATATACAAAGCATAAATACAAGTAAAGTTATTAGACTTTTTTGATTAAATTTTATTTTATTATTTTCAATAATTCTGATAGTCATAAAACTAATACTACATATGAGGAGCCCGTACCAAGGTAATAAATGAAAACCACTGCTCGAAAATCGAATATTTGCCAATCCTAGTGCTGTAAAAGTTACTAAAGGAATGTAATTATCTATTTTAGAAGCAAAGTAAGTACTTAAGACTAAATAAAATAATGAAGATATCTTAATAAATATAGCTACGTCTTTAATAAGAATATAGTAAATGAAAGAAAAAAAAGACCTAAAAAGATAAGTTTTTTCATCCGGAGTTATATAGTAATAAATATTTAAATATATAGTATTGTAAAAATAGTCTTTAAAAGAAAGAAAGTTAAATATTATTATTGTCGTAAACAAAAAACCGAGCAAGATAAAACCAGCATTTATAAATATTTTAGTTTTATTTTTAAATAACAAAATGCAAATTAAAAATAGTAATATAGGCCATAAAGGAGCAAGCGTAAACATAATGACGGTTATGTTAATGCCTATAAATAAATACTCCAAATTACTCTTTTTTGGTTTATTAAGTAAAACGGAAAGAAACAAATAGACTAAAGGGTATACTATAATCGCCTCAGCCAAAAACGTATGCCCGCTTAAATGAATTTTGGTCAACTCGTATAAAAAGATAAAGGGTAATACATATATCCTAAATTTATAAAAGAGGAAAAGGCACCAGATAACTCCATAAACAATAATAAAATATCTATGAAATTTTATTAATTGATTTATATTGTTAGTATATTTAGTTTTTTGTATAACTGAGCTTAATATATACGTGACAGGCTGATGATGAGAAAAAATATCTGAGTAGATTCTTTCACCCTGATTTAAGTATTTTGCTACTGTGAAATTATCATCTTCATCAACAAATTGAAATGTATATATGTGATTTTTATAGCCAATGGAGACTATAATCAGAAATAAGATAAGTAGGCTAGTAAGTAGAAATGATATTTTATGTGAAATCAAGAGATTAAACATTAAGGTAATTATATCAAAATATAGATTTCTGCTATTTTTCCAAAAGTTGACTCATATATGATAAAATAAAGCTATTAGCCGCGGTGGTGGAATGGTAGACACAAGGGCCTTAAGAGCCCTCGTCCGTAAAGGGCATGAGAGTTCGACTCTCTCTCGCGGTACTCTCGGGGACTAGCTCAGTTGGCTAGAGCGCGCGGTTTGGGACCGTGAGGTCGGAGGTTCAAGTCCTCTGTCCCCGACTAACTAAAATTAAGATTAGATTATTTAATTAAGTTATTTGGCTGGAAGATTATCATATATGGAAAGACATGATTCGATATATCCGCAAGCTAGAAGTTTATCTGAAAATTTTACAAGTCCAACCTCTTCTAATAAATTTACTCAAAATCAACAATTTGCTTCGTACCAAACTCCTAAATGGATTGTAATTTTATTATTGATAATATTCCCTCCAGCATCCTGGTACATTATGTGCAAAGAAAAAATATATCATAGATGGTTTCCGGTAATTATTATTATAAATTCATGTTCAATATTATTAACCACAGGATCAATAATGTTTCTCGTATTACCAAATATGCTAAAGCTATATGAAAATCTTGAACTTCCAAATCCGATAGATCTATACATTTATCCTATTATTATAACCTTAATTGTTTTAGTGATAATACAAATTTTGTTTTCATTTTATTTAAAAAAATATATAGAAAATAATGAAGTTTTATCTAAGAATTTATTGATTATAACTATTATTTTTCTTATCCTGAATTATCTATTTTACTCATTTACGCCTTCAATATTGAGTATGTTGATGATGAATCCTATATACACACTAGTAAATTAATACCAATATCTGTACTTTTAATTATTTGAATAAATTTTGCCGATCGTAATCTATATACTGATTATTATTTAGGACTATTTGTATTGTATTGCTCGACGATTGATGTAGATGTATTTTTAAGGTCATTTGCTGACTTCATTAGACCTGCGATAGTACGATTTATAGTTTCTCCCATATAATTTATATATGGCTCCGTTAAGCTCACTATTTTATTTATTCTAAAAGTAAAAATATTGAAAATAAGTGAAACTTTATTAAGGATAACGGAAAATACACTAAAGATTGATGAGAAAATAAACCGAAGAATATTTTGTATAATTTCAAAAGTTCCGGATATGAAATTTAAAATAAGTATGAAAAAAGTTTGAACAATTTCTATCAGAAGTACACTAAGGTATATAAAAAGTCCAAGTAACATATATACAAAATATAATTCTACCTCAATCGTTTTTTTCATTAGCGGAAGCGGGTTTATAAATAATAAGACTTTTATCAAAACTCCAGAAAGTAAATATAGTCCAAGATAAAAGTAATCAATTAAGGTAATTAATATAAAGTGAGGATTTATAAAGATCAAAAATCTTATTAAGACTTCAGACGTATATACAAAATATAAGTAGCTATAAAAATGCAAGTATTTTAGATATTTAAATAACAGATCCAGTTTAGGTATAGGATTTATAATGTCGAAAACTGAATATGCTGTATATATAAAACTTTCCTTATTTGGTAAGTAAAGAGCTGGAGGTTCAAATACTAGATCAGAAAAAGTCATCGATGCAATTTGTGAAGACACCTCATTTCTTACTTGGCTTAAAACATTAATTATCAACAAATAGACATAAATAATTAAATCAAAGAATACTTGCAGAAAATCTTTAATTACTACTTGAGGCATTAGGACAAATAAAATTGTCAAGCAGGCTGTAAATATTAATAGTAAGAATATTGGGTTACGATTTACATCGAGAAGTGAATGGGTTTGTTTCTTTTTTCGTGAAATAGCTACCTTATTGTATCTTTGTGCTCTACCCCTTCTAAAATGGTGATATTTCGATTTTCTAGGCATAAATAGTTCACAGGAAATGTGTGGATACACTTTCCAGTTTTAGCGATTATATACTAAAAATTCTGTTTTTTGCTATAATGAAAGAGGCT
>CAZZCX010000010.1:42494-44830 GCA_964653195.1 uncultured Gammaproteobacteria bacterium
CAGTTTTAGCGATTATATACTAAAAATTCTGTTTTTTGCTATAATGAAAGAGGCTGTGAAACATATTTATATTGTTTTATATTAATTTGTTTAACAGTTAGACCTATTATAAATAGTTATTAAGTTGCGGGTGTAGTTCAATGGCAGAACACAACTTTTCCAAAGTTGATACGAGGGTTCGATTCCCTTCACCCGCTCATCCGCCTTTGGCGTGATGAGCGAGGCTCGCCCAAAGGGCAACTTGCTTGATATAATGTTTACAGTCTACGTTCTACAAAGTTTAAAAGATAGTAAAAGGTATGCGGGTCATACTCATAACTATGATAGACGTATCAATGAACACAATTTAGGGAGATCGAAATCGACTAAGTACCGCGCACCTTTTAAATTATTGTTCAAAGAAGAGTATAGCGAATTGATTGAAGCAAAAAGAAGAGAGCTTTGGTGGAAAAGTGGTAGTGGTAGAAGAAAATTAAAAGAGTATTTTAATAATCCTGATAAAAGTAGCTAAAAATTAAATACTATGCAATCAACAGATAATTTTAAAAAACATACACATAAAAATCCATTACAGAGATTTCTTATCAATCGTTTTTTTAAAATTCTTCTTAAAGAAGCTAAAAAGTTACATCCAAAGACAATCCTAGATGTAGGGTGCGGTGAAGGGTTCACCTTAAACCGTTTTAGAAAGTTAAATATTGGAAAAGATCTTATTGGAGTTGATACATCGGTGAAAGCTATTGCCTTGGGGAAAGAACAGTTTCCACATTTAAATCTCAAAGAAGGTAGTGCCTATAAGTTGCCCTTTAAAGATAATTCATTTGATCTTGTTTTATGCTTAGAAGTGCTTGAGCATCTTGAAGATCCTCAAAAGGCATTTTCTGAATTAGTCAGAGTATCTAAGAAATACTGTATTGTATCTGTCCCAAATGAGCCATGGTTTCGTTTATCAAATTTCTTAAGAGGAAAGAACTTGAAGAGATGGGGTAATGATATAGAGCATATCAATCATTGGTCTACGAAAGGTATCAAAAAGTTTATTATGAAAGAAATGCGAGTATTATTTGTAAAAACCCCATTTCCCTGGACTATAGTTCTAGGTGTTAAGTAGATTTGGTGCTGAATTCTTTTATACTTGAACTTAGTGAAATTATAAAAGATATAAAAGGAATAGATAGCAATGCACCCAACACTCCCATTAGCGCTGATCCAGTTGTCACTGCAATTATCACTACAATGGGGTTGATACCTACTGCGCGCTCCATAATTTTTGGCACAATTATGTTGTTTTCTAAAAGCTGAATGACGATATAAACAAGTATAACGGCTATAACCATTGCTGGTGAAATTGTAAATGCGACGATCACAGCAGGCACAGCAGACAACACTGGACCGATAGTCGGAAATGCTTCAAGTAGTCCTGCTAATAAAGCCAGGGGTAATGCATTTGGTAAGCCTATTAGATTTAAGGTCACAAAAGTAAGTGAAAATATTACAAAACACAATGCCAATTGGCCTCTAAGCCATGATCCGAGTTTGTCATCGACATTTTTAAGTATTTGATAGGCTTTATCATGATCTTTCTTATGAAAAAATCTGGCAATAAGCATCCTGAAAGTATCATGGCTTAATAAAAGATAAAAGCTGACGATAAGAATTGTAAAAATAGAAAAAATTCCTCCAAATACTTGTTTGGTTACGAAAAATGCATTTGATCCTATATTTTCTAGCTCCCTAGATATATATTCTCGTACCTGATTTTCATTAAATTCAATTCCTAATGCTTGAGCTGTTTTATTTAAATATTGAGGAAAACCTATTATCAATGAATTTATTTGTGAAACGACGAAAGGTATCAAAGGAAAAATAATCAGTACTGCGATTATAATAATACCGAAATATACTATTAGCACAGAAAAGAGTCTTGGAATTCCCTTTTTTTGAAAAAAAGCAACCATAGGTAAAAGTGCGGCCATTAAAATATATGATATAAATATAGAGGTTATAATCCCTCTTAATTGGAGAGTGAACCATCCTAAAGCTAAAATAAATAATGCCAGGATAACCTGATTTTTTAAGAGATACTGAATAAAACGATGCTCCATATTACTTTAAGATTACTATATTAGAACTGCTCAACATTGTCAATCTAATTTGGTGTATAATATGAATATGGCAAAGAGAAGTACAGGAGTAAATAGTAAGAAAAAATCTCATCCGCGTAAGACAAATAAACGGCTTGCAATCAAGCGTGAAAGATTGATAACACTTGCTCAAAAGAAGAGTCGTCATAATCGAAAAGTCGCCTCTATCGCCTCAGTGCGCATTTGAATACC
>CAZZCX010000011.1:0-20303 GCA_964653195.1 uncultured Gammaproteobacteria bacterium
CTGCTGTATATTTAAAGTATTTTAGAAATTGAGTAATGGAGTCAGGATATGGGATGAAGTCCGCATCGAAAATGAGGATGAATTCTGCTCTTGGATCGGTAATCTTAAGAGCTTCTCTCAATGCTCCTCCTTTATATCCGTCTCTTGACTCTCTTCTACTTATCTTTATTAAAGGGTGATTCTTGTTTACTGATGTATGAGACTTATTCCACTCACTTACAAATTCCTCAATGAGAGTTACGGTCTCATCATTTGAATCATCAGCTATTATTACTTCGTAATTGGGATAGTCCATGCTTGTTGCTGCAGTGAGGAGACGGTTGATGACACGCTTTTCGTTGTAGGTGGCGACGTGTATTGAAACAAATGGCATTCGCTCAAGCTGAATACCAGATACATCATAGATTAATCCGTGCTTGCTAATGGGTAAATTCTCCTTTTTCACCTCCTCCTCAATGGTTACTTCTACTCCAAAGAGACGTTCTATAATGGATTTATTATTTACTTTACCTGTTAAAGTATTTCTTGAATTTGAAAGAATTATAAATAAAGAAAGGTAATATTTTAGGCTGTATAAGAAAAAACACATACCAAAAAAGAGTGATAAAAGGGTAAATGATGCTCCAATTTTCGCTGTGATCCCTTCAAAGCTTAGATAAATATTTGTTAAATAAAAGCCTATAATTGATGCCGTAAATGAGAAGAAAAATAAAGTTAAGTAATGCTTAACGCTTGGGGTTTTTCTTAAATTTGGTTTAACCAGAGGAGGTGCCGGAGCAAGATTAGGAGTAAACGTTTCCCATATCGTACCATTCATTGATTCATTAGTTTTTGTTGGCTTAACAGGCAAAAGCATTTCCTTATTTTCATTAGCATATAAATATCTTGACTGATAAGAAGTGAGATTATGTCTTTTTAAAATCTTCCAGATACTAAAACTCGATATACCAACAGTATCTGAAAGCTTATGAATTGAAAGTTCAGGATGATTCAATACTAAATTCAGTAACCTATGCTCAATGTCAGGAGTTAGGCTTCTCGGATGAAACGATCCCTTCACGTACTTTTCTTCAAAAATCTTTATGCCGGATACTTCATCCTTAGAGGCCTTATTATAAGTATTTAACCATGAATAAACAGTTTTACGTGCGACTTTGTACTCACGTGCGACTTCAGAAATGCTTTTTTCACCACTTAAGCAATTATTAACTATGGATAGCTTTATATCAGAGCTTAAGCGACCTGGGCCTGACCATAATCTCTTCAAGTTGCATCTTCTCTCAAATCTTGTGCAATTATATCGCTTTAGGCATGAATAAATAGCAAAATAACTTATATCAAGTCCTTTATTATTTAAATAAGCTCTTATCTGACGAATACTCCACTCAGGGTACGTAACAACTAACTTAATTATTGCTTTGTCTTTGTTCTTGTATCGGGGATGCAGAAGACCTTTTAAGTATCTATCCTCCAATGCTTTGCCACGTATTCTTAAAGGAGTCAGTTTATGCCTATTCAACCATGAATAAACTGTTTTTCTTGCTACAGAAAGCTCATTTGCTATATTTGCAACAGATTTATCACCTTTTTTAATGGCATTTATCGCAACTAACTTCTGGTCGGCAGGGATACGCATGAAATATAATTATTAATTTGTAAGTTAAACTGTTACTTATCATGCTAACGGACATTTTAGCCTCTGTCAAGACATTAAAATCAAAGCCTTAATGGCATCTTAAGTGCACAAAATGCCAAATCACAATTAGATTACATGGTAATTCTTATGATGTAGCCTCATTATATTGTATAAATAAACTATATATAACTTATTAAATTTTTGTTACAAATCATAAGATCATGATAAAAACAGCAAGGAGCAAAAGTGTAGTATATTTTCATTTTATAACCTATAACATATAAATAGATTCAGTTAGATAATATCGAGGCTAAGCTATAGGACTTAATACAAATTAAATATAATAGCCTTAAAACAAAGTTCCATGCAGAAACAATCAAAATAGAGAGTTAAATAGTTTGATCAAATTATCAGGCATAAATTCTTTAATTACCATAACTATAAGATTTAAATAATGTTATAAGATTAACGTCAGTCCTTGATTTAAGCGGTTATATACTTAAAACTGCCAATCATTTACATATACATATAGTATCTATTTATATCAAATTATAATATATGCTGATTTTTGCCTGATTTTTAGTAATGTTTTTAATGCAAAAATATATTAATGACTGTTTACCTACCGCAATAAAAACTACATTTTATTCAAATCTAGAACGAATTACTTAAAATAACTGGACTATATAACTGATATAGTAATTTCATACACACAAAAACACTGGCTAAGAAACTAAAGAAAGTATTAAGTATTCTATATCCGGAGATTTAGATTGGATTATCAATAATATTATATTGATGCAAAAATACTGCTTATGAATTGAGATGACTGGCTATAACAAAAGTGTTGATACCATAATCTAAAAGCGGATAAAATTTCTTTATCACTATTATTTTTGAAGTGCCAATTTATCCAAATATAATACATATTTAAATTCTACGTAGCCTACCAATACAACTTTATATTAATGCTGTTTTTGATATTGCCACTTATTGTTAATATCTTATAATAAGATTAAGGTTAATTCTAGTACCTGTTGATACTTTCTTCACAGTATTATAAATAAGGAGTCCTCAACTGGTCCAAAACCCTTGACGATCGAACCTTTAAATATATAAATATACACACTACTCTTCTAATAGACTACAATCAGGCATAATATGATCTAACTTTCAAATAGTACATGAACAAACAAACTGAATTAAATGGCTCCAAAGTCACTACAGTGCCGATGTTTGAAAATACTTATTAGAATTATATTTATCGGCGATATATTTAAGTATATTTATTACTTTATTAATTAGAGCAAGCTTGTAAGACTTTTCGTATTATTTATATTTGTCCTATATTTAGTTCCTAATGCGCTTAAGAGCTAAAAACACATACAAGATAGTATTTCAGGAGCAGGTAATTTTTGAGTATCGATCATCGCATAAACTAAAAATAGCTTATATTAACAATCTAAATGTAAATAAATAAAACCTGGCAATTTAAGGTTAGTATTGCCATGCTAACCTTATAGTCTTAATGAATATTAAATTAAGCAGTTTGCTTGGAATTACAAAAAAGACCTATAAAGCTTCAAAATTTATCTATTCAATAGCTAAAATTTCACAATGCTCGTTCATATATACCTACAAAACGAGGCTAAACTACAAATATGTTATAAATCTAAACCAGTATTTAGGATGCAAGTGGATAAAATGAAGTATTTAGATATACATTGATATCTATAGATATCTTTGCCTAAATCAACAATAATGCACAAATTTCATAAAAAATAGTAGAAAATTTTGAAGTATATATGATACTACAGCGTGAAAGTTATTTTCACATTTAAAATTACTATTTTCATGCTTCAGTTATGCTATCAATATATATAATAATATATCAGTCATATGATAGTCCCTATTGACAAGCTAATCAATCTGAACTACGCTTAATTCAGGTACTAAAATTATATGTATAATCCGTATAATTAGTATAATTCCGAAGCTAAAAATCATCACCTGCCATGAATGATACACTAATCGTATTCAAAGCTTTTTTATTTTCACGGAAACATTCTAAAGCCACTGTGAAAAACTACTTATCTGATGTTTCACGGTTCATAAAATGGTATGAAGGTAAATATAACTGCACTTTTCTACCATCTCAAACTACATCGTATAACATCAATGACTATTTCAATGAAAGCTATGGAGGCCAAAAAGAAACATCGACTACACTTAGTGCGCGAAGCGTAGATAGGCATCATGCTTCGTTAAAGAAATTTTTCAATTTTCTATCAGATGAACGGATAATTGAAACTAACCCACTTCAAGTCGATCCTACCCTTAATTATAAACCTTCACTTAAGGGTATACATGTAAAAGAAAGCATTGATCCAGTACTTAAGGACTTCAAAGGCTACTTATATCGTCAAAATAGTTCACCCTCGACTATCAAAAACTATCTGCTAGACATACAGCACCTATATAGCTTCCTCAAGGCTATAAATAAACAGAGTGAATCAATTCTCCCCCAGAACAGCCTATATAAATTACTAACCACTGAAGTAATTGAGACCTATAAAAAGTACCTCTTAAATGAGTCCGGTTTTTCACCAATATCTGTAAATCGAAAACTCTCAAGCATCAGACGATTTATCTTATGGCTTTATAAAGAGGAAAAGATAAACGACACAAAAATATTCGACCTTCGTTCATTCCAAAATATTCAAAAATCACTTGCTGAAAATTTATTACTTACCAATGTAAGGGAGCCTGATCAAATGGGATTAAATTCTCCTTCAGAAAGTAAAAGTAAATCTTCGTCTTTGGGAATTATTCGAATTATTAGATTAATGCGTTTAGGCTTAATTGGAGTTTTTGATCTATTACTTATTCTACCTCTTATAGGTATGTATCAAAAAATACAATCTGCAGCCTTGTTAATTTCAGGTATAAATGTCTTTCAATCATTGACCAAATCTAAATTACCGAAAACAGGAATAGGACTTGATAGTGTCATTATAAATGGCATAGCGAATAGTAAAACGCAAATTGAATATAAAACTATACTCACAACTCCTAAAAACATCAGCAAATTTTCATATGCGCCTTTGGACATATCACTGAAAAGTCTTCCACTTCATAAAAGACTAATCCACACCCTACGCTATAGACGGCCTGACTGGTACAAAAAATACCATGAGAATAGAATCACGCACTATTTGCATTTTGCTTTACTTCTAGTTTATATAGGTTTATTAGTTTTCTGGATTCAAAACCATATTTTTTCACCCCAACAAACTATTTCTCCTGCTTTTGCATCCGTCCCTCTATCGCCTCCCCGTTTTATGTCCTTTAAAGGACGACTTACAGATAAATTAAATAATTCAATTACAGAAACGACTAACCTTCGTTTTTCACTTTATAATGATGAAATAGCCTCTGGTTCAGCACTTTTATGGCAGGAAGTACTTGCAGTAAGTCCAGATAGCAATGGTGAGTTTATAGCGCTTCTAGGTAGAGGTAATTATATTCCTGAAGCTGCGTTTTCCGAAAACCCTGAGCTATATATCGGCATCTCAAAAGAAACTGAGCCTGAAATGGATCCTAGACGAAGAATTGCTAATAGCGGGCTTTCTGAAGACGCAGAGGCTGTAGGGGGGCTAAGACCAATCACTCAAAACCAAACTTCTGCAAATTCTCTTCTGGCGTTAGATTCAGCAGGAAATCTCTCAATAGGAAATCAATCAGAAACTGTCTTTCAAGCAACTGATGGTGCTTTTCGCTTGCAGGGTGATTACCTAATTCTTTCTACCAATACAGGTTCCAACAGCAATATAATTCTCTCTCCAGATGGTATCGGTCTACTTGATTTACAAAAACCTTTACATAATACAACTGAAAATAATAATTATATTGAGGCTATAGGCTCAGTGGAAGTTGATGATACTTTCGCAATATTAGCTACATCCTCAGCTGTTGCAGCATTGAATATCAGGCAAGACAGTACAGGTAATTTGATTAGCGCTAGTAGTAGTGGTACTGCTAAATTTACCCTTGATAATCTGGGAAATGCAATGTTTTCAGGCTCATTAGCACTCAACGGTGATAGTCTGACAACAACCAATTCTACATTCAGAATCCTGCCAAGCAATGTAATTAATCTGTATATCGGAGAAAATGCCACAGATCTCACGCTTGGTGCAACTACGGGCACAACAACCGTGAGAAATAATATGACTGTAAATGGATCAACAATTCTGGGTCAAGGGAATGACGACCAAATATTTTTAAACGGGTTTATATCAAGCAACATAATCGCCTCAGACTCAGGTAAATTTGATTTGGGACGCGCCGACAGAACCTTCAACAATGCTTATCTTAACAACCTATTCCTTAGCCCTACGGCAACAATAGGAGGATTTTTGAAAAGAGAAAGTAATGCCATTTCATTTCTTAACTCAACTGATTCTGTTTTGATCGGAGGCAATACTATAAATAACGCGCTGATAAAACTGGCAGGGACTTTAAATCAAGATTCATTTCTCAATGCAGGTAATGTCGGAATTGGAACCACAGGTATTCTTACAGAAAAACTACAAGTCTTTGGTGACGTCAGAATCGGAAATATAGGTTCTAATGGTTGTCTGAAAAGATACGATGGTACAGCCCTTGCAGGAACATGTTCCTCAGACGAAAGACTGAAGACAAATATTCAACCACTTGAAAATGTACTGGACAAATTATCGCAACTTAGACCTGTGACTTTCTCGATGCGCAAAGACGAATTTCCCGAGTATGGCTTCGGAGATGGCATGTCATATGGTCTAATTGCCCAGGAAGTAGAAAAGATATTCCCCGCTCTTGTAGAAACAGATCAAAATGGTTTTAAAATGGTCAAATACGGTCCTGAGTTAAGTATGCTGACTCTTGCAGCTATAAGCGAACTTAACTCAGAAATTCAGTATTTAAAAAATAGTAATCCTATTGATGACAAAGGTGACATATTTACAATCTCGCAAACTGATAATAATTTTGAGGTAGTAAATCAAAATGACGAATTACTTTCACGCATATTTTCAGCAAGCAAAATCCTTACTGGCACTCTACAATCGGGACTAATTACTGCTCGTGAAGGTATCATAGACAGCCTTGCGGTTACATCAGATAAATTCACTATCGCCGGTCTATCTCTACGTGAGTATATACTTAGAACGATCGAGGAATCTGACATAGTGACACCTACACTAATTGCAAAGAATATAAAATCTGACTACATATCACCTTTAACTTCAGATTCGCTTATAGCTGTTAGCTTAGAAAATTCTAAATTCTCAATTCTGAATTCTCAATCTTCAACTGGTTCAGCTGTTGCGACTTTCGACAGAGATGGCAACGCCACTCTAAGCGGAGCACTGACTGCAAACGAGCTGAATTCAAATAATGCATCAATAAGCGGAACTCTTCGTGCGGGTAAAATTATCGCTGATAGCATTGACGGACTGGACTTGTCCGCCGAAGCTTTAGCGAAGATGGATAGCAAACTTGCAACACTTGCAGCGGGTCTGAATAATTCTTCTAATTCAGCGAATATAACAAACATATACAATATGTATAATAACGCATCGAATTCAGCACAAAATAGTGAGCAGTTGACACCGACACCTGCTATATCGCCTACTCTATTAACTGAATATGCATCAATAGCATCCAGTTCTGCCGACGAATTTAATTCTGAATTCTCAACTCTGAACTCTGAATTATTTACAGACTTCATCCCTCTCGCATCCTATTCTGCAGCGCTTTCGTATGTCCCAAATTTAAGTACTGACTTTCAAACTATCCATCAGGGTCTCATGGTTCTAGGCTATACAAGCGTTGTAGATCTTACGGTAACTGATAGAATATCGATAAATGGAAGCTTCATACTAGCTGAAAATTCAATTAATGTACTAGGTGCTGATCTTGAAATCCAACCACTAAAGCAAGGCAATATTCAATTTATGGCAGGACTTATGACTCTTGATACCCAAGGCAACTTGGAAGTCTTAGGCAATGCAAAATTTGCCAAAGATGTATCAATCAATGGTAAATTATCTGCGAATCTTATAGCTCCTGTTCCTGGATCTGACCTTATTATCCAACTTTCTGACAATGTCATCCCGAACTTGATTCGGGATCCCCTGCATGAACAAGAGCAGATGCTGAAGCAAGTTCAGCATGACAGTAAATTCATAGTTAAAAATGCAAGTGGTAGCGGTGTATTAACAGTCAATAATTTAGGAGATATAGTCGCATCGGGCACGGCACGCTTCAAGGATGCTGCTTTAGGGTCACTTAATATTGTAAGGGGCGCATCCGCTGATACCTCAGCTATAGATACAGTTGCATCCGGCTCTGCAGGTATCGGAACAATTACAAAGGGTTACACAACACGTACAATTTATAGTCCATATGTAGATGAAAATTCACTTATTTATATAACTCCTAGATCATCTTCCGTTCAGTCAGGGTCAGAAATTATATCTACTGTCCCTTATCTCTCCCGCCAAGTACCAAAAGACGAAACATATAACATCAAAGGCTCCTTCACCGTCCAGATACCAACGAAAGCAAATGAGGAAATACAGTTTAATTGGTGGATCGTGAACTAGGTTCAATTGGCTTGCCCGCCTTAGCTTCGATAGAAGCGAAAGAGGGGTGGATAGTTAATTAGTGAATAGCATATAGTTAATAGTTTAAATTTATATAAATTCGCGTAAGGCAATAAGCTATATAAAACTACATCTTTCTACTATCAAATACTTCCCCTTTTATAGGATGATTGGCAACTACATGGAGATGATCACCTACAATACCACAAACACAACGCCCAGTTTCTGCCCGTGCTTCCCCTGAGGCGAGATCAAACGATCCAGAGCTTCCTGAAATAAGTATAATCTTGTTTCTCAAATTAAAAATTAACAATCCATGATCATCAGCGCTATCACCGGGAACACCAAGTCGCTCAGCTAATTCTTTATGATATACTTCGTTCGCAAGTCCAACCATTACCCGCCCCCCATCACGTACAAATTTAGCTTGCTGAAATGGTGGTTCACCTTTTAATTCCTGAATAACTTCTTTCATAAATAAAACTAATTTAAAAACTATCTTCTATCTCTTCTCCGTAAAGCACCTAACGCAACCCCTGTAGATGCACCAATTACATTAGGTAGAGTCATTTCATTCACCAGTGGAATATCCATATCAGTAAATACTTTTAAAGCTGCCACCACCAATGTAGGTCCATAAGCCAGACATGCTCCGGCAATCGCTGCAAGATATCGGTGCCTTCGCTCCCTATTTTCCAAAACTCCTATTGGATTTAAAGTATAACCTAACCCTACTGAGAGAGAAAAACTAATTAACGAAATAACAGGAATTTCACCTAAAGAAGGTATAGTGGCAATACTTGCAAGTCCTAATTCTTTTGACATAAAGGATTTAAAAAAGAAGCTTAAAACTTCCCAGTCTCCCTGTACTTTCTTAAATTTCTCTGTCTTGTTTCTTCATTAATATCCTCGACATCTTCATGTCTCCCTTCATCCGCTGCTATCCGTCGTGCATCTTCTGCTAGTTGATCTTCCTGAGCAAATCGATTTCTTCTTTTTCTTGTGCTTACAGGATTAATTGGTCTTTTACTTGATCGCTTATTTCCGGAAATAAGTGAATGTATAGCGACTCCTAAAGCTGCTATTCCCGCTGTTAAAGCCCCAACCACCACAGCTCCTGTAACTGCTTCTTCAGGACTCACGCCATCATCTAATATTTTCCAGCTTGAGGATAAATGAGAAAACCATGATTCAGGCTGAGGTGTTACTGGTACGGAACCCGAATCAGGTGGATATATAAATACGTCAACTGGAACAGTAACTTCAGGTGTAACTTGCGCACCTGTATCTGCGTAGTAAACATGACTCGATACTCCATCAAAACATATACCTGAAGCTTGTATGCCTTCAGGTATATTATTATCTAATAACGCACCGGGGGGTAAATCACTGCTACAATTTTGAAAATCAACTTGCGCATGTACGCTACCTGCATTTTCAAACAAATTTGTAGCAAGTCCTACTCCATAAGCAGCAGCCACCATACCAAGCTTAGTCGCCCACGGATGTCGCTGCATCCAGTTCACACCTCTTGCAGCTGAATGTATTGCATTTAATCTTGCCTCATCGTTTGTTAACATTCCGTTTTTATCTGCAACAAGCTTATCCGTACTCCAGCCTGAAGAACTACTATCAAAACCTGCTCCTCTTTCTATTTCTAATTCCATATTATGGGGTATTTTAAAGCTACTCTCCAAATTTGTCAAATTTATTCTATGTATGGAATACACGCTATAGGCCAAAGTGATTAAATAAATATTTAATTTTAGCTATAGTCATTTTTTCTTTTATCCCTTTATGGCTATAATCCTATACATACTTAACTTACACTTGGACTATATAATTATTCCACACCAATCTAATTTACCAATGAGGAAAGTTTCATTATGCGCGCATGTAGTAAACAGACCTGCCTTTGCCATACTGAAAAAGCAGGCCTAGAGAAGCCAGGCGGGCTAGATCACGCGATGCAGTAATCTGGGAAATTTTAAATACCTGTTGAACTTTCCTATTTGTTATCCTTGCTCCAGGCATGTCAAAAGATGTAAGAATCTCTCGCTGTCTTTCAGACAAAGACCACATTTTTGCAGGTTCTGTGCTTGATTCCTGCACTATCTTTCCGGACATATCCTCAAGCTGATTGGCAATATAACCTACGAAGTGCTCAATCCATACTGTCACACTCTCTTTTCTCTCTACTGCTAGCCTCAATTCACGCATAAGTTTTTCATTTTCATAAAAGTACTTCTCAAGTAACAATAGTCCTCTAAAATCAAGACCAGATTTGTATAGAAACACATACGGCAGTAAGCGGTTAAGTCTGCCAAATACATTCGTATCAGGCAAGAGTATCGAAAATTGAATATAGGCTATAAATGATTGAGTCAGAGTATGTTCCCTACTCGTTTGCAGAAAAACCAAGCGCTCCATAAGCTCACTCTCTGGCAGTCTAATTCTTTCATCTGTAATCTTTTTTAGTATTGTATGAATGGCTTGGGGCATTACGGGTTTGGTGTTCATGTACCAGAAGCTGTGAATATAATCAAAAGCTTTCTTATAATGCACGATGGATAATTCTTTTTCAGCCAAATTACGCTTACCAGGTGCATTAAGGACTGCTGCTATATCACTTTCATTTACCATAATATGTGCCAAATGCAATGAATAATATATCCTCTTTACCATTATGTCCCACCTGAGCTTGAGTTCTTTATCATGCGAAAGCGAGTGTATCAAAATTGATTCTCTGCTCTTTTCTATAAGCTTAAGAGTCTGTTGAAGATTTGGAGAAATAGTATAAGAGAGCGTCGTCATATGTTTAAAAAATTAATTATTACGAGTTATGCATTTATGCTTTGAGTCTTTAAGAAAGATCGAGATAAACTCCGCGAGAAGTTCTCGGCTTTCAGCCTCGAACAATAAAATTTTGTGTAAGTCGTATTAATACTTTTGAGATTTGATTTATTACTTTTTATTTAATACCTGATATACTTGAAAAAATACCAAGATACACTCTGACCTCGCCATTATATACCTTTAATATGGCTTTTGTTACAGGTACTGTAAGCGTTTTCCCGTCAGGCTGAACAAGATCAAGCTTGTTTTGGATAATTGAGATGAAATGTGAATGCTGTGGCAAAACATCAAATGGTCCCTCTTCGTTTATAGCGGTAAGTGATAAAGCTTGCCCTTGGTATAAAATACGCTGCCTGTCCCGTATCAAGCAAGGAAAAGTAGAATTATAAAAAATTGTTGATTCCATACTAAAATAGCTAATAGTACATGGCTAAATAGTTAATAGTTCTACTGTTTTATTGTTCACAGTCTAACTTTTTACAATAAATACTTATTTTCCTACCTCATCTAGACTGCCAATGCCCAGAAACTTCTCTTCTGAGACCGTATCAAATTCCCCATCCAGTATCAGACCAACGTCACTAACAGTTGTTTTAAGCGGAACATATTTACCTTGCTTTCCAGTCTGATTTTGAGTTACGAAAAAGTTTTGAGTCATATAATTTTTTAGTTTCTTCGCTCGCATATAAAGTATCTTATCATCAGCAGTTAATTCTGACTCACCGACCAAAGACACAATATGCTCTAGGCTCAAAGCTTTTTTCAAAAGAGCCTGTGCATCGATAAGAGCCTGATTGTGAAGCTCACCCACAACTGTAGGACTTAAAGCAGACGAGGTCGATGAGATAAGATCTATCGCAGGGAATCGTCCTTCCTGGTATACTGCACGTGAAAAATAAAGCATGGAATCAAGGTATGGAAATACAGATTGCACTCCCTGATCGAGAATGTCATCATTCGGGACATAAATCGTTTCAATAGTCGTAATTGAATTTGATACGGTAGGAAGCAAGCGTTCGTGAAATTCAGCCATTTCGGAATCGAGTGTTGCTTGATACCCATCTTCTGATGGAATTGTCCTCATGAGTAAAGAAAGTTCATTCCCTGCCTGAGCAAAACGAAAAATATTATCTACAAAAAACAAAACATCTTGTTTCATTTCATCACGAAAATGCTCAGCTAAAGTAGCTGCAGCATATGCGGTAAGAAACCTATTTGCCGGACTTTCACCCATTGGTCCAAAAATAAGTGTTGAAAAAGGTAAAACTCCACTATCTTTCACAGACTCAAAAAGCTCCTGACCTTCCCTTGCACGCTCACCTATTCCTGCAAAAACAGATATGCTTTTCGTGGTTTCCGTAGATGTAAGCTGTACGATATTATGAATTATTTCAGTAAGTAGAACTGTTTTTCCTACACCTGCACCCCCAAAAAGCCCGGTCTTTCCGCCTTTGAGAAGAGGCGCGAAAAAATCTATGGCTTTTATCCCTGTTTGTAGAATTTCCTGCTTAATAGAAAGTTCACTATATCCAATTTTCCTACCCTGGATCGGTCGGTAATCAGGATTTTTTAATGGCCCCATATCATCTTGCGGATTGCCAAAATAATCTAGAACCCTCCCTAATACCGCCTCACCAACAGGAAATTGCATCGGCTTTCCAGTATTTATCACTACCTGACCTCGATGAATAAATGTGAAATTAGAAAGCAATAAGCAGAAATACGTGCCTGGATTTGAAGATGCATATACCAAAAATAATACTTTTGGATCATCTTGAAGATGTAAGACGTCACCAATAGATGGCATATCTTCAATAAAATATACTTCTATCACATGGCCATTGATACTGATAATTTTTCCTTTCATATTATTAATAGCCTGAACGCTATTTTACTTAACCCCATAATCTCATACTAGCTAAACTATTTATCTGCTTGGAATTCAATATTCGATGAGCTAAAATCCCTTCCGACGTTTTGGTTTTCGATAAACTTGTATCGATATTCTGAATAGCCTGATCCAATGCATACATACGAGATGCCTGCTTAGCAAGCTGAGACTCTCGTATAGTCTGCTCAAAGATAAGTCCAAAAATCTCCGTTTCAAAAAAGACAATAATTTTTTCCAAAGATGGTTCAAATAAATATTTTTTTACTAAACGTGCATCCCCTTCTTCCATGCTTATACTACTATCAAGAGTACTAATTGTAGGATTTTGAGATACTATACTTTGAAATTCTGAATAAAAAACCAACACTTTTTCATATTTTAGCAAATACGAAACAAGATCTGATAATTTCCGGCTATCTATTCCTGCATCAGGAAAATCAAAAAGCATATACTTTTTATCAGGGTTTGCTTCTTTAAACAATGCTTCTCCTGCTCGTCCTAGAATAGCAACTTCCACGTCATTTTTGGTCAAATAATCATTCACCATTCCTACGGTTTTTTTGATAATACTACCGTAAAGACCTGTATTTGAAGCTATAAAGACCACAACCGTCTTACCGTTTCTACGAATAAGAGAAAGGTTGTCTGTGTGATTGATCTTCTTCTTCTTCATAAGTGTAAGCAACTGCCTTCTGTATGCTATTCTCACATCTTGAAATAATGTAAGCAATTCTGTTATAAAATCACGATTCAAAACAACTGATGTTCTGGTTTTACGAATATGATTAGCAGCAATCTGCTGATACGTTTGAGTCAGCGTTTTGAGCATACTTAAATCAGTGATTAGCGATCTTAGTTCACGTCTGCCAGTCATATTTAATAGATAAAAAATTAGAAATGAGATCTCAAAATCTATTATTTCTTATATTTATCTTTTAGATTTGATTTTAAATCTTTTATTTTCCTTAAAGTCCTAAGTGTTTATAGAATTCGTCTGGTTTTCCGCGAACTGAACCTAGCAATTTGTTAAATGAATCGCTGGATTTGATCATAAGCTTCACTTCACCCTGAAGAGTCTCATCTTTGCTGTATAAATCCATGATTCTATCCATATCCTTTTTCATATCATCTATCGTTTTTTCTCTCCACACATCCACCCATAAAAGAGTGAATAAAAATATCTGAAGCTCCAGGCGTAGCACTTTCTGGGATAGATAATCAAAAAATGCAGTTATTTTCATACCTGTTTTCAAAGTATCCGCAACTGTACCACTAACTTCCGCGCCAAAATGACTGAAGTTTTGCATTTTTTCATGAAGCGAAAGAAAGCTAAATATTTCACGACTTAATGTCTGTCTGAGTGAATCCTGAGTCTGGCGGCCGATTCTAGTCACCGATAAGAAAGGATGAATCGGTGGACGACGTCCCTTCCCGTAAAGATCAATATCGAAATACAAATGACCATCTGTCATAGACATAAGATTAGTCTGAATATAACCTGACAAATCACCCTGAAGTGTATCAGCTACGGGAAAACAGGTTATTGAGCGTTCTGAAATTCCTGAATCTGTCTGAATCTTGAAATTCCCAGCTCTCTCAAGCAAACGCGAGTGAGCATAGAATATATCTGCAGGATAAGAATTCCTACCTGGAAATCGCTTTACGAGAAGGCTGATTTGGCGGTAATACTTCGCGTGAGTTGTCAAATCATCAAGAATTATAAAAACGTCTTTACCCACGGACAGAAAGTACTCAGCTATAGTCATTCCGCTATAAGGTGAGAGAAAAATCTTAGCTGCGGTATCTTCAGCTGAACTTGCTACAAGCACACAGCTATCATAAATTCCCTGAGTCTTCATATATTCCTCAATAGCTTTATAATTTGATTGCTTTTTGCCTATCGCTACATATACACAAACTGCTCCAAGACGTGCCTGCATAACCATACTCTGAAGAAGAAAATTAGTCTTACCCGTCTTGCGGTCTCCCACAATAAGCTCTCTTTGACCTTTTCCCAATGGTAGAATCAAATCAACAAGTGCAACCCCTGTTTCGAGTGTCGTGCTGATTCTATTTCTGGAACCTATTCCGTTTGGACTTATATCTACGATTCTCTCAACTGCATTATTGAGCTGTAAATCAATCGATTTATCTAATGGTTTACCAAAAGGGTCGATACTTTTACCCAAAAGTTCTGGACTTAAGGCTATAGATAGAGTTTTGTCTATTCTGGCAACTTTTATACCGGTCTTAATTGGGATTTTTTCGAAAAGTAAGACATCACATAAATCTTTATGTAAATTTAATATATAACCCATTTCTCCAGTCTCAAGCATTATCAATTCTTGAGGCATAGCCTTAGGCAAACCGCTTACAGATATTACTGAATTATTTACAGCCTCGACAAATCCTACTTCGTTTGTAAATTCTAAATGTTCCTGGAAAGATTTCATAATGAATGCGCTGAGGTCATCTGCTCCTTATTGTTTGAGGTACTTTTATTTGCAAACCATAAATCAATTTGTTTTTCTAAACTCAAATTCCAATATCTTCCACTCCAAATCAGCTCAATACCGCCTATTATTGTTGCATCTGTTTTTAAAGACATTACAAGAGTTTGATCGTTTAATGCTTCACGAAGACTATTACTCAAATTGATAATAAACTCATGATCAGGAACAATCCCCAATGTAACATCTGCTATTTTGGCTTTTTCGACTTCTTCTTTAAGGCCCAACAGAAATTGTTTTAAATGCATTGGATCCTTTTCGTTTATATTTGATATATGTACTATTTGATATATAGCTTCTGCAATATCAATCGGAAATGTTTTCTTTAATACATTTACATTTCCATTATCAATAACAAATGACAAGTCTGAAATCGCTTCCACTCCCTCATAAAATTCTTTTGCCTGCTCTCTAGTGCGTATGTATTTAAATATATCAGAATATAATGGAGTACTAATTTGCATATCAAAATTATATTAGTTTTGCGTGAAAACGTCATGCTTCACACGTTCTACAGCATCTCTTATTATATCCATGTGTTCAGTTCTGGATAAACTTTTTCGTAATACTTCTTTTGCTATCTCCGACAATAATTGATCTACTTCAATTGATGCATCATTCATACGCTTAGCTTTGTAAGACGCAATCTCCTCATTTGCTTTTCTAAGTGCCTCATTTGTTTTTTGGGTTATAACCTCCTCCTTACCTACAGTCTCATCGTGAAGACGTTTTTCAAAATCTTTCATTTCATTAAGTGTTATATTTTCAATATCTTTTGATATATTACGAAATATTTGGATATCTTCATCACGTACATGAGTTATAGCATTTTGAAAAGCTGTATAGAGCTGACCTGCTTCTTTCGTCAACGTATCTTTTTGCAATTTGGTCAACTGAGTCAACTCATCAGCAAGAACACTATTAGCATTGGTTTTCAATAGTTCTGCTTTTTTTACAATATCCTCAGCCTGATTCATAGCCTGTCCAATAATCTGTAATGACTTTTCGCGGGCTACGTTTACCTTCTGAAGACTTTTCTCTGACATATGATACCGCATATACATATTCTCTTTTTGTATTCTGTGGTATTTGGAGGCTAAATGAAGATAAAAATAACTTATAACCAGTAAAGCTATACCAAGTGTAGATAGACTTACGCTAAAAATTAATATAGTCAGAAGTTCCATAGTTAAATTTAATAAATATTCATCCTTAGTTTCATATTACTAGAACTATATATGCAAGAGCAACTCCAAAAGCCATAACACCTATGGTAATAAAAACATTCATAAAAACACTTAAAAGAATATACTTCCTAGCCAACGGATTACGTCCCACAGCTTCTACTCCGCGTGTCGAAGCTCGACCAAAAAACCAAAAACCTCCACCAAAAGACATTGTCGCAATGAAACCAGAAATAATATATCTTAAAGCGTTTATAGGGGATGAGAATGGCGCTCTGGCTCCTTGAAGTAAACTTGAGATAAGGTTTTCCCTAAGACCTGAGGAAAGCGTCCCAAAGTTGAGATGTAGAGAAGTATATATCATACCTATCTTTTCCGGATCAGAATTTGTGTATTCTTCTTCTGCAATCCCCACTATATATCCATTTTCTTTTACTTTCTGGGCTACACCAGGGATTGTAGATGTTGTGATAAGGTCACCTTTCTGAATAATACCGTTTTTGGTGCTTACTCTAACCATTGTCTTTCCTGAGGTTACGACTGAATGCACTCCTACGCGTCCGATAGATTTAAAAGCTACTGCAGGCTTATTGACTACAACTCCATATACAGTACCGTCATATGGAATAGAGCTTAAACGATACTTTCCATCACTTAAGCTTATAATAGATCCATCAGGAACTTCTTTTGCATCTATTGATATATCTGTGGCTACACCTTCAGCAATATCCTGCGCTTTTGCAAAAGGTATGAATACTAGAAAACAAAGCAGTAATGACAGGCTGAAATATATTATTCTCACTTCATCTATCTCCTCATTTAAGCGTAGTCCATTTTTAGCCTATTTGCAAATAATTTTAACTAATTCATTTGTTTGATTTAAGTTAAGTTCTAGGTAAAAATCAACTGAAATTAAATTACAAAGCACTTCCCGCTTAATCTAGTAATTAACAATTGTAAAACCCATAAACTGATAAAAAGATTATTAAATTTAGTTTTATATTCAATTTAACTTATTCAATAAACTTGAAAGTATAATTTCCATATAATAGCCATAAAAACTTGTGTTTTTAAACTTGGACATAGCCAAATCATTATGTCCAAGTTTAAAATATCCACTAATTATTTATTGAATAATTAAACAGCTTTTTCACAACTAAAAATACGTAAAAGGACGAGTATTAAATCGTGAAATGTATATTTTCACAATTACAAATAAAACTAAAAATAATTAGCAGAAAAAAATATATAGTGCCACATAAATTATAGATTAAAAATTAGTACAAGTTTATACAAAAGTAATGTCGTGGAAAGTATCTTATCATAATCTTATCATGAATATTATTTTCACACTTAATTATATATTGAGGCTAATCATTATTCTTTTGATAAGCTTATGATATGAATAACATATATTTTTAGATATAACTTGACACCTCCCTAAACTCATTTTTAAACTAGAGTTAGACGTAATTGGACATTTAAAGCTATGTCCAACTTTTCTAAACTATATATGGAAGAAAAACTGCTCACCATCCAACAAGCTGCGGAAATACTGGGCGTGTCGACTAAAACTCTACGGCGTTGGGAGGAGAAAGGTATACTTAATGCGCTACGTACTGCCGGAAATCAGAGAAGATATACACAAAGACAACTTAAAGAATTTCAGGAAAATAAAGAGGCAAAAACTCAAACTTCTAACTCTATCCCGAATCCAGAATCAAATAAAATATCCATTTTCCAAAATAAACGATTTATGATTTTAGGCAGCGGAATCCTGACTTCCCTTCTTTTTATGGTGTCTGTCGCTGTTTTCGGGTTTAGTGATGTAAATTCTCTAAATAAGTATACATCTGTTTTTTCAAATATTTCAGCTAAGTTACTTAAGCATAATTCAAATGAAATTTCAGCCTTTAAAAAACAAAGCATTAGCTCACTTGTTTTAGCCGACACTGATACGAATAGAGACTTTTTCTTGCAAATCAATGCGCCCACTGAATTTACTGATATAGTCCATTTGAAAGATGAACTACTTGTAGATAAATTCGCTACATTCTCAGCGAATATCACAGCACCGAACGTAATTTACTCTCTCACCCAAGGAACAGGCATCAGCATCACTACTGGACAAACTCCTACCATATCAAATACTGGCGTACTATCACTTCAAGGAGAAGCTGGTGCAATTGAATTTACAGGAAGTGATGGCCTAAGCGTGAACGGCTTAAGTCTAGCTAATACTGATAAAGGATCTAGTCAAAATATATTCAAAACAATAAAAATTGGATCAGAAGATATCACTGCTGGAAGCAACACAGATATTTTAGAAATTCTTGCTGGTACTGGAATTACTTTATCGGCTGATACAGATAACAAACAGGTAACCATAACCGGTATCTCACCAGGCTGGACAGATGATGGAACAGTAATTCGTCTCACTTCATCATCAGACTCGGTAGGGATCGGCACAACCGATCCATCTTCATTTAAATTGCAGGTGGAAGGAAGTGTCGGACCGAATACAAATAATACATTTGATTTAGGTTCATCTGTACTGCAATGGAGAGATGCTCATTTTGGTAGAGATGTATATATCGGTGGAAATCTTATCTCAACGAGCGGAATATCTGCATTCTGGCAACGAGCAAGTGGAGTCGTAGCTCCAGCTTACATCACGGATGATCTGGTACTTGGCGGTACAGGCACAACGAGTGCTAAGTTCCAAATTATTGGCGCTTCAGGTAACGCAACAACTTCCGGCAATCTTACATTTAATACTGCAGGTCAAATTCAAACAACAAGTAATCAAACTTTAACAGTTGGAGGAAATAGCACGGGAAATATAAATCTTAATCCCCTCAACGGCACCGGATATGTAGGTATAGGTACTGCCTCCCCCCTTGCGACATTGGATGTAGCGGGAAATGCCTCAGCATCTGGAAATCTTACACTTTACGGCGGTACAAGGTCAATTAATACGACAAGTATGAATAATTTTAATATTGGTGGGGCGTATACCGGACTGATAACTATTGACAGTGGGACAGGAAATATAACGCTTTCCGATAACACCACTTTTTCAAATGGCTTCACTATAAATAACGATTTATTCACAAACTTGACAGGAGATGGGCTTAAAGTAGATACAGGAGTATTAAGTGTCAAATTATTGACTGCTTCTGATAGTGCAGGCACTACCTCATCCCGTTCCGGTCTGGAATTTAGAGATTCAGGTTCATTAACTTTGCTTCAAGGATGTGCAAATGCTCAAATACTCAAATGGGACGAGCCTAATGGAATTTGGTCTTGCGCAGCCGATTCTGGTGGGGGTTCAAGTGGAATTATTACTGTAAATGGCGATTCTCAATCACTAACAGATACTGAAACATTGGAATTTAATTCACAAGACTTTGATCTTATTGATAACTCATCTACAGCAATAATAACCTTAGACAGCACACTTACCCGCTTCAGGATAGCAAGTGGAGCTACTTATGCTTCAAATGTCACTACTGATCTACTTCTTGGCGGTACTGCCACCTCATCTGCCAAGTTTGGATTCCTCAATGTAGCAGGAGG
>CAZZCX010000011.1:20403-43540 GCA_964653195.1 uncultured Gammaproteobacteria bacterium
GACAGCTTTCAGTTGAAGGATCGGTATTGGATATAGACTCGCTTAGTTTTGTAGGCGTAGGTGAATTGATAACAGCGTCAGGTGATCTGACGCTTAATCCTTCCGATGATGTTGTATTCGCTAATGGTAAAGTATTCTCCATAGGCGGTAATGCAGGAGATGTGGCATATAACGCGATTGGAGATAGTCTTACCGGCGCTACACAGGTAGACTCAGATGATGATTTGTTTGTTGAAGGAGTATTCCAGGCAACAGCAATCTATCAGGGAGGATATCTTGTCTGTGATTCCGCAGGCAATAACTGTCCGACAGCAGGATCAGGTGGATCTAAGTGGAATCTATCAGCTAATGCCATCTCCCCTTTCAATTCAACTCTTGATGTATTAGTTGGCGGTACTGCCACCTCATCTGCCAAGTTTGGATTCCTCAATGTAGCAGGAGGTACACCTACAGCTTCCATATCAGCTAATTCAGGAAACAATGCACTCTTTATCACTGGTAACGGTAATCTTGCGACAACCAATATGCAGAATCTGACACTTGGTGGAGCAACTACCGGAGGTGTCACTTTGGATTCCGGTGTAGGAAACGTAATAGTAACAGATGATCTGCAGGTAAATGGAAATGATATAGCTGATTCAACCGGAACAAATAGAATAGGTCTTGGGGCAACTACCACTTTAACCAATACAACATTCACCCTTTCAGGGACAACAACCTTAAACGGTTTGGCACTGACAGCAATTAATGGTGGTGCTACAGGAATAGACTTTACTGAATTTGATGTAGATGCGGGAACTGGATCTGTAACGATTAATGATACAGCAAACCTGGGACAGCTTTCAGTTGAAGGATCGGTATTGGATATAGACTCGCTTAGTTTTGTAGGAACAGGACTTCTTTCATCAGCTGGCACCTTGACTCTCACTCCATCTACAACTCTTAATCTTAATTCTACTGGGGCTATGACTCTTGATTCCTCCACAGACATCATACTTGATGCAGATGATGCAGATGTACTCTTTAAAGATAATGGTACTACATTTGCAACATTTACCAACTCAGGTACAGATTTGACCATAGCAGCTGCTGGAGGGAATATTTTATCATCAAACGTCTTAAATATAGGAGGAGCTGCAGCAGCTGCATATAATTACTTCGGTTCAGACATATCAGGAGTATCTACTCCAGATAGCGTTGCGGATCTTTATGTACAGGATGAACTTGAGGTAGATGGAACTACACGATTTGGGAATGTCACATACACATGGCCAGGCTCAGATGGCGTATCAGGCTACGCTCTAACTACCAATGGCACAGGAACTCTCTCATGGACTGATCCTGTCACTATTGGCTCAAACTGGAACCTATCATCTGGTGCACTGCGTTCAAAGAACTCAACAGTCGATCTGCTTCTTGGCGGAACTGCTTCTAGCTCGGCAAAATTTGCAGTTCTCAATATGAACAGTGGTACACCTACTGCAAGTATATCTGCGAATTCTGGAAATAATGCAGCCTACCTAAGCGGAGTAGGCACACTTGCGACTACAAATATGCAAACACTTACTCTAGGAAGCGCTTCAACGGGTGATGTACTAGTGCAACCAAATGGAGATACAGACGATTATTTCAGATTCCGGTCAGATGGAACAAATCTGACACTAGATGGCGTCGGAAATACAAATCTTACTCTCGGTGGTACAGGTACAGCCAATATAAATCTAGGTACTGATGCAACAGCCAGAAGCATATCCATAGGAAATAACACTGGTGCTACAGCACTTAACTTTACCTCAGGCACTGGCTCACAAACACACACTTCCAACGTGGTTACCGGCACTACTACCACTTCCGGCTTTGTATTTGATGCAACTGCCATAACATCAGGAACTGGTGCCTACTTTACATCTGACTCAATTGTTGATGGAAAATTGGTTGACATCAACACTGCAGCAGCTAATACCCTAACCTCGGGAACACTACTGAATTTAGCAAATTCTTCGTCTGCATTAACAAGCGGTAATTTGCTATCATCTTCCTACACTGGGACAGCAGCCTTTACAGGAGCACTAAATAATTTCAGTTGGATCCCTGGATCATCTGCGACTGCTACAGGTGACTTATTCCGTCTGCAGCTTGGAGCAAATGGCAATATCGGAAATATATTTAATGTCCTTGATTCAACTTCAAGTCTATTTTCAATTACAGAAACACAGATCACATCAGCTCTGCCCCACCAGTTCACAGCTGCAGGGGATGTATCTATAGCATATGATCTACAATTCACAAACCAATCAAGTAGTTACATCAAATCCTATGCCCCGATGTATCTTGAAACCGGCGAATCATGGGAATCAAATAATTTAACACTTAGGACATTCAACAACGGAACTATAGTACTTGATACTCCGACTGGCACAGGTGGCGTAAGTATCGGCACTGATAGTCTTGTCGGTAAGTTCATGGTTTCAGGTAGAAAAGTCGGCCAAGCACTTGTAACCTTAAATGAGTCAGGTGACCAGAATATCTTGTCAGCAAGCGCATCTGGTAGTACAGTTTTTAACCTTGATAGGACTGGAGGTCTAACAATTGCAGGAGCTCCAACTACAGCGATAAATATATCAAATACAAGTGTAACTACTGATATCAGTTTACAAAATGGAGAAACAATTAATAATAATACCAATGGCGAGATACAATTAGACGCACAGGTTCGTGTGGATCTTAATGAAGGTACGGCTACTGAAGGAGTATGTTCAGATGGAAACGATACAGGAGGCGGTGGAGGAAATGTACTTCTTTATGATTGTTCAGGAACACCAGCAGCCGACTATATGGAGATGTATGCAGTCGAAATAGGTATTGAAACCGGAGATATCCTTATACCAGGAAGCACTTATGTCACTACAGACAACGGAACGAGATTAACAAAATTAACAAAAAGTACAACCCCTTATCAATCATCAGTTATAGGTATTGCATCAGATCCTGATAACGCCGGAGATTTCAATAGCATCGGATACAATATACGTCCAGAAGATAACTCTTATCCGGTAGCCTTAAATGGTCGCGTAATGGTGAAAATGTCAGAATCTTCACCGGCCATATTACCGGGCGAATACATTACTACGTCAAATGAAAGTGGTAAAGCTATGAAGGCAATTCAGACAGGGTTTGTAATCGGAAAAGCTTTAGAATCATGGTCACCAGGAAGCGGAAAAGACCGGGTGTTAGTATTTGTAAATAACATGTGGTATGACCCGAATATCACTATTAATCCAAGCGGTAATATTAGTATATTTGCAGATCCCCTTAACCCCGAATCTTATCTAGCCAAAGACCAAAATGGTGAAAATGTAACGAAAGACAGCACATATAATAATCTAAGTGCTGCAAATGTAAAAGCAGGTGGAATTGATGCACAAAAGATCACTCTAAATGGTATTGATATATTAGATATACTTTCAAATGCTACTTCAGCAACTGATTCTTCATCGCAATCGAATATAAAATCAGATGAAATTGATGCTATAAATACCGAGCTTATCGGACTTGAAGTAGGACTTAATGATACAAATACACGAATCAGCAATTTAGAGAATTTGTTTGCAGAATCCGCTTCGGAATCAGCCTTCCTTAAAGATATACTTTCAGGCCAAATTCTTGGTGCGAGTACATCAGCCGAACTAAATCAAACTTTAGAGGCACTCGATGTAGAAACTGCTACAGTATCCGGATCACTTCAGGTCCTTGGCAGAACCGTATTAAATGACTTGGGAGTTACAGGTAATATAACATCCGGTATTCTATCAATTCACGGTCTGGATGGAGAAATTAATACTCTGGGTAATCCGCTTAAACTACAAAGCTATGGACTTGAAAACCTGGATATAATGAATGGTAAGATAGTAATGGATACCAAAGGAAATATAAATATTAATACTGGACAGATTGTCGGTAATGATACATTTAGAGGTGAAGAAGTACTCGTTTCGAATTCAAACAGTATAGCAATAGATCAAAACTGGTCAACTAAACCGAAGACTATAAATGTCACACCATCATTCAACACGACAGTCTGGGTGGAAAATATTACAGAAAATGGATTTACTATAAAAACAGGAAGTAAATCTTCTGTGAATCAAAAAATCTACTGGATGGCTATCTGGTAAATCCACATAAGCTGTCGTTCCCGCGACCTTGACTGCCGGCAGGCAGGAAGCGGGAATCCATGATCAGACAATATCCCGGATCAAGTCCGGGATGACATCTTTATTATGAAATTTAATCTTTATAAAAATTTACCTTCTATAAACTGGCGACATCTTCGTTTCATTCTTTGGCGGAAATTCAGTCATATACATTTTAGACGGCCAAATAAAAAAAGCCTTTTTCGCCTTGCATTTATTTTAATTCTGGTAATTCTTTCACAAGTAGTTATACTTAAATATTTCAAGCCGGGAATGGCATCTGCCTGGTATAACGAATCGTGGCTTTATAGAAAAGCAATAGTAGTAGGCAATTCCGGCAGTGAGCAAACAAATAAAGTAGTTACTGTAACGGTAAATACTGCTTCGCTTATAGATTCAGGAAAATTGAAAAGCAGCTGCGAAGACATAAGATTCACGAATTCTGCAGGAACACTACTTGATCACCGTACGAAAACTGGAATAAGATTCCAAAGTGCTGATGTCGAACTAGCAAGCGCAAGCGGGACACTTATCACAAATACCTTTACCGTTCCAGAAGCACGTTCAAATCAAATCCTGATAGCTGTAGTACATGCAACTCGATCCGATCAGACAGAAATTGGCATAGACAGCGTTACCTTCAATGGAGATACTATGACAAGTGCTGTTACCTTAGACAGTGAACATTCCAGCCGAAGACTATTAAGTGCTGTTTATTATCTAATTAATCCTGACACGGGAACAGAACTAGATCTGGATGTCGATCTAACTAATTCAGCAGCTGCTAGGGCAGTTTCGACTATGCTTTTTACAGGGGTTGACCTTGATGACCCGATTGAGACTACCGCAACGAATTATGCTGCAGCTAGCACGGAGTTGTCTGTTACTGGAACGACGCTACTTGATAACAGCTATATAGTTGGTGGCTTTACCAGAGAAGGAGGACTATCCAATGCGGCAAGGCCTGCGCTTGACCTACCTGCACGCCAAACATATGTAAGCGTTGAAAGTGTTAATGAATCAGATTTACAAGTGGCTGGAGGGTTCTTGAAAGCAGCCACAGATGGTTCTTATTCTCTAACAGGCCGTACACATGTATCGGGAGGCGGTAACACCAATTGGAATGGTTCATGGGCAGAGTTAAATGAGGCAGATTGTGACAATACAGCTACCGATTTTGAAGTTCTTATGCCCACAATCGCTAATGGGGACAATACTATATACATGTATTATGGCAATACTTCAGCCAGCAGCAATGAGGCAACTCTTACTGATTCTTCCAGAGCCATAGAGTATGTAAGAACTACTTCGGTAAGCGATGATGACGGTGCCTCATCAGCCTCTTTCAGTCATCACCTATGCGGAAGTCCCACTGAGTGTACTGCAACAGACAAGGTCTTAGTAGTTGTTATTCACGCCCAAAACAGCAGCGAGCCAGCAATCGGTCACATTGATACGCTAAGCGTAAAATACAATGGTGATCCACTTATCAAACAAGCATTTAGAGATCAAAGTGATGCACGTTATCAAACAACTGAAGTATGGATGTTGATAAATCCTGATATAGGTAACTACAGTGTAGATGTACAATTCTCTTTAACTACTAATGCGTTTGCCATAGCTGCGATGACCTTTGAAAATGTCGAGCAAAAACATTTTGTCCATGAAGTAGATTCTGATGGCTCAGGTAGCACTATTACCCAATCGCTTAGTTTTAATACTTCCATTGATGATAGTTTAATTGTCGGTGGCGCGATGAGAAGAAACCTAAACGATTGGCAGGTAGACGTAGACAGTCCAGGAATATATACATATGATATAGATCAAACTGATGATCTTAATCGCACAGTTATTGAAGCATCCGGCGGTTACCAAGAAGCAGCATCGGCAGGTGTACAAAGTATGGATTTCTCTATTTCAGGAGGTACGTCAGGCAATGCAGAATTGATGACATCTGCAGGCATAGCACTCCAGCCGGAAACAGACTATGATGACTTCACTCCTACATCAGGACCAACTTTAAGCTCTGAAGAATCACAGAGTCCACATGCGATATTTCTTAAATTTGATGAAGGTGTTGATGATAGCTGTCCAAGTGGAAAAGATGCATGTGATAGCGGGCTTGAAGAAAATGATGCTACGCATAGCGCAAGTTTGATGTGGAAACAGGAAGATATGTGCGTATCCGGAAAATGTCTATTCTTTGATGGTACAGATGATACAGCAACTGTCACAAATACCGGATCAATTGATCTTAACGATTCGCTTGCTGATAATTTCACATTTTCTACCTGGGTGAGAGTAAACTCAGACGGTGAAGGCAGCGTGGGTGAGATATTTGATAAAGGTGGAACTACATACCTGAGAACCACAAATGATGGATCTGATGGATACGCTGACCTTGAAGCATCCCTTGATCTGGGGACAGCCGGATCTGCAAATGATGCAACTGTAACTATAACAAACGGTATAAATATGAATCGTTGGCATCATATAGCTGTCACATATACTGATGATGCGGATGATGAGATTACTATCTATATAGACGGTGTAAACCGCGGTGCCAGTACAAATGGCAGTGGTGCACCTGCAACAGACGCAAATGATCTTTTGATTGGAGGATCAACCGGTGCAAATTTCCATGGATTTATCGATGAATTCAAAATATACTATACAGAGCGCACAGCAGCACAGATAAAACTAGATACTCAGCTTGAATCAACTTATGAAGGATCTTCAGCAAGTTTTGGTGGAAATCAGAAATATTTATCTAATGGACTTTTAGCATACTGGAAAATGGATGATGCCGGCTCAGCAAGCGTTACAGATTCATCAGGTAATAATTTTAATCTTACCAATAGCTCTACAAGCGTAGCTCAATCAACAGGTAAATTTCATTATGCTTCGTACTTTGATAATTCAAGTGATCTTTTGATTCTTACAGGTAATATGTCAAGACCTGCGCAAACGTTTGCTTTTTGGGTATATCCCACAAACCTAACTGACAGCCTAATTCGCATTGTTGATGTACCTGAAACATTAATCCAGATTAGTTCAGGCACGATTTCGACAACTTCGGTTTCGAATCCAAAAATATATGTCAACGGAATCGAAAGCAGTACATTGCAAGCAAACTTATGGCAGCATGTAGCAGTCACAACCGATACATCAATTAACCCAGCTGGGACATCTTTTTCACCAGATGGTACGGGTACTATGTTTGATGATGTCAGATTCTATTCACGCCAACTTTCTTTAACAGATCTAGAAAGTTTATATCGTTTTGGCCCTTCACCTGTTGGTTATTGGGATTTAAATGAAAATACAGGAAACATAGCTTATGATAGGTCTGGATCAGGTACTGATTTAACACTTACTTCAACCGATACTCCCCTTCCCAAAAGAAAACCTGGAAAATTTGGAGGAGCCTTAGATTTTGATGGGAGCACGGATTACGCGCTAGATTCTGCTCCTGCGACTGATCTAAGTATCACTGGTGATTTGACAGTCTCTGCATGGGTATATCGTGAGTCAACGGATGAAGATGATACTATAGTCAACCAAAGTGGAAATGGTTCACTCTCTGGCGACAATGTAAATTATCAATTTTATATAAATGATACCGATAACTATCTTATACTTTATTGGGAATACGCCTCACAGATGGGTCATTCTGTCTCATCAACAACGCCAATTGTAAACTCTACCAATAAATGGGTCCACTTAGCAGCAGCACGTGATACTGTGAATAATCAGGTGTATTTTTATGAGAACGGAGTACAGCTTGGAAATAGTGTCTCTTATACAAATGACTCATCAGGAGGAGATACATCGCCCAGTTTTTCTATAGGGCGAAGAACAGAAACTGACTATGGCTATCTCGATGGAGCTATTGATGATGTAAAAGTTTATAACTATGTACGCAATACTCAGCAATTGGTTCAGGATATGAACTCGAATCATCCGGCACCTGGTTCTCCTGTCGGGTCAAGTGTCGCTCACTGGAAATTTGACGAAAATGCACTAAGTGCCTGTTCAGCAACAACTGGCGATTATCCAATAGTCTCTGACAAAGGTACCCAATATAATACAAATAGTTCGCCAACTACCACCCATAATATTGACATGCCTTCAAATATAAATACCGGAGATCTTTTATTAATCATTGCGAGCTCTAATGATCCCGGTACGTTGACAGGCATATCAGGCTGGACATCACTTTTAACTGCTGATGTTCCTACTCTCGGGGTATATATCGCATATAAAAAAGCAGATGGCACTGAAGGAGCTAATGCAACTGTCTCTACAACAAATTCAGTAAATATGGTTGCGAGAATTTGGAGAATTACAAGATGGCATGGTACATCTGCGCCTGAAATAAGTTATCTCTTAGAAGATGACAGAAACACTACATCAATTAACCCACCAAGCCTCACTCCGAGCTGGGGTCTGGCAAATACTCTTTGGATAGCTGAGGGAAGTTGGCTTAACAATCCTCTGGTTTCTTACCCAACGAGCTATGACGATAATCAGGAAACTGCTATAACAAATGGAACAAATGATATCGCATATGCAGCAGCTACACGCGAATACAGCGCTACTAGTGAAAACCCGGGATTCTTTACAATATCAAGTTCATCGTTAGCTCATCTTGAGTTAACTATTGCAGTAAGACCAGGCTATAACTATATTTGTGATTCTTCCGCAAATTTAAATCACCTTACATATACTAATTCTTATGGCGGATTTACAAGATCTGGTAAATTTGGAAGTGCATATGATGGCGCCGATAATAATCGGGCTGTAAGAGACGATGATTCTGATTTCGATTTTTCAAATGGTTTTGATGAGTTCACTTTAAGCGGATGGATAAAACGATCTGCTATTTCAAATCAGGAATATATTCTGGACAAACACGAAACAAACGATGGTTATACGTTATATATGGACTCTGATGGAGATATAGTTTTTGGAATTGGTGACGGTGCTGCTTCGTTTCCTGAAGAAAGTATAGGCGGATCACTATCTAGAAATTATGATGATGATATCTGGCATCACGTAACAGCTATCAAAAAAGGCACAGAATATATCAAGCTTTATGTCGATGGTCGGGAAATTGCCTCAGATACATCATTAAGCGTCACTGGAGACATGTCAAATTCAGGCAAACTGATATTGGGTGATGATGATGAGACAGATGGAACTGATGAATTTCTTGGAGATATAGATGACGTTAAGATCTTCAGATCAGCTTTAAGTGAAAACCAGATAAAATTACTTTATAACCAATCCTCAAGCGCAGTCTGGGGTGCTTCCTCTACGGATGCATCAGGAAACGCAAGCTTCGCATCAGACAGGTCTTACTGCCCACCTGGAGACACGACTGCAACATGTGCACCTGTAGGAGAATGGAAGCTTGACGAAAATACAGGTACAAATAGAGCTGATGACACTTCAACTAACGCCAGATTAGGTACTTTGATAAATGTAGATGCCACGGATTGGGTACCAGGAAAAGCAGGATCCGGACTTAATTTAAACGGAACTGATGAATATATAGATATCGGTACAGGTCCAACTACTGTCAGAACTATTTCTTTCTGGGTCAAACCTGTAACTACTACAGAATACTTTATAAACTTAACCAGTAATACTGATTATATATCGGCTTCTTCAGGAACTATTGGAATGACAGGAGATGCGAGTGAAACAATTTATGTAAACGGTGCAATTACTACTTCAATCACAGCTAATACCTGGCAACATGTAACAGTTGTAACTTCTGCAAACGAAAATGCAAGCAATCTTGATATAGGTCGCACTACAGACACCAACTACCTTGAGGGAATAATCGATGATGTAAAAATCTATGATTATGCCCTCTCTCCTTCACAGATTGCTTGGAATTATTCAAGAGGCGAACCGATTGCAAGGTATAAATTCGATGAATGTACAGGCACTACGGCTTATGATTCAGGATATAAAGCAGATCCAAGCTATTCTAGATATGATGGTACAATTACTCCTGGTTCTTCAGGAAATACATCAGCCGGAACCTGCGGATCCGGAACTAGTACTGAAATGTGGAACGATGGAACAAATGGAAAGATGAATGGAAGTTTGGGATTTGATGGTACTGATGATTATGTAATAATAAACGATACAGCTAATCTAAGATTCGATAGCAGTACAGCTGACTTTTCCCTTTTCGCATGGATAAAACGCACGACAACAGGTATAGAATATATAATATCTAAAGAAGATGCAGACAATGATGGTTATAGATTGCAATTCAATTCTTCAAATCAAGTTCTTTGCAGTGAAGACGCAACTGATGTAACCAGTACTCAGACTATTACTGATACTAATTGGCACCATATTGGATGCACTATAGATCGTGATGGGAATGGACAAGTATATATAGACGGCAAAACAAATGGAGCAGCAGTATCTATGGGTACTGATCCAATGCTTACTTCCTCAAATATTAGAATAGGGACACGCTCTTATACATCTACCTATTACTTCAATGGACTAATCGATGATATACGCATCTTTAACTATGCACTTACCAATCAGCAAATAAAAACAATCATGAACGATGGTGCATTGAAATTCGCTCCCCTGACAGGAAGTCCGTGAGACTTATGGGAAGAAAGCTGTCCAATCTATTGTACCCCTTTTAAACAAACCTATTTCTTTATTTTTCTTCGCACTTACAGTACTTCCCCCAAATACTTCCTCAAACAATACCTGACTATCATAAAACTTAGGGTACATACTGCCTATATAATTGTTTGAATTTATATAATTAACGTTATCATAATTTGACAATGCTAAGGTCACGATATTTTGCGAATTAGAAACTAGAAGTGTATTGTGATTTTCTTGTTTACTTCCAAATATAGCTACATTTTTTGCATTTCTTATTTCCATTCCCCATCCACCCGATTGTCCATCATAATTATGATCTTCTGGATTTGGACCATATATAACTATCGGGTTAAAAGTACCATCAATGAGTAGATGTCTATATCCCGGATGCTGAACTCTGTTTTTGTTTGATCCCAAAGATAAGCCATAAAATTTTCCGCCTGCATTTCCAGTCATCAAAACTTTTACATTGGCATCTAAGTCTTCATTGCTTGAGCTTAATACAGGTTTAATATAAGTATCAAGAAATACAGTCTTACCTGAACGTATGACTACTGCCCGATGATGATCATGTGGCGGATCAGTTCTAAACATAACTCTAAAAAACGATAATTTTGGAGAAGCTTCTGCTTTATCTGGTGTTCGCAGTAATATTGCAGGATTATTCCCTGTAGGCTTCCAATTATCAGACATAATAAACCCGCTTAACTGATTTGCGATACCAGTTAAATGGGTGTTTGGTTTAAGATCTATTGTATTTGAAATAATATATTTGCCTTTTGGAAAAAATATTATCTCAGCTCCTGAATTAATAAGTTCTTGTAACTTTACAGTGACATCTGGCGATGTATTATGTCCTTTATCCATCCCGATATTATTCCAGCCAGACTCTGCTGGCAAAATCCCATGATCTTTTACATTTACTACCTTTGAATCACCTGCTTTTATTCTCGCTAATAATACATCAGGTGATGGAAAATCAGATAGACTAATTCCGTGTTTAGAAAGTAAATTCTCTGGCCGTGAGCCATCAACTGTTAATCCTTGATACACACTTTCCTGAATTGATCCATTTATTATATTGATACCCTGCCCCGGATAACCTATTTCACTGATTTTACTCCAGCCTGTTTCGCCTTCAATTTTTTGTCCTTGTGAATTTTCTATTAAGTTCAATGCGTTTTTCGTATATACATTAACCAAAGCAATAGCCTTATTTCCTCCATTTGCGATAACTGCTGTATCTGATTCTTGAATAATTTCAATTATTCCATCAAGAATTGTAAAATTACCGGTTGATTGGGAATTTCCTTCAGTTATAATTGCCGGACTTTGATTTTTCCTTATTTGTAAGCCAGATATCATAAAATTAGTCGGCACGAAATGATAGATTGCTGCATCAGTTTGATCGAGTAATTTAACATTTGCCATAGTCGGCCATCGTAACGAGCCACCCTGCGTACTATGCATAAAACCATATTTCCCTCCCTCTACTGTGATATTTACGATCGAACTATTATCACCAATAAAACCCGAAAATCCGGCGTAACCTGATTTCAAACGAATACCTACATTAATCAAACTGTTATTTTGAGCACCTGTAAATTCAATACCTACCGCACCAGGATTCCCGCTTTCGACTTCAATGTCCAAATTTCTAATGCTTTGCATAAAACCTACTGCATCACTTATTTCTCCTATTCCTCCACCTGAGTTAGGATTTTCAACCCCTCGAATTACATGCATCAGTATTACAGGTTTAGGAGATGAAGTATTGTTATAACTTGAAGAATTTGCCTTAAGTCTTATCAATGGTCTTTTGCCCATAGTTGATCCGACAAGCTCATATGAATCATTGCTATCTTTTGTATAAGTTTTAATAGCTCGTAACATATTCGATATACAATATTCACCTTCCGGAAAAAATGTAACCATATCGCGATTATAAGCTTCATTCATCGTCTGCTGGATAGCCTGTGTTGAATCAGTTTGGCACGTGGGATCAGCACCTTTTGACGTAACTGATAATAACCCGACTGACTCTAACTCTTTATTGGTAGGAGGCAACAAATCATATGAAGTATCCGAAGGCGTAGGGGTAACATTTCCACCATCACCACTTTGTACAGATAACTCTCTCAGAAAAAGATTATAATCAAATTGCTCTACTTTACTATCATCATTTAGGTCTGTAGCCAATATTTTAGATGTATCAGCACAGTTTCGTGCAGTAGATAAGCTTGAGAAGCAATCTACAATCCTATTGTAATCCAATATATCCAATTTATTGTCCATATTCGTATCACCATTTATCAAACTAAGCTGGGGAATAGAAATAGAGCTGCCAGATGAGATATTAAATATACCGGGAATTTGACGTACTAAATATTTGGGTGTAGTAATTGTTATGATATAAGAGTTGCTAGAAATACTTCCTAAATTGACTTCTCCTTCAAATCGACCCGTAGAATGATTGAAGCTAACCGTACCTTGCCTGGTCATCACAAGCTGATTTGATGGACTATATATATCTATTCTTAATTCTCTCTGAGGATGAGCTGGGTTTATATTTCCTGTACCCTGACTCACATTGTCACCTGCGGTTCCAATTCCATGCAAAGCTAAATCAAACATTAATTTTGTTGAGGAATCCTGAGCATAGACATCAAGATGAAGTAACACATTAATCAATAACACAAATTGTAATGCAAAGAATATGAAACTTATATTTTTAAGTTGCATATTCATATTATTTCAGAACGTAGTTGGCTTATCAAACATAAAAAATTAGACTTGACACTATACATCAACAATTGGTACAGTTTATATATCTTACTTATGACAAGCACTCGAAAAGAGCTATCAGATTTGTTTTTGAATATTCCCCTTTTTCTAATTGGAATTTTTGTCCTAGCATTCCCTCTCCTTTTCTCTGTCCAATTTACCGATGCATTCATGTTGCCTAAGCATATATTGCTTGCTGTAATCGTCACCATATCCATGGTCTCTCTTGGTCTTCACATGCTAATGGAGGGCAGAATAAGAATACGCACTACACCTTTTGACTTACCAGTGATATTTTTCACACTAGCTGTAATATTATCTGCCTATCTATCTGTAAATAAATATGACTCACTTATAGCAGCAGTACCCTTCATGTATTCTGCCTTGCTATTTTACATTCTCGTAAATACTGTTAGAACTGAAAAATCATTATTTTATATCCTCTCTTGTTTTACATTAGGTGCTACACTTGTTTCAATACTTACCATACTTGGTTTCTTCAGAATTTATCCCCTTCCATTCTCCTTTACGAAATCGTTTGCATTTACATCAATCGGTAGCTTGCTTGATCAGGCTATGTATCTAGGCATGGTATTGCCAGTAGCAGGATATTTCGGTTATAGACTTATCTCACGCTTAAGTAAAAAACAGGATAATTTGACCACAAAAGACGACACTTCTGCAATAGATATTCTTTTCAGTATCGCTTTTCTGGCAATAACTGCAGGTTTCATCATCACACTTTTCCATCTTTTGACAACTCAAAGTCCGTATCTACTTCCGTTTGGTAGTGGTTTTCAGATAGCATTTGCATCCATCTCTCAAGATGCTGGAAGGCTTTTAAAAAGTTTCTTATTCGGTAGCGGTTATGGTACCTTTCTTACAGATTTTACGCGCTTCAAACAGCCTGCATATAACGCAGATCAAGCTCTCTGGTCAGTAACATTTCTTAGATCATCAAGTTTCGTCTTGGAACTACTTGCAACAACTGGTATTCTCGGCCTAGTAAGCTTTCTATTTATAGTCTTTAAGATAATCCGTGAGAAAACATTATTCTTACCACTTATTTTCGCGATAATAGCAGCATTTGTTCTTCCCTTCTCCCCCATAGTTCTGACGCTTTTCTTTGGCCTGCTTGGGTTATTTGCAATAGTCAGATCATTTGCCAATGCAAAAGGATATGAAGAAATTGATCTTCATCTGATCGCTTTTCGTGAACCTGTACACTCTGGAACCACACCTCAGACACGAGGCAGGCAAAGTCTTTTACTCTCAGGATTAATAATGCTTGCTATATTCGGAGGAGTAGCTTTTGCTGACTTCTATACTGCTAAATTCGTACTCTCTGATATGGCATTCCAGAAATCCCTTATAGCAGCTGCACGAAACAACGGATCTGAAACATACCGCTTGCAATCAGAGGCAATAAAAGTATTTCCATATAGAGACATGTATCACAGAGTCTTCTCCCAAACCAACCTGGCGCTTGCTAATTCTCTTGCTCAGCAAACTCCCAAAGGATCATCCCCATCTGCAGCTGTACAGCAAAATATCCTGACTCTCATACAGCAGTCCATAAACACAGGACGGTCTGCAAGTACACTTTCGCCATATTCCGCGATGAATTGGAACAATCTATCAGGCGTCTACAGGGCACTCATCGGCTTTGGCCAGAACGCTGATCAATTCGCTATACTGACCAATCAACAAGCCATCAGCCTAGATCCTAGCAACCCTCAGCAATATATAAACTTAGGTGGCATATATTATCAACTCGGTCTTTGGGACGAAGCCATTAGACAATTTCAAATCGCTATCCGCTTAAAGCCTGACAATGCGAATGCCTATTACAACGCAGCACATGCACTTGAATCCAAAGGCAATTTGAATCAAGCATTGACAGTCTATGAAGCAGTAAAGACACTTGTGGCAAAAGACAGTGAGTCTGTAAAGAAAATAAGTACAGAAATTGACACACTTAAAGCAAAGATTGCCGAATCTAGCAACGTAGCAGGAGCTCAAGCTGAAACAGATCTACCACAACCTACCGAACCTGTTGACACTGAAAAGAACGATTTATCTGTAAACAAACCGGAATCAGTACTTCCTACCAGAAATCCTAAAGCACCTATTGAAGGTCCGACTCTTTCACCTATCCCTTCTCCTACCGGTCTCACTCCTTCCCCTACCCCAAATCAATAATTTCTTAACACTTTGATCACATTGACGACTTACACAATTTAGTTAATTTCTGAGGCTTTGCTTATAGTATAAGTACATTACTATATAGATTGATATAGATATTAAATATCTTTTAGTATCACTTTTTATGTACTATTGGCAGATACTAACGTTATCCCACATTTACCCCAAAGCCGCAAGCATTACATCTCAAATCAAACTCTTAACACTTTTTCTTGGGATTTATTTACTTCTACGACTTATTATCTCATGAACTCTTTGGTTAATCGCACTATCTTTTTTCGCATAATTGGATCAAGCAAAGGTATACATGTAAGCAATTGGGCATTTAGAATAAGTTTTGTAGGAGACGTTCCAGCAGAAATCCTCTCCTAAATACCATAAAGAATACAACTTTTTCCTTCACAATCAATTACCAAAAAAATTATAAAGCGATCACTAGTTTATATATTTATATACTCTGATCCCGTTAAGAGGTACGGTTTATAAAATTAAAGAAGATAAAATAAATATATCCTATCCCACTATTTACGAAATTGGGCTTGCTAGGATAAGAAGTACCAATCGAATATTTTTATTTATACGGTCAAAGTATATTTGTATAGTTTTCATGATGTTTGAATTACTGTATGCTTATATTGATTAAGAAAAGCATTCTTATGTCTTTCACAAATTCCATGACTGTAGACTTGATGCCTATCTAGCTTCGCAATATTTTTCTTGGGACACCAAGCACAAGCAAATATAGTTTCGTATGGAGTTAATTGAGGAATATGAGTATCGAATTTGGGCAATTGTGTAGTCATATTTTATTTAGATCGCGAGAGCCTTTGCTGCTTTTTGGTCAAAAGCTCTCGCGACTGGATCTTACTTATGTGTATTTATTACATCATGAAAATTATTTGTAGTCAAATTTTCACAGAGCTTGCATAAAATTGTATATTATTGTATAAATTTGTTATAAATGAAATAATGGGTACTGTTTACATAACCCTATCAAACTAAATCATGGAAAACTTACTCAACGTCAGACAAGCTGCGTTTATATTAAAAGTCCATCCCCTGTCTGTACGCAGGTATATCCAGCAAAAGAAACTTAAAGCGGTAAAAGTAGGAGGAAACGTCAGAATTAAAGAAAGTGAACTTCTAGAATTCAATAAAGACTACTCTCCTACTGTTAGAAATGAAGAAAATACAATCATTCGGACGAAAATAAAACCTGCAGTCTCTTTCTCGACAGACGATCCTTTCTTACGACTTAAAGGCCGTGGCGCATCACTGACTTTGTCAGAGAAATAAAATGTTAGAAATGAGATCTAAGAAATACACATGAAAAATCAAAAAGAAAATTTTTACCAGAGAACAATCACTTTTTCAATCAACATAATTCAACTTAATGACATGGTTCCTAGCAAGAGATCTACTTGGGTCATTTTGGATCAGCTAATTAGAGCCGCAACATCAATTGGCGCTAATATTACAGAAGCAAAAGCTGCCTCCAGCAAGAGAGATTACATCAATTTTTATACTCATGCTTTAAAAAGCGCAAACGAAACTATCTATTGGCTAACTCTATTAAAAGAAATTATCAAAGAACCCATTAATGAAATTGACATCTTGCTGGATGAAGCAAAACAATTAGGAAATATAATTGCAGCTAGTGTTATAACGATGAAAAAACATAGAGTACTTTAATTTATAATTTTTAATTTGTATTTTTGAGATTTTAGATTTTATTTTTGATATATGTTAAGTAAAAAAGTTTTTCTTGCACCATCATCATTTCTGGCTTTTATAGACAGAGCACACCCCATGCACGAACAGGCAGCTGCGTTTTTTCGCTACTTCGGGCAGGAAAGTTATCAGCTTTATACAGACTACCCGACAATTGTTGAAGTATACAGAGTGATTTATACGACTATCAGTCCGTCTCTAGCTCGCGATTTTCTAAGGACCATGAGCATAAGCGCTATGAACGTTATATATCCTGAGGATATAGATGCAAAAGGAGCGCTTAAGGCATTGAATACTTACCAGTCAACTGACCTGACTTACAATAACGCCCTTATGTCTGTTCTTGCTTATAAAAGAAATATTCAATCCATCTGCACCTTTGAATACCTCCATCCCCTATTTGGCCTTACTACATTCTACTTGCCTATCTAAAACTGTCATCCTGAACTTGATTCAGGATCTTATTTAAAGAAATCCTAAATCCTAATATCTAAACTCTAAATAATTTCAAATTATCAAAACTTAAAAACAGTCATTTGAATATATACCTACTTACAAATTTTTCATCTAAATAACTTACTTCTCGCAAGCTGTATAAGATCATTTAATGAAATAGCGAATAAAATCAAAATACTTCCTAGAATAAATTGTAAAGTAATAACTTCATTAAATATTAATATCCCCATTATTGCTGCGAAAATTACCTCAAGTAGTCCAATTAAAGCACCCACACTTGGATCCAAGTATTTAAACCCTGCAACTACTGTTAAATTCGCTATTAAGTAGCTAACAGCATAAGCAAATTGAGCAAACCAAGGCAAAATACTATCTACCTGAGGCATAGGTTCTCCGCTAAAAAAACTTAACAAAGGATTAAATATAATCATTGCAACTATATAACCTGTAACTATTTGTACTTCAGAATATTCACCAGATAACTTTTTTGAAAAAACCACAGCAGCAGACCCCATTATTCCAGCGACAAACGCGGCAAATGCTGCTACTATCTGATCCGGCTGAATTTCAAATCTATAAATGACACTTAAACCGATAAACGCAATTATTAAAGCCAATTTCTTCACAAGATTTATTTCTTCCTTAAAGAAAACTGCACCTAAGATATAGGCGCCCAGGGTTAAACCTGAATAGAAGAGTAAAGTCGCGCTACCTACTGTCAAATGTTCAAATCCAAAATAATAAGGAGCCTGATTCAATCCTCCAACTGATGCAATTATAAAAAACCATATGTAGTCTCTTTTATTAATTTTCTTAAAAGTTTTACTTACAAATGCATACGGTATGATAAAACTTAGCAATATAATTGCTTTCACAGTTGCCTGGTTATATTCACCAAATGTTCCCAACATCAGCTTTGACCAAATACCATATGTCGCAAAAAATAGCGCTGAAACTGTTACCAGGGAGGCACCTTTCATAAATTTGAATTATATGCCTTTTATGGATATAATCAATCTGATGTCCGGACAAGGAGACACATTATACATGCTCAAACCGTATGGTTTGTCTGAAGATGAAGGCAGAATTTATCTTTACCTATTAAAATATGGTTACTCTTCTGTCTTGAATATCAGCAGAGCTTTAAAAATCGGCAGAACGAGGTCTTATCGATTACTTGAAAAACTCAAAATACTCCAACTTGTGGATACTAAACTGGATGATCGAGGAATGAAATTTGGTGCTTCTGATCCTTCAAAACTCAAACAAATCATATCACTTAAAGAAAATGAGATTTCTCGCTTAAAAAGTGATCTTCCTGATGTTCTAAATCAACTAAAGCAGATTAATATATCAACGCAATCTAACTCAAAAGTATTATATTACACAGGTATTGAAGGACTAAAACAGGTAACATTTAATTTAACAAAAGCAGAAAAACTAATAAGAGTATTTGAGGTAGATCATTTGGCAAATTTTCTACCTGAAGATTTCTCCGAAATGATAAGAAACAAATTAGTTGAAAGTAAAATAAAAACTCACGATCTAACTAATAAAACATCATTCCCGGACTTTACCAAAGTTTCTGAGATGATAAAATCTTATTCAGAATTCAGACACATCCCGAAAGTTAAACTTTCGATAGATTTTGAAATTTTAATTTATAACGATGTTTACGCGACTTATACGTATAAAGATGATGACATATTCTGTGTCGAAATTTATAATCAGCAATTAGCAGCGATGCAGAAACAAATCTTCGATTTCATCTGGTCACAGGCATCTGAAATGATATTTACTTCTCCATATGGTTCATCAAAATTGAAATCTTCTGCATAATACTAACTAGTGAGATTTTGCATTAATTAGCAGAATGCATTTTTTATTTTTTTAAATTGTATATTTGAGATTTTATTTTTGATTTTTTATTTATTCTACTTTGCATGTACTTCCCTTACATGTTTTAAGAAATACCAATCTGCTCTTAAGTCCTTTAATTAAATCTTGATCAACACTATCTTTATTTGATTTATTTAAGATGTTATTCAATTGATTTGGGTCTTTTTTCAAATCATATAATTCATACTCTTTCTTAACTATCGTATCCCACTCGATATACAGAAAGTCTTCTGTCCTCAAAGCTGTATATGAGGGCACGTCAATAAAATCCGTCACGAAATCCAAAATCCAAGGATAGCCATTGAATTCACTTGCTAAGCCCCCTATCTTATGCTGTACAAGAAAATCTTTTCGCCACTTAACATTATCTTCATCAAATAAAAACGAAGTGAGTGACATACCATCTATTTTTGAAGGTAGACTTACCTCTGCAAGTTCCAGAATAGTAGGTGCAAGATCGATTGTTAAAGCGAAGTGATACTCTGATGCTTTTTTTATTCCAGGACCTGATATAACCAATGGCACTCTCAGTGATTCTTCGTAAGGCGCCATCTTCTGAATCAACTTATGCGATCCGTTATTATATCCATTATCTGAAGTAAAAATTATATATGTATTTCCCAGTTCCCCTGTTTCATGCAGACTTGATATCACTGATGCAACCATTTCATCCACTGCATAAAGTGAACCCATTCTCTGACGATAATCCCAATCTGTTGTATATAAAAAAAGTGAGCGAGTAAATTGGGAAGACTTTAGCCACTCTGGTTTATCTGACAAATCTTCTTCGTTGTAATTTGCAGTTTCTGGCAAGTCAGCAAATCTATACGGATGATTCCTGTGCCTTGGTGCTTCAGGTAGCGGATAGTGAGGTGCAGTCGGAGCCAAAGACAGTAAGAAAGGCACGTCATCCTCTATGTCTGCCTCAATTATAGAATTAACTGCTTTTTTCGTTATAACATCTGTCAGATAATCTTCTGGCTTGCTGCCATAAGTCACTATTTTCCCATTTTCATTGAAAGTATAATTATAGCCGGTATAGATTGCTCTTCCCACACCACCTTGCCAATCAGTCCAGCCAGGTGGAATATGAGTCGGTTTATCCTCGATCCCGTTTAGATATTTTCCAATATGAGTAGTTTTATATCCGGCATTTTTTAGGTACACAGCAATTGTCTCATCTTCGTTCCCATTTTTATAAAACATCTGCCATCCACCCTCTTTACCATCATTATTGAAAACCCCTGTATTATGAGAATATTTCCCTGTTAGTAAACTCGCACGAGCAGGACAACACAATGGATTCGGTGAGAAAGAATTCGCGAAAGTCATTCCACGTTCTTTTATTAGTTTTTTTGTAGCAGGCATCGCATCCCAAAAAGGCGTCAAAGTATCATCCAAATCATCAAGTAATATTATGACAATATTCGGCTTCTCTACCCTTTCTAATTTATTAACTTGTGGGATATCGGGTATATAAGCTGTCGGAAAGGGTATAAAATTCAGATAAAATATTCTTGCTGCAAATATCAAAACTAACACCATTAAGATTTGAAATAACGGCTTTCTATAAAACCTAGGAGGATTTCTGCTTTGCAATTTCTTCTTCATAAGCAGGATAAAATATGTAGACGGGTTTGATCCAGCTCAAGCTTTAACACTGAGTGAAATAGAATATGTGGACCGTATCGGGCTCGAACCGACCACCTTTCGCATGCCATGCGAACGCTCTACCAACTGAGCTAACGGCCCTGGAAATGTATTATATAACGTTTATATTGCAAAAGTCAGCTGTACGATCATTTTCTCCCTTATAAATTTATTTTTACGAAATAACAAGTTTGTCTTTAACGTGTTGATGTAACAACTTTTTAAGTAAATCATTATACTCATTATCCATAAACGTATACCCTAATTTCTCACCATTCATTTTCTCAATTATAATTTTATAAGGCTTCAGCGTGATTAACTTTATATCACTATATAACACATCATTTGTCGCAAACTTTAATAAATCATTTAGCGAATTTGACTGCAATAGCTCCATGCCTTTTTGCCTAAGCTCGCCTCTATTATAAAAGAAGTTGTTTGTGACATAGTCTACTTCACCAACTACTTTATTCCCACCTGAAATAGGTATCTGTATCAAAATAATTCTTAAATTCGTAATAAACATAGTGTTCTCAGGAAAATAGGTTTTTCCTGTTCCCAGAAAAGAGGAGCTAAATGGTTTTAGAAAATCACCTAACCCTGTCGCAACTTTTAATACACCAAATACCGAACCTGCGAGCTGCTCTCCTTGGTGTTCTTTTATAGGATGACTTATAACCCGTGGATCAACTTTCTGATAATCAAAAGATACATTTGTAATCCTTTTCAGTTCGATAATTGAAATAATGAAAAAAATAAATGAAATGCAACAAAAAATTAAAAGTATATGGGAAGGCAGACCGATTAAAAATAACACCAATAAAATAAGACTCATCGCTGAAATCATATAAATTAACGTAAGTCTCTGTTCGAGTAATTGATATTCAAGATTAATCTTCGCCAAATCTTCGTATTTTTGTAATTTTTTTATCCGACTATATCGATAAAACATCACCAAAATATGTAAAATCACGAAAAATATTGAAATTGAAACGAAGATGCCTATAAATTCTATTGGAAACGGTATATATTGGGATACAAAAATCATCAAATCACGATAAAAAAATATATATACAAGCGCGATATTTGAAATCCTTACTGTAAGCGAGAAAATATACTTAATTAGCTCAAAATACTCATTTGTCATTAATATCTTCCAATAACTTCGTGCATTATCCTTAGTATCAATGGCATATATAGCTTTAAGTTCTCTTAACTTAATAAAGCTTACGGTAATTGTTATAAATAATTGTGAAAAAATTAAAAGAACGATCAATGAAATGGGAAGTTTAAAATTAAAAAGAATAAACGAGAGTAAAAGGAGAATTAATAAATTTTTTATTATTGTCACAAAACCGAAACCTTCTTTTAGAAGTTCACTTTTCTTTATCAAATCAGACAAAGTAGATTCTTTTGAGAATGGATTTGGAATTGTATTTATTAATACATTCTTTAGACGGGACATATAATTCGCTCTTTATTAAGTCTACCGAAGTTTGCTGTAAATATCTATCAATTTAATTTAAAAAACTAATTTAGAGGTATTAGAACTATATGTAATTAATTAT
>CAZZCX010000012.1:0-34460 GCA_964653195.1 uncultured Gammaproteobacteria bacterium
GGTATTAAGTATTTAGTATTAGGTATACTTGCAGCTTGTGTTTCATACTTTATACCTGATACTTTATACTTACTACTTGCTACTTGTTGATGTACGCTTTGCTTATCCTCTGCCCAATGTCCTCTCATTAACCGCCAGAACATCCTCTTTATATTAAAGGAGTGGCCTTCAGCCCATCTCATTCTTTGTCTGATGAGGCGTTTTAAAGTAGAAACTGCCTCAGCAGGAGCCTGGATATATGGAGTATAGACTACCTTCCATCCCTTCTCATAGAGTAGAAGAGTAAGTTCGAAATCTTCAGTGATTGATGTTCCCCAACCGATACTCTGAAGTACATCTCGCCTGATCATATATACAGATCCTGATATTTGCTTAAGTCCTCCATACACCTCAGCACCTGAACGCTCTATAACATAACTACCTGCATATTCAGACCTGACACCACGAGTTATCCAGTTCTCAGATTTGTTTAGAACATGCCATTGATATCCTTGAACTGCAGCGATGTTACTCTTATTGTCATGCTGAACTTGATTCAGCATCTTTTCTTGATCCTGTTGGGGATCCCGAATCGAGTTCGGGATGACAGAGTAGGAAAAGTCCAGTGTTCCTGCTGTATATTTAAAGTATTTTAGAAATTGAGTAATGGAGTCAGGATATGGGATAAAGTCCGCATCGAAAATGAGGATGAATTCTGCTCTTGGATCAGTTATCTTAAGAGCCTCTCTCAATGCTCCTCCTTTATATCCGTCTCTTGACTCTCTTCTGCTTATCTTTATTAAAGGACCATGCCTACCCTGCCCTGCCGGCAGGCGGGCGGCAGGCAAGTGATTCTGTCCGTGAGATTTATTCCACTCACTTACAAATTCCTCAATGAGAGTGACAGTTTCATCATTTGAATCATCAGCTATTATTACTTCGTAATTAGGATAGTCCATGCTTGTTGCTGCAGTGAGGAGACGGTTGATGACACGCTTTTCGTTGTAGGTGGACAGTTGAATTGATATAAATGGTAAACGATCAAGTTTTATATTCGATAAATCATGCTGTAGCCCTAACTGCGCTTTTTCAATATAACTCTTCTTATTAGATGGATCTTCAACGGTTATCTCAACTCCAAATAGTCTTCCCCAAAAACTCTTAAGTGAATTTGATGTCTGTTGCTCTGAATCGGAATTTAGCTGATTACGAGAGAAGGAAAGTACAATAGCAATCGTTATGTAATATTTAACAGAGTAAATAAAGAAAAACATACCTAATATTATTGCGAGCCAGGCAAAAGTCACACCAAGCGCACCTGTAATGCTTCCGCTACTACTAAGTGTACTTATATATATAATGCCAAATAAAGAAATGAGGAATGAAGAAACCACAAGAGGTCCATACGAGGAGACGAAATCTCTAAGAGGTGGCGGCAAGTGTGAAATAAAAGTGTATCTTGGCGTTTGCGGTAATACTAAGCTCGCTGGAACAGGGGGTATAAAGACTGTAGGTGTATGAGAATTTGCATACGCAATTCTACTCTCCATATGATTCAAATTCATTTTTACGAGCAAATTGTGTATACCATGTGCGCCTAAAAGTTTTTTTCCTGTAGAATCAGTCAATACTTTGGCCAGCTTATGCACAGATAATTCGGGCTGATCAATAATGATCTGTAGAAGTAACTCTTTTGCTTCCGGTTTACTCCTCCAATGCCTATTCCCTTCAGGTCTTTGATTTATTAATGCATCTGTTGTTTTACCCTGCGTTCGATACCGCTTCAACCAACGATAAAAAACGGTTCGTGAGATCCCGAATTTCTCGCAAAGAACTGAGATTGACTCCCCGGTCTCGTATCTTTTGATGATTTTTAATTTTATATCTGACTCAACTACTCTTATTAAGCTTGTACCTTTTTCCTCTCTGCACCCTACTCTCTTCTTTACTGTGTTCAGATTATTATTTTTTAAAACCTTCCATGCGCCATGACTACTCACATTTGATAACTTTGCTATTTCGTGAACGGATAAGTTTGGGTTTTCAATAGCTACTTTTAATATCTTATTTACAATTTGGGGTTTAAATGACTTTGAGTGCTTGATTTTTGTAGAAACTTTTGAAGAATTCAGCCAACGATAAAGAATAGTTCTTGAGATACCCGCTTCACGACAGATTCTGGATATACTCTCCCCACTTTTAGCTCTCTTAAGAAGTTCGGATTTTCGCTCAAGTGGCAGGTTAACTCTCATATACTTATAATCCTGCCTAAAAATATGTTAACAATAATGGGAACAGCTTGTCAAGACTATAAAAAAGTTATGAATTATGAGTTATGAATTATGAGTTGTTAAGCTCAATAACTAGATATCATATTTATTAATTGTGCCTAATTATAATTATAGGTTAGCCGGCCAATGGATGTAAACATTAATGGGAACTGATAAAAATGAGGCTATTTCTCAATCAAATAACTCATATAACCATCATGTTTCATGATATCAAGTTGGACTCAGGAGTATTTTTCTTTCCAATTTAGCTTATTATCTGAAATTATAGGCTGAGAAATAGGTCTTAATAGTCAATTAAAAGGCGCAGAATGCCTTTTTCAACCGATTTAAATGGTTTTAGGCAATATAATAACTGCATTATAGCTGCCTTTATTCAAATAGATATTATGGGTCTAACAATAATTAAACAATGGAAGTTAACAGATTTTTGTATTTTTCTAAATTTTTATATTTAGTACAATATTATTGCTCTATTTATAGCTATATATATCATACTAAACAGTTATAAACTGGAAATACTTGCAAGCTACTAACAGTAGTATAACTAAGCCTTATGTATCGTTTGTGAATTTATTCTTTATTATTATAAGATATATTACGAAATTTTCAATAAATTGACACAATTTCAGTCGAAAAATCATTATAAATGTTAGGTATATTATCTATTATTTAATATTCATATATTATGACTTTCTTACTTATTAATTTTATACAATTTCCAAAGTAATATTATATCCTTTTTAAAATGTTTAACTTTTACTCACTCATTTATATGATTGTATACTCTATACAAATAGGATAAATTTAGCTTTTTCATCCTCTTGACATTATCACTATCAATATTTATATTATATAGATATAACTAAATCAACTATGACCACGAATCGACCAATTCTCACAATATCAGTCGCCGCAAAACTACTTGGACTTCATCCCAGATCCCTAATGCTTTATGAGAAAGAGGGAGTATATGTATCACATAGAACTGATACCAAAAGAAGAATGTTCTCTATTGATGATTTAAATCAGCTTCAGTTTATAAAATTCCTGACTCAAGAAATTGGTCTTAACTTGATGGGTGTAAAAACTTTTCTGCAGGCTATGGAAGTTTCAAAAAAAGCAGGAATTGATCTAAAACTATCCCTCTTCCCTCAATTTCAGGAAAAAGAATTGATATGATTAATAAGCTCCCTCTTAAAGAGTTAAATAAAGACCAATTGAGTAAATTAGCGGACTTATGTTTTGATTTCGGGCGAGTGGCTTTTCTGTTTGTGTTCTTCCCTTCTCAACCCTCTCAATCGATTGTTATCGATTAGTTTATTAAATTTATTACGAGCTTTGGAGACTTGCTTTCTTTCATACTTATTAGTTTGCTAGTATAAAACTGACAGAGAGACTAAAATCATGACTTACAGGAAATTATAAATTCTATCTATATTACGGGCTTAATCTTCTTTCCGCTTATGTTTATTATCATCCTCGCGATTGTTTATCCAACGTTGAAAAAAAATCACGGCAATAAGAAGAAATAGAAATTATAAATTCAGAAATAAATGGATGTAACCCATTTAAAAGTTTTTTTATAAATCGATCACAACCTCGCCCCCCCGAGAGAATACATGGCGTAAATGATTATGACGATATCACAAATGCATATGCTGATCAATAGAGAGCATTATCTAATCCTGACAATTGGACTCCAGTTTCACCAGAACAACAGCGACTATTAGACAGTGATAGAGGGGAGATAGAATAAGCAACTATTACTGTCTTTGAAGAAGAAATCCTCCTCAATAACCAACTATAAAGGGGTTGATATAGTTTTAGTGATTATGAGTCATGGTATTTCGCAATCCGGGCCTTATAAACACCTCATAATAATCTCCTTCTTGTAGATAAGTTATTTGTGATTTCGTTAAATTATTAGGTAATTTACCTCTGGCTTCAATCGCATCTTTATTTGAATCAAATAAAACACCATTACTTGTGTCTAATGCAACATGCACTCGTTTACCTGACTGTGTACCACCCAGGACATACCAGGCCGGAGCTTCAACAATATGATGATTTCTAACTCCCCTTGGTAACCAACAATTTGGAGGACTAATTTCACCGCTTCCATTTATGACATCACCATATGATCTGGGACGCATAAAACCATTAATAGATCGGTCTAAGAATTCAACTAACACGTTCAGCAGAATATAGCATAACCAAACCAGAAACACAATAGACCGGGTTCGTTGGGATTAAGGTGTGTCGCTTACTCTACTACCTTCTAGAATCTTATTCACCATATCCAAAATCTGACGGGGCGTATAGTTACTTTTTACAATATATTCAGCAGCACCTTTAGCCTTTGCCTCCTCTATATCCTGATCCCCAGCCAAGTTGGTAAGCATTATGATAGGTACACTCATCAATGCAGGATCTTTCTTCATAGACTCAAGAACCTGAAAACCGTTCATCTTTGGCATCATGATATCAAGAAGCATTATGTCAGGTTTCCATTCGTGAGCCTTCGCAAGCCCTTCTTCTCCATTCACAGCGATCTCAACTTCATGATTCTCATGAGTAAATATCTTGTGATACATTCTACCCATAAACTGATCGTCTTCGACTATTAGTATTTTTGCCATAAAATTGGTACTATTTTATCAAACTTTCCACATGTTCACGTAACTTATCAGGCTCGTAATAAGCTTTTACCAAAAATCCATCCACTCCTTTTCTCTGCGCTTCCTGAATCACTGACATATCGTCAATATTTGTGAGCATCACAACTCGAAGTGACTTTGTAGCAATATTTGTTTTAAGTTTTTCCAAAACTTCCATACCATTCATCTCAGGCATGACCATATCCAAAAGTATAAGTGCAGGCTGCAGCTTCTCAGCAAGCTGTAATCCTTCAAGCCCTGATCCAGCGAGGATGACATCATGCTCATCATTTCTGAAAAGCCTTTCATAAAAACTTCTTACATAGGGATCATCTTCAATGATGAGTATTTGTTTCATATGCCCTATTTAACAATATAATAGACCTAAGTCTATATGAATGCAAGATATTTTTAATTAAACTCCACTTCGCACCATATTCTCTTCATTAAATGGCTTGCGTGCACGTAGCATTTTAATTTCTAATGCACTTGCTAGTGGTACAGTAAATACAAAAACCGATCCTGTATTTTCCTCTGAATGCTCAAGATAAAGGCTACCTCCCATGCGCTCAACTAGAAGTCGGGAGATATAAAGCCCTAACCCTGTTCCCGATGAAGAATCTCTCGTATATATGCTTTTCCCTGCCTGTTGAAACTTCTGAAAAAGCATCGCCTGATTATGTATAGGTATACCACGTCCTGTATCGATTACTCTTATAACAGCTTTATCTGAATTTGTCGTAATTTGGACTCTTACACTTCCCTTTTCAGTGTATTTGATCGCATTCTCTATCAAATTACTCAAGACCTCTCTGACTCTTACTTCATCGGCTATTATATATAATGAGTCGGATGGTGTCTGTAAATTTTCAATAACCACCTGTAAATTCTTCTCCTGAGCATTTATCTTCAAACCATTTACGACCATATTTATTACAAATATGATATTTATCAGCTCATGATTGAAAACAAGCTTCCCCTGTTCAAGACGTGAAACATTAAGAAACTCATTTACAATTCGTATTAGATTCACGCTTGATTCCTCAATATCTTCTATCATTTCTCTTAATTCTTTATTGCTTGATAGAATTTCAGGAAAATACTCTTTCACGAGTGATGCGTTACCACGAATAGCGGTAAGCGGGGTTCGAAGTTCATGTGAGGCAATAGACAGAAACTCATCGCGGGATCGAAGCGCAATTTTCTCCTGAGTGGTATCTTCAATAATAATTGATACACCAGTCAATACATTTTTCGATGGTTCTTTCGAACCACCCAATAAAATCGGATACAGTCTTAATGAAAGATAACGATCTTTAAGCTCCACGTCTTTTATAAATATTGCTGTTCTGGTACTCAAACATTTTTTTATCTCATCGTTAAGATGGATAGTCAAACTAATCTTCTCATTCAGCTCAGAAACGGTACAGATATGATTGAATACATCGTGTTTGCCATATTGGTTGCAGAGTAGAAATCTGGCAGCATCATTTATATTCACCACATCCACTTCCGTATCTACGATCACAAAGCCTATCTTTAAGCTATTTATGGAGGTCTGAAGCCTTATGATGATCTCCTCAAGCTCTTTTATGATCTGACGTGTAGAATCAACCGGATTTCGAACAGGTATTTTTTTCGCAAATAAACGTGAAAGCATACATCTATCCTAAAATTAATTAGGAGATTATGCAACTATATGGAAAAATATATTTGTACTAAAAATCGGACTTTAGTATAATCTCCAAATGAATAGAGGCTATAGATGTCATCACCCGGAGTCATGTAATTGTACTGCTGATACGGCTGTTAAAGAGATCTATTTAAACTGGACCGCACCAAAAGCTGGTTATAGAGAACCTGGTACTGTAACTGTAGTTAGATACTTTTGCTCAGAGCATGCAGGATTAGCGGTTGAAGAATCTGAGAGAAGTCATCTTGTAGTTAATGGAAATGAACAAAAGAATTTTTCAGTTCAAAGAAGACCACTTAATGAATACCTCGCCGAGATAAATCCCAGATTAAGAACGAAGGAACGTTGTTAAATTATCTCTTTTTAACCTGTAATACTTTATTTGCTTGATAAAATGCCTCCACAGATCCTGGATTAATCCATTTATCTACTATTTCATAATCTTCACGGATATATTCAGGGTGTTCATATGGTATATTTCCCGGCTGCCAACGATGACCTTCAGGCCACTCCTCAACTGGCTGATCCGGCCGTCCTGCTCTTACCTTTAAAGGTTTATCTCCTTGAAAGACGTATCCCAACCTATCGGTTAATGCAATGTTTAGTGCTACATGATGAAACTGGTTTTGTATACCTGGCTTATCTATTAGTGCATTCCTATCAAAAGCAATTTCTAAATCTATTTCATCCCTATCATAGGCATATGCATACGTCTTACATATATTCCTGGCTTCATCTGAATGTTCACGAAAATATGCTTCATACGAACGCACATATTCTTCAAATATCTCTTCATATGATAAAGTTGTTTCATTTGGTAATCTCCATCCTATCCTCCAATTCCCTTCACCAAATTCGTCATCCCATTGTCTATAAATAGAATCACGTTTTTTTCCAAGCCGTCCTGGATAGCGCACAAATTCCCAGCCAGTATTATGTTGAGATTCTTCTTTAAAATGCTTAATTGTTCTCTTAGCTAATGCCTTTCTCATCTGTCTTGTACCAAATTTTCCAGATCTGAAAACTGGCACGTTACCAATGGGAGTAAACTCAGCATGCGTAATATTAGCTACGTTGTCTTCTGATGAATACATAATTCTGATAGGATCTGCTTCCACAATTGAAATAGCTCTGCTCCCAACTCCTACTCTATCGAGCGAATCAGCGATTAACTGTGCGGTTCTTCCAGTATTTGAGTTATCTTCCGTAACCAGTACATTTTGACCTTTCAATCCAAGCTGTTCAAGATACAAATCAAGTCCGGCTTTATCCGGAAATCCATTGAATACAGGGTTTCTCGTATACAACGATACAGGAACCCAATGTAATTTTGGCTTTCTATTTCTAAGAACCTCATATCCCAGATGTGCTGCTATTCCCACTTGGGTACCACCTGTAGGAAGTGATAAAATTACACTCGCATCCGGATGACGGTTAACAGTCTCATAAGTACCGTACATAATCCTGAGAGGATGATCTATCTCTGGTGCCTTGAAAGGAGTAGCTCTCCTTTTACGATAATCTGCTGAAATAATTCCTGATGCTTCGTCAATTATTTGCTCATCAAGCTCTTCAAAGAGATGTTGTATTGGTCTTCCTAAAAGAATGGAATAATATAGTCTAGTATACTTACAAGCCAACATAAACGAAGAGTCTTTTATCCATTTATACTCTTCCTGAGTATGAGCTGTGTTAGGTACATGCGGATATGAAATCGCATGAAATAGACTTAACGCGTGATTTTTTAAATAATCTGCAACTCCTGTATATGCTAAAAAATCTGGTTTAGTTTTTGGTTCCTCAATTGACTTTAACACTTGACTCGCATCCAAAAGATCATCTCTAATAACTGAAAGTTTATGATCAATATCAATCTCATCATCAAGCCCTACACAATATCTATAACCCCGGTTATACGACACACCTCTTAGTTTCCCAACTCTTCCAGGTTTGTCATAAAAATCAGCAATAGCGGAATTATTAATCTCACCTACAATTACAGCTCCGGTAATCGGATGATAAAAACGTGCAGCTTCTTTCGCACTACCTAATAGTGCTAAAGATGATTCTCCCATCCATGGAATTGACCGGAAAACATCTTCGACACGACCCTGTCTTTCTGAGATATCGCTAACAGACGCTTGAAGTAACTTATATATATTTAAACCGTCACGTTCAATTGAATATCTCTTTTTAGAATTTTCACTTAATGGCCAATTGCCATGATTAAATATCCCTGGAATACGTAATACTTCTGACATAATCTACTATTATAGGATAAAGTGGTAAAGATTTTCAATAATAATGTGTGTGAAATATGGATACTATATATTCTGTTACTGAAAGCAAATGTAAGGCTATAAGTTATTCACTTTCCTCACCACGGGAGATATAGAGGGTAAACATCACCCCAAGATAAAATCCGACTGTAAGTACACCAATTTCAAGCATTTTTTTTTAAAGTTATGAATTATGAGTTATTGTCCAAATTAAGAGTTGTATGATTATAATCAGAGGCAGGCTGGAGCAGTAAAAATCTATAATTCTTTTACTCTTTTGTAGTCGTTAAGTCAAGTAGAAGTGACGAATTGTTAGTCTATTAAAATACCTTTTGATAGTCAATGATATAGTTGACAAAGATATTTTTAATCCATAACATGAGTTAAGGAAAGATTTTTTCCAATTTTATTATGTTCAAATCTGCCACCAGTTATAAAGCATTCTTAGGACTTACCTTGGCCTTTTTCTTCGGTCTTACCCTAGGACTCACTCTTAATCTCGTCAATTCACAAACATCCACTGATAATAGAAGCCAAGCTGCAAACTATGGCCAACTTAAAAATGAGTATTGTAAAATGACTCCTGCGGAAGCTGGTCAGAGATATCTAAAAACCTGTAATCCGGATATTTCAGGATACTATGGATGGGAAACAGTAAGCGATAGTCATGCATATAATGGCACTACCGATGGCGCACCACCTGCAGGCAATAATATTAACAGAGAAAATACAATAAAAATGGGATCAAGTGAAACACTACAAAACCCGTTTCCAGCTAATTCAAATCCTAAAGATACAAGATGTAGCGCAGTACAGCATGATGGAGATGGAGCAGAAAATGGTGATGTTTTTGTACAATATACAGTTGACGCGAATAATTACTGCGTGATATATCATAATGACTATCAGGGTAAAACTCTTAAATTAAATCGTTGTAAGCTTCAAAACTTAAATAACGGTGCTTTGACTTACTGGGATAATGATACGATGGTAAATGGTGTTCAAACAGACCCAGCACTGGCTGAATTGAAGAATCAATTTAACCAAAAATGCCAGCCTCCATCCCCTACTCCAGTTAAACCCACAGCTTTAATGAATACAAAATGCACAGATAATCAACTAACCGGTGCGACAAATCTATCATATGAAATAAAAATTACAGATATAAATACTCCAGGTGGATTTACTAAGAACGAATGGTTTGCATGTACCAGTAAAATAGCAAGTCAAACAGGAAACGGTTTGAATGTCTACAATAACTACTTCGGTGGTAATGCGATGTGGGAAAATAATGATACAGCTTGCTATAGAATAGGAACACCAAATGTAAGCTTTGCAGGTTCTGCTACAAATCCAAACCCTATTTGGCTATATTTAGGCAAAAAGCCAACTGGTAGCGGTGTAGGAAGTACAGATCTATTATATTATGTTGATAAGAATGACAATAACACAGTCAAAACAAAATCATTTGCAGGCTTAGCCAGTTGGGCTGCAAGTAACGGTGCATCAAATACTTTATATAGATTGAAAATAAATTTATGGTCTGGAAATGGTGGATACAATTATGATATAGTCAGCAGCTATAACGCGCCAATTCCTTCAAATGGTATAAAAATAAATCCAACAGCATGTACTCCTGCCAATACTGCTACACCGGTTCCAAGTCAAACTCCCCTGCCTACACAATCACCTACTCCTCCACAATCTGCATGTACAGACACTCAAATAGTTCATACCCTCACAAAAGGTGATTATATGGCAAATATAGTAAATGCAAATACAGGTAAGGACTTCAGAACCAAAACTCATACAATTGACCTGCCTAAGGCAGATATATCAAAACCTGTAAAAGTAGTCGCTGACTGGGGATGGACTGGAAAAATCTCAGGCAATAAACCACAAAAAGGCAAAGTCACTCTTCCAGGACAAAACATTGATGCAGATGACTTTTGGCAAAGAAATGAAGCAAGTACAGTATCCTTTAGCGCAATCAAACCAAATAATTCCTTGAGAAGTTTACTTACTCTCACGTGTAATGATGTCGGAGAAAAAACAAATAGCGGATACACACCGTTCGTCGACGGATACAGACTACAATATAATAACGTATGGCGTAATTTAAGAGATATATATCCAGACGAACCAGGTGAGACAACCGGTGATTACTTCTTCTGCCCACAATCAACAGCTGCAGGTTGGCCAGTAGCTGTCACAAACCCACAAGGTAGACCAGACTATCAGTATAGTAGAATACTAAATCTAACAACTCAAGATTTATATAATCAAACTACCAAATTACTTAAACTTCAAGTAAAAAGAGATTTCCTAGGCTCTATGGCAAAAAGTGATGACTCTGTACAATCCACTGATAACGCTAGAACCGCAGGTTCTCACTACACAAGAGTGACTGTGAGTTACTGCAAACTCCCCTAATCTGATACACATTCTGTCTTTACGCAATTTAATGACACTGATATTTTAATTCAAAGATAATTAGATTAGGAATATTAAGTGATTAATTCTTTCAGCAGGATAAGGAGAAGTTAAAAAATTAATACCCTGACTAAGTTAAGCTATTTAGCACCAAATAAGCCTATTTATTATCTCCTGTTATCTTTGGCAGCTTCAAATGCAATACGGAAAAAATCCTGCGCCCAAGCATAAATGTTTTTTTCTTCCATGGTCTCTACCATTTCTTTGGTGTCCTTTTTCTTCTCCCGAACAGGCATCTCAAGGCCTTTCTTTATAGCATCTGCTACTTGGTCCACATCATATGGATTTATAATTACAGCTGAACCAAGATCTATAGCTGATCCAGCAAACTGTGATAGAACTAGAACGCCTGGATCTTCTGAAAAAGATTGAGCGATAACAAATTCTTTCGAAACGAGATTCATTCCATCATCAAGAGGAGTAACTAGACACATACTAGCCCTTTTATATAGACTCATAACGTCTTCTCTTATAAAAGATTGATGGATGATATGTATTGGCTGCCAGGAATCAGTTCTGTATTTGTCATTTATATTTCGCGTAAGTGTATCAACCTCTTTTTTCAATGCCTGATAAGAAGGTATGTTGGATCTACTTGGCGACATAATTCCCAAATATACTATTTCCTCTCTGTATTGAGGATACTTTTCCAAAAACGCATCAATAGCCTGAAGACGAAGCGGAACTCCCTTCGTATAGTCAAGCCTGTCTATGCCCAAAATAACTCTGTAATTTTTGAAAAATTTATCGAGCGGATCTTTCTTCTCATCCTTGGTCTTACTTTTTGATTCCCCAGCCAGCATATCCCGCAAGACTCTCATCACTAAGGGTTCTTCCGTTTTCGGCTCTACGAGCTTTTTGATGACATCTACGTCTATTCCTAAAGGAAGATTACGGACAGAAGTTTTATTTTTTGCAAAATGAATCTGACGCTTCTCCTCATCTATCATCACCGCGAGCTCTCTTTGTACTGTATTCATAAAATTTCGTGTTTGGTATCCCCTATGAAATGCTAAAAAGTCACAGGAAAGCAGACTCCAAAGTATATCTTTTTTGACTGGTAAAATACGAAACTGCTCCCATGTAGGCCAGGGTATATGCCAGAAAAAAGAAACAATGACGTCTTTCCGCTGATTTAGCTTCAAATATAGAGGAACTAACGCAAGCTGATAATCATGAATCCAGATAAAAGTTTTGCCGGATATTTCCTCTTTTATGGCTTTTGCGAATTTCTGATTCACTGCCTTATAACCTTCATACCATTCCTTTCGAAACGATGGTTTTTCAAATGCGACATGACTCAGAGGCCAAAGAGTTTGGTTGGAAAAACCGAAGTAATAATTATCTATTTCATCCGTATCTAAAAAAATGCGCTTAATTGTGTATTCACCCTGATCCCCCTCTACTTTCACTCTACCTTTTTTGTCAGCTGTAATTCTATCTTCGGGAGTTCTTGCACGACCAATATAAGTAGCATTACTTGCCTGAGCGAGTACGTCAAATGTAGATGCCACACCACCATGTACATTTTGTACCATTATCTGACCGTTTTTCTTGACATGCTGCTTGGTCTCAGCATCAGCTGCAATTATGACTTTATATCCGCTCTTCTGGAGATAGTCTTTTAAATCGTAGAAAGAAACCATAAAATAAAGATTCAGGAAGCAAGATTCATGAAGTAAGAATCGTAACTGCAAGCATAAAACGCATAATTCGTGATTCTTGAATCTTGCTTCTTTTTTCTAATCTTGTTGCCTATTATACCTCATGTTTGTAAGAGAGGAAATATAACTTAAAAATCTTACCAAATCCTTACGCTTATATTTGATTTAAATATACAAATCTATAAATTAATTGGGATTAAAAAATAATATTAGATCCTTGGGGAATAGACGGACGCTTCTTGAAGCCTACAGGAGATAAAAGTTACTTCAAGCTAAAAATTAAATTACATTTTTTAGATTACATTTAATTACCACGACGCCTTCTCAACTTATTACCAAATGCTCTATTATGTCTTTTTTCTGTTACTTCAGCTGGGCCTGTTAAGGTGGACATATACGTAAGTAACGATAATTGCGCTGCAGTATAACTATCTCCCCCACCAGCTTTCTGTCTACTATAGAAATTATCAACCCACATTTTCGCTTCTGCAGGTGACAATGGTGCATTAGTCAATCCTGCTTCCTTTAATCTCTTTACTAGCACATCAAATTCTTTTTGACGACGATCCTTTCCAGGTCCTTTTATTTCACTTAACGATAAATAACCCAAAAAAGCCACACCACCAATTCCCGCTGCCAAAGGTTTAAGTCTGCTTAATCCTCTCGAGACACCTATTCTTTCAGCTTTACGATCTCCTTGATCAACTTTCACTCCACCCTTTTCTATCATAATTCGCATATTATATAATATCCTATAAACTATTTTCAACAAACTTGCATAAAAACCTAAGATAACGTATATTAAGATACATGTTCTTAAATGAATATGAGCAAAGTAGCTTACTTTTTAAACTAAAAAAACGAGAAACTCAGAAAAAACCGCTTAAAATTGCTTTTCTTGATATCGACTCCACGATGACAGGTAGCATAGAATCGACAAACGCTACACGCAGAAAATTAGAACAGCTAGGATACGTTATAGTATATGTCACTGCAAGAACTGAAGAAATGCTTATGTCTACTTCCTCCTATAATGCATCCTGCATGTTAGGATTTAGCCGTCCTATACCGAAGCTAGGTAGAATTGCTGATAAGTATACCTATACTCTTGTAGAACAGATTGAGCCTCGCGGACTTTTGGATCCGGACATCATAGCTGGATCAAGCGGTACTCAGCTATATATTAAGCAATTAAATGGTGGCTATGCACCAGATAAGAATTTCATCGATAAACTGGATATTAGGATAAATTGGCGAGGGATTGTTTTAGATTTGCTTAAAGATTTTAACTCCCCATTAGTAAAAGCTTATCTTGCCCCCTATGAAGAAATTATAAACTATGAAAAAGGAATCTCTAATGTCTATCCTCCCCAAAATCGAGTCACAGTCATGTTTCAGTCAGCGAAAATAAAAAATGAATTCCGCTCTTTTATAAAAAACGTTCTTAAATCCGAAGGTAGTTTTTCAAACATTCGCTTGACTGATGACAGCGAGCCAGCAAAAGATCTGCACCAGATTCATATCACACCCAAAAACGGATCTAAAACAAAAGCTGTAGATCACATCATCAATCAAATTTGTGCATTATTGACTTTAAAACGCACTAAGTTACATGTTTTGATCGCAGGTGATGGTCATGCTGACTTTGATATGGGCATGCGCGCAGCTCGGGGTACTTGCGCTATATTTCTTCTACCAGGCGGATCTCGACTTATGCCTGCGCTTAGATGTAAGAATGCTCATCCTGAGTTACTGGATGAAACACTTGAGAGTCTCAAGTCTCAAATACAAGCCTTAAAGATAAAAGGTCATTATAAGAGTCTCATGCATGAAAATCGCGAATTAATTATATGTGATGAAGTTTGCCAAGGCCAAATACAAGCAGCAAGTCTACTCCTGACGCTTGATGGACTACAAACAATATAAAAAACTTTTTATGTATAATTAATTTATGAAACTGCGTATCGCGCAAGTAGGAAGCCTCTATGAAAATACTCCCCCTCCTCTATATGGCGGTACAGAACGGATCGTTTCTTCACTTACTGAAGGACTGGTAGCAAAAGGCCACGATGTGACGCTTTTTGCGACAGAAAAAGCCATCACAAAAGCTCGACTAGTTAGTGCATGTCCTGAGCCACTCGCACGCCTTGGAATCGGAAAAAGTGATATTATCTATCCTTTATTAAACTTCACAAATGTATTTAAAAGAGAAAAAGATTTCGACATAATTCATTTCCATCTAAGTATAGTCAGTGACTACATGTCTTTACCGCCTGCATCGTTAATTGCCCATAAAACTGTCTTTACGATTCATTTCGTATCCCCTAGCGCAAAAAAGTATCCGCAGAGAATGGAGCTTCTCGAGAAACACAATAACCTGAATTTTATTTCTATCTCGCACGCAGCACAACTTGGATTTGGGAAATTAAAGTTTCTAGATACGGTATATAACGGTATTAACTTATCAGAATTTACTTTCAACTCTACCCCAAATGACTACTATGTATGGATGGGAAAATTCAATCCCGATAAAGGAACGCTTGAGGCAATTCTCGCAGCAAAAAAAGCAAATATAAAATTAATTCTTGCAGGCACGATAGATCTTGAGGATGAAGTCAAACGAAAATATTATGAAAATGATATAAGACCCCTGATTGATGGCAAGCAAATAATTTACGTTGGTGAAAAAGGAGGGAAAGAGAAAGATGAGTTACTGGGAAATGCGTTAGGATTTCTCAATCCAATTCTTTGGAATGAGCCTTTCGGGCTAGTATCAATTGAGGCAATGGCTACTGGCACACCTGTTATAAGCTTCAGTCGTGGAGCGCTGACTGAAACTGTGAAAGACAGCTATACCGGCTATTTGGTGGAAAATGTAGATGAAATGGCAGAGAAAATAAAGCAGATTTCAGCAATCAGACGTACAGACTGCAGAAAATGGGTAGAAGATAAATTCTCAAGTGAGATCATGGTTACAAATTATGAAAATGTCTATCAAAAAATCCTCAACAAACCATAGACAAATTCTCTATCACAGCACTCTCTAATTGTCATCCCGAACCGATTCGATCAGAGCTAGAGAGCTCAACTCACGGTCGAAGACTTGTTTCAGGAACTCCTAGGAGCACGATTTGTATAGAATTTTAGAAGATTCTGAAATGAATTCAGCATGACATTATTTCTGAAAGTTGTATGTTTAACTCTGTTATACTTAAATTGTATGCTGGATTTACTGCCCAACAGCTCCAATAGAACACCAAAACTTGATCCTCTTGAGCTTTTGGTCACAGCTAAAGCAGTATTAAATCGCGGTGAAACAATAGTAATCATAAATGACATCGATCTCACTGTATCTACAGGTGGAATAACAGGCGAAGACGATCCCCGCAAAACTACAATATACCCTAAGTCAGCTAAAGCGTTAAGTCAAATTGAAAGTTTGGGACATAAAATTGGCTTCATATCAAATCGGGGTGGATCGCAAATTGGACGAATGACCAAAGCTGCTGGGATAAAAGATCCCTCAATTATAGGAACTTATGGATTTGAAACTTATATGGCTGATCATACATCGATAATTGATAACCGCTTCCTGCCCTACTCAAAAGATATTACAAAGCTATTAAGCACAATTGAATTATTTGTACTTGATTATACAAATCAAAAAGAATTAATTATCCAAGGTTCAGAAACAGCCATACCTTTTGAATCAGATCAAATAATACTCGAGCGAAAAGGAATATGCGAGCAATTCCCCAAAGGTATTGCTGCGCTATTTAACTTGAATCTAATAAATCCAAATCTAAGAACAAAGCTAGTAAGCGCGACGGAGGAAAAATACAAAGAGGAAATAGGTCTCATTATGAAAACACATCATTTACTGGCTACAGCCTTAACTCGGATTTGGGGTATAAACCAAGATGTACATAAACCATCCATACCGGGAAGATTTACGCTTAAATTTGAACCACTTCTCAAGCAAAGTAAAGCATATGGTATGGTCAATTTATTAAATAACATCCGAAATAATATGCAAGACAATCAAAGAGTCGGTCTTATCATTTATGCAGGCGATAGCGATCAAGATGCCTATGCCATGAAAGCTTTAAAGCAGATCGTTAAATTTCACAATGAAGACTATATCGCCCACACCCCAATTCACGCTTTTAATATCTGGGTAAAGCCTGACCATATAGAAAAAGACGCTATGAGAGAGGCGGAGATCATAACTGAAGGAGTTGATGGATATGCAGAAATACTTACAGAATTAGCAAAAACAGTCTCACTTCACACAAACACCCGCTTCCCCTTTAACTTCAAGCAACTATTTAGAATATAAATAATAAATACTTTAAAGAATTAACTTAACACCTGCTTTTGCTTTTAAAAATTATTAATTTCACTCACTCACGTATTCATCCATCTGGATAGTGTTCCACATAGATTCAGGAAGCCAGAGGTTTCTAAAATGCCTCCATTCATTCCAGCCTACTGCAAGCTCTGAGGTCTTTATTCCGCTGGAACTAAGTTTTTCACTAAACTCCCCGACTATTGGAGAATTACCATACGTTCCGTAAAGAATAATTTCTCTTTTCTCATCTTTATATTTTTCTTTAAATTCTTTTATTAACGCATTTTCAGGATTCATCAATTCCCCTTTTTCGTCATAAAGAGGAAAAGAATCTGCTGACTTGATATGGGACTTAAGAAAATCTTTCTTTGATCTGGTATCTATTAAGAGAAATTTATCAAATTTGCCCTTCTTCATTTGCTGCAATAGATAGAGAGGATCTGTACGAGTTGCGATATGAGTTTCATAGAGTCTCGGAAAGCTAGGAAGATCCACTATCAATATTCCAATTCCGAAAATGAATCCGAAGATAAACATGATTAACATTATCTTTCTATTTCTTGCATACATTTCTCTTGCTGTTTTTTTAGATATATGTTTCATAGATTTATCACTCATACCTTAAAGCATTCAGAGCAGATATTCTTTTGGCTCTTCTTGCCGGGTAATAACCGGTCACTATACCTACCAAAAAAGAAGATATCACTATTATAACTATTAAAAACCAAGGTATATAAGTCAAATCCAAAATCCCTTCTCCGTTTGAAAGAGCAACTACAGATATAATAAGTGATAGAGTTTTTCCGGCTATAAAACCTAATACCAGACCACCAAAGCCACCTGCCATTCCAAGTATCATCGCTTCAGCTAGGAATAAATCGCGAACTTCTTTTGATACCATACCAATCGTTTTCATACCTCCTATTTCACGTGTTCTTTCAAGCAAAGAAACTGTAAGCGTGTTAAACATCCCTAATGAAGCTACTCCAAGTGCCACAAGTCCAATCAAAACAAGAAGCACTCTTAAACTTGCGAATAATGACTCAATCTGTGTCACAGTATCGGCAGCGCTACTGGTTCGAAAACCCAATACTTCAACCTGCTTACGTACATTAACTAAAGAATCTTTAGATCCCAAAACAATTTTCAGCTGAGAGTAATTCTTGATGTTTAGTGCTGATGCATTATCGAGCGGAACATAGAAATATGCAGACTCGTCATCATCGATTACACCTACTATCCTAAACTGCTTTTCTTCAGTTGTTGCTTTTCCTTCAATTGAAGGTACTATTGATTTTGTAAGAACGAAAGCTGTCTTGAAACTCGTATCCAGAGCTTTATTTAACGGAATATTCAATAGCGTAAGTAATCCATTAGACACTACCGCTTCATATGTAGCATTTCGCCCAAAATTAATAATTTCCTGTTTTTTAGCATTGGTTTGAGTAGCAAAACTAACTATCTCCATACCTGCTTCATCTGTAGCGATCACAATATCACCTGCAATCGATGCACTATCAGATGCTGATTCATCAGCTACGATATTTAAATCTGCGGATTCGCTGGCATTCGTCTCAGTGGTGAGAACTGCAGATGTTGAATCTCCCAAAACATTCTCTGATTGTATGACTATTTCATTTTTCTGAATACATACATTACTCCAAACTTGCCTTCCATTATCCCCAAGCTTAGGTAAAAAGCTTCCATCATATGTCTCATAGAAAATTGGCACTTCAGATTTCACCCACTTTTGTAAACTAAGATTCTTATCTTTATCTAAACCTTCTCTTTTACCTTGGGTTAAATATATATCGCCCCAATATTCAAATCCGCTTAATCCACCTTCTACGTTTCTAACGATACCTACGATTTTACTGTCAGATGTGCAATCTTCACGTGCATAAGTTTTCTTTCCGGGATTGATTATAAAATGAATTAAATTCTTATTTACAGGTTCATTTAGCTTACCATTTATAATTTCATCTCTTGCTCCTGCTACATCAGTATCCCTTGGCAACTCTGACACTTTACTACTGAAATATTTACCCCGTAAAAGACGAGCACTGGTACTTTTCAGATAAGATTCAGGAATCGAATATACAAGCACATCAGTTTTCGCATCGTTAAAATCAACTTTCCCTATAAATGAAACCAATGGCATTATTTCATTTATTTCTTTTATTGATCGTATCTTATCGATGAGTTTTCCATCTAATCTGAGTGCAGTATTGGCTCCAGTCGCAATATCTACCATCTTGAGTTCATCAAGTCTGGCAATTCTGCCGATAATGAGTCTTTCGACGCCATAACCCAATGACAGCAACAATACTATAACTCCTACGCCAATTGACATACCAAGTATAGTCACAAAAGTCCTAGTTTTTTTAGACATTAGATTCTTGTAACTTAGTGAGATCAAATATGATCTTTTTACACTTGACGCAGAAGAGGTATCAAGCCTGATAATTATTTTCTCTAAAATTTTCTTTGCTTTTAAACTCCAAAATTTATAAATTAATGAATATATATTTTTACCAAATGGCAAAAAATTTATAAAAGAAAATAATTTTGAAACCACAAAAACTATTAGTAAAACAAAAAAAGAGCTAAATTCTACTAGAGACTGTATAAAATCTTTACTAATAACAAATGAATTATGTGGAGCATTTTTCCAGAAGGTAATATCCGTAAACTTTCTAATTGCCGATTTTGTAATAACTTTAAATTTATTCATATTTGTTATAATTGTATTTTCTCAAGCAGCTTAGGATCATGTACATTTGCGATACCACTACTCTCACCTATCTGTTTTTTACCTTGAAACTGACTAAGTTTTTTATTTTTTGCAGGCTTGAATTCTTCTACCACCTGTCCATCAATCATATGAATTATCTTCGTTCCATATTTTAAATATTCGAGGTCATGAGTAACCATAATTATGCTTTTACCTTTTTCAATCAAAGAAATAAAAGTATTCATCAAATCCTGACCCGATACAGTATCTAGATTACCAGTTGGCTCATCAGCAACTATCAACTGCGGATCAGTCATCAAAGAACGTGCCAAGCTTATTTTCTGTTGTTGGCCTGAGGATAATTGAGAAGGTGCATACATAGCCCAGTTGCTTAGGCCTACAAGTGAAAGCGTTTCATAGGCCTTCTTATCTATTTCATCATCTGGTAAATTAAGTAGATGAAGCGGAAATTTAATATTTTCAATTACATTTAGAGAGCCTACCCACAATGGCTGCTGATAAATCATACCTATCGTACGACGTCTATGCAGTGCTCTTTCATCCTCATTCATAAGATATATATCTTTTCCATCTAAATAAACCGATCCTGAAGTTGGAACTTCAAGTCCAAGTAACGTATGTAAAAGCGTAGATTTTCCACAGCCGGAAGGACCAAAAATTATCGCAAAGTCGCCTTTACCTACCTTTACAGAAATACCTTTAAGCGCTTCAACCTGCATATCCTCAACCGGAAAAACTTTTTTTACATCAATTGTTTGAATAAACGAATTTGGATCCATATTATTTTTTCTTTAAGAATTTAAAAGTTTTGGAAAGACTATCTATTACAAGATTTAAAGCATCTTTGGTTGATTTCGGAGTTACCACGACATAATCTCCAGATTTTCCATTATTATTGGTTTTATCTTTTGATAGAGCTCTCAAGTGATAAATCTTTGCAGGTGCCAAGCCGGTAATCGTGACTGTATGATTGGTAGTAAGCGCCGGATCTTCCTGTGTTGATTGGCCGTAATTTATACCAGTTCCCTCAGAATATTCAACTTGGGTAGTAGCCGGTTCGTCTGTATCCCAACTTATAATAATTTGCGCTTTAGCTTCATCCCCAACGCCCAAGATTGTAGCTTCGACTTCCATATTTAATATTTCAGGGGGACGAAAATCAACTGCAGTTTTTACCTTTTGTACAGGATAAATAGCTTCATTTCCGGCAGCATCTTTACCTTTTACGCTTAAGACATAATCCGTATTATCCAAAAGGTCTTTAAGTAATACGTCATGTGACTTTGTAAGTTTCAATGCTATAAAATCCTTCACTGCTACAGGATTGTTTTCAGGATAATACGTAATAATTGTTGAAACTTCCGTATTTGTAGTCCAAATTAGTCTTAATGTAGCTGTAGGCAATCCTGCTACCTGCTGAACTTTAAGTGTAGTAATTTTTGGAACGGGAAGAGTCTCAAATGTATAATCGTCACCTGCAAATGAATTTTCTTCTTCATCTTCAGCAACAATTCGATAATGATAAAGTGTCCCTTCAAGCAAATCATCAAGTAAAATTGTGTGCTCCGTTTCAGACTTGGCAGTTGAAATAGTCTTTATTCCTCCATAATTTGAGGTCTTTCCATATTGGACAGTTACTTTCGAAGCGTTTTTCACAACAAAAGACAGATAGGTTGAAGTTATACTTGTATTCTTAACTTTCACAGCCGAAATAAATGGAGCGGGATCTGTTACGAATGAAAGCTCACTTGAGGAGCCTGTATTGCCGTCTTCATCAGTCCATAATACTTTATAATAGTAATTAGTTCCCGGAGTAAGATTGGTGAGGGTAATCTCATGATACGCGACTTGCTCAGAACTACCTACCTCATCTCCGTAATCACCTGATTTGGTTCCGTATTTTACAAATGAATTTGCAGATCGATCAGTAGACCATGATATTACTGAAGACTTGGTCTTAACTGTTGCAGATGGACTTGCAGACATTGCTGGAGCTTCAGTCCACTTACCGTCGGGATAAAAACTAACTGTATCAGAAACAGCAGAACAATTATTTGTAGAATCACATGCTTTTGCACAATAATAATATTCCCTCTGCGTAAGTCCTGTATCTACATATGATTCCTGAATCGTAGATGCTATATAACTAAAGTCACTGAAATCAACAGTGCACGATGCATTATCTTCAGTCGATCTATAGACTTTATAATTTGCTACACCTGAATTCGTTGCAAGAGGTTCGTCCCAGGATACAGCAAGTCGCCAATTGCTTGTCGATTTGACTGATACATCTGCTATGTCTACATTACGTATAACACCTGGCGCTGAAGTATTGGCTGTAAATACTACTGATGCATAGTTATCGTAGTCAATATTACCTGCTTCATCTTTAGCGACAACATAAAAAGTATTCTCACCAGGCACAGTAGCATAAGCATCTGCAGTAACATATGTGGTACTTAAACCAACCGCATTTACATTTTGTGCTGTAGGAAGAGCATTTACCGAGTAGTAATATCTCAAACCCGCTTGAGCACCTGAATATAAGTCAGGCGGACTCCATGAGAATGCAAATTCATTTATTGAATTACTTTCAGGTGTAGCTTCAAGATCCTGTACAGCACCAGGAGCTGTAGAACTATAATAATATGACGCATTGACATACGTACTTGCTAAATTTCCTGATGTATCTTTCGCACGGACATAAAAAGTATTTGCACCAGATTGATAAGAAGTAATAGCACTAACTGATGCACTACTTGTACAGGTATCCTGTGCTCCAGTAGCTCCGGTTTTATAACAATACTCTGAAATAGAAGACGCACTATCTGTTGCACCGCTCCAGACAAAATTAAAACTATCTGTATTCGTGTATCCTGGAGGATCAGCGACAACAGTTGTCGGATTTGTTGGTGCAGTATTATCAAATTTATATATAAATGGCTGCCATGCGGATGATGAAATATTTCCGGCATCATCTTTGGTTTTAATACGCAGATAATAAGTGCTCCCTGATGCAAGGCTGGATGCTGTATAACTGCTGCCTGACTGCAAAGCGCCGTCTGTCTGAGGATCTGCTGAACTATTTGTTCCAAAGTAGACATAGTAACCAGTTACACCCGAACCTGTTAAAGTATCAATTGCGCCTCCGACAGCTTCTGCTTCAGGCCAATCGAAATTTGGTGACGAATAGTTATACCACGTATTTGTATTAATAGCTGCTGCCTGCGTAGCGGTTGCATATGAGGATAAAGACGTAGGATTTACAGGTGAAACTGAATCTACATAATAATTGATCGTAAAATCATCAACTGATCCTGAATAAACACCATCTGAAGATGACAATGTAATCCTTACTTGAATATATCTGTTTACTGCGGAATTAATTTTATAGACATTTGCTGTGCCGATACTTTTTATCTCTGACGCATCAGCCCAGTCAGACCACGTGCTATCATCTGCTGATGTTCTTGTTGCAACTGTTACTGTCGAATTTGTTGCTGAATTATAAGTTATAGTGACATTCGCAAAGCGGTACAATGATCCCAGATCATAAGTTGCGGATGAAAAAGTTCCTGATTCCTCGAAAGATGAGGTTGTAGTTTCCATCACATAAGTATATAGACCATTCGCATAAGTATTTGTTCCAGCTCCGGCAATTACAAAAATCTTATCACTGCCATTTGTAGCAGCAGCACCGCCAGTTGTAATATTTGCAGGACTAGTAGCAAGCGAAGACCAGCTATTGCCCGATATAGAATATCGGTAACAAGCTGAAGTATTCAAACCTCTACAGGCATAAAAATAATCCCCGCTTCCCGGATCAATTAAGAATCCATCTGCCCCTACTGTCACGCCGGTACCTAAATCTGCAACAGCAGGATCAGACCAAGTATTTCCTGCAATATCATAACGGTAGAATGAAACACTGCTGTTTCCCCTTAATGCATAAATGTAACTTCCACGAAATACCAAATCTCCGCCTGCTCCAATAGTGCTTGGAGCAGTTGCCATAGTAGACCATCTACTTCCCGCACTTCCCTGTGTGTCATAACGATAAAATGTAGTTGTACTTACTCCTCTTAAAACATAAATATATCGCGCCCCATCATAAGTCATTGCTGTCCCTGCTCCTAAATCTGCTGGAGGCAAATCACTAGCTACTTCAGACCAGACATCAGTGGCAATATCATATACAAAAAACTTTCGGTAAAGACTGCTTGCAAGCGCGTAAATTTTATTATTTACAGAGTCATAAACCAAATCACCACCTGTTGAGAATCCAAATGGGGCTGCTGACATCTGCACTGTTTCTCCCGTAACGCTATTGTAACGGACAAAAATATTATTGTAACCGCCTTGCGTAAGATATAAATAATTCCCGTCCCCTTTTACGATATCTGCTCCTGTTCCATAAGTCAGATATTCAGTACCTCTAAAAATCGGGGCCAATATTCCCCGCGTTGGTATAAGCCATGAATCCTTAGCAATATTATACCTGTACATTATATTTGAGCTTGCCCCGCGGGTTATGTATAAATAACCACTTACAATTCGCATTGCAGAACCAGCAGAAAATACTATCGGACTCTCTGAAAGACTTGTCCATACTTGTGTATCCAAGGAATATTTGTATAAAAACGGTCTATCCCACCCTGGTACAAAATATATCGAATTCGTAGTTGAATCATATTCAATTTGCGCACCTGTGTATGCCAAAGCAGGTAAATTACCTAATACGGTCCAAGAGTTGCTGTTTATTGAATATTGAGCAAATCCCGAGCGGGTATTTCCCTGAATCGCGTAAATCTTATCATTTCCGTCAAAAGCCAAGTCCCCACCAATATAAACTAAATTATTAATCTGTGTATCCGGTCCGTCAAAATTTATATTTGTAAGTACTTCCCAGGTATCAACCTGTGTATCATATCGCATAAATGTATCATCGCTGTTACCTTTTAATGCATAAATATATCGTGATCCGTCGTATTTAAGATCACTACCATAATCAAATGCTTGTGGTGAATCAGCTGCAGCTGCATCAGACCAGGAATTACCTGATATATCATATCTCCAGAATGTCGACGTATTTTGTCCACGCACTGCATACAGATAACCACTAGGTCCTTCAACAAGTGCACCACCATTATTTACAGAGGCAGGTGCTACTGCTAAAGTCGACCATGTATCTGTTGAAATCGCATATTCATAAAACGTAGTTGTACCAGCACCTCTAAACGTATAAAGTTTATTGCTTGTTGATACGTATGCAAAACTTGCTCCATAACTGAAACCTGCTGGTGCTAGACTAAGTCTTTCTTGCTGCCAGAAACCTGCTTTTCCTGAGAGCTTAAGCGAATCATTACTGCTTGCAATATTGGAAGCGCTACCACTACTAAAATCAGCAGTTAATGTAGCAGATTGCGAAGTAGGCGTAACTCCTGAATATAAATACGTAAATCCGTTTGTTGCTGAGGAAATATTACCGGCAGAATCTTTAGTTTTAACTCTTAAATAATAAGTATTACTTGTCAAAGGTGTCGTTACTGCGTAATTTGCATTAGTTTGAAAATTTCCTACTGTCTCCGGGTCAGACGAACTATTTGTTCCAAAATAGACATAATAACCTGTTATAGATGAATGTGTATCAGTTGCTCCACTCCAGGCAAAATATGGTGATGTATAGCTATATGAATTTCCACTCACAAGTGCTACACCTCCCGCAGATTGAGATGATCCTGTAAAAGAAGAAGGATTTGACGGAGCAGTAGTATCTCCTGCATAATTTATCGTGATAGACGAAACGGTAGGAGCAGCTGATTGATCAGTGGATGAAGATAATGTTGCACGAATCTGAATGTATCTTCTAATTGGTGATACGATACTTGATCCACTTACCGCCTCCCATGTAGACCATGTACTTCTATCGGTACTCGTACGCGTTTCAAAACTTACAGCCGAATCACTCGGAGTTGTCACTGATGATACCAATGATGTCCAGCTGCTTACATATGTATAATCCAAAACACCACTAGTCCAGGTACCACTCACCGGATAATTGTCAGCATCTATCGTATATGTGTGCATCTGAGTAAAACTCGTACCAGGTGTAAAATATAGTGTTCCTGAACCGTTAGATTCCAAAGATGCACCGTTATATGGACCTATATCCTGTCCATAATTGCCGCTTAAGTCAGGTAACCTTCTCCATGTATTGCTGCTTATTGTATATTCCCATAACTCATTTTTATAGAAACCTGATAGCGCATAAATTTTCCCGCTATAATAAGTGATATCTGTACCGTAATACGGAGTAAAAGGAAGCAAAGTTACAGCCGACCAGGTATCTGTAGCGATTGTGTATTTCAATAACTGAGACATTCCGATTCCAGATATATAAAATATATCTGTACCATCAGAGATAAGTCTTGCTCCAAAAGCTGCTTCTGCATCATCAGGAAGATCAGAAACTGCTATATCCGACCAGGTATTACCGCTTATGCTATAACGATAAAAACTTCTAGTTGTTGCACCTCTTGTCCCATATATATAATCACCTGACCCTGGATAAGTAAGAGTACCCCCATTTTGAATTGTCGCAGGAGCATCCGCCAAAGTAGCCCATGTAGCTGTACCGGTATTATAAGAATAAAACGTCAAAGTATTGCTACCGCGTAAAAAATACAAAATGCTTCCTGCAACTACACCTTTGGTATCATCACCCAAAGTACCCGGAGCACTAGTCAAACTGGTCCATGCATTAGTCGATGGATTATATGAATAAAAATTGGCAGTGCTGGCTCCTCGCGGATAATAAAGTAAACTATTATAATAAAGCAGATCAGATCCAGTTCCCGGTGCTGCAGGCAAATCCGCAGGTCCCACAAATGTAGCCGTACCTATGTCATATTTCCAGAAATCATATGTGTTATTTCCGCGGAAAACATACAAATACCCATCTCCACTATGATAAACTACACCAACATAACGAGAGGCTTGAGGGGTATTTGTCAAAGTAGTCCAGGCATTTGTGCTTATTTGATAACGGTAAAAAGTCTGTGTACCCTGATCACGTGTGACATAAATAAAATCACCATAACCGTCAATATTATGGTCTTCATTTATTGTTCCTGATATATTCGTAAGCGTTGACCATGTACCGGCAGAAATGCTGTAACGGTAAAATGTCACAGTTCCAACACCCCGCGGTGTATATAAATATCCTCCATTATAATAAAGACTTGAACCACCACCCAAAGTAGCAGGCGTACTCGTTATAGTAGACCAGGTATTGGTGGAAACTGTGTATTTCCAGAAATCTGAAGTAGAAGTTGAACGTATTGCATAAATATCGGTTCCATCACTAGCAAGGGACGCGCCATTTGCAACTAATTCAGGCATGTTTGCCATGCTCGTCCAGGAATTATCAATAATTGAATAGCGTGCAAATTCTTTCTGATAACCACCAAATTCAGCATAAATATAGTTCCCAATTACGACCAAATCCGCACCAACGTAAGCATAATGAGGAGCTGAAGCTAAATTCTTCCATTTATTTTCATTCGGGACATATCGCGAAAAATGATTATCATTTGATGAAAGTAAGTAGATATATGTGCCATCACTTGCAATTGCAGACTGATCTGATTGAGCTAGATTTGGAGTATGAAATACACGCGGTCCCCAACTTCCTGCAGGCTTCAATTTAAGATCTCCTTCTTTACTGACAGACTCGGTATTATTAAATTCGCCTGTATCAAAATCAACTTTTGAAGTTAAAGTAGCTGAAGCTGCCTGAACGCTTGAGGGTGAGTTAAATATCGCAAATAAGTTCCACGGAATTGAAAACACACTGACCAATAACAATATTAAAATTTTATTTAAATACTTTTTCATAGGCAGGAGCCATTTTCCGATAAGATTCCTGCCTGAATCTAAAACTTAATCCACAAAAACCAGTCTGCGAAAAGCAGAGCTAATACAATAAGAATAGATTAGTTTGACAATATAAGTCAATGATATCGCACATTTAGCTACATCAATAATAAATTAATAAGTGATATAAATCATACCGCAATACATCATAATATATATAAAACTAACACATGTAGTTTTTAGTAATTTATAAATTATGAAAATATTGCTATTTAATTTTAATAGGAGTTCACCTAGAATTACCGTGGTTAATTATGGATAATTTAAAAGGGGGATTTATTATGGAAACGAGAATTATATTTTTCTCTAAGAACCAATAGAATAAATTTCACTAAGTCAATTTGCCTTCTCCACCTCCAGGGTTGTATAAATAGTCTATAAAGCCACTCCATCCCAATCCTTCTTACAATTACTGGCGCTCTGGAAACTTCACCGCTAATAAAATCAAATGCGCCACCTACGCCCATCATAACTTTCACTGGTAATTTATCTATATTTTCCGAAATCCACTTCTCCTGCTTTGGTGAACCGAAAGCCACGAACAAAAAATCTATAGTAGCAGGTAGCATGTAGTTAGTAGCATGTAGTTTTTCATTCACTTGATAATTTCTACTTTCTACTTTATACTTTTTCGCAAAATTAAACCCTTCCTCTCCCCACTCATCACTTATAAATACAATATTTAGACCGGGGTATTTCTTCATCAAGCACTCTGCAGTTCTCTCTGCTACACCATGCCCAGCTCCTAGTAGTCCTATTCTGACAGGCAAAATGGACGCTTTTTTACATATCGAATCCATTAAATCGACACCTGAAAACCGAATAATCTTCTCTCTCTTGAGAAATCTTATTGCTAACTCTAAACCTACTCCATCGACCACTGAAATTCGTGCTTTATTAAGTATTTTTTCATAATTTGAATCTCGTTGAGATATCATAATTAACTCAGGATTCGGGGTAACTATATAATATTTCTCTAGATTTTTTAGATTTGTGAAAATATACTCTAGGACTTCTTCTTTTGAAGCATTTGTTATACCTACTCCCAAAATATCTAATTTCACTAAATTATTCATAAATATTACAGGATATAATATAATACAATTAAATCACAAATAGTTAGATATTGATCATATTGAATATACATAAACTATGCCTAATCATAAGCGCTTAAAGCTGAAAAAATGTAAACTTTTTGTATTTATATTAGAGGACATAGTGTTATGTGAAAAGTTAGTTGAATAATTTAATTTGTAAAAAAATAAAAGAATTTATCTACATACTATATAACGCGTTCTATATATCACTCTTTACTGTTTGCTGTTTGTTACTCTTTATTATTAACCCTTTGCTCAAAACTCTATACCTTATTCCACAAATTATTTCTTAATACTCCTTTTATATAACTCAATATTTTCCATTGCTACTCCCGTACCACGTACTACACATAGTAATGGATCAGCAGCCACATGACATGGGACTCCAGTTGCATCAGTCATCAATTTATCTAAATTACGAAGAAGTGATGTTCCTCCGCTCATTACAATTCCCTTGTCAATTATATCAGAGGCGAGCTCAGGTGGACACTGCTCGAGTACTCTTTTAGGACCATTAAGTATTTCAACCAGTACGGGCATAATCGCTTCGTTCACTTGCACTTCAGTAAGTTCAATACTTCGAGGCAATCCAGTTATGTTATCCCGGCCACTAATTTCCATAGTCTTTCCTGAATGTTCGTTTATCATTCCAGATTTATCAATTTCATCTGTTTTTTGTGGTTTGATTCTTGGAGTTTGATTTACTACAGCATTTCCCAAAACTATCTTTATCTGCTCTGCAGTTGTTTCGCCAATTAGCAGATTGAACTTTCGTTTGATATATGATGCTACTGCTTCATCCAGCTTATTGCCTGCCACACGCACCGAACTATGCACAACAACACCACCTAATGATATGACTGCTGTTTCTGTAGACCCACCCCCAATATTTACTATCATATGTCCTGCAGGCTGCGCGATTGGGATTCTAGCCCCAATTGCTGCTGCCAATGGTTCATCAATCAAATAAGCAGTTTTCGCTCCTGAGCTCATAGTCGCATCAAGTACTGCTCTTCTCTCAACCTGTGTAACCCCTGAAGGTATACATACCATTACTTCAGGCTTAAAAAATCTCGACTTACCACAAGCTTTATTTATAAAGTACGTAAGCATCGTTTCCGTTATGGTGTAATCTGCAATTACTCCATCCTTCATGGGGCGAAGAGCTATAACATTGCCCGGAGTCCGTCCTAGCATTTCCTTTGCTTCTCTGCCAACAGCCACTACCCGATTCTCTTCAGCAGTGACTGCCACTACCGTCGGTTCATTTAAAACTATTCCCTCTCCTACAACATATACCACTGTGTTGGCAGTACCGAGGTCTATACCTATACGCTTTGTAGTTGGCAAATTTAAGTTAAACATATCTAAGAAAATTCAGGAATTATGATTTATGATTCACGATTTATTGAGATTATTCTTGAATCTTATAACTTATATCTTGAATCAAATATATCATATTATCTATAAACTATATCATTTATATGTTTAGGCATGCTTTAATTCGATTATAACACGCTCATTTTGAGTTGCAAGCAAATACTAGGACTAGTATAATAGTATTGATTTTACTTGATGAAAAGGCAGATTATTTTTTCAGTTTCCGTTTTCTCTATTCTTACGCTTGTAACCATACTCGTGATACTGTATGGTAAAGGCTATAGATTCGGGACTATCCAAAACGGCAAACCAACCCTAAGCAAAACCGGACTCCTGGTGGCAACGAGTAAGCCTAATGGTGCCCAGGTATTCATAAACGGCAATCTCACATCAGCCACAGATGATACGATAGACCTTATCCCGGGAGAATACACAGTCAAGATACAGAAAGAGGGATATTTCCCCTGGGAGAAAAAAGTAAGTATCAGAAAAGAGGTAGTCACGAAAGCCGAGGCATTGCTTTTCCCATCAGCACCAAAACTTGAAAATATCACCTCAATTGGCGTTCAGCAACCAGTACTAGATCCATCAGGCAGAAGAATTGCGTTTCGTGTAGCTTCCCAATCAGCCAAGAAAAATGGACTTTATGTTCTAGATATGACTACAACTCCTATACTTACACTTGGTACATCAGCTAAACAGCTGACAGATGATGTGACGGCGCTCTTCTCAACAGCCAACTATATATGGAGTCCAAATGGCGAGGAGATAATGGCCAGTATTTCAGGACAACCAAATTTTCCAAATTATTACCTCCTGAACTCTGCAAGCTACAATGAAACACCCCGTAATATCACAGCAATACTGTCAACTGTCGAAGAGCAGTGGCAATCCCAAAAATTAGAAAGAGAACAAGCAAGGCTAAACGCGCTACCGAAGGCCACACGACTTATGATTCAGGAGAATTTCACTATACTTTCATGGTCACAGGAAGACGATAAAATACTCTACTCAGCCTCCCGCTCGGCAACACTCCCTATTATCATAAAACCACGTCGGATCGGTATAGATGAAATAAGGGAGGATCGAAAAATTTCAGAATCAGACATATATGTTTATGACATAAAAGACGATATAAATTTTAAGATTAAAGAGATAGATACTGAAATATGCACAAGAATTGAAACAACTGATCCATGTCCTAAGCCTACATTTATTCAATGGCTTCCGGATTCTAAGCATCTTATTCTGACAGAAGATAATAAAATAAATATTATGGAGTATGACGGAACAAATAGTACCACTATTTACGCTGGGCCTTTCCTTGATAATTTTGTCTCTCCATGGCCAAACAGCAATAAGCTTGTAGTCCTCACCAATTTCAATAATCCTGATGTCGCAGCAAATCTATATACGATAAGCCTGCAATAAGGGCTGAGGGCTAATAAAATTACAGAGGGGAAATGCGAGAATAGTACCTCCCGTCTCTTGACTTGCTATACCCATCCTTCAATTACATAAAGATATTTTTTCTTCTGCAACAGGAGTTCCCTTTATAACTACAAAAGTAAGTTCTTTTTCACTATCGTTGGGATACTGAGCATATGCGTCTAAACCTCCAAATGTTGCATGCCTATCTCCGTATGGGGTAACTATGGGCTTCACCTGCCCTATCTCTTTACCTTTGTGAAGGTATATAATATCCCCATCATTTGTAAGTCTCATCTCCAACTCATCTAAAGGCACATCAGAAACAGGTCCTTCCAGCTTATGCAGACTAGTTTCGCCTGTAATACTATCAATCCTCTGCATCGTACCTTTTCCACTAAAAGGATACATAAGCTCCCATGGTCCATTATTCATCTCAGCATCCGCTGGCCTGACACCATCTTTAGCTTCATAGTGAAGATTCGTATGTTTAACTTTTTGCAAGCCTACGTTGCCATGCTCAATTTCTGCGTGGATACGTTTACCACCATGCTCAAAAACAAAAGTTTTTCCTTCTAACGCACTGAATGAACCTAACCATACACCCTTTTCAAACCTTGGCGGTGGAAGGATTTCAGGCTCTTGGCCGCTTAATGCTTCTCCTATTTGAATTAAATATTCAGCATTCATAAAAGATCTACCTCCGTAGATAAGTGAATGTTATAGGATCTATATAATTATGTCAAAATTGACGGACAGTGTCGACGATGTTAGAATACTAAACATGGAACAAAAAGATCACCATTCAACTCAAAGAATAAGAAAAGCACTTCTGAAGTTCGGCTTAACGGAAAATGAAATCACAATTTATCAGGAGGCCATCAAACAAAAAGAAAGCTCCCCTTTCACCCTTTCGAAAGCGACGAATATCCCACGTACGACTGTCTATGATGTACTCATGAATCTTTCATTAAAAGGATTAGTGAAGCTACAACAATCAGACGGATTCACAAAACAGCAAACGAGAATTACTGCTCATAATCCCTCAATCCTTCGAGACATCCTTAGAAATAAAAGGAAGGAGCTCACCCGAACAGAAATCGATATTCTGGAAATTTTGCCGTTTCTTAAAGGTGAGTTTTATGGAGATGAATCTCATGCAGATTTCCGTTTCTATCCTGGAATTGAAGGCGCGAAGAAAGTCCTTTTCGGAGAAGAGATGGATAAAGCCAACATACCTATGTACGTATTTGATAATCAAATGCCCATGGATTCATTTGGGCCATCTGAAATGGATAAATCAGTAGATGATGTTAATAATATGAAGCTAAATAAAGGCTATATCTTCTCAAAAGAACTCACTGTTTTAGACGACTGGACAAAACATGTAATCACCTATCAATATAGACGAGATGAAAGGTACATAAAAGCTCGTGAACTTCGATATATTGAAAATCCTATTCTCTCTATTACTCTCCGACTCGCAATCAAAGGAACTCGCGTAATGATTACATCAGCAAATGAAGATGAAGTTTGGGGACTAATCATAAACAGCAAGTCTCTTTCAGGTACTCTTATAAGCATTTTTCAATTTCTGTGGACACAAGCAACTCCTGTTACGAAAGAAATAATTGAATCGTGGCCGGATGATGGTTATGACGAATTTGAAAAATTGTATAAAGCCTCTCGCGATTAACTACTTTTTGGAATCGCGACAATGAAGAGGCGCTTCCAGGTCGTCCCAGGCGGCCAGCAAGTCTGAAGGATCAACTGCTCAATATTTAAACTACTTTTTTCCAGAAATGATACTTCTGTAGGGTCAGCAATATATTTTCCTGAAACCTCATAATTAAAACGTCTATTTTCAAAAAATACGACTATATCATCCCCTATCTCTAAATCTTTCAAAAGATAAAAAACTGCATTATAACGCCCTGCATTCCAAAAGTTATCTGCGGAGTGTGCGAAAAGATAAGTGTTACCTTTTATGCCTGGAAAAACCGTACCTTTTGCGTGGGCAATACCAGATTGAAGCGCTTTCTGATACTCCTTTGGATTTCCGGGATCTACATTCGCTATCACTTTCTCAGATGCACCAATACTTGGTATCAAAACACTAAACAATGGATCAATGGGTATCAAAATATGCTCTTTTTCTTTTGCAAATAATGCGCTTAATGCACCAGGTGTACTCAAATTTACTTGTGGAGGATTGACTGTCCGAATTTCTGATTCTTCTATAACAGAATACTTTACGCCACGCATCTTCTCAATCTGTAAACGCATCTCCTGAGAGATGACAGGACTAAAAGTCTGATAAACCCCATAAAGACTAATAAGGAGTAAAAAATTACCCAGAGTCCTGATTAACAAAAAGCGAATTTTTTCTCTGAGTGTCATATAAACTCATAACTCATAACTCATAACTCATAACTCATAACTCATAACTCATAACTCA
>CAZZCX010000013.1:0-32045 GCA_964653195.1 uncultured Gammaproteobacteria bacterium
GAACCATAATCTATGGTGAATATTATACCTTACAATTCTCTAAATCTCAAGGTAGAATTGAATACCTATTAAATAATTAACGTTTATTTAAACATGCCTCAATAAAACCTAAAAAAATAGGATGAGGCTTTAATGGTCTACTTTTATATTCTGGATGTCCCTGAGTACCTAAATAAAATGGATGTACGCTTTCAGGTAATTCGACAATCTCAACCAAATTCTCCATTACAGAACGAGCAGAGATAATAAGTCCCTTTTCCTCTACCTCCTTTGCAAAAGCATTATTAAATTCATACCTATGCCTATGTCTTTCGCTAGTTAATTCTGAGTTTTTATCGAGAAATTCACCATATTTTTTATATAATTTCCAGGCATGAGTATTTTTCTTAACATTTGCCTCCCAGCCACCTAAGCGCATTGTTCCTCCATATGCTCTCCTTTGTATCATCTCTTTTTGGCTAGGTATGAAATGAATAACGGGATGTTTTGTTTTAGAATCATTTTCTTCTGTGTTCGCGTCTTTCCAACCGACTAGGTCTCTTGCAAAGGCAATTGAAGCTAACTGCATACCATAACAAAGCCCTAAATATGGTATCTTCTTTTCTCGTGCATATGAGGCTGCTGCTATCATACCTTCAGCCCCACGAACTCCCCAACCAATAGGCACAATTAAACCATCAGGTTTGCCTATAAGATCATTCACTCCCAATTTATTAATTTTCCCATTTTTGGTTGATTTTTCATTTTTTAAGAGTTTTTCCACAGCCTCAGCATCAATCCAGCGCGTATTTACCTTAACATTTAACTTCCAAGCTGCATGGTCAATAGCATCAAATAAAGCAGCATATGAATCCCTAAGCTGGTAATCACCAGTTCCGAAGTATTTTCCAACAATACCAATTTCAATTTCTTTGTTCTTTTTCATTTTTATAGTATCTACAAGCCTACGCCACTCATTTAAATGTGGCTTTTTAATGGGTAATCCAAGCTTAAGGAGAATCTTTTCGTCGAGTTTCTGCTCATGAAGAATAAATGGAATTTCATATGGATGGTCAAGGTCGGGGTTTGAAATTATATCTTCCGGATGCATATTGCAAAATAAGGCAAATCTATCTCTTCTTCTCTGGTCGATATACTTATCTGAACGGGCGACTATAAAATCCGGTTGAATACCCAAAGAATTTAAAGTTCTTACAGATAATTGTGTGGGTTTCGTTTTAGGTTCCCCTAAATGCTTAGGAGTTGGAACATAGCTTACATGAATATGTATTACATCTCCTGGATTTTTAAGACTAAGCATCCTTGATGCCTCATAAAAAAATACATTCCAATACTCCCCTGCTGTACCACCAAGTTCAATAATTATAATTTCTGCATTTTTTTCTTTGGCCAATAAGTCAATTCTCTCAATAATTTCTTCGGAAATATGTACAGCTTCGACATCTTCTCCCTTATACTCAAATCGACGCTCTTTTTCAATAATTTTCTGATAAATTTGCCCCATAGTCACAAAATTAAGCTTTCCCATATCTTCGTTGAGAAACTTTTCGTAGGAACCGATGTCCATATCTGTCTCAGTTCCATCTTCGCAGAGAAATGTATCACCATGTTCAATTGGGTTGATTGTTCCTGCATCTATATTTAGATATCCTTCGAGTTTTATTGGCGCAACTATATATCCTGCAGATTTGAGAATAAATGCGATAGAAGAGGCTGTGAGGCCTTTACCGATGCCTGAGATTACTCCTCCGGATACAAATATATATTTAGTTCGTTTTTGTGCTTTTTTAGGCATCTTTTACTGCTTTACATTAACAAATGGCCTTAACGGTTGTCAAGGAGAAATTATATTTTTAGAAAAGTATAATAACTATATAAAATATAGAGTTTAAGAAATTTGAATTATTATGTGAAATTAAATTCTAGAAGATATGAATTTCCTATACATTATAATCCATTTCTCCAAGCTCAAATCTGATGGTCGTTGATTTTTATTTATACCTAAACTCATTAGTAAGTATTCTGTTAATTTTCTCCCATAAGCATTTTTCATATTTTGCCATACTGGTAATCCTTGACCAAAACACGTTCTTAAAAACTTTTGATAAGACGCTTTTTCTCCCCACCTTAGTAAATAATTATCCTTCAAATTGAATCTAAACAAAACTGCATCAACATTTGGAATTGGCCGGAAATCAGACCTCCCAAATTGATGAGTAATTGAAAAATTAAACCATGGTTTATGTGCTAGAGAAAACCAATTTTCTTTATATGGCGCACTTAACCTATAGGCAAGTTCCTTCATAACTACCAAATAACAGTCATTAGGCGGATTTTGCGCGTCAATGAGATATCTGAGAATTTTCCCTTCGATAGCAAAAGGAATATTTGCAAATACCTTATAAGGAATTACTGGTAGCTTAAAATTGAGTATATTGTCTCTATAAAGTGTCAAATTCCTTGCCCACACCAATTTTTCCTGAAGGTGAGCATACAAATGGCTATCTATCTCCACGGCCAACACGTGTTGCGCCTGGCGGATTAGAGCTTCAGTAATAATCCCTTTCCCGGGGCCAATTTCTAAAACGAGGTCCTTTTTGTCAATAGAAGAACTACGGACTAGCTTAGATACCAGCTTCCGGTCGTAGAGAAAGTTTTGCGAAAAGAGCTTCCGGCGTAATTGATACATACCGGAACACCCCCATTGTGAACATAGTGTTCATATGTCCTATATTATACAATAAATTTTATAAACTTACCAAATTTTGAGCGGGGTACGAGAATTGGACTCGCTTCTCTACCTTGGGAAGGTAGCATACTACCGGTGTACTAACCCCGCGCGCAATAATGTAATTATATCAGACTTATCTAGTTGTCTTGTGCGAGTTGAGAAGGAAACATTAAAGGAGAATGAGACTATTTCTGTGAAGGCGGTGCGGTTCGAGGGATCTTCAGAACTAATCCTGGCTGAATCACTCCCGGTGTTTTAATATTATTTATTTTCGCAATCTCTACCCATCTGAAACCATCATTATAAGCTCTTACTGCTATTCCCCATAGATGATCTCCTTTTACCACTTTATAAGTCGTACCTGAGATTGCTGCACCAAAGTCGGTTTTATCAACAACTTGAATAGTTGCTGACTTTGCAACAACATTCGGAATAGTTAATTTCATTCCAGTTCTTATTACACCAGGATTGGACAAATTATTTACCCTTGCGATATCTACCCAGTTATACCCGCTCTTATAATATTTTTCAGCAATTGTCCACAAATTTTCTCCATTTGTAACTGAATGAATTTTCTCATTACTTTGCATTGAAGGTGTTTTAGATATTTGTTTTTTCGTTAGCTCAATCGATTTAGCTATAGTTTTTGTAGGTACATTAGTAGGTTTTACTGTATATGTTGGCCTTTGCGTAATAGTAGCTTTGGGAGTTACAGAAGCAGCAGCTGAAGTCACAGGAGTTATCGTATCATTTATATCACTCTTTTCAGTTGGCTTACTCGTAATTTCTGTGTTTGTTGAAGATATATTTCGTGATATTTTATTTTGAGATAAGTTTCTATCTCGTACTAGAAAAACTAGAAGAATAGTTGTAATAATAACTACCAGTACACCCAATAACAAACTACTATATGATTCACCAAATCGAAACACTTGAGACCAGTTAATAGATGTTTTTTTTGCAGGGGCTGTTTTATTTTTTCTTGAAGAAGACTTTGATGAACTTTTTGATAATTTATTTCTTGTTTTCACTGCCATATTTTTTACCAATTATATAATCAGGCAGATTGAATCACATTATAATTAGAAATTATAGGATGTCAAGTAGTAAAAGGGTTTTATAAGTTAGATTGCCAGCCGAAAGTGGCGCGACTAAATGTTGAAATTATTCACCATTTGTCAATTACAATTTATCGCATCTCTATAGTGATTGAAGGCGGGATGGACGGGACTCGAACCCGCGACCTCCTCCGTGACAGGGAGGCGCTCTAACCAACTGAGCTACCACCCCATGGTTATGCATAGCTATTTTAACAAATCATTGAAGTGTAGGCAATGGTTTGCTAAACTGACCATAGTAAATGAGTAATTCAGAAATAGTCAAACTACTCCGTAATGTAGCTGCATCTTATTCTATAAAAGATGAAAAAAAATATCGTTTTCAAATTATAGCTTACCATAAGGCTGCTGAATCTATCGAAAACCTTACTTCAGATGTGAAGCTTCTCATAAAAGAAGATGGATTTGATGAGATTCCCGGTATTGGGACTTCAATCAAATCCTATCTTTTGGAACTTATTGAAAATGGGAAAGTAAAGCACTTCGATAAACTTATGAGCGATATACCACCCTCAGTATTTGCATTAATGGATATTCCTTCCTTCGGACCCAAGAAATCGTATAAGCTGGTTTCCCATTTCCAACTTAAAAATGATTTGACAGTTATAAATGATCTATTAGAAATAGCCGAAAAAGGAGAAATTGCGAAACTTGATGGATTTGGAGAAAAATCCGAGGCTGATATTATTAGAGCTATAAATGAATTTAAGCTTGGCCAAACTAAAATATCAAGAATGAACCTCCCTTTCGCAACTAGCCTATCTGAGAAATTATTGAATTATTTAAAAAGCTCGCAAGATGTAATTGATGCATTTCCACTTGGAAGCTTAAGAAGAAAAAAAGATACCATAGGAGATGTTGACATTGCAGTATCAACTAAAAACTCGAAAAAAGTTATTCAGCACTTTATCGAATATCCACATAAAGACCGAGTGCTGGAGAAAGGCGAAATATCTGCGGGACTTATAGTCTCCGGTAAGCACATTGACCTTATGACACAACCTCCAGACCGCTTCGGCTCCCTGCTACAACATTTTACAGGAAGTAAGAATCACAATGTTGCTCTTCGTGAATATGCATTAAAAAAAGGCAGGTCTCTATCTGAAAAAGGTATAAAAATCATAAAAACTGGAGAAGTTAAAAAGTTCAGTACAGAGGAAAAATTTTATAATTTCCTTGGGCTATCTTGGATTCCGCCTGAATTAAGAGAAGATTCAGGTGAAATTGAGCTTGCAGCCAAGAATGCTTTACCTAAAATTGTTCAAATTGAAAATATAAAAGGAGACTTTCATCTTCACTCAAGCTTTGCTATAGAACCAAGCCATGACATGGGACAAAGCTCGATGGATATTATGATAAAAAAAGCTATTAAATTAAAATATGATTATATAGGTTTTTCTGAACATAATCCCAGTTTATCCAAACATACAACATCAGAAACAGCAAATATTTTGCATAAACGACTTATTGAGTTAGAAAAATTGAAGCTAAAGTACAAAAATAGTATACGTATATTTTCTTTACTCGAAGTAGATATACTACCTTCAGGTAACTTAGCCATTGATGAAGCATCTATAAAATATTTAGACTTTATGTTAGTATCGATTCATAGTGTCTTTGGAATGTCAAAAGAACATATGACGAAAAGAGTATTAAATGGCTTATCGCATAAAAAAGCGAAAATACTCACTCACCCCACCGGAAGGTTAATAAACAGCAGAACAGGTTATGAGCTTGATTGGGAAAAAATCCTAACATTTTGTAAAAAAAACAATAAAGCTCTAGAGATTAATTCACATCCGTCACGTCTTGATTTATCAGATGCAATAGTAAGAAAAGCTGTTGAATCTCATGTAAAGCTTATTATCAATACTGACAGCCATGATGTAGCCCATATGGACTTGATGCGATACGGTGTATCGGTTGCCAAAAGAGGTTGGGCAACCCCGGATGACATTTTAAATACTTGGGAGTATAATAAAATTAAAGCGTGGATGAATTCTTGAAAAAGAGTTAATGTAAGTGGATAAAAACCCTTAATAATCTATTTTTATAGATATTATATAGACTAATATATTATTTCAATCGTTAAAACATTTAATAAACCATAAAAGGAGGTGATATTTATGAATCCGTTATTTATCATAATAATAATTGCAGGCATAGCAATATTTTATTTCTGGATGTTATATAACAGCCTTATTACTGCAAAGGTAAGAATTCAAGAGGCGTTATCACATATTGATGTTCAATTAAAAAGAAGGACTGATTTAATTCCAAATCTTTTAGAAACAGTCAAAGGATATGCCAAACATGAGAAAGAATTGCTTGAAAATATCACGAAAGCCAGAACCAGTCTCATGTCAGCTAAAACTACTCACGATAAGGCTGAAGCAAATAATATGCTTTCAGATACACTTAAATCGCTTTTCGCAGTAGCTGAAAATTATCCTGACCTTAAAGCCAATCAAAATTTTGGAAAACTACAAGATGAACTGTCAGATACAGAAAACAAAATTGCGTATTCCAGACAGTTCTACAATAGCAATGTGATGGATTACAACACAAAAGTAGCAGTATTTCCAAATTCAATAATTGCAAATATGTTCGGCTTTAAAGCAGCAGAATTTTTCGAAGCTCAAGAGGAAGAAAGAAAACCCGTAAAGGTTAGCTTCTAAAATTGACTATTCGAAACAATCATCGTCATTCTGGCTTGTCCAGAATTTTGTGATATTGAAATTATAAATTAGTAAAAATATAACTACAATAATATCTATGAATATTTACTCTAGTATTTCACTAAATAAATGGAAGACTTATTTGATCATGGTGTTATTCATTGTATTTATAACAACCGCAGTCTTCATATTCGCTAGTGCAATGGGAGAAAGTCCTCTTGGGCTTACAGGAATTGCTCTTGTCTTCTCAGGCTTTATGAGCATCGGCAGCTACTACTATTCTGACAAACTAGTATTAGCAACAACTGGCGCAAAACAAATTACAGAAAAAGATAATCCCACTCTATATAAAATTGTGGAAAATCTCGCTATTGGTGGAGGTCTTCCAATGCCTGCACTTTATGTTATAAATGATCCTTCCCCAAATGCATTTGCAACTGGAAGAGATCCGAAACATGCTGCTGTCGCAGTTACTACGGGTATTCTCGAAAGATTAAATAAAGCAGAACTCGAAGGAGTATTAGGCCATGAATTATCACATGTGAAAAATTTTGATACTAGACTTATGGCTATAACTGCAGTTCTTGTAGGTTTTATTGCCATTCTCGCTGATCTTTTTATGCGTAATCTTTGGTGGGGGGGTGGAAGAAGACGAGATGATGAGAGCAGCGACGCTAGATGGCAGTTAATTTTACTTGTGGCAGGTATAGTTCTAGCTATGCTGGCTCCCATTGTTGCTTCACTTATTCAGCTGGCGGTATCGAGAAAAAGAGAGTTCCTAGCTGATGCCTCAGGTGTACTTCTTACAAGATACCCTGAAGGACTTGCATCTGCACTTGAAAAAATAGCTGCAGATCCGCGACCTGTAAGATCCGCATCAAATGCCACTGCACATCTTTTTATAATTAATCCATTCAAAAAACAAAGCGCTAGCAAATGGCTTTTATCGCTTTTTAATACCCATCCTCCAGCTGAGGAAAGAATCAAAATACTCCGCTCCATGTAAATATGCGTTTTCCAACACTCATAGAAATTGAGAGAATTCATAAAGATCTTGCTCTAAATGAACATGTTTTTAATCGTGTTTTTATTCATTGTGAAATAATTAAAAAAATTGCACTTCAAATAATAAATATTAATTCATTAAATGTCGATATAGAATTAATAATTAGCGGAAGTCTGTTACATGATATTGGAGCTTATGAGTTTTTCAATAAAGTACCCTTCAATGAAAAAGAATATATCCGTCATGGTATCTTAGGCTATAGCATTTTGAAAGACTTAGGCTTACCCGATGAGCTTTGTAGGATTGCAAGTCATCATACAGGAGTTGGCTTACGAAAAGAAGATATTATAAAAGGTAATCTACCACTACCACATGAAGATTTTTTAGCAGACACTCTTGAAGAAAAGATTATAATGTATGCTGATAAATTTCATTCCAAAAATCCTAAGTTTAACAAATTCGAAACATATAAGAAGAAGGTTGCTATTTTCGGTGAATTTAATATTTTGACATTCCAAAAAATGGCAGACGAGTTTGGAATCCCTACCCTAGATTCATTAGCGAAAGAATATGATATGCCTCTTACTTAAATCAAGTAAAATACAGCGATGTTTAATTCAATCATAATTATAATCGGAAAACTCATTTCACTTTTGGCCTTCAAATTAAATATGGGTCATGGATCTACATGGCCAGGACACATTGCACTCTCATTAAACCGTAACTTTATCAAAGAAATGCTTAGTGGCACCAATACTAAAACGATTATAGTAGCTGGAACAAATGGAAAAACAACTACATCAAAAATATTGGCAACTATACTAAAAGAAAATGGACATAAAGTTCTTCAGAATACCTCAGGCGCAAATCTCCTCAACGGAATCGCTTCAATTTTACTTTTAAACAGTGACAGGTTCTTTAAGCTAAATTATGATTATATAATTTTTGAAGTAGATGAAAACGTGCTCCCCCTGGCCTTAGAAGAGATGAAGCCTGACTACCTTATAATACTTAATTTATTTAGAGACCAATTAGATAGATATGGTGAAATTACTAACATTGTAAATAAATGGAAATTAGCTATAAAAAGACTTGATAAAAAAACTACATTGATTTTAAATGCTGATGATCCACAGGTAGCATTTTTAGGAATGGATTCTAAAATGAATTCAATATATTTCAACTGTAATGATTTATCTATAAAAAGCAATAATAAACTACAAAAATATGTGCTGGACTCAGCTTATTGTCCTAAATGCACAAATAGATTAAATTTTGACACTGTCACTTTTTCTCATTTAGGGAGTTGGAGATGCAGCAAATGCTTAATACATAGACCAAAAGCAACTCTAGACATTTTATCTTTTTATCCATTAGATGGAGTTTATAACAAATATAATACACACGCAGCTGCGTTAGTTGGTGTATATGAAGGCATAAAAAAACAAAAAATAATTGACGCGTTAAAAAGTTTCAAACCGGCTTTTGGCAGACAAGAAGAATTAACATTTAAAAACAGAAAAGTTAAAGTTTTCTTATCTAAAAATCCTACCGGATTTAATGAATCTTTACGCACTGCCAAATCACAAGAAGCGACAAACATTCTTTTTATATTAAATGACCGAATTCCTGATGGCAGAGATGTATCATGGATATGGGATACAGATTTAGAAAATATATTAGATGGGGGAGAGAAAATTACTATTTCTGGTGATAGAGCTTATGATATGGCGCTACGAGTAAAATACGGATTTCAAAGTCAAAGATCAAAAGTCAAAGATCAAAAATACAATTCAAAACTTACAATTTTAGAAAACGTGAAAGAAGCCATAAGTGGATCTCTTGAACAATTAAATGAAAATGATATTCTGTATATCATTCCCACATACACTGCCATGCTTGAGGTAAGAAAAATATTAACTGGTAAAAAAATACTATAATCTCTTACTTATATTATGAATCGTAAATTAACTATCGGTTGGCTTTACCCTGATCTCATGAGTACATATGGCGATAGAGGCAATATTATAGTTTTAAAAAAACGCTGTGAATGGAGGGGAATCAGCATGAATATTCTTCCAATCGATCATAAAACAGATGATCAACAAATTAAGTCTATCGACTTAATTTTCGGAGGTGGCTCTCAAGATCGGGAACAAGAGATAGTTATGCAGGATCTTAAAGGCAAGAAAAAAAGTATTATAAAAAATCTAATTGATAATGAAATTCCAGCTTTATTTGTATGCGGAGCTCCTCAGATAATGGGAAAATACTATGAGCCGGCTATCGGCAAACGCATAGAGGGTTTAGGAATTTTCGATATGGTGTCAATAAACCCAGGCCCTGACTCACCTCGCTGTATTGGCAACATAGTCGCAAGCGTAAATTGGAAATATTTGGATTTAACTCATAACTCAGAACTCATCACTCAGAACTCATTAGTTGTTGGTTTTGAAAATCATGGAGGACGCACTTATTTAAGTAAAAATGTAAAACCTTTCGCATATGTCATAAAGGGATACGGAAATAATGGGAAGGACAAAACAGAAGGTGTAGTGTATAAAAACGCAATAGGCAGCTATCTCCACGGTCCACTACTCCCAAAAAACCCACAACTTGCTGATTTTTTAATTAAAAGAGCTTTAGAAGTTAAATACAAAGAAGAAATTTCCCTAAAACAATTAAATGATACTATTGAAATTAACGCCCGAAAAACAATTGTCAAGAAGCTCAAGATTCGTATATAATCCCACTTATGAGTATAAATGTACGCCACATAGCAACACTTGCCAATCTAACACTTACAGAAGATGAGGTTGTTAAATTTGAAAGACAGCTAACAGAAACACTCCAATACATAGCTCAATTACAAAAAGTAGATACATCTAAAATAATACCTACAAATCAAGTTACTGGGCTTACAAATATATTCAGAGAAGACGTAGTCTCCCCTTCTCTGTCTCAAGAAGATGCACTTAAAAATGTGAGAAATATTAAAAATGGCTTCATACAAGTGAAAGGAATATTAAATAGTGAATAAAACTAATATAGACTTAACTTCATTATCCGTAACTGAGGCCCAAGAAAAATTGCGTAGCAAAAAAATTTCATCGGTAGAACTAACTGATGCGTATCTACAAAGAATAGAGAAATATGATCCCATTCTTAATTCCTTTGTCACAATCACCAAAGAAAATGCTTTAGAAAATGCAAGATTAGCAGATGAAAAAATAAATAAAGGAGAATATTCACCCCTCTTAGGCATTCCACTCGCAATTAAGGATAATTTCAGTACAAAAGACATCCGCACTACGGCATCTAGCAAGGTATTGGATAACTATTTACCCCCCTTTGACTCAACGGTTGTAAGTAAATTAAAAAGTGCCGGTATGGTTCTACTTGGCAAAACAAATATGGATGCCTGGGCTCATGGTTCATCAACAGAAACTTCAGATTACGGGCCAACCCGAAATCCTTGGGATACTGATAGACTCCCAGGTGGATCCTCAGGCGGATCGGCTGCTGTGGTATCAGCAGATTTTGCATCAGCTGCTATTGGTTCAGAAACAGCAGGATCTATAAGACAACCAGCTAGTTGGTGCGGAGTTGTAGGACTTAAACCTACATATGGAAGAGTAAGTAGATATGGTGTAATAGCTATGGCATCTTCTACCGATAGTCCAGGACCAATTACAAAAACAGTAGAAGATTCAGCACTTATTCTCAACGTTTTAGCAGGAAATGATCCCCGCGATGCGACATCGTCAACAATCAAAGTTCCTGACTATACAAAAAGTTTAAATAAAAGCATCAAAGGATTAAAAATTGGTATTTCTGATGTATATTTTCCTAGTGAAATGGAAAAAAATGTTAAAGAGTCAGTTGAAAAAGCCTTAAAACATTTTGAATCTCTAGGCTGTGAGATAATAAATATACCACTCTTTGATCCAAAATTCTCCATTGCTGTTTATACAATACTACAAAGGTCAGAAGTATCTTCAAACCTTGCAAGGCTAGATGGTATTCGATATGGGTATGACAGAACATACTTTGGTGATGAAGCAAAAAGAAGAATAATGCTGGGCACATATACATTATCATCGGGTTTTTATGATGCTTATTATAAAAAGGCTCAACAGGTACGCACTCTAATAGTGGAAGATTTTAAAAACGCATATAAAAAAGTTGACGTTATCGTTAGCGCTACAAGCCCAACAACTGCTATGAAAATCGGAGCTACGGAAAATACATCAATGTTTGGAGAAATGGCAGACGTTTTAGTAGAGCCTTCATCTATAGCTGGACTTCCTGGAATTAATATACCTTGTGGATTTAGTAAAGAAAATCTTCCAATAGGTCTACAAATTATGGGCCCACAATTTGCAGAAGAAAGAATTTTAGCTTTAGCTAATTCATATGAAAAAACTACAGATTGGAACAAAAGAAAACCTAGTATATGAAATATTCACCAGTAATCGGCCTTGAAGTACATATTGAACTAAAAACCAATTCTAAAATGTTTTGTGGATGTTCCGCTTCTTATTTCGGAAAAAAACCTAATTCTTATACTTGTCCTGTGTGCTTGGGATTGCCTGGCGCATTACCGGTACCCAATAAAAAAGCTATTGAATGGTGCGTTATGATTGGACTTGCACTTAATTGCAATATAAATAAACTTTCAAAATTCGACAGAAAAAATTACTTCTATCCAGATCTTTCTAAGGGTTATCAGATAAGTCAGTTTGATTTACCTTTTGGTAAGGATGGTTACGTCACACTCAAGAAAGGCAAAAAAATTGGAATTACACGTGTACACATGGAGGAAGATACAGCCAAGTTGACACATCAAACTGGACCACAAAGTGATAATGGAATATCTTTAATTGACTTCAACCGCAGCGGAGTACCACTAGTAGAAATTGTAACTGAACCAGATTTTGTAGATTCTTTAGAAGTGAAAGAGTATCTTCAAAAACTTCAGCAAATTATTCGCTATTTGAATGTTTCCAACGCTGATATGGAAAAAGGTGAAATGAGACTTGAGCCCAATATTTCACTTCGCGAATTGAAATCCACAGATTCGCATATTCCGCCAATTTCAAAAATGGAGCTGCCTAAATATAAAGTGGAAGTAAAAAATATTAACTCTTTTCGTTTCGTTGAAAAAGCTATAAATTATGAACTAAAGCGCCAGGAGGAAATACTCAAAAATAAAAAAGTTCCAGTACAGGAAACCCGTGGTTGGAATGAAAACAAACAAAAAACATTTTCTCAGCGCTCTAAAGAAGATGCGCATGATTATCGTTATTTTCCTGAACCTGATATACCACCAATAACTTTTACAGAAACTCAAATTACAAATATAAAATCGCAAATGCCAGAATTACCTAATGCTAAAATAACGCGGTTTATTAATATGTATAATCTGTCCGATTATGATACTGAAATATTAACTCGAGAAAAGGTAATCGCGGATAAATTCGAAGAAATAGTTAAAGCAGGGATCCCCCCCAAACAAGCTGCAAATTCATTTATCAACAAAAAAGTAGATGCAAATCTTGATGTATCAACTTTGGTTGCAAAAGTAAAAGCATTAAATGTCAAAGTTATAATCGATGAAGATAAACTAAAAATTGTAATTAAAGAAGTAATATCTGAAAATGAAAAAGCAATAAAAGAATATAAGGAAGGGAAAACTACTGTCATAATGTTTCTTGTCGGTCAAGTAATGAAAAAAATGGGCGGAAAAGCAGATGCAAATATAATAAAGAATATATTAGAAAAAAAACTTGAATAATTCCTCACTCTGTTTTTATATATAATCTCCCTAGGCTAAAAAGGCACCGGGAAAAATAAAACCTTTTTATTAAAAACTACTTACGTTTATTTTGTATATAAATATATATCTAAAGCATAAGCTTGTATATTTTGTTAAAATACCTATATGTCAGGCTTCGTTCATCTACATAACCATACAGAATATTCTCTCCTTGACGGTTTAAGCAAAGTTAAGAAAATGGCAGAAAAAGCGAAAGAACTGAATATGAACGCGCTTGCTATCACAGATCATGGAGGTATGTATGGTGTAATAAAATTCTATCAAGCCTGTAAAAGTGTAGGAATAAAACCAATTATAGGGTGTGAAATTTATGTCGCCAAACGTTCGCTAAAAGATAAAGAGGCAGGAGTTGATAAAAGTTACAATCATCTTGTTTTACTCGCAAAAAATAATATAGGTTATAAGAACTTATTAAAGATAGTATCTACATCATGGCTAGAAGGTTATTATTATAAACCGCGTACAGATATAGAACTATTAACAAACCACGCCGAAGGCCTAATATGCCTCAGTGCATGCGTAAATGGATATATCGCTGATCCCTTACTAAACGATGAAGATAATGAAGCTGAGAAACGCGCTATAGCTCTAAATAAAATTTTCGGGGAAGGTAATTTTTATATTGAACTTCAAAGACATATCGATGTTCCACCACAAAAAAAAGCCAATGAAAAACTAATTGCACTTTCCAAAAAATTAGGCATTCCACTTGTAGCGACAAATGACAATCACTATACAAATAAAGATGATGCTGAAGCTCAAGAAGTATTATTGTGCTTACAAACACAAAGTATGCTTGAAGAAAAAGGACGAAAACTCTCAATGATATCTTCGCCTGATTTCTACATAAAAAGTACTACTGAAATGAAGCAACTCTTTGCGGATATTCCGGAAGCTATAGAGAATACACAAAAAATTGCAGATATGTGTGATGTTGAAATAACACTTGGAAAATGGATAATGCCTAGATTTGAAGTTCCTGAAGGAAAAACTACCGGCCAACATTTAACTTCACTTGTATATTTAGGCGCACAAAATCGCTATCCTCAAATGTCAGATAATTATCAGCCCAACCCAAACGTTTCTGAAAAAATAACTAAGGAAACAATAATTGAACGCATAGAATATGAGCTCTCTATAATACTTAAGAAGAAATACGAAACCTACTTTCTTGTTGTATCTGATTTCGTTAATTGGGCAAAAAATCAAAATATAGCAGTTGGTCCTGGAAGAGGTTCCGCTGCAGGATCTATTGTTTCATATTGTCTACGAATTACTGACGTAGATCCTTTCTTCTTTTCACTGCCTTTTGAAAGATTTTTAAATCCAGACAGACCATCAGCACCAGATATAGATTTAGATTTCGCGGATACAAGACGCGAAGAAGTCATTAAATATGTAACTGAAAAATATGGAAAAGATAAAGTTGCTCAGATAATAACTTTCGGTTCGATGGAGGCAAGGGCTGCAGTGCGTGATGTAGGTCGGGTATTAGGATATCCTTATTCAGTGCCTGATAGAATCGCAAAATTAATTCCCCCGGGATGGCAAGGGCATGCTATGACAATTGAATCAGCGCTTGAACAAAGTCCGGATTTAAAACGCTCGTATCTTTCTGAGCCCGACACGAAAAGAATATTGGATCTTGCCAAACATCTTGAAGGAGTCGCTCGTCACGCATCAATCCATGCAGCTGGTGTAGTAATAGCGGATAAACCTCTCACCGAATATGTCCCCCTTCAAAGAGAAACTAATGGTGAAAAAATAGTAACACAATTTGATATGTATACTGTAGGCGAAGACGGAGTGGGACTTTTAAAAATGGACTTTCTAGGACTTCGTAACTTAACCATCATTGAAGAATCATTGCGATTCATAAAACAAAATAAAAATATTATTGTAGACTTTCGAGACGTGCCACTTGATGATTCGAAAACTTTTTCTCTTCTTTCTCAAGGCGAAACTACAGGAATATTCCAGCTTGAATCAGCAGGTATGCGCCGATATATTAAAGATCTTAGACCGACTTCAATATTTGACCTTCAGGCAATGGTTGCTTTATATAGGCCAGGACCTATGAATATTATTCCAGAATTCATAAGAAGGAAGCATAACCCTTCACTTATAAATTATCCGGATGATCGATTGAAAGAAATATTAAAAGAATCTTACGGTGTCATCACTTTCCAGGATGATGTTCTTCTGACTGCTATAACTCTTGCGGGATATTCATGGCTAGATGCAGACAAATTCCGTAAAGCGATGGGCAAAAAAATACCATCTGAAATGAAAAAACAGGAGGAAATGTTTATAGATGGATGTGTCAAAAACGGCATGTCCAAGCAAAAAGCTCTAAGCATATTTCAATTGATAGCACCATTCGCTGGATATGGCTTCAACAAAGCACACGCTGCTTGTTACGCTACAATAGCATTTCGCACAGCATACCTTAAAGCGAACTATTCAGTTGAATTCATGACAGCACTTCTAACAGCGGAGTCAAGAGGTACAACAGGACCTATTAAAAATGAAAAAATAGCTCAAGCAGTGGCAGAATGTAAACGGCTAAATGTAGAAGTACTCAGGCCTGATATAAATAAATCAGAAGCAGAATTCGCCATAGAAGATCACTCCAGGATACGTTTCGGTCTGTCAGCGATAAAAAATGTCGGTTCAGCTGCGATAGAATCAATTCTTAACGCTAAGACCTTAAAACCATTTACAGATCTATTCGATTTCTGCTCACGTATAGAACTTTCAAAAGTAAATAAAAAAACACTTGAAAGTCTTATAAAAGCAGGCGCTATGGATGACTTTGGTAACCGCGCTTCTCTTCTGATTGCCATGCCTGAAGTAATGCAAAAATGTCATCAAATTAAAAAGCAGGCACAAGAAGGTCAAGAACAGCTTTTTGCAGATTCTGATGAAACGACCATAAAAGATGAGCTAATACTTACAGATATTGAAGACTTTACCTTAAATGAAAAACTTATATTTGAAAAAGAATATCTTGGATTTTATCTTACTTCCCATCCCCAACTAGATACCCTATCCTTAATAAAAACTAAGATATCACATGAAATCGACGTACTTGAAGCCGAAAAAGAAGGAACGCAAGTAAAAATTGGAGGAATTATTGAAACATTTAGGAAAATTCTCACAAAGAAAACTCAAGCTGAAATGGCATTTTTATCATTAGGTGATGAAAAAGGAGTTACAGTAGAATGTGTTATATTTCCCAGAATTTTTGAACAATACAAAAGTCTTCTAATAACTGATACGGTAATAATTATTGAAGGAAAACTCGATATGAAAGATGACCGACCGGTAATAATTGCAGAAAGAATATATAATGCAAAAAGTCTTATTGCTAATTAATTGATCATAATACTTGACTTCATCATTTCATACAATTAAAATTATGAGGCTATGGCAGCTTTTGCTCCCGAAATTATTACTCACCTAGGACCACTTCCTATCACCAACACACTTATCCATACATTATTTGTCGACTTTATTTTGATCAGTTTAGCTATATATCTTTCCAAAAGAATTAAAATAATATCTTCGGGATTACAGACAGTTGTTGAACCAATTATTGAGAGTTTATATACCTTAACTGAAAGCATTGCTCCCTCAAAAAAAGCCATAAAATCAATTTTTCCATTTGTTGCAACATTTTTCTTATTTATTTTTGTATCTAATTTCACAGGTTTATTACCAGGGATTGGAACAATTGGTTTTTTTCCACAAGAAAATACACTTATTGAATCAACCCATGCTGAATCTGCCAGTCTCACAGAAACGAAAAAAACCGAACATGTATTTATACCTATAATGCGTGGCGCGACAAGCGACATCAATGTCACCCTAGCACTATCTGTGATATCTGTGGTAGCGACACATGCCCTAAGTATCCTGATTACTGGCTGGAAGGATTACTTATCCCGCTGGTTTTCTTTCAATCCGATTAATCTATATGTAGGACTACTTGAATTAGTCGCTGAATTTACTAAAATTATATCACTATCTTTCAGGCTATTCGGCAACATTTATGCAGGAGAAGTAGCTTTGCATACTATTTCATCGCTTTTTGCATTTCTAGCACCTATTCCGTTTCTTTTATTGGAATCATTAGTTAGTATTGTCCAGGCGTTAGTTTTTTCAATTTTAACATTGGTATTCATGTCTGTTCTTACAAAACCTCATCACGAAGCTCATGAACCAGCACAATCTCATGCTATTTTGCATGAAAATTCTGAGGAGGTGGTATTAAGATGAATTTTACACTTACAGGAGGAGCCGTAATTGCTTTTGGAGGAATAGCACCAGCGATTGCTATACTTTATATAGGAGGCAAAGCAATGGAAGCTATCGGTCGTAATCCGGAAGCCGCCGGAAAAATCCTACCACCCATGTTACTTTCTCTCGCATTTGCCGAAGCTATCGCTATTTATGCACTTATTTTGGCATTTACAGGTTAGAAATTAAAAGCCGAAAGTCAAAAGTTTTACCTTTCCAATTTACAAGGTATTTTTGACTTTTGCATTTTGATTTATAATTAACAATATGGAAATTTTAAATAATTTTGGATTTGAACCTATTTTGTTTTTTGCACAAATTGTCAATTTTTTGATTATTTATTTGGTACTTAAAAAATTTCTTTATAAGCCTCTTCTTAAAGTTTTGAATGATCGAAAGCATAAAATTGAGGAAGGATTAAAAAGTGCTGAAGAATCAAATAGACTACTTAAAGAAACCATCGACAAAGAACAAGAAATACTAAAAAATGCTCAATTAGATGCAAAAAAGTTGCTAGTTGATGCGAAAGCAAAACATGATGCGATATTACAGGAAGCTGAAATAGAAACTAAAAAACGCATAGAAAGAATGCTTTTAGACGCTAGAGTTCAAATAAAAATGGATACAGCGGCTGCTGAAAAAAGATTGACACAAGAAATTACCAATTTATCATCACGCTTGCTCCATGAGTCTCTAACCGGTTTTTTTACATCAGAGGATCAGGACTTAATTGTTAAAAAAGCTTTAAAAAATTTGAAAAAAAAGGTGGATTAAAAAATGGCTAATTATGATACTACCAACATTTTAAAAGAAAGCACAACTCAGGGACAGCTTGATGATAAAAAAATAAAAAACATCACAAATAGCCTCGACAAGATTTCATTAAAAAAATATCTAAAAATACTTAAAAAAAATCAGCAAACAAAAAATGTAACTGTAAATGTACCTGTGAGTAAAAAAGACACTTACATACAAGAGCTAACGGATTTATTTCCTGGTAAAACAATAATTGTTAAAGAGGATCCTAGCTTACTTTTAGGAATTAAAATTGAAACCGGAGATGAAATACTGGATCTCAGCTTAAAGCATGAATTTGAAAACCTCTTAGAATATATAAATAAAGCTGATAATTCCGAATCAGTTTCTGCAAATGTCTCAGAAGAAAACATTATTAAACAACTTGAGAATCGCTTAAGCTCATATTCATCAATGAATGAGCATGAATTTGAAAATATAGGAAGAGTGGAAAAAAACAGTGATGGTGTAATCCTGGCAAGTGGACTTTCAAAAGTAGCCATGGGAGAACTTGTAAGCTTTACAGGTGAAGAAAACAAGAACATAAAAGGGTTTGTCTTAAATCTAACTGAAGATATCGCATCAATTATATTGCTAGGTTCCAGCACCTCTATTAAAGAAGGTGACATCGTAAAAAGAACGAAAACTCATTTAAGTATTCCAGTTAATGATGAACTTATAGGTCGAGTTGTAGATGCCCAAGGACTTCCTCTTGACGGCAAAACAGGTATCAAAAACGGTAAATTAATGGCACTCGAACGTATAGCAGTTGGAGTTGTAGATAGAGAACCTGTAAATACACCTCTAAAAACCGGCATAAAAGCAATTGACTCAATGATTCCTATAGGAAGAGGACAAAGAGAACTTATTATTGGAGATAGAGGAATCGGAAAAACAGCTATTGCAATAGATACAATAATAAATCAGAGAATATTTCACAAATCTACTAAATCCAAATCCGAACCTCCTAAGCATCCGGGGGCTGAAAATCAAAAGCCTGTAATTTGTGTATATGTAGCAATCGGCCAAAAACAAAGTTCGATAGCACAAATCATAGAAACTTTAAGGGAGAATGGTGCGATGGAATATACAATTGTTGTCGCTGCACCTTCCAGCGCACCCGCTGCTTTACAATACCTAGCACCATACGCAGGATCTGCAATAGCAGAATACTTTATGGAAAAAGGCCAGGATGTATTAATAGTTTATGATGATCTCACTAAACATGCATGGGCATATAGACAATTATCTCTCGTCCTGAACCGCCCGGCTGGTAGAGAAGCATATCCCGGTGATATATTTTATCTTCATAGTAGACTCCTAGAGAGAGCAGTTAAACTTAATAAAAAAAATGGAGGTGGCTCCATCACTGCACTTCCTATTATAGAAACCCAAGCAAGCGACATGTCAGCATATATACCCACAAATGTTATTTCAATCACAGATGGACAAATTTATCTCGAGCAAAGTCTCTTCAATATAGGTATAAGACCCGCAATAAATCCTGGCAATTCTGTTTCCAGAGTCGGCGGAGCAGCACAAACTAAAGCGATTAAATCTGTCGCCGGTAAGCTCCGGCTTGAACTAGCTCAATATAACTCACTTGCAGCCTTTGCTCAATTTGGCAGCGAATTAGATGACTCAACTCTAAAGCAGCTTGAGCGTGGTAAAAGAATTGTCGAAATTCTTAATCAACCACAATTCAGTCCTATGCCTGAATCTTTGGAGATAATAAGTATTTGGGCAGCTACTTCGGGATTGTTAGATGATATCCCAATTGAAAAAATATCTGACTTTGAAAAAAGTCTACATGATTATTTCACTTTACATGAAAAACAATTATTGATTGACCTGGATTCAGGTGAAAAATTATCCGATAAAACACTAGAATCATTAAGAAAGTCTGGAGAACAATTCAAAAAATCTTTTTAAATCAATTTAACTAATTAACTTAACAAATGATTTGATCTTTACTTTATACATTGTACTTATAAATATATGGCAAGTATTTTAGCTTTAAAAGGTAGAATAAAAGCAGCACAAAATGTGTCTAAAACCACAAAGGCTCTGCAGATGATATCTGCATCTAAAATGAAAAAGGCACAAAATGCAGTCATCGCAACTAGACCGTACGTAAATAAACTTCAGGAGATATCTGGATTAATAGGTGCTTCTAGCAAAGAAAACTATACACATCCTTACCTTACTCCAAGAAAAAGTACTGGAAAAACGCTATTACTGGCATTTTCTCCCGATAAAGGACTTTGTGGAGGCTTAGTCACTAATCTAATCCGTGAATTCCTATTATTTAAAAAAAGTACTGAAAAAGATATTCAATATATTGTTGTAGGAAAAAAACTTGAAGGCAGAATAATTCAGGTAAGCAGAGAAATTATTGCTTCTTTCTCCTTTGGAAGTACAGTACCCGATTTTCAGATGGTGTATCCGCTTATACAGTTAATTGACGATTATTATATAAACCAAAAAGTTGATTCCGTTAAAGTCCTAATGACAGAATACAAAGGAGTTTTTATGCAATCACCGAAAATTAAAACAATTCTACCCATAGAATTTCCGGCAGAAGAGAAAACTCCTGAAAGCGTTTATACTGCTTTCGAGCCTTCAAAAGATCTAATCCTGAATTCACTTCTAACACACTATCTGCAAATGACTATCTATTTATTTCTCATTGAGAGCTTTGTATCTGAACAGGCTGCGAGAATGATAGCAATGCAAAATGCTACCTCAAACGCTCATGATATTATTGATACTCTGGAAATGGAGTATAATAAAACACGGCAAGCGAAAATCACAAGTGAAATTCTCGATATAAGTAGTAGTGCCATGACAAAAAGAATGGAATAAATATATGCCACAAAACGATAAAAAAAACATAGGTATTATTACTGGAATTGCTGGTCCGGTAGTGGATATATATTTTGAAGGCATTTTACCTTCAGTTTTTGAGGCTTTAGAAGTTAAGACACCCGACGGAAAAATCCTCACGATGGAAGTACAATTTTTGACAGGTGATAAAGAAGTAAAAGCCATAGCATTCGGAGTTACTGATGGATTAAATCGAGGAATGGAAGTTCTGCGAACAGGTAGCCCTATAAAAGTTCCGACAGGCGAAAAAACACTTGGAAGAATTTTTGATGTTTTAGGTAAACCAATCGATGGGAAATCGTTTGATTCAAAAAATGTTCTGTTCGAACCTATCCACAAAGACCCACCACTTCTAATCGAACAGGAGACAAAACCCCAAATTCTGGAGACAGGAATGAAGGTAATTGATCTAATAGCTCCATTTGCAAAAGGAGGAAAGACAGCAGCTTTCGGAGGGGCAGGAGTTGGCAAAACAGTTATTGTAAAAGAGTTAATTAGAAATATAGCGATGGTTCACAAAGGTCATTCTGTCTTTGCAGGCGTGGGTGAACGTACAAGAGAAGGCACTGATTTATGGCTTGAGATGATAGAAGCAAAAGTTATGGATAAAACAGTTATGGTTTATGGTCAAATGAATGAACCACCGGGAAATAGGTTACGCGTAGCACTGACAGCACTTACCATGGCCGAATATTTTAGAGATGAAAAAAATGAAGACGTATTGTTATTTATTGATAACGTTTTCCGTTTCGCCCAAGCAGGATCGGAAGTTTCAGCACTTCTTGGAAGAATGCCGTCAGCCGTAGGTTATCAGCCCACACTGGCACAAGAAATTGGAGCGCTACAAGAAAGAATAACCTCAACTAATAAAGGTTCTATTACATCAGTTCAAGCAGTTTATGTACCCGCTGATGATTATACTGATCCTGCTCCGGTTACAATATTTGCACACCTTGACTCGACAATTACACTTGAGAGGTCTCTGGCTGAACAAGGTTTATATCCCGCTGTAGATCCGCTTACTTCATCATCACGTATACTTGATCCAAATATTGTTGGTCAAGAGCATTATAACGTAGCCCGTGCTGTACAAAAAGTTTTACAACGCTATAAAGACCTGCAGGATATTATTGCGATTCTGGGTGTCGATGAATTGTCTGATGAAGATAAGCTAGTAGTAGCGAGAGCCAGAAAAATTCAGAGATTCCTTACACAACCGATGTTCGTAGCTGAAGCCTTTACAGGCCAAAAAGGAAAATACGTAAAAGCTCAAGATACTGTTAATGGTTTTAAGGAACTGCTTGAAGGAAAATACGATCACCTGCCGGAGCAAGCATTCTATATGATCGGCACAATAGATGAAGCTGAACAAAATAAATAGTTTATACTTTTTATTGCTTTATCATCTAGCATATTTTAAATCTCATATAACCACATATGTTACTCAACGTTATTACACCCGAAAAATCCATACTGCAAGAAGAAATTGACGAATTGCAGGTTCCTACTGCCTCAGGTCAAATAGGAATTTTACCTCACCATGTAAATTTGGTTACAATGCTCACGCCGGGCGAACTTATAATTAAAATGGGTGATAAAGAAAAAGTATTTGCTATAATAGGAGGATTTTTACAAGTTCACAATAATAACATTTCTATTTTAGCTGATTATGCTGCATCAGCTGATGATATAGATATCGATGATGCATTGGAAGCACAAAAGCGAGCAGAAGAAGTGTTGAAACGAGGTAGAGAAGCGGTTTCTGAACGTGATTTTGCAATGGCAGAAGCTGAACTCCGCAAATCAATTCTTCATATAAATGTTGGTACAAAAAGAAAAAGAAGAAACATATAATACTTTTTATACGTTTGACCAACGTGCGAAAATTCCTGTAGAGAGCATTCTATCAGAATTTTTCTCTTTCAAAGCTAATTCTCCATAATCAATATTTCCAGAGAGATTATAATCCGACAGTAAATTCTTAAGCATTAAGGCAGAAGCGCTGATAGCATATGCATTTACTAGAAAAAATATAGGTGTGCTTGAGAGTAGCTTCATGCATAGATTTAGTAATTTAGGTAAATTGTCATATATATCCCACACCTCACCATTTGGACCATGGCCATAAATAGGAGGATCCATTATGATCCCATCATAGTGTACTCCCCTCCTCACCTCACGATTTACAAACTTCATTACATCATCTATTATCCAACGGATTGCCTTCTCATCAATTCCTGATGCCAGCTGATTTTCTCTTGCCCATCCAATTGCCGGGCGTGATGCATCTACATGGGTTACTCTAGCGCCTGCTTTAGTGCAAACTAAACTAGCAACTCCTGTATAACCAAATAAGTTAAGTACATTTATTTGCTTATTGATATTTCTGAATCTTACTTTTTCTGACTTGATTCGTTCTTCAAGCCACTTCCATTGCTCTGCTTGCTCAGGGAAAATACCGGTATGCTTAAAAGGTGTAAGCTTGAGCCATAATCTTAAATCATTGTAGTTAATTTGCCATTTCTCGGGAATAGTTACATTATTAACCCATCTTCCTTTTTCTAATTTGAAGTTAGAAGTCTCAAAAACTCCATGAGCGTTACCCCATTCAATGTTTTGGTGTGGTTTCCATATCGCTTGAGGGTCGGGACGCGATAATATGTATTTACCGAATTTCTCAAGTCTCCTACCGTTACCTGAATCTAATAGCTCATATTCTTGCCAATTCGGATATAGTACCTGCATAATTTAATACTATTATACTATAAACTTTTGTCTATCTTTAACTTCTGCATTTGCCATTATTGATTAAATTTCATACAATTAGCTTGAAATACTTGTTACTGTTTGAGCGATAATTAGGTAACTAATAAATATTTGAGAGTTTTAATTTTGTTGAATTACTGTATTACTAAATGCCGATGTGGCTCAGTGGTAGAGCAATGCTTTCGTAAAGCATGGGTCGTGGGTTCGACTCCCGCCATCGGCTCTTATTTTTAATTATGGACATCTCAAAAAACGATTATCGTATAGAAAATTTGAATATTCCTACTGATAATATTGAAAGTGATAATATGGGCAAGTCTCATTTGAAAAAATCGCTTGAAAAAAAATCTAAAAGATCACTTTTAATAACAAGTGTTGGTATCATACTATTTATTATCATAATAATAATATTCGGACAGTCTGCTTTAGTTAACTTCAGCATATTGCTTGGGAGAGGTAAAGATTCACAAAACACCCTAGAAACAGATAAAATAAGTACTGACATAATCATATCTGCACCAGAACTAAGCTCACAACTCGATGCGACAAACAGCGCAAAGATTGATATAAATGGTAGTATTTTCACTGATTTAAAGGTTCAGATAAGATTATATCGTCAAGACGAACTTATTGATGTTATAGACATAAAAGAGGAAAATTCATTCACCTTTAAAGATATAGAATTAATAGAAGGCTCCAATAAACTTAAATCTGTTGCAGTTTATAAGGGAAAAACTAGTGAGAATTCAAATATACTAACTATAAATTACTTGAAAAATAATCCTACGTTAAACATTGAATATCCTAAAGATGGCATATCTCTCACAGGAGGTAATACTGCAATTACAATAAAAGGTAAGACAGATTCTGGCAATACGGTTTCAGTAAACGGTTATAAAGCTATAATAAAAAACGATGGAAATTTTACTTATGATTTAACTCTTATAAGTGGTGAGAATAAAATTAAAATTATTTCTACAGATAAAGCTGGGAACACTACAGAAAAAGAAATAAAAATAAATTATTCTCCCTAAATTTTAATTAAACTATTACTTAATTTTTTTTTAAATTATAACTACCGAATCCTGTTATAACCCAAACCCAAAACATAATATTGGGATAAAAAAGCGAATTTATAAAAAGGGCATTTAGAAATAAACTGGAAATAGATGTTATTATAAGAATTGATAAATTTTTCTCCCAAGACTTATTTGTGGTTATAGAATATGAAGCAAAGTTTGTTCTCAGAATTACAAACCAGATGTAAATATATATAATTAAACCTAAAATTCCACTAGTTGCCCAAACAAAGAGAAAACTATTATCTGTTCCTGCGTCAGAATGAGAGGGGATTTCTGATCGGTTTACTATAAAACCATATTTTCTTTGAGCATAACGATAGGTATTAAATCCAACTCCAAATATTGGATGATCTTTTATTATAATTAATGCATTATTAGCAGACTCTGTACGTGCATTTATAGATGCTGTACGCCACAATTCAATACCAGCACTTCCAAGATTTTTAGGGATTATAATAACTCCTAGGAAAAAAATGAGAAAAAGAATCACAATTAATCTCTTATTATTTAATAACCAAAAGCTTATAGATACTCCCAATATAAACATGATATACCCGGATCTCGAATAAGTTAATAATAATGCTGCAACTGATAAACCGAAAAGAATAATAAGAATGAATTTAAATTTCTTAAGTGAAAATAAATCATCTTTTATAATCATAATTAAGAAGAAAATAAACAAATTTATTTGTGTAGCAGCAAAATTTGGATCCAGAAACGTTGAGAATAATCGATATAAATGATCATCCCAGCCCATATAAAATAAATTGCGAAGATTAGGGTAAAAAAAATATTGTATAAATCCTAATACTATAAATAATAGCTGCGATAAAACTAAAAATTTGATAATAGATAGTTTAGTTTTTTGATCGAAAGAATAAACTATAAAAAAAACAAAAACATATGCAACCCATCGAACAAGATAAAGAGATGATAAAATAAATTCATATAACTGGATATTAGAAAAGTTTGCAAGTAAAGATAATAGACATATTGAAATAAACAAACATAAAGGTTTGGTTAATTCGTTTACAAATATATTATAATTTCTTTTTATAAGGATTTCTTCAATTAACCAGACAACTAATGTCATAGCTAATATAATGTCAGAAATATTTATAGCTAGGCCTGCTCCAAGCTCAATCCTTCCCAGCTGACCTACAATAAATGAAACAATTAATATATAAAATAATATTCTAGTAAGCATATTAGTTTAGTAGAAATAGAACTTTCTGTCTTTCGTATATAACGAAACTTTTGTTATTTGATTTGTGTATATTTTTTCCCAATTAGTGTATTGTTTAGGTAAATTAGTATTCTGGATAGCAACATAATTATACCTATCACCTTTCTTCACCCATGAAGAATCAATATAGGGAAAGTTTATATAATATAAGTTATGAAATCCATAAAGTAAAACTTTATCTGTAGATCGTATATTATTCCTGAAGTAACTATCTGTGTCATAAAAGTCACCAAATGAAAAGTTTAAATTATTAGTCAAGAAGGTATCCTTAGATTGAACACCAATAATAACTGGAATATACTTACTATTTGCAGCTCCTCTATAAACAATCGAAATACAAGCAATAAAGATTATAGAAGTAATAAGTGTTTGCTTTATTACCTTATGAGTGTCCGCTATTCTTATCACTTCTCCGATCAGTATGCTAAAAGCAGGTAAATATGGTAAAAGAAATCTTCCACCTCCACTTCTAGGTGTAAAATACCAAATAATCAATGAAAATAGAGTATATATAGTTAAGAGTTTAAATGATGTCCGAAATCTATAAAACATTACAATAATTAATGGCAATGAGATTATATATATTGGTGTTATTGGATCATCTGCAAATAAGAAAATATTTATAAAGTCTCGGATTAATAATTCTAGGGAAAACAATCTAAGCGGTGATTCTATTTGATAACCTGAAAATACTGGATACAATGGATTTCCAGTGTTTATATAAGCAAATATAAACCAAGGTAGTGCTATAAATATAGAACAAGTAATAAACAAAATAATGTTTATTAATAATTGACGAATTTGCATTGAGCGTTTGTATGAGATATAAAAAATAAGCGGGAGATAAAAAATGAATGATCCTATACTAAGCAGTTTCGTAGATATTGACAGTCCAAGCATAACTGCACTGACTATCAACCATTTTCTTTTTCCTTTTTCAACCCAAAGCAAAATAGCCCACATTGTCAAAAATTCATAATATGTTCTAGCAAGATCTATATAAGCTGTTATTGACTCCCATGAAACCACAAGGTTCGAATAAAATAGCAAGCCTACTAACAAAGATAAATTTCTGGAAAAGTATTTTCTGGAAAATATATATAAAGCTATGATGCATAAAATTCCAAAAGAAAAATGGATTATTTTCGCAATTATTTCGTCATTGAATGCCAAGCCAACGAGAAATAACATTTCTGTCAGTTTTGGCATTGCAGAATAGTAAAGTAAACTACCGGGAATGAAAAAAATTGAATGGTTGTTTAAATAAATTTTTGGAATTGTTAAATGATACCAAACAGCATCGAATGCATATTCCGGTCCTAATACCCCGATAAGATTGATTAATGCTAACAACGATAATAGTAATAATATAATATAAGTAAATTTACTATTATATAAAATAAGGTTTTTAAGCTGACTTACCAGAGTTTTTGATGATATATTCAAATTTTTATTGAAATATTTGACGCTTAGAAATAGTACTAATATATATACAAAAGAGACGCAAAATAAAATTGGCTTAAATAATAAGTTGGTTATTCCTAATATGAAAATAATATATGAGAAAATACCAATCAAAACACCTAGAAGAAACATATACCTCCTCTACAAAGTAAGTGCTGGATGTAAAAAAATATATTTATTATTGTCCATACAATAAATATATAAACTTTGGTTTTATTTCTCATTTAAAATTTATATAATTACTTACTGATTTTTTTTGATTTTTAAAGATAAATGCTTTAGCTGTATATACCAAAGAATAAAAGTGCCAAAAAATCTAAGCGAGAGTATGAGCGGATTTAATATATGATTATAATAAATAGAAGGGTTTTTAATATTTTCCGAAATAAATAAATATGAAATGATAATATAAAAATACTGAATCTGTTTTATTTCAAGTGTACACAAAAAACAAAAAATAATTACTAATAAAATATTTATTTTTCTAACCATAGCTTTCGCAATTTACCTCTAGCTAAAAAAGAATGAAAGCTCATCGTAATCGCGATTATTAAACCGGGCATGCCATCAAGAAAACCCATTTTGAAAAAGTAATTATAGATAAATTTTAATATTGGATAAAAAATTATTTGCGTTACATGAAATTTGTGATTTTTATAATATAATTCAGATGCGCGTAAGTCAGTATAAAAATTTATTTCATTTAGGAAAGTTGCTAGATCTGGATGAGGAAAGTGCAGTAAAGGATTTTTTAATTCACCAACTTTTCCGTGTACCTTCCACTCTTCATGCACATTCCCCGTCCATTTCCCAGCTTCTTTTTTGGCAAGACGAAGCAATTTAACACTACTAGGCTCACCATGCCTTATCTCCTTACCCCACATAATATCAATTCTTCGAATAAAATAACCACTCACACTATCCATTGATGAAGTCACAGTGTTAACAATCTCAAACTGTAAAGACTCAGTAAGTTTTTCATCAGCATCTACAAAAAGAACCCACTCGTTTTTGACTTTCTCTAATGCGAAGTTTCTTTGACCTGAAAAGTTACCGCTCAACGGGCGAGAGAATATTTGTATTTTTTTGTTCTTTATCTCTTTAATTTTGCTGATAGTACTATCGCTTGAGTTATCATCAATAACTATAATCTCATCGCACCATTCTATAGACTTTATACAAGTTATAATATTATTCTCTTCATTCCTTGTTAGAACTACTGCTGAAATCATATATCTATTTCGATTTAACTTTTACAATTGTTATACCCTCAATGTTTATCAACTTATCAAGGTTACCTAGTCTAGATTTACTAAATTTATCTTCGTAAATAGTATAACTTAAATTTGCTTTATTTACGGGTTCATTGCCATATAGCCATAATAAATATTTATAATTTTGCGCATAATCTCCTTCAAACTGATCATATTTACCAACTCGCTGTAGAGTGAATTTTTCACTCTTAGAATCCATCACAATCTCTTTTACTGCTTTTTGCTGCATTGTATATGGTATATATAAGGGTTCATGCAAAATTTGATCATTTTTATAAAACCAATTATCAGAAAAATAGTAACTAAAATTCGCCAGCAATAGACTGGAAAAAGCAATTATAAAAATATATTTAATAAATAAAAACTTGGGTAAGTGACACAAAGCATAAGAAACTATTATTATCGGTGCTGAAAGAATTGGTACGAAATAATGAATTGGGGGTGAACCGTGAATGAATACCGCAATAATACCCCACAAAAACCAAAGAAAAATAAAGAAGACCGGAAAATACGAATTTTTACTACTTCTTATTATTCTAATTATTTGCAAGACAAAGTAGGCCGAAAAAAATATAACAATAAGCAAACCTACATCGTGGTAATCTTTTATTACAAAGCTTTCTGATATAAATTTGTAAGTAGAAAAAATATTTTCTTTAATGATTAGTTTTGAAACAGTATTTTTAGGATATAGTCCAATAAAACCTAAAATTCTATAGGGAATCCAAAGAAGTATATTTTTTGTCATGCTTAAGCCATGTAAATAATCATAAATCAGAAAAGGAATAAAAGGTAAAGCAATACCAGATAGTGACCTTAATAACTCCTCTTTATTTAAACTTATTTTTCTATAAATCATTATGAAAATACTGAAAGGAATTAACATGAGAGGTGTAAAGTGGAAGCTAAACATACAACCAAATATAAAACCTAATCTGAATAAATATTTTTTGTCTCCATTTGCAATTCGATATAAATAGTATAGAAATGGATAAACCAAAAGGCTAACAATAGAAAAAAATCTTCCAGCGCGAGAAAATTCTAAAAAAAGAGGAGAAACTGACATTAAAAAGCTCGAAACAATTGCGGTTCTTTTATCTAAAATAACGCTTATTACTTTATAATTTGCAATTAGCGTAAGTATCGAAATAGAAGCACCGAAATAAGCATGACTTAGGGGGTTGAAATTGCTAAAAATTAAAATAGGACCATACACCCAATAAAATAACGGTCCGAAGTATAACCATTCATGCGATGTAGGTGGACCCACTAATGGTATTGATTTATTTAAATAAAAATCTTTTATAGCTAGTAAATTATGCCCAACTTCACCTGTGAATAGAAAATTGTCTTCAATCATGTACAACCTTAAAAAAACAGCTGAGATGATAATTAAAATAATAGTTAATTTCCTAAATATGATCATATACTCAATACTGTCAATCTTCCTTAAGTACTTTATTCACATAATATATAACAAATGGAACTGAAATCAGTGTTCCAATTAAAGCAGAAAAACCGGCACCTATCACCCCCCATTTATTAATAAATGGGATAATAGTTAACGATAATCCTAACAAGTTTACTCCAGTTATCCTAGTTATAATATCTTGTCTTTTCAAACTATAAAATAATCCGATTGTCGTTCTTGTTATAGCTCGAATTATGCCATATAAAGCTAGAACCTGAAGAACGGGCGCTGCCGGAAGCCATTTTTCACCTAATATTAGAATTATCAAATTATTTGGAAATAGAAAAAATAATAAACCGGCTGGTATAACTAATATACTTACAGTACTTAATGTTTTAAGAAATGCTTTATATAAACGTGACTTCTCTGTGTGTATTTTTACATATATTGGAAAAGTAGTTTGATTAAATACATCAGATATTTCGGTGATAGGCAATAATGAGATCCCATATGCTCTCATATATAACCCTAAATTACTTGCACCAAGTAATCTCCCGATTACAATATTGTCTAGATTAAGGTACAAATAATCGAAAATACCAGCTAATGTCAGCCATTTACCTCCATGTATTATTTCAAAAAATTTAGTTTTATCGAAAGTAAATTTTGGTCTTGGATTTATAAAAACAAAAGTCAATATTACTTCCCAGATACCACCCACCACTAAACCCCAAATAATACCAGTAGGATCATTTGTAATCCATACTATGATAATAGTAGTAAATATTTCAATTAATACAATACTCGACCTATAAAAAAACTGCTTGTCATAATCTAAATTCTTTAAAAATTTTATAACTGAAGGATTTATAAATCCCCTTATTAAAGGTACTAAACTCACCATCAGTAATAGATAATATGACTTTTCTGATCTAAAAAAAGATGCGACCATTGACGCGCTGATAAATAATATAACGGATATACATATTCCACGAAAAATAGATATAATCCATGCTGTATCTATATAATCCTCAATATCTTCCTTTTTCTGAATCAAAAAAACATTTATACCTGTTTCACTTAAAACCTCAACTAAGGCTAGAGCAAGTATGGCTATATCAGCAATCCCAAACTGTGCCGGGGATAATAACCGAGCCAAAATTGCCAACTTTATGAAAGAAAGTGAACGAAAAAGTACACGAAATGAACCCAACCAAGATATGCCTTTAATCGCATCTTTTGTATAATTCATAATTAATTATTTGTGCTTATTAAATACATAAGTCAAAGCCCCTATAAAGCTTCCTGACAACACTGCGATATCTGAAGTTAATTGTATCAAAGGTAGATAAATAAAAGCCTTTGTATTCTTCACATATTTGAAGTTTTTATATATCGACCATAATAAATAAATGAATAAAATTAAAAAAAGTAAATAAAGCACATA
>CAZZCX010000014.1:0-29910 GCA_964653195.1 uncultured Gammaproteobacteria bacterium
TAACTCATAACTCATAACTCATAACTCATAACTCATAACTCATAACTCATAACTCATAACTCATAACTTTTATTATAAGTATCCCCGAGAGGAATTGAACCTCCATCGGCGCCTTAGGAGTGCGCTGCTCTATCCGTTGAGCTACGGGGACAAACTATATACCATTGCCTTATTTATTCCTTTAAATTTTTTTAATAACTCTCCACCTTTGGTAACTCTAACCCTACACATTCCATACTCAAGCTTACCTTTTTTCTTTCCTGGCAATACATTCACACTTACAAATTTTTCTATTGGTATATTAACTATTTTTGACCAATAAGTAAGACATTTATCTCGATCTAAATCTTCGTATATTCTAACACTTATACGCAATCTTTCATCAGAAACACCAAAAACTTCCCTCAGCCCATTTACATACAGCCTTATAAGCTCGGGATCTGTATTAGATAAACCAAAATCCGATTTGCTTCCCTCAGCCCAATATAAAGCACAAAGAAACAAAGTTCTGTCTCTATCTGATGGTTGTCCCACAAAAATTTTACCATCTTCAAATGCTGACTTTTCAAGCAATAATTTTCTTTTTCGGGATCCGCCTCTTTTACCCGCCCAGTTGGAAAGGAATTCTGGTAATATTTCTACGTTTTGAATGTAGCGTAAGATTGTTGTTCTAGAAACTTCGACAGCTTTACTTATTTCATCAAGACTGTGGCCTTGAGATCGTAACATACGTATTTCTTCACGTTTCAATTCATCTACCTTTCTACCACGCATGAGCTTATCTTACTAATTCGAATATAGATTGTCAACAGGGACGGGCTCGTTCTATCCGTTGAACTACGGGGACCTATCTTAATCCTGTCCGCCACTTAGGACGAAACAATACTCCCTCTATCGGTAGGCAGGTATCCGTTGACCCCGATTCAATCGGGGTTGAGTTACAGGGACTCACGCAAGTATTTTAACATACATTTTATTTTATTTATTTAACATGCTAAAATTATCAGCTAATTCATATGAATTATTCAGAATACAATCCATTCCGAGGCAGTTTTCGCTTAGTAAACTCAGAACCAGGAAGCCGTGCGCGTAGAAGAGCAGTATTTCTTGATAATAATGGTCTAATCCCCACTTTATTTACAGCTGGTAAAGAAGAAATAGCAATTAAAGGCGTAAAAGAAGTATGTAAAGATTGTCCACTAAATAAAATATGTAGGCCTCAACCACAAATCGTATACCAAACAGAAATTCAAAATTCTGAAGATTCAACTTATCTACTAATAGTAAAAGGTAAAAAAGTACACGAAAGGAAATGCGGTTTAACAAATGGTTTGGCTGGAATCTAATATTATTCCTCTATTTTTGCTTCTTCATGAATATTCACTACTCCCCAGCCTCCCGGCCTACCCCACCCTGCACGAATTCTTCTCAAAGATTCTTTTGTTTCATCATCTTCTCCTCCTAGCCAAAGCCTAGGGACTCCTTTATCATTAGAAAATAAACTCCGCAGTTCCCCTGCTGGTTGAGTGACTACATTTCCATCAATATCTGTAATTTCCCATGTTCTTAAATAATCTCTAAATCCAGATGGAGATCCCGCCAAGGGTGTTAAAATTATTCTTTTTCTTTCAGCTGACATAATTTAAATATGAACTGGTATTCTACCAAAAAAATTAATAAAAATCACTACAGGCTTACTTACTTGTTTTCTGCGGTATTTCAGGCTAGAATAACATAAGTTTCGGGGTGTGGTGCATCGGTAGCACGCGCGATTCGGGTTCGTGAGGCAGGAGGTTCAATTCCTCCCACCCCGACACGGCAAATTTAGACAAAGAACTTTTACAGAAGAATTACGCTTTAAGCTGACAATTATCCTACCTCTTTTCATAATGGAAAAAGATAATAAACCGAAAAGACCAAAGTTAAATGAAAGGCCTAAATTCTGTGAGTCATGTCCCTTATATAGAAGCAAAAATGAAGGCTGCAGACTGTTACGACATCTATATAACAATAACCCGACTACATTTCCTGCCAGAGTTGTGGAATGGAATGAGAAAGTAAAAACTGAACCCCAAAGTGTCGTAAGTGAATGTTCTATGTTATAATAAATCAAGCCTCACTCTAATTAAATCGTGGTTATAAATCTAACATTTTCAATTAGCTTGAAGATAATGGGGTGATACTTTCTTCGTTTTCAAGCAGAATATAATCCTCACAATCACACATAAGTGCCTCACAAAAAATCTCTTGTGCAGGATACTTTCCTACTACTTCAACCTGCGAATCTATAAATGAATTATCAGTATACATTCTGGTATTGCTTTCCGCATCAGGTAAACGAAGTTGCAGAATTTTCTGTTCATTTGCCAGAAAAGATCCATCTTGAGAAACCAGATATAATCCTTCTGCGCAGTAATTTTTAAGCTCTCCCAATTGTGCGCCTGTTTTTATAACCCCTCTAAAGGTAGATGTATTTCCAAAACCTGGCGTTTTTGGTCTTAAAAAATAAAACCCGACTGATAAAACTATCAATACAGATACGATAAGTAACGGTATATAAATCTTTTTATTCATAATAGTATTATAATTTTTTGAACTGAAAACTTAGTAACTTATATATTTCCATCTTAATATACAACGAAAAAAAGTACAATAATTGCTATAGATCTCTTAGTCAAATACCAAGATTTTTTCATCAACTGAAATAATTCTAAAAGTGATAAATAAATTAAGCCTAAACTAGCTTAAGAACCGGGGTTAAGTATTTATCGTAATTCATTTTCTTAATTTCACCTATACTGAACCAGCCATAATCCTGATGCTCTACTGGATCTAGCCGAACTTTCCCTTTCACCTTTGCGATATACGTAAGTCTTACTGTATGTTTTCCAATCACTCTAAGAATATCCTGTGCATATATTATTTGAGGACTATCTACCATAATTAGGCCTGTCTCTTCTTCTATCTCTCTCTTCAAAGCAATTACCAGCTCCTCCCCTGGATTTATCCTTCCTCCCGGTACATCCCAACGACATTTATCGTCACCGGGATAAGGTGCTGCACGAAGTAGCAATAAATATTTACCAGCAGTATTTTTAATCAAAGCTTTTACGCCAACCTCCAAAATCATAAACGTTTTATAAACCGGTATTATTTATACCGGTATTTAAATCTCTTCTTGCCAATGCTTCACGCTGATTCTTAAGTGCTTTCTCCCTGCGTCTTCTTGCTGCCCAACCTAAAGGTTTGACCTCCGCTGTATCATCGTGGGCAAAAGTACCATCCTGCAACTTAATGCCTCTATGTATATGAGCTGGACCGACACCTTTCTCTAATTTATTACTTAAAACTTCAATTTGATGTATTGTCGCTTCTTCTTCTCTTAATTGTTCGCCACCTTATTTGCCATAATATACCTCTTTGAGTAACTATTATTTAACTAACTGAATTATAACATAGCAGTAAATCAGATAACGCATTCAACGCATAAATCTCATAATGATCCTGCAATATGATATATTTTTTGAAATAAACAAAAGATTTGGTTTAAAACTATACTGGGACTGCTCCTTCATCTAGTAACCCTCTTTGCTCACTTAAATCAGCTACTACGGTTTCGTCTACATGAGAAAGGGTCCTGTAATCATCTCCAGTATCTCCAAGTTGTCTACCTAAGACCTGAGCATTTTCACGGTCAGCTTTTAACCTAGCGGCTTCTTCTTCTGGTTTTAGGGTAATAAATCTTCCTCTTGCTGGACGACGTCTTATTAGACCGTCTCCATTACCTTTTCCATCTGGAGCAAAAAATAATCCTTTTCTTTCACACAATGCCATAAATAATCACCCCCTCAAATTAATACAAAAAACTTTGAACTGTAAACTATTTACTTACGACTTGGGGAAATTTTAACAGACTCAACTATTACAGGATGTGATTTAGATCAAGAAAAGTGAGTTAAAAAGTATTATTGAATTTGATGAAATTATGAATTATGTCTATATCAACGGGATTCAGATATAATCTCTCCGTTTTCAGCATATAGAGCAGAGACTGTTATCTTACCAGTCGCTGATTTATTTATCATATATCCGGTCATGTAATTTGATTCGCAATCTATTACGTCAATTCTTCTTCCTATATTTATATTTGGATCTACAGGCATACTGGCAATATACTTAGGCACCAAGACACTGCATAAATCAACACCCTGCTTACTAATCATCTGTGGTTCATCGCTCAACATGTTATTCATTGAGCTATACTCCGCTTCATACATATTCACTGCTCTCAATAAAGCGTTTACATCTGATCTCCTCTTGGAATTGCTTGCTTTCTGAAGCGATCCCCCAATAAATCCCGAAGGTGTAGCTGTCTGCAATTTCTCCATGATCCTTCTCTGAAGCTCATCAAAGCTTATACTACTTTTCGGTATTTCTACATTTACCGGCTCCCCTATTTTTGAATATACGACAACGATGCTTACTGGCATTTCTTTATCCAATGATCCCAATGCAAGAGGTCCAGCAAACATATCTATACTGCTTCCCAATCCAGATCGTGAAGACGACTGTTCTTTTATCTTGAAAGATATCGCAATTTTCCTTAAATAATATGTAGCTTTGTCTATAAAACTTACTACTTCAATATCTGAGAATGTGTCTGAAAAAGATTTCTCCATTTTCTCAATCTTTGCTTTATCAAGCGGTTTTTCTTTCTCATCAAGTGCTCTACTTATTACCTGTTGCGTACTAGTTATAGCCTTTGCGTCAATTATAGTCGTAACTTTATATACAGAATCATTTTCTAACTTATCGCTAGACAATGTGTTTTTTAATTTAATCGTCCCATCCGTTGCTGCTTCTATAAGCGCATCATTAACTTTTTTAAGTTTTTCATCTGTATCATCTTTTTGCATAGTTTGATTTTTACGGGCTTCTGTATCAAGCGGAGTGCTGTCGAAATAAAACCATTTATTTATTACCTCATCCATGATTGATTGAGGAAGACCAAATGTCGAAAGCATGGTCAGAATAGTCTGAGGAAATTTATTTAGTTTTATGTATGCTTTTTTATCTTTCACTCTTAAATCAAGATCCAGATCACGTGCTAGCATAAGCTTTCCAAATCCTTGTGGATTTTTGTTATCCACGATATCTAGTGCGCCCTTTACGCTAATATCGAAATTATTGCTGCCTAGACCTACCATACTTCCAGCATTGTCCACAGCAATAGATGAATCAAATGCAAACTTTCTAATATTTATACTCTTTCTGATTGACCGTCTCATAACAAACTCAGGGGACTTAGGCATGAAAGGAAGACTCATTATGGTATCAGCTGCAAATATACGAAACTTTGTATTGCCCAATGGCAATTTCCCATACGCGATCATGGCGAAAGTAGCAGAGGTAAATACAAAAAGAGCAAAAAGTAATGAGATGATAACGACAGCAAGTTTTCTTTTGTTTGCCAAAAGTGTATTGATTACATCTTTTGGACTTAAAGGCGTATTGGCTGATGCAGTAGGTATAGGGTCAGTTATTTCAGACGGAGTAACGGGCAAGTTAGGATCGACACCAGCAACAGGTTGTGTATTTTCTACTGGCGAGTTATTAGAAGTATCGTCCATTCATTTAGTATGGATCAGTCCGGAAATAAAAGTCAAATGGGAAGGATTAGCATTAATTTGCTTATAATTGGTATTAATTCGTAGTTAAAACATCACATCTTCATCGGCACGAGGATAAGAATGGAGCTCGCCTTTTGAGAACCATAAATCAATTTCATAGTCTGCTTCTGCTTTATTTCCGGATGCATGAATTATATTTCTAACCGGCCTTTTTCGTTCATTGGCGAGAACGGGATTGTCTAGAGAATAATCTCCTCTTATAGTTCCTGGATTTGCCATTGATGGAAATGTATGGCCCACAATTCTACGCACATTTAATATCGAATGGTGACCTTCTAAGACTATAGCTACGACTGGGCCTGCAGATAGATAATCTTTATTCCAGTCATTTACCATCTTGCCAATTTTCATCGGATCATCAGTACCCAGTTCCTTCACCGGATCTTTTCCGTTTTCTTTATAACTTTGGATGGTTTTTTCGCCTATTCCTTGTAGCAATGCGGTACGGGAGTCTGGATAGTGCTTATCGACGAGGTTTTTATCAACCCAAACCATTTTCATACCCACTATCTTAAGACCTGCTTTTTCAAAGCGATATATAATATCCCCCACAATTCCTCTTTTTACTCCGTCTGGTTTTACTAGTACTAATGTTCGTTCCATAGTAAGTCAAAAATCAAAATGCGAAATTCAAAAATACAAGTAAAAAATAAAAAATGACGTAAGATACTTTTTAATTTTTATCTGTGATTTTGACTTATTACTTTTAACTTTTTAATTCTATTAAAAATGCAGCAGCTTTTCAAGCTTCTGTCTATCCTGATAACTACCGATGAGCGCAAGGTTGAGACCGGAGTCACGGAAATATCTCTCACCTACTGCTTCAATTTGCTCTTTGGTCACTAGTTCAATATTTGCTAGAACTTCATTTGGATTTTCAATTTTCTTTTCTGTGAGTTCCTGATGGGCATAAAAATTCGCAACTGATCGGGAATCTTCAAGCTCCAATACCAAATGTCCCTTAAGATACTCTTTCGCTTTCTTAAATTCTTCATCAGTTATTCCAAGACCTTTTTTCGCTACTTTCTGATAATTCTCCATTATGACTTCTACTGCCTGATCTACTCTATTTACATCAACACCTGCAAGTGTCGTAAGCGATCCTGCATCCATATAATGATCTGAATGAGTGCGGACATAATATGCAAGTCCCCTTTTCTCCCGTACTTCTTCAAATAATCTTGAACTCATACCACCGCCGAGAATTGCTGATAGAACAGATAGAGGATACTTATCTTCATGATTTACATCAACCGTACGCACACCTATAGCTACATGTATCTGCTCAGTTTTTTTCTCTTTTAGCAATAATTCAGGTTTCGATTGCGCTTCGGTTATGGGATCAAATTTCTTAAGATCGAATCTTTTCATATTGTTGAAATATCTGTCAACTAATCCTTCAACTTTTTCTGGATTTATTCCTCCTGCGACAACGACTGACAAGTTATGCGCACTATATAGACTTCCCATATAATTAAGAAAGTCCAAACGAGTTATCGAGCGAATGACATCTTTCTCTCCTGCTATATCCCAACCCAAAGGAGTATCTCCGTATAATAAATTTTCATAGATATCTCCCAATTTTCGCATCGGGGTATCTTCGTACATATTTATTTCTTCAATAATCACTCCTTTTTCTTTCTCGATTTCCTTCTCATCCAAGAGCATGTTTTGCAACATATCAGAAAGTATATCCAAGCATAATTCGAGATGGGAATTTTGAGCTTTTATATAGTATCCGGTAGTTTCTTTGCCTGTGAAGGCATTGAATTCTCCTCCTATTCCATCTATTGCGCTGGCTATGCTCATCGCCGATGGGCGCTTTTGAGTACCTTTAAAAGCCATATGCTCAAGAAAATGCGAAATGCCATTATTTTTTTTCGTCTCATACCGAGATCCGGCTCCTGCCATGACTAGAACTGTAGCTGATTCGAAAGATGGCATGGGGATAGTAAGAAGTCTGAGGCCGTTTGGAAGAATTTTCTTTTTAAATTGCATGAAAGCATTCTAGCACTCAGGCAGGTATTTTGACAAGAAGAAGAAAAAGGGTTTAATACCTGACTATGCTTAAAATTGAAGCTAAAACAGGAAATAGTGAACCTATTACACGGGGAGACACCCCAAGAGCTATACTGCCGAAAAGACGTGAGGCACTTCCTGCAAGAATTATTGGCTACGTAGCACCTATGACCACACTTAATGCAAGGATTTATGCTGAAACATTGCATTCCACAGATTTCTCAACACCAGTAATCATGCCACCTAGACCTAATGAAGCTCAATTAAGCGCTCTTCCGGATTTAGATTCTATCATTTATCGGATTAATGAAAAGAATAGAAATAACGATGATAAGGTAAGACGTTATTTTTTAGCGCTAGCTAAAAAATTGTATAAAACCCATATGGATTCACACTTACCCTTATCGCAAGCTGAAAGTCGTTATAGAAATGCAAAAGATGCATATAATTCATGCGATCCTAATGACCGAGCGAAAAGAGAAAAATTATATAAGAAGCTAATGGAAGCTGAAGAAGAACATTCCCGATGGTTTAAAAATCATAACGCTACTGAGGAAAGGCTCATGAATCTATTATAAAATTATTATCTATGTTAGATAAAAAATTACTTCAAATAGAATAAGAATATCGAACGGCTTGACTCTGGGAAAAAAACAATTTATAATATCCTATAATGATAGAATCCAGAGATCGTGTTTTACGAGTTAGAAAACCAGGCGCAATTGAAATTGTCTCCTATGTTGCACCGCAAACAACCTGGATGGCACGTACTGAGATACCTCCAAGCTTACCCCAGGCACAGCTTCATTTTGTAGATGATAACAAAGTCTTAAGCAGAGTAGAGACTGATAAACGTACACAATATAAAGGTAGTAGATATACACAAGACCAAATTGATGATTTTGTTAGAACTGAATTAACTCTTTATACAGCTTATTTAAGGCAACACGGAACTGATCACGGTGCTATAAGACATATTGAAGCCAGGATACGAAGTTTGGAAAAACAATTAATAAAAGCGAAGAAAAAAGATGATATTGCGCGACTTCAAGAGGAATTAAACAAAGCAAACACCAATTTAGCTGCAAAAACTACTCAGCATGAAAACTTATATAACTTTTAATTAATTCGATTATTAAACCTAATACCTACTTTTATACTCCCTATTAAGTCTCCATTAAATCAAATGATTAGCTATTTCATGATATAATCCGCTTCTAAAATATGTCATTAGAAAATAAATGTAGACTTGAAGGACTAGTTGCTGCGAGAGCCGATCTTGTGGTTGGCATAGAAGTATCTGCTGATTGTGGTGGAATACTTACCAGATCAGTAGATCAGACACAGGGTGATCACAGAAGGAAATGTTTTCAAATGGCGCTTTGCTCTAATTGTCCACTACGAAAACGTGATATTGAAGACATCGCTGGTATGGTCGCAAATGCTACAGCACCAATTACTGATAACCCAGAGCTGGAACATTAAGATCATTCATATTATCTTGACTGCTTACTAGTGAGTAGAATGTGCGATAAGTCTTCCTGTAGATACTTGCGGATTATTTGCTATACCTCTTGCCCTCCTCACACTATCCGCAACCATATCCTCAGAAATTTTTAATACTTTAGCTACATCCTTAAATGTGGGTATGTTATCTGCAGATAGCAAACTCATTACTTCTAAATCTCGTTCTTTCAATTTCCAATCATGTTTGCTATCCTTCAATGCGCTGAAAAGTGACTTTCTCTCTTTTGCTACCGTATCTCTGTCAAGATAATTAGTTCGATTTTTATAAATTCCATACTTCTGCGCAATCCCTTGCACATCTTTGAAATGCAGCCTATATACACTTGCAATTTGCCCATATGTATCACCTCTCTGTATACCCTCCAATACGTCTCTCTCAATTTGCGATAAGTCCTTTCCTTCCAATGCCTTACCAGCCTGATATGCCATACGTACCTTTATGAATGGACTTCCACCTTCCCGTTTCCCTAGAACATGTCGCAAAAACATATTTACAGAGCCTGGCTCAGCTATCAACTGCTTATGATCTACCTGCATTTTCCCTACTGCCTCGCTTATTGTGTCCACAGTCTCACCTCTCATATACCTTTCTAGCACCAATCTTTCTACCGGCAGCAACTCTTCTTCATGTGTCGTCAGATACCTGGCAACTCTTTTCAGTCTGCCATATGTACTATCAAGTGTCTTTAAAATCCTGTCAGATTCTCTCGAATTTTCAGTTGCGAAGCTCACATCATAATGTTCATTTAAAAATCTTCTTCCCGCTGACTCAAGCGCTGAAATTCTTCTTTCGCTTCTATGCGTTTCCCTACTTAAAGCAGTCAATGATTGTCGATTTACATCCCATCCATTGTAACGCTGCATAAATGGCAAAAAACGAGCAGTATCGCTTTCAAATACGGCAGGGTTTACCAATGTAAGACCGGATAATAATGATGCGTCTGCGATAAAATCAGGGTCTTTTTCAAGTTCAAGATAAGCGTTATATTCTGCTTCAGAAGTTATCACCTCACGCAGAACTTTTTGCCAATTAGCATCTATATTGACAGCACCAGTATCCACTATACCTTTCCCCCGTAAAAATTCAAGCGAGACGGCACCATATTGACGCAGAGTCGACTCAGGCATCCTGAATTCGGCAGCAATTTGTCTGAATGGTTTATCAAGTCGAAGTATATTTGCCATGTCAAAAAGTGTGATGCTTTGCTTTCCGTTATCTGGTTCAGGTATAAAAAATAAATGCACAGGCAGAATATCAAGCTGGGAAAATTTATCGAAAGGTATCTCCCGTAAGGCCTTGCGAGCATTATGCAGACTGATAAATTCAGCGCTGTGACCTGCATGTTCATTTTGTCGACCCTCTGCTTCAATCATTCCCATATAGACTATTATAAGCAATTTATAATGTTAAAAATATCACAGTAAAATACAGATAAGGTTATCAAGCTAGTTACTTTCCCCCGATGTTTTGTTCTTGAATATGACGGAGCGCTCCTATATACTTGCGGGCATGGAAAAAGAAGCAGATCTCAGGCAAAGTACAATAACGGGTGATACCAAACCGAAAACAATACCTATTACCATTGAAGAATTGGCAGAAAGGGCAAATAGAGCAATTGAAGATTTTATGAGAAGATATTACTTGACTGGTATTGAACCTAAACCTAAAGATATCACTATTGAAACAAACGGAACTTCATAATTTAGATATATAAACATGAATAGGTTATAACTTAAATTTCTAATTCATGATATAATAACCCTATAATATTTAAATAAATTCATTTATCAATATTATGGGAAACCGATCCGAGGCTGATTCGAGATACATCGTTGTCGCTTGTACTGATAAATTAACCAGGCGCGGACGTATAAAAAGACTCTATACAGCTGAATACAGTGATACAATTTCTATAAAAGATGAAGCCAGCAGACTTGCTAAGATGGCTAGAGCTAGACGTATTTGTAAAGACTGTCCGTTAAGCGATAAATGTAAACCTGCAATATTTGAAACGCTTTCTTATAGAAATAGATTAAGCACCGTAACTGCGATTAATGGCTACGGACTGTTGAATCGGAAATGCCGACAAACAAGCGGGATACAAAATGGATTACTTTTTGCAAACAGAAATTCTAATTAAACTGATTTAATCTATGGAGTTAATAGGTCGATAATTAAGAAGGAATGATCCTAAATGTGCCGTAAATGAAATAAATGGTATTATCGATGGCTATGATAAATTAACTAGTGGCGGAGATGAGTCAAAAATTAGCCCGGTTGATATAAGAGGTAGAATATTATTCTGCGAACATTGCCAACATGAATGCGAGGTAAAATATGCAGGTATTGGAAAGCGATGGTTTCAAGGCCGAAACCGTTCTGCTCTAGTAAATATTCCACAAGAGTGTACAAACCCGGCAGTTCGTAGAGAAATTAAACTTGGTACATTTGTCAGAAGGTATTTTTAAAAAGTCCTACTTACCAATACCTAGGATAAACTATAAAAATATAGTAAATTTATAAACATATTATTTCAATTTAATTGATACACTACATCCTCTCAGGAGCTTTGATTCCCAATAAATTGAGACCTTTTTTAATAGTCTTCCCGACGACATCAGTAAGAGCTAAACGGAAATTTTTTGTATCGTTTTCAGAACTTAGAATCTGATGTTTTTGGTAGAAAAGATTGAAAGTTTGGGCAAGTACAAACAAATAACTACAGAGAATATTCGGGCTATACTTCTCCGCTGCTTCTATGACAGTCTCTTCAAATCGATATAACAATCTCATCAATAATTCCTCCTCCTGTTCATAATTTATACTTGCTACTTTATACTTACTACTTGCTACATCTGTCTCCACCCTTTGCCCTTCGCCCTCTGCCTTTCGCAGTACGCTCTGCGTTCTGGCATAGGTATACTGCAGATACGGACCGCTATTGCCTTCCATATTTAAGATATCATCCCAGTCAAATATAATATCCTGCTTTGAATCTCTTTTTAAATCATTCCATTTAAGAGCACCTATACCTACAATTTCCGCTAATTTGTCCTCATCAAAATCCGGGTTTTCTTTTTTCTGAAGTTTTCTTGCACGCGATATCGCCTCACTGAGTACATCTTCAAGCCAAATGACATTCCCTCGTCGTGTAGACATTTTCTCATCCTTAAACCTGTAAAGTCCATGCCTGACATGAACCCTCTGTGACAAACTATACCACTCAAGCATTTCTTCTAATTTGTACAGCTGCTGAAAATATAACGATTGTTCAGCACCTACTTCATTTATAATACTGATATCCTTACCGTATTTTTCCATTCGGAATTTATCAGTGGCCAAGTCACGAGTAGAATAAAGCGTCGCTCCATCTTTTTTTAATATCATTAGCGGAGGAAGTTTGGTGGCTTCATCATACTCTACAATTTCTGCTCCTTCCTTGCCAATTTTTAGTAACTTTTTCTCTTTTAACTCATCAATTATATCTAACATTCTGCCTTCGAAATATGATTCCCCATAACCCCTACCTTCATTTTCTGTAAACGTAACTCCCAGCTTTTTATAAATGTGATCAAATTCCTTCCAAGACCAATCGATACATTTTTGCCAAAGTCGTCTTGCCTCCAAATCACCGTCTTCAAGTTTTTTAAACCATTCTCTTGCTTCATCTTCTAATGTCACATCTTTTTCTGCCTCACTATGAAATCTGATATATAATTCAACCAGGATCTTGACCGGGTCATCACTCTTTTCAATTTCCGCCTCATTTCCCCATTTTTTTATGGCATAAATTTGTTTGCCGAATTGGGTACCCCAATCCCCTACATGGCTATCACGATAAACCTTAAAACCTATATAATCTAAAAGATTCGCAATCGCATCACCAATTATAGTTGAACGCAGGTGTCCAATTGTGAATGGCTTGGCAATATTTGGGGACGAATACTCAACTATCACTTTCTTATCTTTATTTTTATCAGCAATCTCTTCTTTATCTTCTAGCAATGTATTCACTTTTTTACCTAATTCCTCTTTAGAAATCCAGAAATTAATAAACCCAGGCTGGACAGCCTCTGCGCGACCTAAAGTATGAAGTATTAAGTATTTTGTATTAAGTATTCGAACAATTTCCTGCGCTAGCTCTAGAGGTGTTTTAAATTCTTGATAATTACTACTCGCGCCGGTAACGCGTTGCGTAGCATTACGAGCAGGTGCCACTTGATACTGCTTAAATGCAATCAATGCAATATTTGTAGAATAATCACCGTTTTTTAAATCAGATGAGCGCTCGATTACAGGCTCAATATTTTGTATGCCAATACCTTCCAAAATGTCTTTTAATTGTTTTTCCAAATCAGCCATTAACATAACTGTAGTATAACACGAGGAAAGTTTATATAAAAAAGAATTTAGGAAAAACTAGGTATTCAAGTAACTCATTTTAATTATAGAAAGCAATAATAAATGATAAGCAGTATGATCTATAACACTTCTCTTGACCTAAGTTTTCTACGCTCTTTACATGGAATACGTTGATCACATATTATTTCTCCAGCTCTCCACCCTGTAACCAATAAACTACGAGAATTTCTAGTACCTACACGATAGGGCTCACATTCATCTCTTGCCGGACATGCTCTACAGGTTTTACCAATTTCTCTAAGATTTCGCAAGTACTCCTCTTCAGTCTCGAATGGTCCAATTCGAAACTTATTCAGTACTCGGCCATCGGGAAACCCAACCCGGCTATTAAATCTCAGCCTCGTATTATTTCTTCGTTTAAAAAGTCTCATTGCAAAAACCTTTCTATAATTTAAATTAATTAACTATAGTGCAAATCCGCAAAATTAAATTGGGGCTCCTTAAGTGATTTATATTTAACAGTTCTAAATTCATATGATAATTACATTACAAGCTAACAGAGCTTAATTTTCAATTCATAATATATTAATTCGGTAGTTTACTCTCAACAATTTTAAATTGCAATAGGCTCCCTTTTTTGGCACTTGCAATCTTGAAGCAATATTGCTACTTTATATTTAGTAAATAGAATTACATTTTGTTTACTTTTAGATAAGATATGAAAATTTTAATAGTCGATGACGATGAAGCTATTACCACTATTTATACTACCGCTTTAAATAAAGCTGGTTATGAAGTCATATCCTCAACTACTGGTCTCGGAGGAATTGAGAAAGCGAAAAGTGAAAAGCCCGATCTTGTACTACTTGACCAGGTGCTTACTGATATTCCGGGAAATGAAGTACTCAGGACACTCAAAGCAGACCCTGAAACGAAAGATATGGCTATCGTAATTCTTTCCAACTATACCCAAAATCAGCAAATGAAAGAGGCCATCCAGATCGGCGCACTTGACTATATGCTCAAATACCAGATTGATCCTGAATACTTAATAGAACGTGTAGGCGATTTACTTAAAGAATCAAAGGTAAATGAACTACTGAATACCCCGGAAACGCCGAGTAATGATACGCACTGATTTATTTAGGTACACGGCTTTTACAAAACAGGCAGATATTATTTCCTGTGAATACAACGATCATTATCCTTTTTATATGTAATATATCTTTAGGCGTTTTAGCTTATGTTTTGTACTCTCAGTTACGAAAATTAAAGGAACTCCAGGATCTGCAGGCAAAAGAGACTAAAGATCAGTACTACGAAATCGTCCATGAACTCAGAGCACCACTCACCGCAGTAAAAGACGCAGCAATTATGCTAAATGACATGCCTGGAAAGCTGAATGCCGAAGACCAATCTAAAATGCTGCACCTTATAAAAAACGAATGTTTAAGGCTACTTGAACAAGTGTCATCTTTTCTTGATGCGTCCAAAGTCATGACGAATAAAGTCGCTATACAAAAAGTCCCAAGCGATCTTAAAAATCTTTTAAGTGAGAAAATCATGATGTATTCACCTCAGGCAAAGTCTGCCGGACTTGAAATAAAAAGTGATATCGATCCTCAAATGCCTCTTATTCTTTATGATCCCAAATACATGAGCCAGGTTATAAATAATCTGATATCAAACAGCCTCAAATATACACCAGCAGGCGGAACTATCACAGTGAGTGCGAAGACTACCGATAATACTGTTTTCGTCTCTGTATTTGACAATGGACTAGGAGTTACTGATGAAAAGAAAAAAGAGCTTTTCTCAAAATTCGCATCAATTAACTCAAAAACATCATCAGTTGCAAGTAGTGGCCTCGGACTTTATGTCGCAAAGGGTATAATTGAAGCACACAATGGAAAAGTAACTGTAGAAACTCACGAAGGTAGAGGTTACAAAGTATCATTTACTCTTCCTCTTCAATCCCTCCCCGCTTCTTTATCCCAGCCAAGTTAAATTAATTACTAATCATACTAATCGTGTCCAGAAGTTATATCCAATAAAAAGCACGAAGCTAGATAAATTAATACAAAAAAGTCTATAAAATATGATTATTTAAAGCTAGCTATAAAATTACATTTTATAACTTTGTCACAACTTCTCCTCTAACATGACATGGAGTCAATCCTGCAGCTACGGAACGGGCATTACATTTAACCGGTGTCACTAATTCTGGTCGCCTTCTTAACTTTCTCCTAATAAATGATTCTTCCGTCCGGAAAGACGGAAAACTCATGGCAGCATTTAGCCTGTAATAAAAAGCCAGCCATACTGAGCTCAAAAAATGTTCTGGCTCAGATTTTTCGCCTGATTCTTGTTGTCTTTGTGCTAAATCAACTACAGCATTCCTTTGTAATCTGCCAGGTTCACTAGCTAACGAACAAGTAGGTAAGTTAGGACAATTAAAGCAATCGTCCCCTACTTTTTTGTATTCTTTATCAGGCCTAAAATGTGTATCAAATTCACTCATATATGTCGTAAATAATACACCTAACTAAATAACTATCTTGACATTGCTCGACATATTCTTGCCTCAAAAGGATCATTATGGGATAATTAGATTATGAAAACCGTCTGGGAGTATTCTCTAGACTCTGAAACGAATAGACTTTTAGGCTTACTGCGTCAGATTTCCAGCGGTTTTTACCGCATTAATGGTTTTCATCCTATCCCCCTTGCTCAAAAACTGAATTCTGATTCCACAGTCCCTATACCCGATCTGCCTTATCTTACTATTCCTAATTTCTGGAAAAAGGTAAATCAAATAAATACAGATGAAAAACTTCAACTAACTCAGCCCGAATTCTTTTCTCAAGTCAGAAATCTTTTATCCAATTACGGTTTACCTCAAGCGAATTACCAAAAAGTCCTTGAAGCTTGGCAAAGCGCGGAGAATGATGTAATGACTGAAATAATAAGAATATTACCTACGAAAAAAGACTATATCTCTCAAATTGTGATTCATCCCACAGTTTTTGGCACTACTTCATCTTTTAATCAGATTATCAAAAAATCTGAAATTCTTACGATTTACTTAAGACATGATCAGGGTATATTTGCGATTACTGAATCTATTCTTACCTCACTTATTGTAAATGATATCTATAATGATTTTCAGGGATTATGGCAGGAAGCAGAGATGCTGACAGACTGGCTGGTCACCCAATCATCAATAGTTAATATTCTAAATAAGTACTCTAATTCCGATAGCTTCAAACCTACAATGCTACTAGTCAGAAATGAACAGATAAATCAATTTAAAAAGGAGAGTTCAGCTTTCTATACCAAACTAGGACTTCATGTGCCCGATAATCATTTCAGTATAAAAGGAAACAATATCTACTATGCTGGCAAGAAATTGCATAATCTTAATCCCAAAGAAATTAAAATATTTGAAAGTTTAATTGCTAACAAGCACGATGCATTACACTACGATATACTTGGAGAAATAATTTATGGAAAAGAAATAGACTGGAGCTTATATTCGTTGAGTAAAACTATTGAGCGTTTGCGCCGTAAGTTAGAGAAAAATGGAATTTCAGGCTCATACATTCAAACAGTTCGCGGATTTGGTTTTCTCTTGCGAAACTGATAGTTGTAACTTTTGATAAACTACAAGTGTAGATTCTTTACCCACCACTTAGCTCCATCAGTCACTATCTCTAAATCCCCTTCCTCATCTGTCCTTAATATCTTTATATCTTCATTTCTTAATATCTCTATTGTATCTTTATGCGGATGACCATATTTATTATTGCCTACAGAAATGATTGCTAATCTTGGATTAATTTTCTTTATCAACTGCGATGTCAATCCGAACCTGGATCCATGGTGAGGTACCTGTAGAACCTCGATTGGATCAGATTGGGTTTCATAGGTAAAATCTATTATTTCGTAATCATTATCTGATGCAAAATAAATATCAAAATCTTTATAGCTTAAATGCTGGATAAGCGATGCCTGTTCTCCTCTTTCCGCAATCAATCTATTGGGACTCACAAGATCTAAATATGTACTTGATGGGCTTACAACCTCTATACTCATTCCATCTGCAATCGACAATATATCCCCTGAATAAATATTTTTCATAATAGCCTTTTCTTTCTTTATTTTCTCAATTAAATCTTTATATCCTTTATTATCATTAAAAAGATCTTCTGTATCAAAAGTTAAAACATCATATCTATCTATGACGTAATGCATCCCAAAATAATGATCTTCATGAGGATGGGTCAGTATCATCTTATGAATATTCCGGTCCCAAAATGGCATATGTGAAGATAAGCAGCGTAGTATGGAACGATCCGGCCCTCCATCAATTAAGATGTTTTTCCGACTAGGTGTTCTTATGAATATCCCATCTCCCTGTCCCACATCACAAATTACAATGTGCAGTAATCCATCATAAAAACGAATGTATTCATAAGCAATAAATACTCCCAAACCTAAAAACAATAAACATCCGATTATTAGACCTCTTTTCATGAATTCTTTACTTTACTTTTTTCGCTTGTAGTTCGCCCTTTTTCTTTATGAAAAAAAGGAATACAGCAAGCAACAGGTAATACCCCACCCAAAAAATCCATGAAGACTCTTCCATAACTAGAGGTATTTTAAACCTATCAAAATATCTCACTACTACTTCAAAATAGATCAAAAGAGGTATAGAGAAAACAGTTATAAAACTACCTAATTGAGCAAAAATAAGACCCGATATTATACTTAACCCCCCTATTACCATGAGAGCCGGAATAGTCCAGAGAATAAGCAAATTGATCAGAATTGATAAAAGGTTTATAGATCCGAAGCTAGAAAGTAGAATCGGAACAGTCGCAAGCTGTGCAGCAAGTGTAGTGTTGAAATCATCTTTTATGCTGCCATTTAATACTTTCATCCACTGATCAAATACAGGTTTAAGTGTGATAATTCCCAAAGTTGCCATAAATGACAACTTAAAACCTACATCAAAAATCCACGAAGGGTTTATAAAAAGCATAGAAACAGCAGTCAAGAAAAGCGCATAAACGGAATACTTCTGTCTACCCGTAATTCCAGCAGTAAATGAAATCCCTGCCATAATGGCTGCTCTCACGATTGATGCCTCAAACCCTGCAATTGAGACATATAGCAGAAGTATTAATAAGCTAAGAATAAGTGCTGTCCTCCTTTTGAAAAACCGCTGAAAAATATAGATAAAAGAGCCTGCTACCATGCTTACATTCATACCCGATGCAGCAATAACATGTACTACCCCGGCATCCCGAAGTATAATCATAAAATCATCTGGCATATTCTGTTTTATGCCAAAAACTATTCCTAAAAGTAAAGCTGATTGTGTATCTGATAGATAATATCCGAAAATTTTTATGGCTTTTGTTCTAATACCAAGCGAGAAACTAGTGAGAAGATCAAATTTACTATCTATCTTTTTAATTTCCGGAAAAGGCAAAGTATAAAATTTTCTATCATCATTTTCTGTAGCTTTCACCTTACCTTTTAGATTGAGAAATTCTGCATAACTATAAATCGGATAGTTACCGGTAGTTACGTAGATATCCAAACCTTTAGGCTTTATTTTAAATCTCTGTAATCTGTCTTTTATCTCCGGTTCAGTCACAATCCTCGCATTTACCACGATCATTTGAGAGTCAGAGAGTATAGGTAGAAATCTATAATAGGTATAGAATCTCAAAGCTAAAAGAGTAAATAATAACACGATAAAGAAAATGAAGTACTTAATATTCATTCTCAATTTATTGTAGAGCTAAATGTAGGTTAAATGAATATATTAATATACCGATATCTGATCTTTTATATTTTCAAATAAGCTCTTACTGACTATTTTATTATTAAGTAAATCTTCAATTGCCGTATACGGTCTGCCATCAATTATCTTTCCAGTAGTTACTGGACCTACTCCCGGAAGATTATCAAGTTCACTTTCTGTCGCCGAGTTTATATTGATACTTCCCTGTGATTCCATTCCTGCCACTACCTGATGTACTTGCGTACTGCTGTTATCGGCAGAACTTCCGATACTTTCACCTATTTCAGGGATATAAAGCTTCGATCCGTCTTTAAGAAGTGCAGCCAGATTGAAGCTTTTTTCAACGAATTCCTGATCTGCAGCATCAGAAAGTCCTCCTGCTTTTTCAATCGCGTCTTTTATCCTTGATCCTTCTTGAATTATATAAACTCCGGGCTTATTTACTGCGCCTGATACATCAATCGTTAAATCTTTCGTAATATTTGAATTCTTTACAGTCTCATCATTTTTATCATCTGATATAAATATCAGCTCTTCCCTATTTTGCTCTGGAAATGACTGTATCAAACCATAACCTAAGGATATCATTCCCAAAACACCGAGGCTGAGAGGAATGAAATATTTTCGAAGGGCCGGAGTAATAATTTCTAAAAGATTATCCATAAATTTATTCTTTACTTAATAATAATCCTTGTCAAGTAAAGTTTATTTATTGATTAAGATCACTGAATTTATTAAATATTTATCCTATAATATTACTTAATCATATGAGTCTAGAAAGTAGAATAGCTAGAGGTTTACAATTTGCCTATAATGGTCATAGGCCTCCAACCTGGGGATGCAAAGAGACTTCGCCTCATTTCTTTGACACCTGGGCAATAGATGGCTTAACCGCTGCAATCAGAGAACAAACTGAAAACAGCCGTGATATCGGTGATAAACCTGCTGCAAGAGCTATGGCAGCAATACTCGGCTCAGGACTATATGTAGGTGCAAAAATGCTAGAAAGAAAATCAGCAGTACGTAAAGAAACTCCAACTTTACCTGCCAGAAGAGCGTTGCGTTATGCTCTGCCCATAGCCGTAGCTCTACCGCTTCTCCGATACGGCTGCGGAGAATCAGTAACAATTGAGGGGAGATCACAACCAAGTACATATTACGACCCAAATCAAAACTCAGTAGTTTATCTTACTGGAAGTGAGGCAAGAAAATATAAAAGATATCTGGAGAAGCATCAAGCCTTTACCCCCAATTCAGACATACCCGCTTGTGGAATGGAAGCTTATAATGTATATGAACAGAGTAATAGAAAAAGAAAAAGGGTTGATAAACCACTTTAGATATATTTAAATTCTTTACCTAAGCTTATTAAAATTATTATTAAACAACAAAGTTTATTATCTTTCCAGGTATGTAAATTACTTTCTTAACTATTTTTCCCTCCAAATGCCTCTTTACATTTTCGCTTTCCTTCGCCAACTTTTCAACTTCCTCTTGAATCTTGAATCTTGAATCTCAAAAGTTTCTCTCAATTTCCTGCTTACCTGTAAAGCGATAACTACTGTATCAATCCATAACCTGACAATATCAGAATAAAGAATTCGAGGCTAAGAGAGGCAAGTATCTTAGAATAATAAAATTAAGAAATTGTATACAGACGATTTAATTAGAGAGGACCTGCATTTGGACAATCTTTGAGGCGCTTCATTTACGCTTAACTAGCTTCGTTTTTTCTCAATAGTCCATTGTATACAATCGTTTTTACATGTTTAAGCATAAATAGTGTATCCTCTCTTGAAGAATCGTGCGCTACGCGACTTCTAAGAGCATAAGCTACTGCGTCAGCAATTGCTCCTGCAACAGCGGGACTATTTGCCAAGTTACCTAATTGCCTTAATATATCCCCGTTTACAAAATCTCCAGCAAGATCCGTATTAAGAGACACACCCCATGATCTGTTTCTGTCATTAAGTACATCGAGAGGGGTATGGGTTAATCTACTAATGACGGTATTGATAATCCCACTTCTCAACTCAGGATCTAATCCTCGAAATGCAGCTAAATTACTTTCTCCATCTTCAGGGCTTTCTTCCACTATTGGTTTGCTAACAACAGCCTCGACTGGAGCAATTACATCGCCTGAATTATCTTCCGGCTTAGCAACTTCTTCTCCAGGTGCGGATGCAGCTCTGCTTCTTTGTATTTCTTCAATGTCAGCAATTGCTCCACTTACTCTTTCAACTACATCAGGATCTCTGTCATTTACTTTTTTTCTTAGACCTTCTGCGATCAACTCAAGCGTGGTATCATCATATTTAGCTAAACGATCTCCCTCTACAAAGCCAAGACCAACACCAAGAACTACACCCTGCGCCCCCTCAGAATCCAGAGTTAGTAATGTTTCCTTGGCTGCTGAGGCTGCTGTTGGTGACTCTGGGGCTGCAGGTTCCGGTGCCTCTGGAGCTGGGGTTTGGGGAGCTTGAGTTTCCTGAACTAATAATGATGCCCCGCCCGCTGGTGCTTCTAGACCGGATGACGCAATTACTCTACCAGCCTCTTGGGGTGCTTGAACTGAAGATACACCTTCTGGTGACCTGACTACAGAACCACCCATATCGCTTGTTGTTGGACCTCCGCCTTCAGGACTACCGACTCCACCATACATAATTAATATTATATTATATCAGGCATTTTTATAATGCAAGATCATCATATTGCTAAATAAATCTATAGTGATAATATGTCTAATATTAAACTGTATTTATCTGATGTAGGTGATTAGCTGACAACGAAATTTAAAATCTTCCCCGGTATATATATAACTTTCCTGATTGTTTTTCCCTCCAGGTGTCTTTTCACATTTTCGCTTTCCTTCGCCATCTTTTCAACTTCTTCCTGATTCTTGATTCTTGAATCCTGAATCTCAAAAGTTTCTCTCAATTTCCCATTCACTTGTACCGCGATAATTATTGTATCAGATATTATCTTATCTACATCGTACTGTGGCCAACTAGATATATGAATAGATTTCCACTGATGAGAAACTGATTTTCGCGGATCTGCATTCATCTGCTCTTTATCTGCGTGAATCCTATTCCATAGTTCCTCAGTCATATGCGGTGCGAATGGCGCAAGAAGTTTTAATAATACTTCTATCTCACTTCTACTTAATTCATTCTGATCTGAGAGGAAATTATAATAAGTCATAATCTTGGCAATCGCAGTATTGAACCTCAACTCCTCCATATCCTCAGTCACTCCTTTTATTGTCTTATGCATCATCGCTGTTCTCGCTTTGTTTTCTATTCTTGAATCTTGAATCTTACTTCTTGAATCGATCGCCATCCTCCACACTCTTTTTAAAAATCTATTTATTCCTTCAATACCAGTATCCTGAAAATCTCCTCCCTGTGTGAAAGGACCTATGAAGCCCAAATACGTACGCAGAGTATCAGCGCCATATTTTTTAACGTATTCATCAGGATTTATCACATTTCCTTTTGATTTACTCATCTTCGCGCCATCTTTTATAATAAGACCATTCGCACGGAATTTTTGATAAGGCTCTTCAAAATTAATGTAGCCCAAATCTTTAAATACCATAGTAATGAATCGTGAATATAGAAGATGTAATACAGCATGCTCCGCACCGCCGATGTATGAAGTCACTGGCAGCCAATGCAAGCGCTCAGAGATATTAGGATATTGAGATATTAGGTTATTTGCATCTTCTTCACTATCACTTAATTTCTTAATATCTTTATTTCTAAATATCACTCTCTCAGATTTCATCGGCATCGGCAGATCATCCCTATCTGTTGCCAAATACCTGAAGAAATACCAGCTTGAATCTAAAAATGTGTCAGATACGTCTGTTTCCCGCACGGCATCTCCTCCGCACCCTGGACACTTAGTCTCATAAAACTCTGGAAAATTCGCCAAAGGTGCCTTTCCGGTACCAAGTGGCTTAAAGTCGTCTACAATAGGCAATAGGACTGGAAGTTGATTTTGAGATACAGGGTACCAACCAGCAACCGAGGAATCATGATGCAAGAATTTAGAATCAGGAATATCTATAGCTTCATTCTTGCTTCTTGAATCTTGATTCTGCGTTCTATCCCGATACTTTTTTGCTTCATCGGTCATAAACCACGATTCATCTTTATCTGCACATGACTGACAATATATCATTGGTATTGGTGGGCCCCAATATCTCTGTCTACTGATTAACCAATCACGCAAATGATAATTTACCGATTTTTTCCCGAATCCATTCTCTTCCAGCCATAAATTAACTTTATCAATCGAATCAGGCGTCTGCCAATCATCCCATTCTCCTGAGTTGATTATTATGCCTTCTCCTATATACGCTGAGGTATCGAAATATTTCGAATTTGAAGTTTTATCATAACCAAGCTCAATTGCACGACCAACAGCTTGCTTCAGAAACATCATCCAATGCTCTACATCTTTCTCTGAATTATTATTTTCCCAATTTTTAAATATTGATTCGGCATCCATCCATTCTAAGCTTAATTCAAGTTCATGTGGTTCAAGTTTCTTTGTACCAGTTTTATCACTATTTAAAATAATCAAGTAACATGTAGCCCATCCAGCCCTGCTTAACTTCTTTCTTTTATTGTAGAAATGGGTAAATACTGTCTGAATTTTCTCTTTATATGAAAAGTCAACTAATCCGCTTTCCTCCTCGACTTCCCTTATTATTCCTTTTTCTAAATCTTCACTCTTATTCACACCACCAGCGAATAATCGTACAAGTCCATCTGGATGCTTGGATACTGCATATTTTTGAGTCGAAGGATCAAAAATAACAGCACAACCACCATAAACCACTGTTTCATTATCTCGTTTGATACCAGTAACCGGTGCTATCACTTGCTTAATCGGTAAATTGTATTTTTTCGCAAATTCGAAATCACGCTTATCATGTGCCGGCACTGCCATTATCGCACCAGTTCCATAATCTGTAAGCACATAATCAGCAATCCAAACAGGTATATGCTCATTTGAAACAGGGTTTATCGCATAAATCCCGCTAAATATTCCCGTTTTTTCTTTTCCTTCAGCTATTCGATCCTGTGCTTCTTTTCTAGAAGCTTTATTAATATAATTTTCTATTTCTTGCTTCTTGTCATCCTGAACTTGCCTCAGAATCTCCGTTACTATTTCGTGCTCTGGTGCCACAACTAAAAATGTTGCACCGAAAAGTGTATCCGGCCTAGTAGTAAAAACCTTAAGTTTGCTTTCACCATTTGCCATTAACCCTTCGCCATTAACCAATTCAAATTCTATCTGGATTCCTGTCTTTTTCCCGATCCAATTAGTCTGTGCCAGTTTTACTTTCTCAGTCCAATCAAGCTTCTCGGTATTCGCAAGTAGTCTCTCTGCATAATCTGTGATTCTGAAAAACCACTGCTCAAGATCCTTTCTTTCAACCGGCGTCTCACACCTCTCACAAACTCCTACTGCGTTTTCTTTGTTATTTCCACTTATAACTTGTGACTTAGGACTTATAACTTTCTGTATCACCTGTTCATCCGACAACACTGTCTTACATGACGGACAGAAATTTACAGTTGCTTTATCTTTATATGCAAGTCCCGCCTTAAATAGTTCTATAAACAACCACTGCGTCCACCTGTAATAAGCTGGGTCGTACGTCTCAAGCTTTCTTGACCAATCAAACCCATTCCCTAAAGTACGTAATTGTCTATAAAAATTTTCTTCAGATATTACTGCATGCTCCTGTGGAGTCCTACCTACTTTAATGGCATAATTTTCTGAATGAATTCCGAATCCATCAAGACCGATAGGTTCAAATACTTCATAGCCCTGCATTCTTTTAAATCTACCGTATGCATCAATTCCGCCATAAGTAAAAAAGCTTCCTACGTGAAGTCCCTCAGCAGACGGATACGGAAACATCATGAGGTTATAAAAAGGTCCTTTAGATCCTGAGCTCTTCGAGTCTGAGTCTGAGGAATCAGTCTTTAGAGTCGAATGACCTGCCGAAGGATTTTTTGCAGTATCATGTCTTTCAGCAGGCAAGTCTAGATTAGGTTGGTAAATCTTTTTCTCTTCCCAAATTTTCTGCCATTTATCTTCTATTTCTAGATGTTTATAATCCTCCTTCTTTAGTGTATTATTTTTAATATCAGACATAAACGAAGTATACCATATCATTATTTTTTTACCTATTTAGAGTCAAATAATTAACTGATATCCACTTATATATTGAGATTTACTTTTAAAAATGACATTACAATATTATCACAATCTTATCATTTAGCCTTAATTATGAAAATAATATTACTTGTATCAACTTTTTTTCTTCAATACCTTATTTTTGTTAGCACATCTATGCATTATACTGCTAATGCTCAACAACTAGATATAATAGACTTAGATCGAATTGACGCAGATGATCCGTTAATTAAAGCAGAAAACGATAAAGATAAAAAATCGTCTGTGAAAATTAATTTCACAGGATTTGATTCAGGTACACAAGGATTCAAATTTACAGTAAGCCCTCTCTTAATTACATACGATCAGTTCTCACCAACCAACCCTATTATTCGCGAAAACATAATTTCATTTCACAATACATCTTCGGTACCTTTCTTTATATATGCCCAGGAAGATGGAGCTCTTCGAGATAAAGAAGGTAATTTCATACCTGATACAAATTGCGACAACGGTGCGTGTACTGAAAATGTATCAGCTGTCTGGTTAAGTACTTTGACTTATGGATTCGGATATCGCTGTATTGACATAAAAGGCTTAAGTTGCTCAAGCGAATTTGGAAACAATGACTATTTTAAGCAGTTATCAAATTCAGGTGCTAAAGAAAATCTTTCTAATTTCGCTAAAGGTATATCAAATAATGTAAATTATGAAATGAAGATAAACTATAAAGTCAATACTTCAGCTTCCCAATTAGACTCTATTTATTCAAATACTATTACCCTTACTGCTTTGCCGGGATATTGAATTTATCAAGTATGAAAATTAAAACTTTCGCATTTATACTTACTACTTGCTACTTAGTACTTACTACCGGAAGAGTATTTGCAAGTGATTTCTCAGTTGGACTAATGCCCCAAATAGTCACCATCGATGCTAAAGCAGGCGAAAAAATAGAGACATTTTTGGAAATTGAAAATTTCTCAGATACCACGACTACATTTTCAATATCTATTAAAGAATTCAGGAAATCCGAAACCGATGATAACCAGGTTCAATTGCTTCCTGAGACTCCTGAATTTCTAACCTTTTCAAAGTTTATACGTATCACCTTAGGCGATGAAGTGCTAAAAGAATTAGTCTTGGCTGGCAAAACAAAGAAAAAAATAAATATATCAGTTAATATACCAGAAAATATAAAAAATAAAGATTTTACATTCTCAGTACTTTTCACTAGCATTTCAGTTGACGATACTGAATTAGATATCAGCAGAAGCCGAATTCAGGCTGCAATAGGATCAAATTTTTTAGTTCGTGTAGCTGATTCTAGGAATTCCAGCCTGATAATTGATGAATTTTCTACAAATTTATTCTTCGAACGCGGGCCGGTACCATTCAAATTGACTCTTAAGAATCCCAATTCGTACTTCGTTACGACTGTCGGGACGTTGAAAATATGGAATATGTTTGGACAATTAGTAGGCAAAATCGATTTACCTAACGTAAATATTCTCTCAGGTGACTCACGTGCCTATATCTCAAACACAGAAAATTATCCCGCATCAAAATATGAAGCGATATGGTGGAACGAGAAGTTTCTGCTTGGTTTTTATACAGCTGAAACTTCAATTACTCTCCCTGATTCTAATAACGTATATAGTAGAAAAATTCACTTTTTCGCCTTGCCTTACCAAGGAATGATACTCGTACTAATACTCACTAGCCTCATACTCTTAATTCGAAAACGATTTATACACCACCTAAATACCTAATTTAGATATAAAACCCCTTTAAACCGATTTAAAGGTCATAGTTTAAAAAATTGGTTAAAGAAGCCTGATTTCAATTTATACATCTTAAAATATTTGCGTAGTATAATATTTAATCGAAATTAAATATTCGTTTTGAATTCTAAACTAAGTTTACTAACAACAAAGAAATTTATAATTTTTAATAAAATGTGGATAAGTGGTGAATTAATTAATTATATATCTTGTAGTATAAATCTAAGGCTAAATAATTATTTATATAAACAACTATAAGATATTATTTATCTCTTTTATGGATATTTACTATATTTAATCAATTTACTTTAGGCCTATTAGCTTTGCTAAGTGCTTTCTTGCCCGATAAATACTTTCCATATATAAATAAAGGCAGGAAAGCTATAAGTAAATAAATATTCTCAGGCACAGTTGAAAACTCGAATTCTGAATTCGTTGCATCCTGAAATACTACAGCTATTTGATCAGAAGTTGGAGCTATCGCTGTCATCGTCAAATAATTCATAGCTATATTCTGACTACTGATATCAAACTCAAACTCACTTTGCCATGATATAGTATCTGCATTAGATTTTTTAGATCGTATATGGAAATTGGCTGCTCCCGTTTGGTCATCTACCATAACAGCCATAATTTCATTTGCTGAAGATAAATATGAAAGACCTACATCACCACTAGATGTAAAATTTCCGGCACTCCAGGGATCAGTTAGTGCACTAAAAGATGGACTAGATGCAGAACAGCTTGAACATTTGTATAACTCCGAATCACCTGTCGTACCATCTCTCTGAAATACCCATATATCTGTACCATCGGTAACAGCAGATAAATCAGTATTATCATTATCTGCAGTACCACCATTTACGTCATGATTTGCACTATCCCAACCAGGAGACCCATCATCTACATAGACAGACATCCTCAAACCCGTACCATCATTAAAAAGAAAGTATGCATCGTCTCCTTTAGTTATGACTTCAACAGCATCATTTTGATCAATATTTGAACCTGTTATTATGTCAGTCTCGCTACATCCACTTGTGGCTACACGAAATATTCCTTCAAGGTCATTTGCTCCATCCCCCGTACCCCGCTCTACTAAGGCGACATACGCATAATCTCCATCTGAAGCTACAGCAATTGTATTATAGACATCTATAGCACTGCCCTGATCTGATCCTATGCAAATTGAACCCTGCGCATCAGAGCTTGCTGTATTAATAGAGGTGAATTGGTATTTATCGCCACTGTTATCAAACCATGCAATATATAGTAAATCGTTATGCTTCCAAACGGTTGAATTACGATTATCAGCATCGGTTTCGGTTGTATCAAGCTGTGTACTGACACTTGTCCAATCCGTTGTAGATTCACAGCCTGCAGAAACTAAACATTTCTCAAGATGTACAGCTCCACCGTCTGTGTGTGTCGCATACCACGCAGCACCACCAGTAGCATTTGGCATATATGCTACTTTTCTGGCAGGAGATTCCCAACGTGAATCTGTAGTGTCATCAATAGATGTCTGTACTACTGAATTTACTGTAGGATCTAAAATCACTGGATAGCTTCTTTCGGGATCGTTAAGCCACTTATTTGCATCTGGAGATAGAGTCTTTTTAAGTTTCCAACCGTCAAATGACTTTGAAAGACTGTATCTAATGTTTTTTGATTCATTTTGTGGATTGCTCTCTTCATACATATACGGCTTGCCTATTCTGAATACTTCAATATTTTCTTTTTTTGAATCAAAAAACAATACCTCATTATCTCTAATCCTGGCATTTAAATTGGTTCTGATACTAAACTCTATATTTCTTAGAGATAAGTTCTTTTTGAGTTTTAATTCAGAAGCAAATCCATTTCCTAAATATTTCATTCTTGCATCTATCCCTGCCCTTATATCCTCATAAATGAAAAGACTATCATCTCTTTTCGCTTTAGTTTCTCTTGAAAGCATGTTTCCATTTATGCCTGTGAGTTCAAGATCAAGTTCATACTTATCAAAACTTGCCTTTACTCTGGGTTCAGTATGAAAAACGTAATCGAACATACCCTTATCTGTTTTTGCTCTTTTTAAGATTGGCTGCCTCATCCCCTCAAGTCCCTGGAATTTCTTATCTTTACTTTCATCTTGCCTATTATTTGAATTATTTTTAGTTTTCGCAGCTGTGAATGAGGATGCATAAGCTACTTCTCTAACCGCAACATAAGGTGTAAGACTTGATACTATTACAGATATAGAACTTAAGGCTACTAAGAAAATATTGGCTATTCTTCTTCTTTTATATCTTGATAGATTAAAAGGGTTTAAGGTGCGAACTGATGGATAATTCAGCAAAGCTAGGTATTTATTATCCGCTTGAGGCAATATTAAAGATGCAGCAATCCCCTGCCCTTTATAGATCGCTTCAGTTACGCTTGATTCAATACCTATCTGGGGTCTTCCTAACAGACCTGAGAATATACGTACAAATCTACCTGGTACAAATATATCAGTGATTC
>CAZZCX010000015.1:0-29731 GCA_964653195.1 uncultured Gammaproteobacteria bacterium
TAATTCAATAATATTGTTGGCATGCCATAAATTACTTGGCATGGTTATGTCAAACCCTTTTGGCTCATATTTGAGTTCACAAAATGGTAATTTTACTTGAATTGCCTTGTCACTTAAACCACCTATTTCACTTACACCCGCCTCTATACTATCCAGATCAATTAAACCACGTGGCAAGTCAAGATTGGTTGATTCAAATCTATCTCCTTTTCTCTCTAGCACCACAATCTCATTTCTGGTTTTTTCTTTAATTTCCGCTAGTCTTGCTGGTGCACCCCCAATACCCCAATGATATTCATGTGCCTGGATTGCTCTTTCTAGCCTTGTTTGCTTTCCCTGACCATGAAACATAATTCTAAATTCATTTGCAAGACGAACGAAATCTTCCTGAGTCATATCTGTAGTAAATCTAAGATAATATCTTCCTTTCGTGTAATCAGTCAGCTCAGTAAGCGTAGCCATATGCGGATCACGCTCTGAATCTTTTGGAAAAATCCTAAACTCTCTCATGTTTGCTGATCCGAAAATTGGCTGAGGAGGAGCATCTATGGAAAATCTGTCTTCGAAGGGAAGACTTTCTGAGGTAGCTAATCTTTCCGCATTAGCCATAAAGCTCGTGGACTATACCATATCACAGAAAAAATGTCAACTATGGGCTTACCTTGTAGGTTCTTGTTTTTTATTTTTTTGAGGAGCTACAAAAATATTTCCACTCTTCGCAGTTACCAAATCATTATTTTTCTGCTTATCCAAAGCCTTATCGGCCTCTGCCTCACTATATCCACCATCTACTCCAAAAAGTCTTTCCTTGTCCATCCCGTTAGAAGCAGATTAAGATCTACTTATGCTTCCTTTCTCCATAATTAATATTATTTTAAATTTCATTAATTTACTCCCATTTGAGTTATACTCATACGATCGCGGCCTCTAACGGGATCCATTACCATAATATACACTATTTTTGGTATAATTTGAAACACGTAGGGCGGAACGTAATCTAACGAAACGTTCCTGCCACGTTAATTTTCTTCGAAAATTTTACGTGGCGCGGTGGTGAAGCGGTTAACACAGCTGTTTGCAAAACAGCCATTCGTCGGTTCGAGTCCGATTCGCGCCTCAAATTCTGTCAGTTAAATATGCTAACTCCTCACTTTTTTAAAACCTACAGTCGGATTGGCATCCATAATCTTCCTTATGGCCAAAGCGTCGTAGCAAACGGCGTTGAAGAGGCTCCTGATTTTATTTTAAGTGATAAATTCGTAAGTAAATTTCCTAATTCAAAGGTTTCAAGCTTTGGTTTTAAAGAACCTGAAGATATTCACCCATTAAATTATTTTAAGTCTATTTGTGAAGAAAGTATTAAATTTAAAGATTTTTTATCCACAAATTATGATAAAAATAAAAGATTAGTCGTGATTGGCGGAGACCACAGTGTTACTTTTTCTTCTATTCTATATGATTTAAATTATTATGGTAATAATATCGGAATTATTCACTTTGATTCACATGGAGATATAAATCTTTATAATGAAAGCCCAAGTAAAAACTTTCATGGCATGTATCTTCGAATTTTTTTTGATAAATTTGATTTACTTTATTTTGATGAATTGGTAAAAACAAAACTCAATCCATCTAATCTTTTTTTCGTTGGAAATCTAGAATTAAATCCAGAAGAAAATAAATTTATATCAAAAAATCGAATTTCATCAATTTCAAGTAAGGATCTAAAATCAAACAATCAATCTATAAATTCTTTAAAAGAATTTATAAAAAAACACAATCATATTCACATTAGTTTTGATGTAGATGTATTTGATAAAAATTTGGCCCCAGCTACCGGAACTCCTGCAAAAAATGGTTTTGGGAAAAATGAAATTTTTGAAATTCTTGAAATTGTTAAAAAAGCTAAAAGCCTAACTTTGGATATTGCAGAAGTAAATCCCAGAAAAAAAGGCGCTGAACAAACAATTAAAATAGCCCAGGAAGTTATTCTTAAACTTCTTAAGTAGATTTCAGATTTAATCTATTCAATTCAAGTATTTTAAAGCCAGTTCACGGATTTGAACTATCATTACTTCAGCTGCTTCTGGATATTTCTCCCTAGCCCGTTCAAAAAGAGGAATATAATGCTCCAGAGTTTCATGAGCGACTTTTCTTTGCTTTTCAATTGGTCTTGCTCCAAGCGATCTCATATTATTTAACCTATCAGCCATTTTAACGAGCAATGCTTCTACCGATGCTTCTCCAATTTTCCGGTAGTACATAGAATCAGCATCTTCCTTAGTTTTTATTTCTTCTCCGTCAATAACAGGCTTAGTAACTGCTATGACCATCTCAGCTACACGCGCACCATAGCCATGCTCAACGCTAATAGAAGCAAATGCGTTAGACATCCATTCCGAGTACTTTATTCCTTTTGGTGAACCAAACATAGTTTGATCTTCTACTGAATCATGAAGAAGCGCCGCAGAAATTATATCCGGATCATAAATCCCACATTCATCCATGAGAACTAAAGCAGCTCCACGCAAGTGCTCAAAATATCTTTGCCCGTCATCTCTTAGATCCTGAAATCTATGACATTCTTTAGCATCATTATATGCTTTTTTAATTTTTTCCGAAGAAATTAAATCTAAAGATTCAATTCTGGCATAAAATGCTGCTTTGTTTTCAATTGAACTAACAGGCATTAATTGATTAGATTCAACCATAGGGAGTGGATTTTACTTCATTTTTTAATTAATTGTCAAACACGATACCATTTAAACAGGATTTACCAAAGACGCAGTTTTCTTTTTTATAACCAATTTTCTAAATTGAAAATAATGCTCACTTGGCTCAACTGGATAAAGCGTAAATCCATCAAGCACGATTAAATCATCTCTTTTTTTAAGAACATCTATTGCCTTTAGTTGGTTTGCTTTCGCTTTTTCAGGAATCTGATCTTTTTTATCAATAACGGGCCCAATCTGAAGCCGTCCACCTTTTTTAAGCACTCTTATAGCTTCATCTAAAGCTCGTCCCAATAAATCATACTCTTCATCCAATACTCCAAAAATTCCATAATTTGATAAAACTTCATCAAAACTTTCATCCGGAAAAGGCAAATCTGTAGCGCTAGCGCCTATATATCTTTCAGGATTTTCCTCAATTGAGCTTAAATAATTTAAATTTACTGAACGTCCGCGCTCTGTTAGTCTCTTCGAATGCCCTTCTTTATCTATATATCCCAAATCAACAGCATATGCATCAGCTCCCAAAGAAAGAAGTGCAGCAGTTAAATCACTTCCCCCACTGCAAACATCCAGAATACTCTTGCCAGTTGCATCTTGCATAAAATGCATTTCATAATACGGCAAAAGATATGAAGCCGAATTTCCTGTAACAGGCATTCTATCTGCTAAATCTTTAAGTCTTCCTTCTGACATTGGATCAAATTCGTGCATAGTAGAATATAAAAGTTAAGCTGAAGGATTTTCCGATACGCTCAAATCTTGAGGCAATGACTCTTCAATTACAATAAGTCTATCTCTGATTATTTCTGCATCTTGTAATAGCTGTGCGCTAGCCGTATTAACACGGACTGCTTCTTTAAATGCAAAATCTGAACCCACAGAAATTATCAAATCAATCTCATCCGCGGTTTTTTCTTTTTCTGACATGAAGCTAATTTTATCAAATCTTAAACTTAATTTCAACTATAGGCCTTAATATCTTGCCACCAAATGGCTATGGATGATATGTTAAACATATGGAAACACCCAATTCTTCCGGCGAAAGAAAAACCAATGAGCCAATTAATCCGGTAATTGCCAGAAGCATTGTGAATTATTTTCAGATGGCTGAAAACTTCCCTCCTGAAAGTTTTGAACCAGGAAATCCCGGAAATCCAATCAGATTCATAGACCAAGACCGCAACATCTCAGTACAACAATTTAATGATTTCATGAAGGATTTAGCTGACGATAAATACTCTGCACTTGAATATAAATTTTTTGAAAGCTTACCTTCTGAACAAAGTCCTGTGGCTATAAATATATCTGAAAAAATTAAGAATCTTCAAACTATTAGAAATAACCCTAGATTAAAAAACATCCTGGACTTATATCATGGAGAATTAAATGTTTCACTTAACCCCGGCAATATAGAAAGCACTTGGAATATTCTAAGAATAAGATCAGGACTTGATAGACTAGATATTAATCAGGTGAAAGCTGATTTTGATAATTTTCTTCATTTATTTTTTGGCAATAAAGCATTGGACTATGTAAAAACTTTTGTATCTCTCAGAGAATCTGCGCATAAGAAATATGGCGAAAAAAAGAAACCATGGGATACAAATCCATTATTACGGAGTCAAACAAAACCTGAAGAAAAGTATTTTAGCTTTAAACCCAAAAGCGATGAAAGTAAAGAAAGTGATTCGTCTCGCGAAACTACCATAGCCCTTTTGGATCCGAGAGGATATTACCAAATACTAGGACTTGATCCGATATCTACAAAAGCCCTTCCCCCTGAAGAATTTGCCCAAGCTTTAAAATTGGCATACAGAAAAGCAGTAAAGAAAACACATACGGATGTTGGAGGAGAAAGAGAAGCCATAGTCAGAGTCAACTTAGCCAGAGATTTTCTAGAGAATCCTCTTAACAGGCAAACCTACGGAAGATAATTCCCCAACAAAAAACCATCCTTCGATAAGCTCAGGATCTTTAAACCCTCAACTTACCTAAGGATGGTTAAGTATGCATACTTTTTATGAGTCTCGCTTGCTCTTTGCAATTAATTGCAAAGGAATGCGATTTTTTCAAAATCTTGCCCTATGATAGATTTCATAGGATACATTTTCAATAATTAAAAAGTGGTAGGACAAAAGTAGAATTCTCTTACTCTCAGTATCTGGCGGAGCCAGACCATGCTTCGCATGGTAACGAGTAAGAATAGGTGCTACATTTCGACTTGCTTACGCAAGTCTCACCTAGTGCCTTTATACAGTCTTCCCTAAATTAACGATCAACAAGTTCAGGATTTCAATAAATTGAAAATTGAACATTGGAAATTGAAAATTCTGTCCCGCGAACGGGACCAGGTTATCTGTCTTCTCCACATCTAAATTCGGTTAATCCCGCTGAGCGGGACCTATGTCCTAAAAAAATTTAGAAAGGAGGTGATCCATCCCCACCTTCGGGTAGGGATACCTTGTTACGACTTAAGCTTCATCGCCGAATTTGGCCTCCACCTCTTGCGAAGTGTTCGGCCACTCCCGACTTTGCTGCCTTGACGGGCGGTGTGTACAAGACCCGAGAACGTATTCACCGCGGCCTGCTGATCCGCGATTACTACCGATTCCGACTTCATGAGGTCGGGTTGCAGACCTCAATCTGAACTGAGGCGAAATTTCAGAGATTAGCTTGCCGTTACCGGCTTGCAGCTCGTTGTTGTTCGCCATTGTAGGGTGTGTGTAACCCAGGGTATAAGGGCCGTGCTGACTTGACATCTACCTCCCCTTCCTCCCCGATATGATCGGGGCTGTCCGCTATGAATATTTAACATAACGCGAGGGTTGCGCTCGTTTCCCCACTTAAGGGAACACCTCACGGCACGAGCTGACGACAGCCATGCAGCACCTGTGATACCATCCTTGCGGATCTTCTTCTATTTCTAGATGAATAAAACGGTATCATGTCAAACCCTGGTAAGGTTTTTCGCTTTGTCTCGAATTGAACCACACGCTCCACCGGTTGTGCGGGTCCCCGTCAATTCCTTTGAGTTTTAGCCTTGCGGCCGTAGTCCCCAGGCGGTCCGCTTAATGCGTTAGCTACACCACTACTCGCAAAACGAACGAAGTTCGTTTACTATAAACTTAAAACAGTAAAACATAAAACTCAAATGAATTAAAAAAATCTTTTTTGTTTTAGTTTATTGTTTATAGTTTAAAGTATTTTCACTTCGTGAAAATCGCTTTGCGAGTAATGGCTAGCGGACATCGTTTACAGCTAGGACTACACAGGTCTCTAATCTGTTTCGCTCCCCTAGCTTTCGTGCCTCAGCGTCAGGTAAAATCCAGGTGATTGCCTTCGCCATCGGTGTTCCAGTTAATATCAACGCATTTCACTGCTACACTAACTGTTCCATCACCCCGATCAAACCTCAATTCTTTCAGTATCACCACCAGTCCCGAGGGTAAGCCCCGGTCTTTAAACAATGACTTTAAAGAACGCCTACGCACACTTTACGCCCAATGAATCCGGATAACGCTTGCCTCCTACGTATTACCGAGACTTCTGGCACGTAGTTAGTAGAGGCTTATTCAAAATGCTGTGAACGGCATAATAAAAGGAGTTTACAACCCATAGGCCTTCTTCCTCCACGCGGCGTCGCTGCGTCAGACTTTCGTCCATTGCGCAATATTCCCAGTTGCTGCCATCCGTAGATGTACTGCCCGTGTCTCAGTGCAGTTGTGGCTGTCCAACCTCTCAGTCCAGCTACCCGTCATCGCCTTGGTGGGCTTTTATCTCACCAACTAGCTGATAGGACGCAGGCTCCTCCCTTGACGGACCGTTAAGTCCTTTCCTCTTGCGAGATATAGAGTATTACCCCCTCTTTCGAGGGGCTATGCTCTTCCTAGGGGTAGATTCCTACGCGTTACTCACCCGTCTGCCACTTGAGCCTTGCGGCTCCCGTTCGACTTGCATGCTTAAGGCACGCCGCCAGCGTTCATCCTGAACCAGGATCAAATTCTCAAAAAAAATCAACGGAGTTGATTTTTTGCAGTGATGTACCGATTGGTACGTCACAAAAAAACCAAATCTCCATTAACGACCCGGATAAAAATCTCGCGCGTAAACACGAGAAGGGAAATCCGAATCTAAAAAATTCCCTACCACTTATTGATTATCAAAGAGCTAAGAAAATCTTTCGACTTATTACCTCGTCTGCCTTACGGCGAAACGGGAAGTTAAGAGGATAAGAAGATAGAAAACTTTCGTTTCCTATATAGTGATTATACCGAAAAACTGCTCAATGTCAACGCCTGAAATACAATCTTTTTTTCTATTTATTCTAATGTTGGTCTAATATTTGACCATTTACAAGATCAGCAATAATTTTTAAACTAAATTTCGCAATGACGAAGACACTAAGGTACCGGAGTTGGAGCAGGACAAGATGACCAAGGATACTGTCTCGGCTTACATACTTGAACAACTTGCCCGTTATCTTTCAAAGCTGAACTTCGTAATTTATAAACATCCCCTTCCTCCCTAACTAAATAAGCGTATCTCAATTCGTCATTCATTTTAATCACTTTATATGATACTATTGGATTCTGATTATTTATATTAGTTCCGCATTTTCCATTACCTGTGTTGGGACCTGAATTTGTGCAAGTATTAAAGATATTAGAGGAATTCAGCCAGTGACTATAAATACCTAATTGCCTTTGGTATACTCTCCCCCCCCTGACCAAACTTTGTACTCTATTTCCATCTTGGTCTACATAACTATTAAACGACGTTATCGTATTATTTTGACCTGAAATTATTCCAACATTATCTAACCCTGTTGCAGGACCTGCCCAAAGCGTATTCCAGTTTCTATTTCTAACCTGTCTGTAAAATATTTTTGTGTCTGTACCATAATTGCGCAATAAATGCTGTTCGATAACTTCTGTTCCGTTATCCCTGAATATATGCGAATTGAAATCTATTATTTTATAATTATTACAATCAACAGCGTTTTCTTCTGTTACTGAATCGGTTGTATTATTTTTACATCCGACTATGTTCACTTTACCTGATTCTGTTACATGCGTAAAGCCAATACCCCACCAGTCATTCTGGCTTACCGGTCTTTCACGATAGAAAACTTTTCCGCCTTTAATTGCATGCAGCTCAAATTTATTTAAATCCGCCGATAAATGAGCATTAAGACCTGTAAGCTTAGCACCAGTTCCAAGAATGCTATCCCATCCTATATTAAAATCTGAATCATGTGCAGGGCTCCATGAATATCCCTGCGGATTCCATTGTGTGGCGCAAAACATTAATATCGGAGTGGAAGCACAATCATTATCATTTGTACATCTTTCACCGCAGCTTAAACCTGATAGAGGTTGACTTGTAGGAGTAAGGGTTGCGGCTGGACAATTAGTTTCCTTAAAATCAAATGACTTAGTATACCTCGTACTTGAGACGAAATTATCCGAGAAATAATCGTCAGTCATTTCCTGAAATCTATATGTTTTACGGATAGGACCTTGCCCGAAAAGCTTCTGATCATCCGGAATACTACTTCCATCGCCTACTTTTCCACTATAAGTACAATTGACATGCTGACAGGTAATTTCCAAAGCATCATAAGGCTGTATTTGACTCCCTGCAATTTGGCTGGAAAAAAATTTATTTACATCTGTATCATTTGCTGGATTTTGCTTCAAAACGTCAGCGCCTATCAAAACTGTTCCCTGCATAAATTGAACATCATTGAGGTTTTGAATATTTTTAGCAATTCTGAATCTGCCATTATTATTTGTCGATGTCGTAACTCCCCAAGCTTTCGCTTTCACGCCTGCCACCGGCTCTCCTGCACAGTTAAGAACTCTACCTTCTATTCTTGCCATCGGTGGTTCTTCTCCATTTCCACAGACATTATCATTCCAACATACTCTATCCTGAGTACACTGATACCCTGAAGTACATGGATTATTTTCGTCGCAACTATCACCGCATCTATTTCCAGGATCAATACTAGGTCTTGGTGTCGTCGTTAAGCTAGCTATACAAGAATTTAAGTCACCAGGCTGAGTTCCTCCGATACAAGCATTACCTATAAATTGACAACCAGTATAATCTCTATGTGAATGGTCATCTTCACAATTCCAATTCTCTGGATTAAAATTCTCATGAGTATAAACATCAAAATTATCAACTGTTTCTCTTTGCTCAGAATCACATGTTTCATTTCTAAAAGTAGTTTTTGTACATTTCCAATGCCAAACTAAATTATTATCACCATCTCCTACCCAATCAGCTCTAGTATTTGTTGTTGTTTGTTGCTGCACAAGGTAAACAGTTCCCATAAAGCCGGTAAATAGAATTAATAAGACACCAAATATCAGTAAAAATTTCTTTTTTAAGAGGAATGAGGGTTGTCTGTGAGCCTCGAGATGCGAAGTCATATATTAAGCTTATCTTAAGATAAGCACATCCATAATTACGTGTCAATATATCAAATTATCTCAACAAATATTTATTTAATTAACTTTTTTAACATCCGGAAATCTTCTTCAATTATAGTTTTGAGAGAAGGGAATCTTATTCCCGCAGCAGGATGAAGAGTAAGAAAATATCTTTTTCCATCACGCTCGATTACCTCACCATGTCGCAACTTTACTGGAATCATTTCGTTCAATACACTTCTTATAGCGACATTTCCCATAAGAACAATTAATTGAGGATTTATAATATCGAGTTGTTTCATAAGGTGTAACCTTCCATGATTTATCTCAGACGGACGCGGAGTACCATGAACTGGCAGGTATTTCACAGGACTTGTGATAAATACATCTTTTATATCATCAAGATTTAAGTAATTTCTTATCATCTTTCGAAGAAACTGACCCGATCTTCCGATAAAAGGCTTTCCGCTCTTCGCTTCATTTTTTCCCGGTGCTTCTCCGATAAATACTATTTTCGCATCGGGATTCCCCTCCCCTGGCACCGCTATCCCGACTTTGTTCACTTTACACTCCTCACACTCTTCTATTTCTTTGGCAATTTCATTTAAAGCTTTTTGTTTATCCATAATTATGATTCTTAAATACTATCACAAAGTTCCGTTTATTTAATGTACTTTACTTTAAAATTTAAATGGATATAATGTTTTCATTATTAAATAGACCTAAATGACTAGACCTATTGATGGTGATCCATATCCTCTTCCTGTAACACAAAGGGAATTATATAATGCTTTTTCTAATTTTGATTTTGATCCTACAACATTTGAATTATTCTCAGGTCAAGGTAATATAGATTTAGCAGAAAAAGTGGCAGGACTTGTCAATAAGACTAATCACGTATCTGCTAGCGCATTTGGCGATGGAGAAATTCATCCACAAGTTACTCATAATACATTTCAGAGACGTGCTTTTGTGATCAATTCCATGTATCCAAACCCAAATGATCGACTTGTTGAAACACAACTACTCGCTTCTGCGTTACGTGATAGCGGAGCTACTAGAGTAATTGCTTTAGTTCCATATTTAGCTTATGCACGAAGTGACAGACGTGATCTTTCAGGTTCTACAGCTGGTGCAAAAGTTGCATTAAGAGGATTAGAAGTTAATGGTGTTACTGATTTAGAAGTATTAGATCCACATGACGAACGTGTATTAGAAATAACAGGAAACCGAACTCATGCTTTATATACTAGTAAAGCTTTAATACCACGAATCGCTAGAAATGAGTTTCCAAACGGAGCTACTTTAGAAGACGATGCAGCTTCACCCGATATTGGAGGATCAAGAAGAGCTCGACTATGGGCATCTCAATTAGGCATATCAAATCTTATTTTTATGCATAAGGTAAGGGATACAAATCTACATGATAGGACTAAAACACTTGGAATGACAGGGGTTCCAGGTACAGGCACAAAAGTATTGGTAGATGATCTAATAGCAACTGGTGGAACGTCTTTTGATGGATCTAGAATGTTAAAAGTAGATAGAAGTGATAGCTCTACAGTTCAATCTTCTAATTTAGTATACGAAACTGCTGACCGCTTAAAACAGAAAGGGCAAAGAAGAGTAGTTGTCGCTGCAGCACATGGATTATTTATCCCAGACCCTAATCATGGCGGATTAACACTGCCCGAAAGAATGGTATATGATCCAGATAATTGCCCAATAGATAAATTGTATATAACGGACTCAATAGCACCAGTGCCAATATTTGAAGAAAACGAGTGGTTAAAAGATAGAACAGAAATAGTCTCCTGTGCACCAATTTTAGCTGTAGCAATTATGTGCTATCTAACTGGAAGTGATATAGATGAAAGACTGAACTTTAAAGTGCGTAAATAACTTTAACGCTTCCATGAAATGAAAATTAATTATATCGCACAACCGGGGAGTGAGATTACTTGCTCTGTCAGCATCTACTAAATAGTATCACACAACCTAAAGGTGAAGGCTTTTATAGTAACCTTTTAAAATACAATTCCCAAACTAACTAAAACACTCCTTCGCTCTTTGAGTTACGGAATAGCAAGCATTTACACTTTTGGTAACTTTTTCATTAATTCAAAAAGCACTATCCCTAATGAAACCATAACATTCATCGATTTATTCACTCCCCACATCGGAATTTCGGCGATATAATCTGATGCCTCCATAGCGTCACTTGACACTCCGTCTGTTTCATGACCTACTATTAAAGCGACGGGAAAAGTATATGGAATATCTGTATACGGAACACTCTTCTCACTCTGCTCAATAGAGACAATTTTAATATCTTGAATCTTGCTTCTTAAATCTTGAATCGCCTGTTTTGCTGATTCTTTATATTCCCAACTCACCCACTCTGTCGTATTGACTGATGCTTTTTTTATTCTTGTGTGAGGTGGTGTTTCACTACCGCCACATAGTATCACACGCTCAGCAGCTACAGCATCTGCTAGACGAAAAATAGCACCTATATTATACGTATCAAGCACGCTATCTAAGATAATATATACAGGATTTCTTTTTATAGATCGTTTTAACTCCTCGGGAGCTGTTGTAGTCCTTAATTGTTTGGCGTTCAATTTCACACATCCATTATACTACTTTAGAAATTTAAAGGGGTTCTTGTAGGCTCAAACATTTCTTGCTGTGCTTGTTTTGTAGCTTCAAATCTCCTGGCAGTAATTTGAGCAGCTTGAACTGTTTCTCTTGCCTGCTCTATTGTTTCTTGCCTTAAAACGTATAGTTTTTCCTGTCTTTTTTTCTCATTAATGAGTTTAAGTTCTTCCTGTTTTCTTAGAGCATCGTTTTTGTTTTCGATAGCAAGTTTTAATGCTACAACACGATTATCTTGATCCTTAGCTGCAGCTACACTCGCAAGTCTTGTTAGGACATTAATAGAATTTGAGAGGCCTGTTGCTGAATCTTCAGTTTCTGTAACTGACTCTTCAAGCTCTTCCTCCATAGTTTCTTTAATCTCCCTAACTAATTCATCCTCAGACAGTTCATCTTCTATTTCCAGCTTCGCAAGCTTCAAATCCTCTTTGGCTGCCTTTATCTGTAACTTCAAAGCACCAGTTGATTGGTCAGATATAACGTCAAGAAATTTCCTCTGCTCCTTAAGACTGACATTTAATGACGTCGCTAACCTTTTAACATCTTTACCTTCTGATGCTGCTAGTTTTAGTAAATTTGCTGATTTTGCCTGTTCAGATGAAAGTTCACTCAGGACTCGCGCTATAGCTTGTTTATTATTTTTCGCCATCATAATTCTAAGCTCAGCAAGTCGTTCACGTGCGATCAAATCATGTAATTCTGCCTTCTTTCCTGGATCAGAAATTAGAAATAGTTTAATGTTTTGAATAGATTTATCTAAGAAATATAAGGGGCTGTCAGGGAGTAATATCCCAGGACCTGCAGCAATTGTAGGTACAGTTATATCAGAAGCTTGAACTGAATCTCCCAATACTTCCTTTTTATATTCATGTGCAGATACAGAAGGAATAATTGAAAGAAATAATATAACTACAAGTATTAAAACTCTTACTCTCATATATTCATTATTTAATAGTCCCATAGCTTTGTCAAGAAAAACAATATATTTTACTTTCTTATTAAACTCCATAATAATTTTCCCTCCAACGCTTGCGCTAGTATGGCGGTAAGTTTTATACTAAATTATATGGATACTCCTAAATCATCAATTAATGAACCAATTCTGGATCCATCACATGAACTACCGCCTCCACATGATATGGAGCTCACGCCTCCACATGATATGCTTTTAAAACCTCATATAACTCATAGACATACTTGGCTTCATTGGCTTCCTGCGCTTTTTGGTTTATTTTTGGGAATATTTATAGGCATGTTTATAACTCAAACAGCGCCTGAGAATCGTGACCAAATCAATAGATACTTCGTTGTCACTCCTTCTCCTTTCCCATCAATTACACCCACTATCTCAACTGTACCTTCTGTTACAATTTCCGTAACAGAGCCTGTCGTTTATTGCCCAGCTGATATAAAACAATGCCCTGATGGAACATTTGTCATACGAGATGGACCTTCTTGTGAGTTTCTTCCCTGCGTAAAAAGTCAAAATTAAGCTTTCGGCCTATCACTACGCGGTAAACTGATGTAGACATTTGTACCTTCGCTCATTTTTGAAGTCACCCAGATTCTTCCGGAGTGTGCTTCGATTATAATTTTGCTTAAATATAAACTAAGCCCAATACCTTCATAATCGTAAGTATAAATATCTGTACCTCGATGAAATCGGGCAAATATATCGTGCAGATTTTCAGGAGTCAGACCGATTCCAGTATCGCTTATACATAAAATAACTTCATTATTCAAAGCAGTAAGATCTACAGTAACTACACCGTTATCTTTATTAAACTTGATAGAATTATCAATTATATTTGTAATAGCCTGAGTTATCTTAATCTTATCCAAAGGTATGAACACTTTTTCATTTGAAAAATTTAAACTGAAATTGATTTGTTTCTCTGATGCCTTCGATTTATAATTATCTATAATAGTTTTTAAAATCTGTACGATGTCTTCTTCAACTTTTTTCAGGGGCTTATCGCTATCTTCAAGTGACACGATATTTAGAAGTGACTCGGTAATGGAATTAAGTTTTTCAACAGATTTTTCTATATGACTTATGACTTCACCTTCCTCTGCATCCAGTTTTTTCTCTTTAAGTGTCGGCAAATAACCTTTAATAATAGTTAAGGGGGTACGTAAGTTATGTGAAGCAATTGTTATAAATTCATCTTTTAGTTTTTCTGTTCTTTGTAGTTTATATATATTATTTTTAAGCTTCGTAGTCATGAGATTCAGTGAAACTGCCAAATCCGAAAGCTCATCATTTGTGTGAACTGCGATATTCTTATTCAAATCACCATTACTGATTACCCTTGCAGCTTCAGTAATTTTGCTCAGAGGAGAAAGTAAAAACCGATTTACAAGATATGTTAAAGATAATAATGCCAATAAGAAAATTACAATGTTCAATGCAATGGTAGTAAAAATTGCCTGCCTGATACTCGAATTAATTGCATCATATGAAATAAAATAACGGAATGAAAATGGCCGACTGCCAAAATTATCTGAATAAGGTACGATGATTTCTATAACATCACCTTGTTCGTTTTTAATTTCTGAAGTTTTGTTACTCACGATCGCTTGCATAAGATTTTCATCTACAACTTTAAAATCACTTTGTCCTTGATTAAAATCTTCTTTATGCTTAGAGTCATAGAGTAAATCGCCCTTAACCGAAAGTATTTGAAATGAAGAAATTGACTTATTTAATTTTAGAATCTCCCTAAAAATATCATTTAATTTTAAAACTCCAGAATTATTATATAAACTATAAGCATCACCCAATGGTTTAGTCGCTAGCTGAGTGAATGTTTTTGAACTATCAAAAAGAGATTCTTTTTGAAAATTTGTTGCTTGGATCATTCGCGTAATCGAAGCAAAGGTGAAGAAAGATAATAATATAAACGAAGTGATGAGAGAAAACTTGAATCGTAAACTGTGTCTTCTGGGTTTTAACATATCAAAAATAAACAAAAACTTTACTCAATCGTAACAACTTGATAATCAAATTGTCAATTTAATAATATAAACTGACTTATAGCAATGTAGAATAAATGTAAGTTAGAATGAGAATTCTATTATTTTACTACTTCGCGACCGGAGATATTAATACCACTAAGAATCATGTTAATTGAGGCTTGAAAAGTCAAATCATTTCTGGAAATAATTTGATATTTTTTAGTATAAAGAGGAATTGAAGGCAATTCAGACATCACTAGCTCATGAGCCTTATGAGTATAAGTAATTCTTTTATCTGTATCAAAGGTAGAAACTGCATTACTTATAGTACTATCTAAGGCCGGATTTGAATACTTATTTACATTCCAAAGTCCGTGACTACCTCCAGGTGTATGAAAAAGTGTATCTAGTAGATCTATGGAATCTAGAGTATCGGGATAATAAAAAGATAAAAGCATTGAAAAATCGCTTTTATCGATCATTTCATAAAGTATATCTGTTTCAGGAATTTCGATATTGAGATTAATTCCAATTTCAGATAATTGTTTTTTTAATTCATTAGCTACTTTGACATTATCAGTTTGTTGATCAGTATGAAATGTTACTGTAAAGCCTTCCGGGAAACCTGCTTCAGTCAAAAGTTTTTTCGCTTCTTCAACATCACGATCACTGACTTTAAGATTTGAGTTGTAACCTATAAGTTCGCGTGTTCCAAATTGACTAAGCGGTTCTGCATTAATTCCGACTTGTGTAATGAGCTTGGATTTATCAAGACCTAATGAAATCGCTTTCCGTACTCTACTATCTGCAAATGGATTTTTAGCACTATCAATATATTTTGTCTTTGGTGAATTTAAATCAAATCCGATATAATTATCAACTCCTCCAGTATAATATATAGTAGTATAAAAATTTTTGCCAAAAAAATTATTTTCTAATGTTGAACTTAGCCAGATTATATCAACCTCACCATTTTTCAAAGCATTTACTGCAAGAGCAGGATCATAAATTACTTTATATACCAATTTATTTACTTTAGGTGCTCCATCCCAATATTCTTTATATGCTTCAAGAGTTGCCTCTCTTTCTGATAAAGTCAATAATTTATAAGGGCCTGTGCCAACTGCTTTAGACAAACCATCTCTTTTAACTTGAGCTTCAGAAACAATACCGACATAAACCATCCAGCTTATCAAAGTTGCATCCGGTTCTTTGGTTATCAAATCAACTGTATAATCATCAATAATTTTAACCGTTTCAACTCTAGAGGCCATTGTTTGACTCATCCAGGGTCGTGCATCATTTTCACTTTTTTTTGCTTCTTCTATAGTAAATTTGACATCTTTTGCAGAAAATGAATCACCCGAATGGAAGCGCACACCTTTTCTTAATTTAATTCTCCATGTTCTAGGATCTGGATTGGTCCAGCTCTCTGCTAAGCCTGGTTGCAAATTATTTGTACCTCGATATACGGTCAATCCTTCAAATGTGTTTATATATACATTAAATCCGGCAATCGTAAAATCCAGTACTGGATAACGTTCAATAACTTCATCATGTGGCATGTGTACAACTACACGATCTTTTGGTAAACCGTTTGTGTATTCAAGAATTGCAGAATCTTTGCTGATAGGTTTTTGAAACACCAACTTCCATATAAAAATTCCGGTGGCAGAAAAAGTCAGTAACAACAAAATTAATAAAAAATATTTTTTAAAAACGTTATTATTATTTATACTTGTACCCGAGTTTTCCGTATCATTTGGTGTTTGTTGAGGATCAATATCTCCGACTTTTTCAACCATATTTATATAGTACTCACCTTTAATCGACAAAGTCAACTATTTACGTGCCTTTACCATAAACAAGCCTTTGTATTCAGGTACATCTATCATATGAGGATCTTCAAGTCTATTCACAAGCATGCATGGCTCTTGAAAACCCAGCTCGGATAAGGTTCGTATTAAATCCATTTCGGTAACCTGACAAGCCGGAAATTTTGTATTAAATATCCGCCAATAACCAGCAAGCCTTAATTCTGTCGCTATAAATACACCCCCTGGTTTTAATAATGATGTAATATTTTTCACAATTTTTTTCCAGACTTTCATATCTGTTGTAATTCCCTCCATCACTAAATTTACAGCTACGATATCGTACTTTCCTTTAAATTCACTTCCTAACGGATTATTTAAAAAAGCATTACAATGAAAAAAATTAGTGAGCTTATTTCTCAGAAGTTTTTCGCGTTTTTTAACCAAGGTATTTGTTATTCTATCGACTCCATTTAAAATATCTATACCTTTAAAACATTCTTCAAAAGAAAGCGCATTCTTGAAATAAATTGTCCAATCAAATTTGTTTTTTCCATTTTCTTTCCATAATTTTACTTCCTCCAAATTAGAATCAAGATAATCGGAAAAATGAATCTCTTTAACTTTTGCTGCTGCACTAATTAACTGATAGATCGTCGGACCACCTCCGAATTCTAGCATAACTGAATTATCAGGCACGTCAGAATATGCTTGAGCAAAAAAACGCAGTAAAGCATAATTTGTAGAGCCTACATCCCATCCGTCATATACCGGAAATAACGCTTTTAGATATTCTCGAGATGAAAATGCAGAATAATCATCTTCTACATTTAGACTAGCCATAAGAATCAGTATATCATCCTTGACAACTTAAGTGTTATAGTATGATACAATTTAATATATGGTACTCCAGCTGGAACGACAACCAGAGACTTTAAGGCAAACTCGAAGACCTGAAATAAAGATTGATGCGGTAATTAGAGAGTTTGATCCAGCGAATGAAAGAGATTATCAGACATTTATTGATTCAATTAGAACCTTGCAAGACTTAGAACTTCAATTTGACCCTGAACATATGCTTCCGGGTGAAGATATGGCTGAAGCTTGGCTTAGGCATACAATTAAAGAAAATTCAACACACGATGGTAAAGTATACATAGCTGAAGTTGGTGGTAAAATCGCAGGATTTGCAAATGTTAGAACTATAGAAACTACTGATGAAGAAGCTTTATACCAGAAACGTGCAAGAAGAGCCTATGTCAGCGATGTGCAGGTATTTTCTGAATTTAGAGGCCAAGGTGTGGGCAGAGCAATTATGGAAGAAACAGAAACTTATGCACACGATCGGAACCTTGATCAAATGACTTTATTTGTATATGCACAGAATAAAAGAGCTCTAGAATTTTATGAGAATGAACTCGGTTATAGACCATTAACAGTAACTATGGTGAAAAATTTAAAAACCAAACATTGATCAATCATGAACTTTATTAATCTTCAACCTGAATAATTTTACTCTTACTCCGTGTTATAGAAATATGTGAAAATTTAGATCCTGACAAAGCACCGTGTTTATGTATCTCTCCCTTTGGAGTCCATATTATATCCCCGGTTTTGACATTAATTTTCTTGACTTTAGTCTCCACAAATCCTTTACCCTCTGTGACAATTAAAATCTGATCGGTCGAATGTTTATGAAACTTATTATGAATACCTTCCGGGAAATGGACATAGTTTATAGATAAATCACATTCACTTTTATTATAAAATAGCGACTGTATCTCAACAATTCCTGTAAAAAGAGGGCTGTTTACTTTATTTTTTGCGACTGATTCGATATTTATTTTTTTCATTATTTAACGAATATACTCAGGTGTGTTGATTATAGAAAAGTCTTTTTTGGCATATCCCCTGCTGATAGCTTTTTTATATTCAGCAATAACAGTGTTTACCATACTTACATCAAGACCTTTCGTCATCTCTTTTACATAATTTAAATCTTTTGTCATTAATTCAACAGTAAAACTTACCCTATCATAACTTAATTTATAATCCTCCCAGGCAGTAAAAGTTATGTTACCGCCAATTTTATCCACAATTGAATTTCCGACTTTTGAAATATCCATATGTTGATGCTTTGCGATTTGTAAAGCTTGAGCCATAGATATTCTATGTGCAGCCTGCATGAAATTTAAAATTAATTTACAACGTATACCTTGGCCATGCTTACCAAAATATAAAATTTTACCCGCAAATATACGCAAATACGGCTTAATTTCTTCGAGTTTTTTTATATCTCCACCGCAAAGTAAAGTCGGCCCACGGTAGCCTGAAGTCAAACCTATATCAAAATAGGTATAACCTAAGTCCCTACATTTTTTAGCAAGTCGATCAACCCATTCAACAGATAATGTCGCACAGGTAATAAATATTTTATTATTACTTGCTCCAGATAGTATGCCTGACTTACCCAACCAAACGCTTTTTGATGTTTTATCATCTGGAGTAATTTCGATTATTAATTCAGATTTTTTTGTTAAATCTTTGACTGTCTTACAGCTTAACGCACCTTTATTTGTATATTTATTAACATTATGTGGGTTTATGTCATAAACATATAACTGGTACCCTTTTTTTAGATACTTATCTGCAATTTTTCCACCCATCACACCAAGACCTATAATGCCGATCTTCTTTTTCACTATATTTTTATTGTTCATTATATGCCTGTCTGATGCTTTTTGTTATTATATTTAAGCCTTCATCTAGTTCATCGATAGAAGCTATAAGAGGAGGCATTAGCTGGAGCGTTCCTTCATCACCAATACTTAGATATAAATTTTTATTCAGAGATATATTAGCAACAAGTTGTGCAAATTTCATATCTGGTTTAAGTTGTTTTCTATCATTCACAAACATTAACCCAATCTCCATTCCCATTCCTCTTATATCTCCGACTTTCGGATGCCCTCCTAACATTTCTTTTAACTTAGTCTTCAACCATTGACCTCTATTTGCGCTTTGTTCCCATATTTTTTCCCTTAAATGTACGTTTAAAGTTGCATGTGCTGCAGCGCAAGCGACAGGTGTCCAGCCAAATGTAGAAATTAAATGGGTTTCACCCTCCGTTGAATCTATTAAATCCTTACTTGTGGCAAGTGCTCCGATAGCAGCTCCTCCATTTGACATGCCCTTTGCAAAAGTAGCTATATCAGGAACTACATCTTCATGATTCATACCAAAAAGTTTTCCAGTTCTACTAAAACCTGTACCCACTTCATCAAGAATTAGTAGCGTGCCGTAATTCTTTGTTATAGATCTAATACCTGACAGAAATCCTTTTGGTGCTAAATGAGCCGAACCCCAGCCGGTAATCATCCCTGGTTCAGTCACCACCGCTGCCACATCTTTCTTTTTTAGCGTATCATCAAGTATCTGTAAGAAATCAGCTAATATTACTTTTTCTGACATTTGACTTAATGAAATAGCAGGATAGTCTAAATGGACAAACTGAGGGACTAATGGAGAAATTTTACTAATATACTCTTTTCGATAACCGATAGATAAGTCACCTAAAGACTCACCATGATATGCATCATAAAAACCAACAATTTTTTTTCTTCCGGTTGCAGCTCTTGCAATCTTTATTGCCTGTTCGTTTGCTTCTGTACCACCAGTTGACCGACTTACAACATTGAAACTTTCAGGCAAGGATTGCAATAATTTTTTGGCATATTTGTATTGGATTTCCTCACCCATTTCCATTGGGACATATACGTTTCTCTTAATTTGATTTATCATTGCTTTTGCAATTTCTGGATGATTCCAGCCTAAATTAGCCACATTCCATCCAGATGAAAAATCAAGTATTTTTCTATCATTTTGATCCCAAAAATAGCATCCTTTTGCTTTTTTGATAGTGAACTGCCATCTGTAATTATACGCAATGTTGTTTTTAATCATAGATCATGCAAAGGTAATCTATCATTAAATTAAATACTTGACAATACCATAATTATTACACTACGCTAAATATGAGATTATATTTATTAATCATCAATTAATAAAAGGAGGTGATTTGCATGCCAGTAAAGAAAAAGAAAGCAGTAGTCAAAAAAGCTGCCAAGAGAAGAAGTACACGAGCAAGTCATGGTTCTTAATTTTAAGTTTTTTGACTTAGTGTATATACATTAAGAATATTTTAAATTACAATACCGTTTTTATAACGGTATTGTTTTATGTTAAAACCTTAGACGTTTTCGTCTATGTGAGGTCTCTCTAAATTTCAAAATAATTAGCATTAGATAGTTCAACAGTATTATGGATATCATTAACATTGACTTAAGTATGTCAATAAATTGCATATTTCTAAATGCCTCTAATAAATTACTTGCAGCTTGAGTTATAAAAATTAAATCTCGAGGTAATTCAATAAATAAAAATTCAAGTGTTATAAAAATAATACCGAGAATTAAAATAAAAACATAAATTAATAATTTCTTTCTTTCTTGCTTTGTTAATAATCTCAAATCGTCGCTTCCGCTTGATGAATTTGCTGAAAAAAACATTAATATTTTTTTTATTGGAAACAATGCAATTTTTTTCCAATGCTTTGTATGTGAAACAATATATTTAACTGCATCGCTCCTGAGATTCTCAATTCCTAAATAATCAGAAACGAAATTATATAAATCAGTTTCTAAAAATACGTTTAATTGCCATAGGAAACTGATTAATTGCATCAAAATTATTGCTATTAGAAGCTGATGTAGAGAGCCTAATTGCATACCGTAAAAAGCAGAAATAAGAAGTAGCCAATAGAATAAACCTGAAAGAATGATATCTAACATGGATCCTGAAAGATATACTAAATAACGCAAACGTTTTGGTACTACTCCCAAGTGAAAACTTTCAGTCTCAGCAACTATATAAATATAGCGGTAATTAATTCGCATTACTGCCTCACCGCCAACTGCCTTTGTAAATAAAAAATGTGCTGATTCATGAATGAATGTCAAGAATATATCGGCAATAAATAATGAAACAAAAACTGTAAAAACATCAGTTGTCCAAAAAAAAGATTTATAATTCGGTACTCCGAACACAAAAAAGCCAGAAATTATTCCTGTTACACCAAACAGAAATAATGATATAAGTAACGGTTTAAATAATAACCAACGAAACCACTTTGGATCCAATTTCGCAAACCACGGTTTAAAAACTTTTCCTGTATCTTCTAGTTCAACTCCATCTATTGCTTTAAAAAAATTCGCATCATCGAGCATTTTAAGCACCATTTCCACCACCTGCATTGAAAACCCGATTTCGTGTGCTGCTTCCTGAACCGTCTTACCATCCTTTAGTTGTCTTACGAGCTCTATTACATTTTTATCAACTCTAAGCGTATCATCTGTATCCCACCTGACTATTCCATATAGATTGTGCTCATCCGGCTGACTGCTGATTCTTAACCTATGAAACTCAATTTTTGATTTCCCTCTAATTTCAGGTTTTATTTTATGTCTGACATCGTCTAGCTTTTCACCATCCACAGTTTTAATGAAGTGACCCTCTTCTAGAATTTTAAGCATCATTAAAGTACTATGAACCGAGAAATTTATTTCATCTGCAGCTTCCTGAACTGTTTTATCACTTTCTAAAAGCCTTAAAAGCTCTTTTAATTTTTTATCTACTTTTAAAGTATCGAGAGTATCGAGGCGAACCAGATTATATAATCCATGCTCATCTGATTCTACACTTAATTTAAACCTATAAAATTCAATCCTTGATGATCCATTTATCTTCACTATTTAAGGTTAGCAAAATATATATAAAAATGATATGTATTAGATTATTAAATATGTTACACTAACGAGTAGTATTATTAGTCATTTATATGTATAAAATAATGCTTGTTGATGATGATGATTTCATTTGTGACCTTTATCATCTATTCCTTACCAAACAAGGTTGCGAAGTTACAATTGCTTATGATGGTTTGGACGGCTTAGAAAAGCTTAAAATAAAAACTCCAGATATAATACTTCTTGATCTAATGATGCCCCGTATGAGCGGAATTGATATGCTCGATCAGCTTAAATCCGAAGAATTAATGCGCGATATACCTGTTTTTATATTTTCAAATCTTTCAGATCCGGGAATAGTTGAAGTTTGTCTTCAGAAAGGTGCTGTTGAATTTCTGGTTAAGAGTCAGCATGTTCCTGAAACAATTTTTAAGAAAATTGATGATCATCTTAAGTTATCTACAAAAACCGTTTAGTCTTATTTTTTACTTCTTCTTGCAAACCTTCCGCGTCGCTTTTTAGATACAGGATCTGCAGCATCTTTTTCTGCTAATTCTTTGCACTCCTCGTATGTCAACGATGCTGGCTCTTTATCTTTCGGGATTTTTATATTCTGATCTTGATATTTAATGTAAGGTCCATATCTACCATTTAACACCTGCACTTTCTCGTCTTCTGGAAATGTTTTAATTAGCTTGTTTGCGTCCGTTGTACGTTTAATTGTGATTATCTCGACACTTCTCTGCTCTGTTACACTCATTGGGTCATCAATTTTAGGAATAGAATAGAATTTGCCATCATGTCTTATATACGGACCGAACCGACCGATAGCTATAACCATCTCTTTATCTTCAAACAAACCTGAAACGCGAGGCAACTTAAATAATTCAAGTGCCTCCTCAAGTGTTATAGTTTCAAGCATTTGCTCTCTCTTAAGACTCGCAAATTGTGCTTTTTCTGTTTCTGTATTTCTTCCGATTTGTGCGATAGGACCAAATCTACCAACTCTTACTAATATTTCTTTACCAGATTTTGGATCAATTCCTAAAACCCGCTCTCCACTTGCTCTTTCTGCTTTCTCTGTCGTTTTTTCGACATCTTTATGGAAAGGATCATAAAACTTTGAAAGCATTTTTTGCCATTCTAATTTTCCCTCTGCTATTTCATCAAATTCCTCCTCAACACTTGCTGTGAACTTATAATCTAAAATGTCTCCGAAATGTTTAATTAGAAAATCCGTAACTACGATCCCTATATCTGTTGGAAATAATTTCCCCCTTTCAACACCTGTCATTTCACTTCGCATTGTTCTTCCTATTTCTCCGTTTTTTAAAACCAGTACTTCAAATTCCCGAAGTACTCCTTCACGGTCTTCCTTTACTACATATCCTCTTTTGATAATGGTTGAGATAGTTGGAGCGTATGTTGATGGCCTACCTATTCCGTTCTCCTCAAGTTTTTTTACCAAAATCGCCTCAGTAAAACGCGCTGGAGGTCTTTGGAAACGCTGTATTGCTTCCATAAAATTAAGATTCACTGTTTCGCCAAGTGATAAAACTGGAAGCAATCCATTATCATTTTCTTCCTCCTCATCTTTTCCTTCCAAATATACTTTTAAAAACCCGTCAAACTTTATTACTTCACCTGAAGCTGTTAATGTATCATCTACAGTAGATATTCCGATTTCCACTTCTGTTTTTTCAAGTTCAGCTTCATTCATTTGAGATGCGATAGTCCTTTTCCAGATTAAATCATATAACTTCGCTTCACCTGCGTCAGAAGATATCGTTTGTTTACCAAAATCAGTAGGCCTTATTGCCTCATGGGCTTCTTGTGCGCCTTTCGATTTCGTCGAATACTGCCTTGTCTTCCCATACTCCTTCCCATATCGCTTTACAATCTCAGCGTATGCGCCTTTCAATGCTTGTTCTGATAAATGAACGGAATCAGTTCTCATATAGGTAATTTTGCCGGCTTCATATAATTTTTGTGCTACAAGCATAGTACGTGCGACAGAGAATCCAAGTTTTCTGCTAGCTTCTTGGGTTAGGGTAGATGTAGTGAAAGGAGGTGTGGGATACCTTTTAATTGGCTTTGTCTGAATATCTCGTATATTATATATAGCGCCAATACATTTATTTAAAAATTCGTGTGCGCTAATATTTTCCTTAAAACGATTTTTATGTTCTGCTTTGAAAGTTTTCCCATCTTTTGTTTTAAATTCAGCCGAAATTTTAAAATAAGAATTTGATGCAAAATCCCTAATCTCTCTTTCATTCTCGACTATAAATCTTACCGCTACCGATTGCACCCTTCCTGCTGACAACGAAGGTTTTACCTTCTTCCACAATACTGGTGATAATTCAAAACCGACTAGTCTATCCAAAATCCGTCTTGCTTGCTGAGCATTCACGAGATTCATATCTATACTTCTTGGATTATCTAGCGCAATAGAAATAGCTTGTTTAGTTATCTCATGAAATACAATTCGTTTAGTTTTCTTACTATCAAGCTTTAAAGCTTCTGTTAAATGCCAGGATATTGCTTCTCCCTCTCGATCCTCATCTGATGCCAGCCATACGGTATCCGCCGATTTTGAAAGTTTTTTCAATTCAGTAACCACTGCTTTTTTTTCATCAGGGATAATATACTGTGGCTTAAAACCATTCTGTACGTCTACTGCTTCATTTCCTTTCGGTAGATCACGAATATGCCCAAAACAGGATTTTACGATAAATTCGCTACCTAAGAAACCTGTTATAGTTCTTGCCTTTGCTGGTGATTCAACTATTACTAAATTTTTCATATTATAAGCAGTAAGAGAAAGGAGAAAAGAGAAAAAAATGCTTCTCGCTTATTACTTATCACTTAACACGTTTCACTATTGTAGACTACATTATACGATGGGTGTCAATAGAGCTGAAATAATTTTTTAAACTATCTAACCTTGTTAATAGCTCTTTTAATCATTTGCCTTGCTATCTTTATACCAACTTTACTTAAAATATATAAATCTAATCCTAAACTGGCTTTTTGAGCATATAATTTATCATATCGGACTCTTTTACGTTCATCTTTTTCGTGTATATCTTTAGCTCTAGCATGATAAAGACTCACCAATCCTGGCCTGCCGTCTAAATAAGCCAGCATCCAGTTATTAAATAAATCTGGTCTTTGTGCTTTTATTGCATTAATAGTAGTTAAACTAGATATTCGAGGTCCGACTAACGACATTTCTCCATGTTTTATCTGACGTATTTGAGGTATTTCGTCTAAACCGGTAATTCTTAAAATACGCCCAAAAGGTGTAATTCTCGGATCATTTACATCACCCCTCTTATCACCTCTATTTAAAGGATCAGCATATGGCATAGTATCTGCACCTTCCACCATAGTTCTAATTTTTTTAACTGGTATCATTACCGCAATACCTTCTTTCACTCCTAGTCTTTGAGCCACATAATAAGGATCACTGTAAGGCTCTGCCCGCAGATTCCTTCTTACTAAATACTTCTCTATTGGAGCAGTTATTTTCATTCCATAACCTGCTATTCTTTGGTCAAATTCTCTTTTTCTTGCACTCCTGCTGTAACCAGGTCCTTCTATAGGATTTATACGTTTACATATTTTTGCAGGCAGTGCAGTATTACCTCTAAAAAATCTATCCACTCTAGCCTCCAAATTTCTCATCCGGTAATTATAATCAAATTATTATAGGACTATCAAGAGGCAAATATTATGTGGCTATTTATAGGTAAACTTAATTTTTTTCCAAATTATGGGGCCGAAAACGCTGAATGATATTTTGCTAAATTCTTTATCCGTAGTTACGGGTATATTTAATCCTGATTCACTATCTGCTATTTTTAAATTATTCGTCAAAGTGATGCGTTGATAATTATCAGTTTCCCCATCAATATTTATTAAATTTGAACCACTAAATGGATCACAGGATGTGCTTTCACAATTAGCAAATGTAGTTGTAATTTGGCTTAATTTAACTGGTTTTATAAAACTTACTGTTACATATATATTTTGATTCTTATCATTTACCAAGCCATATTCTTGGGGATTGGATGTAAAAAAACCCTCCGGAAACTTAGAGCTTTGATCATATGGTGAAGTAGTTGTCACATTTAGGATTTTATCATCCGCAAATTTAATAGGAGGCTGAGAAGGGGTACTGGTCGGATAATTATAACTATACTGATTTGACTTAACATCAAAATTAAAACAATTATATCCTGACTTATGATAAAAATTTGTTGAGTAACTATAGTCAACTTCTATTGAAATATCATTTTTGGGATATTTTGTTTTAAATGTAGCACATAATTTATAAGAATTTTTATCAGTCATATAGTATTCGTACGGCTTATTGGTTTCCGGATCAAGTATTTTTACGTACTTTGAACTCTTAACAGCATCTTTTATATTTTTTGGCAACTTGTAATTTGCTGAGTAATACGAATCAATCCTACTTTTTATATTTGATAAATCATTTCGTCTTATACTATCCAGCCTGATTGCTCTTGAATTCTGCGGAAGTCCGACGACAGTAAATCCATAGATAACAGCTGAAAATACAAAAAATGAAACTATTCCGACTATAATAATATCTTTTTTCATATAGATTTTCGGTCCTCTCTTACATCGTGTAGTAAATAAATAAATACAGACCCTGCAATTGATATAATTATTACGAAATGCGCAATTGATCTCGCGTGTAAATTCCCGTCCAAAACACCATATATAATTGATATTAACTGAGATATGAGGATTAAAAAAGCAATAATGAGAGTAAGGTAAAACAATAATTTACGCGAACCAAGACTTTTTGTATAAGGTTTAACAATTGTAAGTTTTTTTAGTTTCAAAAAAAGTATGACAAAAATTGGATAAGATACGATAATTGCTGCCAGATAACCCTTCATTACCGGATTATCTAAACCTCCTATAGAAGAAAAAGACTGATCTAAGGGATCTTTAACAAATCTATCAACTGCATGATAGCCTATACCACCTAAGGATATAGTCCATATATATAATGAAATAAAAAGCAATATATATTGGAAAGATACCCACATGCCCACATGTGGTACCGGTGGGGGGATCAAAGAACTATCAGTATTAATTTGAGGATTTAAAGCTTGATCAACTTTCGATACTTCCCAACCGGCTTTCATCAACTGATCCTTGATTTCGATATCTGAAATCTTTTTCGCACGTGCTGCTTGTATGTAGCTAATTAAATCAGAAGATGGCATATAGTATTATCCTATATCACTTAAGTTAAGCATTCAATACTTATTTAGTATATCAAACTATATATCCCATCAATCGTTTTTATCATTCCTTTCATTTCCATAAATGATAATATCTCTCCCATTTTAGCTGAATTCATTTTCGTCTTTTGTATCAGAACATCAAATTGTAATGATTCATTTACTAATAAATCAATAATAATTTGCTCTTCTTTTGTGTCTCCTCTTATTGTTGTTTTCCTGCTAACCATTCGCCCTTTGCCATTTGCCATTAGCTGATTCAAAATATCCTCAGCACTAGTCACCAATTTCCCTCCTTTAGCGATTAACGAATGCGGACCTTTTGATAGTATTGATGTGATAGGTCCAGGAACTGCAAAAACAGGACGGTTCAATTTAAAAGCATCCTCTGCTGTATAAAGAGCACCACTATCAGCTGCACCCTCAGTAACTAAAACTGCTCTAGATAATCCAGCAATAATTCTATTTCGAGATGGAAAAGATCCTTTTGTAGGCGAAGTACCCGGTGGAATTTCTGAAAGGATTGAACCATCAGATTTTAATATTTGATCATAAATTTTTTGATTCTCACGAGGCGTACAGCAATCAACCCCACAACCTAAAACAGCTAATGTAATTCCTCCTGAATCTATTGTCGCCTGATGTGCACATGCATCGACTCCGTATGCTAAACCAGAAACGATAATAAATCCAGCATGAGCCAGGTCTCTAGTGAAATTCTCAGTTACCTCTTGTCCATATGAAGTGATTTTTCTGGTTCCTACTACTGCAATTACTCTATCATTTTTATTACTTGACCATTTTCTTAAATTTCCTTTTATATATAGTAAAAAAGGTGGGTCATCTATTTGTGTTAACAGAAAGGGATAATGTTCATCTAAAAGAGTTATAATTTCTATATTATGATACTGAAGCTTTTGAATATATTTTTCACTCGAAAAAGTTTTTCTAAATTCATTGAATTTCACTGACAAAGCTTTTCCCAAAACTGATTCAAGATCTAAAATATCCGCATGCCAAGCTGTTTTTGCACTTTTAAAATGATTCAATATTAATTTGAACCTTTTCGGACCAATGCCAGAGAAAACCGAAAATCCTATCCAGTACATCTTTTCTTCACTTATAACTCCCATACTCTGATTTTTTATAAATATTTTTAAATTTAAATTTTATAAGTTACTTTTTAAACCATGTTTCGAGAACTTTTTTTGCGACGGGTCCGGCTTCATTTGATCCCTGTCCCGCTGATTCTATAAGTACCGTTACAACAATTTGTGGATTATATGCTGGAGCAAAAAGGGTAATCCATGCATGAGGAAGCGTCTCTTCACCACCGTGTTGCGCAGTCCCCGTTTTACAAGCGATAGATACTTCTCGTAAATCTGCCCTAACTGCTGCACCGGTTGCATTTTTCACAGCTAAAAAATTCTTTCCGTCAATTCTTAATTCCGAATTCTCAACTCTAAAATTAAAAAGAGGCCACGCAACACCTCCCGGCTTACAACTATCAATCATCCCCCTACGTATCAAATCAATAGCGCTTTCAGATATTATCCTTTCTTTTTTATCTCTGTCTTTAACGTTTGCTGTATTTGCTTGAATGCTTTCTGATTCTTTAAGTAAATGTGGTCTAACCTTTAGGCCTTGATTTGCAATTACTCCTGTCCAACTATTCACTTGCATTGGTGTCGTAAGTAAGAAACCTTGACCAATACCGTAGTGAAAAGTATCACCTAAATACCATGGTTCTTTGATAGCTCTAGACTTCCACTCTTTCGTGGGCAATAATCCCGATGCTTCGTTTGGAAGATCAATTTCTAATTTGCTACCTACTCCAAAATCGTGAGCTACCTCCGACAATTTATCCACTGAGATCTTTTCTGCTAACTTATAGAAGAAAATATCATTCGAACGACTAATAGCTTTCACAATATCCACCTGACCATCTTTTTTGCCCTGCTCCAGAAAATACCAATTTCCGAAGCTAAATTCACCTATACGAATAACTCCCGTATCCTCTACTATATAATTTTTATC
>CAZZCX010000016.1:0-28765 GCA_964653195.1 uncultured Gammaproteobacteria bacterium
TCAAGCGCTCTTTTGGCGCGTGATTGTCCTTTTACGTCTTTCATATCAAACTCGTATTCATCTACGGAGCTTTGATTAGCGAGCGAGACATATGGATGAGGATTAATTAAGATTTGTTTATTTAAATGGTGAAACAGAGAGAGAATATTATCTAATGGATAAATACTTATATTTTCAATAATTGAAGCTTCATAGGCATTTTCAGAAGGTAGAAAAATGGAGCTTAGTTTGTGTTTTCGCGCCATAAGAACTTGTGGCAAAACTCCGTTTACTGCACGGATTTTTCCGTCTAACGATAGCTCGCCGACAAACAGCGAGCTTGTGATGTCTGCCTGGATTTGGCCAGAGGCGATTAGAATCCCTAAAGCTATAGGTAGATCATATGAGGGTCCTTCTTTCGGGAGATCAGCTGGTGCGAGGTTGACTGTGATGCGTCTGGCGGGGAAGTCTGCGCCTGAGTTTTTTATCGCGGAGCGGACGCGTTCTTTCGCTTCTTCAACTGCTTTATCGGGAAGTCCTACTATAGTGAAGGATGGCAATCCTTGTGATGCTATGTCTACTTCCACTTCAATTGGCAAAGCGTCAATTCCCACAATAGCAGCAGATATCACTTTCGCAAGCATAATTAAATATTAGCACTCAGAAATACCTTTTGGAATATTACGCTTAGAGAAAATAATTTACATGTTGCAATTTTGTTGAGATTATGGTATTTTTCAAAGCACAAGAATTATGGCGGGCTCACCTGATACCAGAATACAAAGCGCAGATGTAGTTGGCGTTGCGCACTCATTAGAAAATTGCAGTTGTAGAACATGTGTTATTTTGGTTGGTAAGCCTGGAATGGGAAAGGGTACAAATGCGGAAATGTTTGTAAATCAACATCCTGAATCGCGAAAGATTGGAACAGGTGATATTTTTAGAGACTTAAGTAAACCAGATAGTAAATTCGCAGAAAAGTATCCTGAAGGTAGAGAAATTAAAGAAGTAATGGCTGCCGGTGATTTGGTGCGCGATGAATTAGTATTATCAATAGTTACACAAGAAACAGAGCGGATGTTCGGTGAGGAAGGAGCAGAAGTTGTGATATATGACGGAGCAATAAGAAATCGTGAACAAGATTTATACTTCAGAAGGCGTATTTTGCCTTCTTTAGGTGAAAATACTAATGTTCTTTACATAGACGTCAGGGGAGAAGATGATACATATAGACAGCGTGTTCAGATAAGACGTGAGCAGGCATTAATACAGGGTAAGGCGATTAGAGAAGATGACACTGAAGAGGCAGTTGAAAAGAGATTGGCTACTTACTACAGAACAACCCATCCCTTAGTTGAGGATCTTGAGGCAAGCGGAGAGCTTCATGTGATTGACGCTGAGCGTCCATTAGAAGAGGTTTACGCAGATTTTGAGCAAACTATTTTTGTTGCAATGAATAGGTCTAATAATCCTGGTGTAGAAATTTCTGATAAGGCAAAATATTATCCCTCTATCAATTCTACAGGACCAGTACTATAGGAGTTAGGAATTTAACTTATCTATCTTTGCTGCTAATATAAAATCATTCAAATACAACCCTTTTATTTTGTGCGTCCATAGCGTGACAGTTACTTTATTCCAATTATGTAAATTAATATCTGGATGATGACCCTCAAGCTCTGCGATTTCTCCAATTCTTTTCACAAAATCTAGAGCTTTTAGGAAATTCTTTAACTTAAACTCTCTAACTAGCTTTTTGTTTTCTATCACATCCCAGAGAGGCACCTGCGATTTATATATCGCTATTTGTTCTGAGTTATAAGGCTTGACGTTTCCTTCGCAGGGTTCACATTTCTGAGAAGTCAGGCTTTGGCTGGTCATAAAACTATTATACATCGATTTAGTAATTTGTTTTTTTTGTGATTTAATGAATAATTTAACTTATTAATAAGTAAAGGGTTAAATTATCAAAAGAAAGTTGAGGGTTCAGTTTACATTCATTTTTATTACAGAATAATTACAATAATCAATAATTTTCTTTGTAAAATGACAGCATGGGAGATTACATTATACCCTTACTTATGGCCTGGCTACTTGTAGCTCCTATCACTCTTATTGTATTTATGATATTTACGGACTACCTTCAGAGCCGAAGAATTTAATTATTTTTCTTCACAAACGAATTTCTGTATTACGTCCGCAACACCATCCTGCTGAACGCTTGGGGCTATATAGTGAGCAATTTCTTTAAGATCAGAAAACGCATTACCCATAGCTACTCTTAATCCAGACGCCATAAGCAGCGGAAAATCATTATAGCTATCACCTATACTGATGATTTCATGAGTTTCAATCCCCATGATTTTTGCGATCTCGCTTATACCGTGTTGTTTTGTTGCAGCGACATGATTTATATTAATTTCATATTTGTCCTCTTTCCAATCACGTAGCTTATGAAGAGCAATTGAAGGGACTTTGTAGTTAAAATCTAAAATCTTTTCTGCCTGATATGAGGTAAGTCCATAAATGAAGCCTCCTAGGGATTTTTTTGGTAATTTACTTTTTATTTTATAATCTTTTTCTCCGTCGTTTATTACAAGCGGGAGATTAAGTTCAAGTATTTTATCTTTTAAAATTTCAAGATCTTTATTCTCAAGAGGAAATTCATTTATAATTTTATCAATTTTCGGATCATAAATTTGAGCACCTCCGTTTATAATGCAAGGACTTGTTAAGGGGAGATGTGGAAGGATGTATCTGAGTTTAAAAAGAGGTCTGCCAGTAGCAATTCCTACAAATACTTTTTCGCTTGCGTGCCTTAAGGCAGAGAGAACTTTTTCTGATGGGTAATTTGATTCTCCATATGTAACAAGAGTTCCATCGTAATCACAAATCAATGCTTTATATTTCATATGCGGACTTAACATTCTAGTGAATTGAATTAAGAAAATCAAACACTAGCATGCTACAATGAAGGCAAATAAAACAAGTTACGAGTTATAAATTATAAGTTATAAGTCAAGTGGCCATCAACTCATAACTCAGGACTCGTCACTCATAACTCTTTTCATTTATGGATCAGGTGTCACAAATTCGCGAAAAGCTTGATATAGTTTCATTTATTTCAGACTTTGTTCCGTTAAAGAAGGCGGGGAAAAACTTTCATGGTCTTTGTCCGTTCCATGGTGAGAAAACGCCAAGTTTCGTGGTCTCCCCGGATAGGCAGATCTGGCATTGTTTCGGTTGTCAAAAAGGTGGAGACATCTATACATTCCTAATGGATTTTGAGCGGTTGGAATTTCCTGAGGCGCTAAGATACTTAGCGAAACAAGCAGGGGTTGAGTTGATCCAGACTAATTTCGCAGATTCCTCAACTTCTGCAAAAAAAGAGCAGTTATACAAAGTGAATGCTATAGCTGCAGAATTTTATCATTATATTCTGACCAAGCATAATGCAGGAAAAGCAGCTTATGATTACTTAGAGAAACGGGGTATAAATGAAAAATTGGTGAAGACTTTTAAGCTAGGCTTTGCGCCCTCTTCCGGCAAGGCACTTATTCGATATCTGCTGCAGAAAAAACGAATCCAGAAAGAAGATGTTGTTGATGCAGGGTTGGCTGTTTCTTATACAAATGGACTCTCAGATTTCTTTAAGAATAGACTCATTTTTCCTCTGATCGATTATCGAGAAAACGTACTTGGTTTTTCCGGTCGAATACTGGATGAAAATATTGCGTTTGGTGGAAAATATATAAATACGCGAGATACGATGATTTATCATAAACGAACTCATTTTTTTGGTCTGAATATAACTAAAGATTCGATAAGGAAATCAAATCAGGCGATACTTGTCGAGGGAGAATTTGATGTGATGAGTTGCTTTCGGGAAGGTATTACAAATGTATTGGCTGTAAAAGGTACTGCGCTTACTGAGGAGCAAATAAATCTTCTTTCTCGCTACGCTGATAAAGTAACAATTTGCTTTGATGGTGACTCTGCGGGACAGGAAGCCATAATAAGAAGCTTGCCGGTTCTTTCCAGGAAGCAGATAAATACAACAGTTGTGGTGATACCTTCGGGAAAAGATCCAGATGAAGCTTTGAAAATAAACCCAATTGAATTTAAGAAAGCGGTTGAGCAAGACATTAGTGTTTATGATTTTATGTTTGAGAGAACACTTAAGATAAGCTCGGCATCTACATCTGAAGGGAAACGAAAAATTGCCGAAACCCTACTTCCTATAATTGACGATATCAAAAATGCCATCGTGAAAGAGCACTATCTGCGTAAATTAAGCACCAGCATTGAAACTACTTATGAAAGTATAGTTGAAGAATTGTCAAAATTGACGAAAAAAACTATAGAAGAAGTAGCCGTAGAATCGATAAAAAACAAAAGGAGCAGGGAAGAGATTTTAGGAGAATATCTCATAGCGCTTATCTTTCAAGCGCCTGATCCTCTTTTATGTGCTAAGACTGCCTGGAGTGTTTTATCTGCCTACATTGCAAATACACGTGCTTATCAGAAGCTTATATCTTATTACCTTGAGTACGTAGAGAAGGGAGTTGATCCAGGACAATTTAGTGTCAGTTTGCCAACAGAATTTTTGGACATTTACAATACAGCGCTTTTATATCCTTTACCTACATTTTCGGAAATAGATAAATATGTGCTAGAAGCCAAAAAAACTGCAGAACAGTTAAAATCTCTTTATTTAAAGGAGCGAATGAAGGAGTTATCTGCTGCAATAAAGACAAACGAGGCTGAGGGTCGAACTAATGAATCAGAAAAAATGAGGGAAGAGTATTCCAGCTTGGTGGCACAACTGAAGGATTGAATTCCCCCTTGTCTTCTGGGCATATTCTGCTACAATCTAATTCACCCATGAAAATGGGTTTCTATTTGTTGGAAAATGAATACTAATAAGGCCAAATCCCCAGCTATACTCACAGATATTGTCGCTACTGCAAAAAAACGTGGGTATATCACCCAAGACGAGATTTTGGGTATATTCTCCCGTCCTGAAGAGCATTTAGTTGAGCTTGATACTCTTTACGACAAATTAATGCATTCAAGCGTTGACGTTTTTGAATCAGTGGCGCAAGAAAAGGATGACCAGAAGTCTATCGAAGATTTAGAAAAGGAGCTTGAGGCCCTTACGGTTTTAACGGAGGGGACTGTCTCAGATCCTGTCAGGATGTATCTTAAGGAAATAGGTCGGATTCCTTTACTTACATTTGACCAGGAGATTGAGTTAGCTAAGCGCGTTGAAAAAAGCGATAAAGCAGCAAAGCAGCAGTTGATTAATTCAAATCTTCGCTTGGTTGTTTCAATTGCGAAGAAATATATTGGAAGGGGTTTGACACTTCTAGATCTTATTCAAGAAGGGAATCAAGGGCTGATTCGCGCAGTTGAGAAGTATGACTGGAGGCGAGGATTTAAGTTTTCGACATATGCAACTTGGTGGATTAGGCAATCAGTAACCCGCGCAATTGCTGATCAGGCACGTACAATTAGAATTCCAGTACATATGGTAGAGAATATTAATCGGTTTTTAAGAACTTCAAGAAAGCTTATGCAGGAATTGGGACGTGAACCTACGCCTGAAGAAGTGGCGAAGGTTTTAGGAATAGAACCTGAGAAAGCGCTTGAAATCATAAAGATTTCCCAAAATCCTGCCAGTCTTGAATCGCCTGTGGGCGATGAAGAGGATAGTAAATTGGGAGATTTCATTCATGATTCGTCTGCACCTACACTTTTTGATGCAGCATCTAAGGAATTACTTAAAGAACAAGTAGATCAAGTCCTACAGACTCTCTCAGACCGCGAGAGAAGGGTTCTCGAAGAACGGTTCGGACTAAAAGATGGAAGGCCAAAGACACTTGAAGAAGTTGGTAGGATGTTTGCTGTAACGCGTGAAAGAATACGTCAGATCGAAGCGAAAGCTTTAAGAAAACTTCGCCATCCCTCACGTGGAAATAAACTAAGAGATTATTTAGGTTGAGCTTTCTTTAAGCGCTGAGACTGCTTGTTGCCAGAATTGCTTTACTCCATCTGATCGTGTTTCTTTACTATCATTATTAGGTTTATATTCAATCATCTTTAGAAATATTTCCTGTTTTATGCACCAGGAGATAAATATCGACGCTGCATACGGATCTTCCGGAAGGCTTAAGGCACGCCAACTCACTATATTTTTTCTTAATTCAAATGGAACTTCTTCAGATTTCCTAGAACATTGCCATAAAACGAACTGCTCTTCAATAGACGGCATCATTTTGCGTACGCGAAGAAAGTGGATATTGTCGTACTCTTGTCGTCCTACCGGTTTTGAGAACAGCAAAATTACTCCCCCAATTTGATAGGGAGCGCATAGTGCTTTGAAGGTTTGTTCGCTAGGCTTTGTTATTTCAAGTGAAATTGTTTCCTTTATAAGTAGGTTTTCATAATTATTTACTGTCGTTCTATCATGGCTTGAGGTATACACATTTACATAAGAAAGCTTTTTCACCTGTAATATAAAGTTTTTTGTGTAGTAAGCTTCTTTTGAGACTATATGAAAAGCGAATCTTTTATCTGTTTTGTGTAAGTTTCTTACAACATCAATTAGGAATTTAGTTCCTATTGCTGCACCTGAAACCGGAATGCTAATATTTGTAATCTTACCTGCGGGTTTTAGCTGATTGATTCTGGATTCATAATTTGTAGCACTTAATTTATTTGCGAAGAGTGGACTAACGGGGTATGCGTTAACTGATATAGGTACTCGTTTTAAATTGGCTTTTCGCCCGAGCTCCGCTAGGTGGATTCTGGTGTATTCACTTGGAACGAAAATCAAATCAGCTTCAGGAACATACCAGAAAAATTGTGGACTATCATCTGTGACTTGTACCAAAAGTATTATTTTTGTATTTGTATCCTTCTCAAGTTTCTCCTTAAAAACTGCTATTTGATGAGCGAGTGCGCTGTGTGTTGCGACAACCAAGATCGTCTTTGGTACGGTCAGTCTTTCGCCAAGAATTGTTATGAACTGCTGGTACAATAATTTGGTTTGCGCTCTGAAGTAATATCTTAATACCGGTGTCGAGATTTTCTCAATAGACTTTGTTTGCAAAAACTCCATTATAAAACGGGTGTACGGATGAATGGAAATGAATCTATAAAAAGTATCTATTGACCTATTTTGAGCGCCTAGTAAGACAGGCGATGCTGCTTCGGGCAAGCCATGAAATAATGCATCTGTTACTCTGATGTGTCCAAGTCCAGTGGGGGCTGTAGCAAAAACAATAAGTAGTTCATCGTCTGAAAGTATGCTTTCCTCAGTCATATAATTAGTTTATACACAGTAGGTCAAAAAACACAAATTGACAGATATCATTGCAAAATCAGGAAATTTGAAGTATCATGCCCGTAATTTATTATATGAACGAAAGAGATCGTCAGAGAATAGCGCAAGAAAATTTAGATAGACAAGAAAGACTAGGAAAAACAGGTGGTAATGAGGTAGTTGTTCAAATCAAGCTGCCGAAGAATGAAGCTACGGGAGTGATTCCTGCATCAGGGAGAACAAACAGAGATGTTGAAATAGTAGCATGTCGATTAGAAAGAAGAAATGCACGTAGAGCGGCGAGTCCTAGGCGTCAGGAGAGAGCGCCAGATATTAGAGTTGGAGCTCAACCTGTATCTGCTCCGCTGGACGAGCCAAAGCCTCTAGGATGTGGCAATAATTGGTTTGGGAGATTAATACGCAGGTTTACTAATTGAGCTTTTTATATCTAATCAAGATTACTTTGCTTTAATTTTCCCAGGGGCTCATGAGTTGTAAATAGTTGCCGTCAGGATCTGCGAATGTCGCGATTTGCATACCTACTTCATCAGTTGTAGTTTCGCCTTCTTCATTCATACCATAAGGTTCTTTAATTACTTTTGCGCCAAGTTTTTTTATCCTTTCAAACTCTTCTCTTACTTCTTTTGTCTCAAGATTTAAAATAATTCTTTGTGGCTCTTTCGCTTGACCATTTATTTCGGAATGTGAACCGATGCTTAAAAAGCAACTTCCTATTTGCCACCCAGACCAATCTCCATCAATCATATCAGGCTTCTTTTCAAAAACTTTTTCATAAAATTCAGTAAGCCTTTTAGGGTTTGCCGTGCCGATCATCAGTGAATTCAAATTTAGCATTAGCATATTATACAAGAGAAGTTTGCGTTCTTTGTAAGAAAATTTTAAATTTTGCTTAGTGAAGTTCCTAATTTAAAAGATTTATCTTTAATTTTTAAAGCTGCGGGTGATTTAAAGCAATTGAAACCTTTAGACAATAAGTTATAATACCGGTAAAGCATATTTTCAGACAAATGAAATTAAGCAGTAAATCATATACAAGCGCATTCTTGTTGTTTTATTCATTCCTTTTTTCATGCTTAATCGTTGTTGCCCGTTACTTTCCCTTTTTTAGTATTGCAGTATTTTTGGGATCTTTGTCTTCGTTGGTTTATGTTGCAAAACCTAACAAAACTAGATTTAGTAATATTTTGTATATTCTTGCGATGATTTTTTCTCTGCTTATACTTTATCGAGTCAATGATTTTCTAGTTTTTATAAATATCATTACTGTATTTTTTCTGGGTAGTTTATTGATCCTGCCTGATGGTTTTGTTCATAGCAGCTTAGGTTTTTTGCATTTTTCTTTTCTGCCTTTTCTAACCCTTTTCCGCACCCTATCGTCAAGAAGCGAATATCGTCTTCAGTTTATTTCATTACTTAGGGCAAAAATGAAATTAGGCAAAAAAAGTTTTTATGAAATATTTGTACCAATTGCCTTATCTATAATAATTCTTATCGTTATAGTTCCGCTGCTTTCATCTGCCAACCCTTTTTTCCGAAAAGTAATATTGGACACATTAAGTGTATTAAATCTAAAAGAATTATTTATGTGGATTTTTTCTGACGGAATTTTTATCTGGTTTATACGTTTAGCGATGTTTGGTTTTTTAGCCTACTTTGTACCAAGGCTTATTACTCTTACTCTTGACGGCAACCCAATTGAAACAAAGTCGACAATAAGTTTTCCACAAGTTAATATGAGCATTCCAAAAATAGTGACAGGCTTAGTTTTGTTTCTATTTTTTCTTACTCAATTACAGCTATATTTCTCAACTAGCAATACTTTACTCTCTATGGGAATTACACATTCTGATTTTGCGCGTGAAGTTTTTACACAATTATCGGTTGTTGCTTTTGTAGTTTTAGTTTTAATTTATAACGACATGAGCAGAAAAACGTTTTCAAAGATACTGACCTTTATTTTAATTTTTGAAGGAGTGTTTTTAGCGCTTATTGCCTTAAAGAGTGTATATGACTACAGCTTCTATTGGGGTTTTACACACAAGAGACTTTGGGGATTTACAGTTGTATTCTGGATACTTGGGGTATTTAGTTTCTTTACATTTAAGTATTTAAAAAACTTTAATAATGCAATTTTTGTAAAAAGCGTTATGGTTTTCAGTTGTTGCGTATTAATTGCAGTAAATTTGCTTAATTTTGACTATCTTATTTATACATATAGAAAAAGTGTCACACATAGAGGAATTGATTACTATTACTTATCCGGCTTATCTGCAGATTCTGGATCATATCAGGAACAGCTTAAGCTACTCGACGCGGATCTAAATGAATCAAGTATTATTCCTGAATATAGTAAAAACACACGTGCTCTTGTTAGATTAAGTATGAAGATAGATGCATTACGGGAAAAGTATAAAAATATCGATTTTAGAGCCTTTAATTTATCTGAATATATGCAGTATCAAAAGATTAAATCAATAGATATTGAGAAATATCGAAAATTATGGATGCCTACTATTAATTCCGCTCAAGTTACTCCTAATTAAAGCCAATAAATATTATTTATTGAAAAAGCTATTCTTTATTTTTTACGGCTCTATTTTTATTTTCATTTGCTAATGCTTGGATGATTTTACGAATAACAGTAAGCGGGAGTGGTACGTCAATCGGAAATTGAAGCGTACCTTTGCCGGTTCTGTATTTAGAAATTCCATCAACTGAATTTTCTATCGTATCGGTTATAGGATAGATACTAATATGCTTTTTGTATCCTGCGAAATAAACCAAATATTTTCCATTCAGGGTTATGGTAGGGACGCCATAGCTAATTTTTTCATCTGCATTGGGCGCTATTTCGTGAGCAATTTTCCGAATCTCTTCCAATTTTTCCTGCACTTCATTCGGAAATGCCGAAATATATTCATCAACAGATGTAATCTTTCTCATATTATTTATCATAATTTATACTTGACATGATTTTAGATATTACTTGTTCATAGGTCGCGGAATGTGGACCTACGAAATTTGCTACAAACCCATAAAGCATATTGTTTTGAACAATATGATAATAAGTAAAACAACCAAGACCACAAACTACTATTTTTTCATATGTTTTTCCTGAAAATGAAGCTTTGGAAAATTCTGGTTTGTTTTCCGGTAGTTCGGGATTGATAGTAGCTGTGTATCTTTTTTCGATCCAAGTATTGATATCTTCATTAAGCGGTGTAGGTTTCATAACTGCAAACATCGCACCATCATAAAGCTCTGACTGCGGTTTTTGAGTTTGCCCGATTACGTTTATAGCGAACAAATCACCTTCCGGAAAATTCTGGCTTTCAGTTAATAAGTTCCAATTTGTTGGATAGTCAAACTTTATAAATGGTGAGTCAGATGAGAACTCATCCCAATCACCTTGAGGCTTTGGACTCGTAAATACGAATTTTATAGTTTCAGGTGTCAATTTCAGATTCTTAAATAAGTTATCTAGTTCTACCTTGGTGATGCCGTAGTCAGGATTATTTTCTTCGCTTGTATATGCGCCTATTACAAATTTAGCTTGGGTAAAAGGAATTATGTATCTATACTCGGTAGTATTTTTAGGAAATTCCCAAGGCAACTCATTTTTATATGTCTTTGCCCCGTATCCGCCAATTATTTTGTCATCAAGTCGTGTATATATATAATATTTTGAGATATCTTTGTTTTCTGCAGTGCCAAAAGTTACAGAATCATCTACCATAAGCTTTTCGAGAGCCTCGTAGTCACTAGTGTTGTAATTGTATATTTCCCCATCTTCAACTTCTTTCCCTTGCGGTATCACTGAAACATAAATGAAATTAGTCGGACCGGCGCTTGGGCTGGTTTTTTTACGAAACATCCTGCTAAATTCACCGTTTTTCTCAACGGTAAAATTATCAGGCAGCTTTAAGCTGAATCCAAGAGTAGGATCTCCCATTTCTCTAAGTTTTGATTGAGGAGTGTTGGTCGCGGGCTTAGTAGGGGATTTAGTGGTGTTTAAATAAAATGCAACACCACCTACAACCAATAAGAAAACAGCAAGTATTAAAAATTCCTTTTTCATTTTGATTATTATATCAAATGAGTCTTAATATGCTAAAAAAAATTTAAATTTATCTTTGTAGATTTTCAGCGAACCAGCTTGAGACTATCTGTGTATCTTGATTATAGAAATCATCAACTAATCTATGGGGAGCGTTTTTGAGTATTTGATATTTTTTTCTAGTAGTACCTGCTTTATCGAAATATGATTTGACTATTAGCTTTGGTATTATTTCGTCTTTCTCATGTTCAATAACCAGTAAGCGACCTCTGTAATTTGCGATTGATTTATAAGCTATGCTCTCAGGAACTTTATCATAATTAAACCTTTTAATTTTATCTATCGGTATTTTGCTGTAAGGTAAGTGCATCCATTCATCTTTATATATGGCAGGTGCATCTAGAGCAAGTGCTTTTACATGACGATTTGAAGAAATAATACTTGCTAAGTAGCCACCATAACTTCCTCCATAAATCCCAATTTTGTCTTTATCGATACTTTTTTGGTTAATTAGAAAATCGTAACCGGCCAATGCGTCATCAATACCATCCTGAGTGGTTAGTTCGTCAAATTGCCCTTCGCTTTTCCCGCAACCCCGAAAGCTAAATATTAATACGACAACCCCTTTTTGGCATACTGCTTCCGCACGCGGATAATATCTTTCCTGCTTACTGCCTCTGCCATGAAAAAAAATAATTGCCGGCAGTAACTCCAAATCTTGTTTAGGGCGAAAAATCGTGCCTACCATTTTATGGTTATGCGAGTTTATATTGATTGATTCTTGAGTCATGTGCTAAGGAGCTATTAATTTTATTTTTTCACCCAAAGCATCTGCGATTGCTTTGTGCGCTGAGGGATCTAAATGGTAGCCGTCAATCTTGCTTGGCTTAACGATTTGAGCTATATCAATGAATTCGCAGTTATATTTTTTCGCCACTTGCTCATAGTAAGTTGCGAGTTTTTTGGATTTTTCTTCAGCACCAGAGTAGTTATCCTTTACCCCTTCTACGCTTTCGTCCACATAAGGCGGAGAAAGTAGTATTAGCTTTAATGGTTTTTTGTTTTTTACATCAGCAAAATAATAAATTATCTTAACCAACTCTTCAATATTTTTACCTATATTTTCAAGTGACTGATTAAATCTTGCTTTAAAATCATTTGTGCCTAGCATTAAGATTATTATATCAATAGGGCTATGTGACTCAAGGCATGGCTTTAGGTAAATCAATCCATTTCTACCATCTCTTTTTGGATCTTCTAATACCGTTGTCCTTCCGCCTAATCCTTCTTCAATGATCCAATAGTTGCTTCCTAATTTGCTTTGTAATTGGCCAGTCCAGCGTATATTCACATGATAACGAATTCCTGATCCATGTGGATCACGACCCCAAGTGTTAGAGTCGCCATAGCAAAGAATTTTTATTGCATTTGGATTGGTATTCATTCCTGATGAGATTATAGCATTAAAAAGATAGGTATTAGTCTAAAAACTGAACTTTGTAATACTCTCCCTCTTTTCCCTTATCAAATTTTTCAACCATTTTCTTCATAGTTTTTTCAAAATCTTTATCTATTTCTGATAGCTTTTTTACCCCATTTTCTACAATAACAAAGGGATCAAAATATCGTGACCTTTTCTTGACATGATGAAAGTCGAAATCATCCGAAGTTGCTTTTTTAACTTTAAATTTTGCGGTAAAAACACGAATATCGGTATCAGGTATCTCGCTTTTATGTTCCATTATTTTATTTAACAGGGTGATATCATCTAGATATAAATCATCTTCAGACAGCCATTTTTGTTCTATCATTCCCAGACGAATGATATTTATCAAAGAAGAATAGACTATAGCTACACTCGGCTCATAAATGACTAACCACATTGCATCTAGTCCTGCCAGGGAATATTCCCTAGCGATACTTAAATTTTTAAATACAATTTGATCACCCTTAAGTGTTATGTTATTTAAAACACGTTTACCAAGCTCGCTTCTTATACCTGTAGCAGCAAAGTAATCTCTGACTGCATAATCAACTCTATCTGCGCCTACATTTGGCATGTTTCGCTTTATTTCTCCATAATCATCTAGAGACTTCAGGATAATTGAATTTGATTTCAAAATATCATAGATTTCATTTATTCCAGGTATTCTGTGCAGGTTTTTTTCGTGATAGTCTTCGGTCTTAAGCGCCATTGCCATATCCACCATATGGGAAAAAGCAGTATGCCCGATATCGTGCAAAAGTCCAGCGATTTGAGTCTCCTGATTGGTCCCTAGGGTTTTAAGAATCCACCATACACCTATTGAATGATCAAACCGTGTGGTTTGATATTTATCCGGGTAAACGAAATTTACCCCGCCGTATTGATTTACTCTTTTAAGTCGTTGAAAAGCAGGGGTATTTATAATTTTTAGAATCAGAGGATCCGTTATTGTTATTTTTCCGTAGATACTGTCTTGAATGATCATGGTTTTTATTTAATTTGATTGAAATTGAACTTTCAGTAATTATTGTTTTATGCTTAATAAATTTTTTGTAACGAAAATGCGAAATAAACTTAATATGGTCATTTTTAATTTTAATACTTTCGAATCTAACTTAAAAGATATCGCTATTTTCGACCATCGTTTGAATAAAAGCGAGCGTAAGTATATAATTGCAATCATGTTCATACGTTCATTGAAGTTAATCCTTATTACTGCATTGGTTACATCTGTGCTGCTTGGTGCTTTGCTTTATTGGATGGGGAGGAATACGAAAAAATCTCCACAAATTGATCTCTCACGCCCAAGTGTAATTAAAGAAATCCGATCTTTGGGGAATTTGGAGACTGCTTCGTACTCGATAGAGAAGATAGTGGAGGCTGGAACAGACAGTAACCGCATCCAGGATTTTTTGTTCGGAGATAAGCTACTTCTCATCGCAAATGGCAAGGTAGTTGCTGGAATTGATTTGAGCCAGGTTGCCGAGAAGGATGTAATTGTCGAGAGCGGTTCATTAGCAATTACCCTTACTGCACCAGTAATTTTCAGTAGCAACCTTGATAATTCACAAACCAAAGTATATGATAGAACTCAGGGATATTTAAATAAAGGAAACAAAGACTTAGAGACAGAGGCGAGAAAGTCCGCTGAAGCATCAATCACGAAAGCAGCCTGTGAAGCAGGAATATTAGTTGAAGCAAGGGACAATGCAATAAAAAGGATAACGCAGTTATTCGAATTTGCTGGGTTTACCTCAGTTAGCGTCACTATTCCTCATGGGAGTTGCTGAAATTAAAGAATTATTTCGGATGTATTAAATAAGTTAACGGCCTTTGATATAGAATTTGCTGTTTGGTGAGCAGCCTGCATAAACTTCTGTCCATCCAAATCCTACCACAGGATCGCCTTTCATGGCCAGACACTCTTCTTTTGTGTAGTTTTTCTTGAAGAACAAATAAGTTCCACCGTTATCCGGGCATACATCTCCAAAGCATACGGTTTTTAAAGTGAATGGGCCGAATAGATAAAATATTATCAACCCCCCAATACTTACTACTAAGCCAATTATCAAACCGACAATTATTTTTTTCATAATGTTATTATAATTAAATTCCGGAAATAAACAAACATATTTTGCAAATTTTATTATTCAATTTTCCTTAATAATTTATACATGAATACTGTACTTAGGATTACGATTAAACTTATCAAATACATGAATAACGCAAAAGGCGTTTTTTCACTATGAGAAAGCAAGATAAATAGCACTATGATTCCTATGCCCATTGTGGCCGAGAATACCAGAAATGGCACTACATCAATATAAGCTTATTTCTTATGTTATTATTTGAATAATGAATCTTAGAAATGACAGCTACGTAATCTATATCGGTACAAAAAACTTTACCGAAAAATATTATAAAGACGAAGTAGGCTGGGTGAAGATATCTGCAAAGAATAGAAAATTCAAATTGACCCCGGAGCAGGTTTTAAATCACTTGTTACCGGCAATTGCAGGAGTTAAGCCAAATTTAATCATAAAAGTCGAACATCAAGACACTAAAAACGAGAATTGATATTATTTATAAGTAAAGATAAATAAACGTTTTGCAGATAATTCCAAGGTAGCCTTATTGAGCTTAAGTTACTGAAAGGAGGTGATAAATATGGCACAAATACATTTAGGAGATGGTAAATGGCTTCTGTCTGATTGTGGATCAATGCCTAGTGATAATAATTGTAAATTAGTTATAACAAGCCCAGAAAATCAAAAAGAAGATTTATTAGATGCAGCTATTGCACATGCAGTTACCCATCACGGACATCAGGATACTCCGGATTTTCGGACAGAAATAGGAAAAACTTTGGTTGAACTTGAATAAATCCTAACAGGAGACAATAGCTTGGTCTAGGTTTGAAATCAGCAATGTCTGATTAAATTGACGTGAAAACAGCACTAAGCATGCAAAATAACTGTATATTCAGCAGAAGCCTGAGTTATTAGACTTATTTATCTTTCTTTTTATCTAATTTATCCAGTTTTAGTAATTTAACTCCAGAATAAACCACGAGTGCGATAACGACAAAATCAATGAAAACATTGAGAAAATTACCCCACATGATTTTTGCAGAACCTATTTGTATATAAGCTTTTTGCAGATTTTCTACATTGCTTAAGCCAAGAGCAAGTATTGGACTTATGATATCTTCAACCAATGCCGAAACTAATTTTGATACTGCTCCTCCTAAAATAAAACCGACAGCAAGACCTACAACGCCCTGTTCACGAACAAAATCCAAAAACCCTTTCATAGTTATTCACCTCCTTTAGGCAAACTTTCGCAAGCATCACCGTCCTTATTTCCATCTAGCCTATTAACATCATTTCCAACTCCTCCTACTTTCTCAAAGAATTTTTGTGCTTCTGGTTGAGTTGAGAAGTCATCACAGTTGTATTCGTCAGCCTCTTTACCTTTTGTAGAATCTGTAGTTATTTCACCAAATTTATCAAACAGAATATTTCCTGATTCGTCTCTTGATATTTTTGATTCTTGAAAGGATTTTGTTTCCCATAATTTACCTAAATCCCAGTCGTTTTGTGAAGCTTCAAGTCCGAAGGCTGCAAGTAATGCGATAAATGCAATTACCAAAACAAGCCTCAGTTTTTCAAAAAATATAAATAAGATTACAACGAGAGCCAATAAAGCTGCAATAAATATTAAGCGGAATTTTCGATTTCCTCGAAGCTGTTTATACTTGGAAGGACTTTTTTCTTTTTTTTCTACTTTTTCATTCTCTTCCATACCTACTTTATATCACTCAGGCAAAAGTAATACAAGGAGTGATTAAGGGCAATTATAAAACGTACATTGACGAATAACAACATTATAATTATAGCTACCTGTTTATCAGCGTATTTTTATATTCATCGAAACATTGAGGAATAAGATCATTCGGGAATTCAGGATAGTCTACGAGAATGCCGCAAGAAATTATACCGTTACCATCATATATTAGTTGCCACACGCCGTTTATCTTTACGGCAAACCACATGCCACCACCATTTTCATCCTTAAATTTTATAAGTCCCTTTGCATAGCTATCGAGTTTTGTATCTAGTGTTATAGTGATGGTTTCTGTTGGTTTTTTATATTTCTTACTAAAGTCTCTAGTTATATCACCTATCAAAGTATCTTTTGTTGTAGGTGTGGCAGTTTTAGTAATTGGCGTTACGGGTGTTTTATTTTCGCTACCAATCTTATTGTATAAGAATACCCCGGTTAATGTCATAAGCACAAATAAAACAAGATATACCTTCATTCTTTGCATACAAATACTGAGATTATTATTTGACTCAACTAAATCAATATTGATTTTATCCTATTAATTTTTGATTTTACGTGACGTAGATCAATTGCAGAGTTTTACCTATTTAGGTAAATTTACGAGGGTTTAATTTTGCCTATTTTCTTAAAACCCATATAGGTCATGGCAAGTATAATAAAAAAAGCAATATAGAATTGAAAATTTCCTGGATTTGCCAGTATTTTCGTCAATGGAGTAGATTGCTTAAAAACAATATGAAAGATTACTGACAACGGCAAGGTAAGCCAAAGCCAAGTGGCAGTCGGGACTTTTAGATGCAGTTTGGACATTAGCCAAGTTAAGATAGGTGAGAGAACCAGCGCGCCTACGTACGAGCCTGCTGTGTCGAATATAGTAAACTGACCAATTCTTGCTGCCCGTAAATATTCTATCGAAATCACAATTGTATTGTATACCTATTTTAGAAAAATTACAGTTTGTAGGTAAATATTCTATTAGTTATTGTAATTAGGAGTATAATAGTTTTATGCAAGGGTTTGTAAGAGACATTGAGGAGCTAACGCTTTCCAATAATAATTTCAGACAAGTAATATATACCGGACATCATGCACAGCTTGTGCTTATGTCTTTATTGCCCAATGAAGAAATTGGTATGGAAGTACATGAAACGACAGACCAGTTTCTAAGAGTTGAAAAAGGTGAAGGAAAAGTAATTATGAATGGGGAAGAGCATTTGCTAAAAGACGGTAGTGCGATTATTGTCCCTGCAGGAACTAAGCATAATATTATAAATACTTCGTCAGTTGAAGCTATGAAGCTTTATACTCTATATTCACCATCCCATCATAAAGATGGAATTATCCACAAAACAAAAAAAGAAGCAGAAGCAGATACCAGTGATCACATATAACCCTCAAACAGGTTTAAGCCCGAGTGGGTATTATCTAAACTGAAATTTAAGAAAAAGTACGAAATGTTAATTTACGCATAGTATAATTTGTCACTTGATTATATATTAGAATATGCTAATATATATTTATGCAAGACAAAGTTCTATCAGCCCTCTCAAATAAAATTAGATTACAAATTCTAATCTGTTTATCAAATAGAGATAAAAACGTTACTCAACTTATTGCTAATTGTGGATTATCTCAGTCCGCAGTTTCACAGCATCTGGGAAGACTTCGTAGCACCGGACTTGTAACTGCACAGCGTAAAGGAAAAGAGATATTTTATCATTTGGCTTACCCTAAATTGGCAGTAATAAGTGATCAATTAATTAACTTTACAAAAGGAGTAAGCGCATAAATCATATGTTTGGATTTTTTGCACCGAATGTGCCACAAATAACAGCCGATGAAGTAAAGCAATCTTTGGATCAAAATCAGGATGTGATTCTACTTGATGTAAGAACTAAAGAGGAATTTGCCAATTATCGTATTAAAGGGGCAATCAATCTTCCGGTAGATGAAGTACCTGATAAAATTACATCCATTATAAGGGACAAAAAAAAGAGAATATTCGTGTATTGCTTAAGTGCTTCTCGAAGTGTTCATGCAGTTGAAGCGATGAAAAAGCTTGGATATACCGACGTTTTTAATATTACAAGTGGGCTTCTGGCCTGGAGGGCAAAAAAATATCCAACGGAAAGCTAATATGGGAAAGAAAAAACTTGCAACCATCTTCTTTGTATTACTTGTTGCACTAGGCGCACTTACCATATTCTCGGTAGCAAAAAGAAATACTAGCGTTATGGGTGTACAGAGTGTGTTTTCAGGTTTAACACCGCAAGTTTTTCGACAGGAATTGCAAACAGGCAAATATAAACTATTGGATATCCGGACGATCGAAGAATACAAAACAGGGCATTTAGTTAACGCAGAGCAAATAGATTTTTACCAAACAAAATCATTTTCTGAATATCTCGATAAATTAGATAAAAACAAGAAATATCTCATTTATTGCAGATCTGGAAACCGTACAAGTAATACGTTGAAAATTATGAAACAAAAAGGATTTACTCAAGTATGGGAACTAGACGGTGGATATAATGCATGGATTGCCCAAGGGCTTAGTATAGAAACTTAAGCACCTAAGCTAATTAATAAATCAGATACACTACTTCACAGATGGTAATAATTCTTTCATTAACTTAATACAGATATGGAATTATGCGCCAAGTTTTTTTGGCATATGATTTATAGCTTTCAAAGCGACTCATAAGCATCGACTCTTCATATTGTAATTTCACAATTAAATCACATATTAAAATAACATAGATTACTGCCTTTAGTAAGGTCATATTCGTTATAAGTAGTCCAAAGCATAAGAGTAAAACACTTGTATACATGGGGTGACGCAGGTAATGATACGGACCGTCAGTGATGAGAATGGCTACTTGGCTCACTTCTGGAATTATACTAAGTGTGCTTTTTCGCATAGAGTATACTGCCCATACCCCTATAAAGGATCCACAAGCAATAAGTAAAATTGAGAAAATATTTACTGAAGCAACTGGCGTTAAGTGGAAGAGAAGATAGATGCAGATAAATTGCACCGAAACAAGTATAAATGACTTTATTGAAATTCGTTTACTTTTCATTACAGCTGCATTTATTAGTAGCGAGACTTGAGTTAGCGATTTCCAACTCCTTTGTTTCTCTTCATGTAATTTTGCGGATGTTCAAGTGGTAGAGTAGAGTCTTGTGAGTATTGACGGATAATTCCACGCATTGGACCGTGTTTGAACCAAGCATCATCTAGCTGAAAATATTCAATAACCATAACAGCAGTGATCACAGCCATAATAAGTCCGGCAATGAGTAAGCGAAAGTTATGCCTATATGAAAAATCGTACTTCATCAGTAATCGTATACTTACCACAATCCCCAAAATAGCCATAAGTGGTGCCCACCAGGGGAAAGTTGACAATAATAATTCCAGCCGATATTGTCCCATCGGACCGTGAGTTCGCAGCACAAACCGAGTAAGGCTGACGAGGAATACAGATCCGATTACAGTAAGTACAAGGCTCGCGAACATAAGAATCGAGCCAAGAATAAAGTACGCTCTTGGTTTTATTTTGATTTTTCTTTCATGGATCTGCTCCATGACTTTCTGGCTGATATCTACTTGTTTCTTTGACATATTTTTTTCATTATAACTTTTGCTCTATTAATTCTCGTTGCAACGGTTCCCATGGGGATTCGCATGATATCGCTGATCTCATTATATGATTTATCATCAAGATAATATAAAGCTAATGGTTCGCTGTATCTTACGGGCATATTTTTTAGACAATGTTCGGCTTCTTTGATAATTTCTTGTTTACTATAATTCTCTTCTATATCTTGAGTACTTTGATAATTAGCGTCCTCATCTATAGTCGTCACCTTTTTACTTTTTTTAATCTCATTTATTGATTCGTTATGAACTATCCGGTAAATCCAGCTTGAAAAACTTTTTTTGATACTAAATCCATTTAAGTTGATAAAAGCTTTAATAAAAGATTCTTGAACTACATCTTGTGCTTTATGATCGTCATTGATGAGATATCTAGCATATCGCAGGAGCTTGTCTTGGTATCTTTTTACTAATTCTGAGTATAGTTCTTTATTTCTAGTTCTTATTTCTTCAATTAATGCCTCGTCTGACATCTCATTAATTTTTTGCATAATTTAATTGTATTACAATACATATTTTTTTACGCCGAAACCCCGAATCCGCTAGTTGGCGGACGGGGTGGCGTTTATATGAGTTTTTAGCTTATCTATTTAAGCGTCCCATTCCCATACCTTGACCGGCTCCATTGTGCAAGCCTAAACCAAGTTCTTGACGAATTTTTTTCGCTTCTTCAAGTTTACCTTGCTCGGCAAGCTTGTGAGCCTCTGCGAATTTCGCAAAGTTATCTTTAGTAATTATCTGACTAACTCTACCTCTGCCCTGGATCAAGCTTTTCCAAGCTGTGAAATCTTTTGTTTCAAACGCTTTTTCCATAGCCTCATGTCGTTCTGCAGTGTAGTAAGGACTTTTAACGTTCGGATCGCCTTTGTACGCATCGGCTGTGCTCGCATATGCGGAAACACCGCTAAGTACTAAAGCACTTACTCCTAAAAATATTGTTAATTTGTTCATACAACTCACCTCCTTTCGATTTATGATAACTTTTCACCTTCTATATGTAATACAACTAACTAAGTGATTTTCTTTCATTTTCGCATGAATTGAATATTGTTACAGTTATTTAAAGCGAGGCTTTAAGTCAAATATTGCTTTATACTGATAAATAAAATAATTTATTTTTTCAAACAGGGTATATAGAATTAATAGATAATTCCCTTTCTATCAGTAATAGTTTTATAATTGAGTTTGTGCTTAGGAACAACATCCAAATGAATATAGATAGCCTAAAAGCCTCATTAATTCCAAAAATAAATGCTTTAAATTTTCTGAATTTGATTGTATTTATACTTGCAGTATCTATTAGCGTTTTAGTTAACATATATATTTACCAAAGGACATACCACAACACTCTCATAATACTTTACTTATTTTCCATTTTAGGACTGATTTTGTCAGTTGCGCATGTACAGAAACTGAGCATGCCTCGCATTTCAAGAAAAACTCTTATTACAATTTTCTTTGTGCTGTTATTGCCAGTCTGCATACGAATATTCAACTATAATCTTGATCGGATACATGGAGATGATATGCTGACTGCATATTTTTCGGCAACAGAGAAGTTCAGTAGAATAAATCTATTTGGTGGTATTCCGAGCGATAAGATGCAATGGGTTTGTCAATTTCCTGCACACTTTTTTTTCTTGCAGCAATTATTTTTTACGATATTTGGTAAAAGTATATTGACAGTGAAGCTTTCCGTTCTTCCTTATGTGTCAGTGGTTTCTTTATTTCTATTTCTAAGCGTCAGAAAGCTTTTAGATCGAAAAGCCGCAATAGCAGCAGTTGTCTTTAATGCTTTTTTTGCCCCAAGTTTATATCTGGAAACCCTTGGCTTACATTTTGTCAGTAGTACAGCAATATTTATGGCCTTTTTCTATTTCGCAATCGTAAATAAAGAGAAAAATGATAAATTCTCAGCTGTAATACTTGGACTATTAACCGGCCTAAGTTATATGTTTTATAGCAGTTCATACATTGCGCTTCCTTTCATGATGCTCTTTTTTTGTATGCGGTTTCTGCAAAAAGGGAGAAAAAAAGTTTTTGCAAGCTTCATATTTGCTACAATCTCATTTATCGTTACAGTAAGTCCTTATGCCATGTATGCAGTTCGATATGAAAATTATTTTACTCAACGTATTGATCAGGTATCGCTTTTAACCGGCACATGGTCAGCGCAGAAAAAGAGTCTTGATGCAGGAGTAAGCGCAGTAAATATAGTTAAATCGAACACTCAGTTATCATTGGGATCGATGTATAAAGATGGGTTGGGTGGACACGGAGGCTATACATATGCTAAATTAGCACTTTTTGAGAAATTTACACTTTTTATGTTTTTAGCTGGAGTACCGATTGCAATAGTTTTGATGTTTAAAAAAATGCCCTTTTTTTGGATATTGACGATAATAATTGCTTCGTTTATTTCTGGAATTATACTTACTATTCCACCACCCGCATACCACCGTTTTTCATTGGCGTATCCATTCATCGCAATTATTTCTGTGCTTCCTTTATGGCTTATCATGTCGCTGAGATTTAAAACCGTTTCAGTAATAATTACAATTACTGTTTTGTTTTTCATTACATATCAAAACCAAATATATTTTTTACGAAGTACTGCCGAAGAAAAGATTCATGATCACATTAAGCTTTCAAATGTTATTGCCACCAGGTTTCCTGACCGAAAAATTACTGTCGCAGCTTTTACCGGTTATGCTTTTGAGAAGATATTTTATTTTGCAGGTAACCCTAAACAGCAGATTGAGACAGATTATCACGTAAAATACCTTGGTGAGTTTGATGCGAACACCCCCTATTTATATGTAATTCTTAACCCTTATGAATTCGGCTCTCAGTTTTCTGTGCTTGATCCAAACGGCACCCTGGAGTATTTCGCGGATGATATTAGTTTGTTTTATAATTAAGAATACTTAGGAGCGCTTAGCAACGTTTTACCGGTAAAGAATATACTGAGAGGCAATTACATCACGATTTTTGTCGTACTTAATTCTTCGAGCTTCGATACAAGTTCCTCTGTTGTGTAGCTGCTAGTCTCTATCTGTTTATTTATAAATACTCTTAAGCCTTCGATGATTCTACGTATATATACTGCATCCTTTGTCTTCAAATTTTTTATACTTACCTCATTGCTTTCAAAGGTTTTTGAAATAATTACCAGCTGAGAACGAAAAGCCGTAGTGTTTATAAAAATATTGGAAATGTCTTTTATATCAATACTGTGCACCTCAGAGGAGAAAAGATGGCGATTTATTAAAGTAACTCTACCTTCTTCGACGTTAACGATATCAGGAAAAAAATCAAAAGGGAAAGCGTGTGATGATATGCTTACCAATATTCTGTTTGATCTCTTTATCAAATTTTCGACGGTTCTTTTATCGATATTTTCTTGCTTTTCGATGAGTGGGTTTTCTGATTTTACTTTTTTCTGAGCAGCGGAATGTTTATCATCGTTTTCTTCAAGTAGATCATCTACCTCATTTTGAGTATAAAGTTTTTTTCGCCAAATCGTTGTACTCTCTCCTTGTTTCTTTATTTTCATATCTTAATTTTCCTCATATTACACTCTATTGTAGAGCGTTAATGGTAATAGTTGTGTAATAAGTTTTGACGCAGTGCACTGTTTAGTGATTTTTTAAGTGATTATTTAGCAGTGAAGGCTGGATATAATTGAACTTAATTGGTTTTACTTCAGGGTTAAGTATGTGTCAGAACCAATTTAAAAAAACTACTCTATAGTATGAGCTTTATTCACCAGCTTTTCGGATTGTTTCAAGATCAATTTTCTTCATCGGCATAAAAGCAGCGGTTACCGCCTCCGCTTTTTGAGGATCTCTCATCATTTCATCCAAAATTCTTGGTGTTATTTGCCATGTTACACCGAACTTATCCGTGCACCAACCGCATTGCTCAGCTTCTGGTACAGAGGATAATTTTTCCCAGAAGAAATCAATTTCTTCTTGTGTTTCACATTCAACTATAAAAGATGTGCCCCCATTTAATTTAAATTGGTCCATGGGGCCTCCATTGAGAAACATAAAACTAGTTCCATCGATTTCGCACTCAGCTGTCAAGACAGACCCTTCTGGTCTACCAGATATTTCTTCTGATGCCTTAGGTGATTTGGTGACATCTCCAAGTGTTGCAGAATGAGATCCTGGAGCAGTGGTAAAAGTATCTATATAATACTTAACTGCTTCTTCACCGTTATTGTTGGCAAACCAGATGCAAGTAATTAGTCTACTCATTTTATTTATTCTAACATATCAAAATAAATTTTTTGTATTAATTTCGTAAGCATCTGCTCTCCTGAGAGAAATATCCTTTGTTAAACTTACAGATGCTAAAAATACAGGGAAAGGTTATCTTGCTTTAAGGCTAATTAAAAATATTTAATATGCAAAAGCTTCTCTTTTGCTTTTAGATACTTCGAGAAAATCTGCTTCAAATGTCTATAATTCCTGTTAAGGTTAAACGATTTATGACTAAGTGTTTATATTCATCGGCAGGCTAAAATAAAATGTTGAGCCTACGCCCTCAGTACTTTCTACCCAAATAGTGCCATTATGCGCATCAATGATATTTTTTGCGATATACAACCCAAGACCGTTTCCTTTGGATCCTGCTTCAAGAGGGCTTTTCACCCGAAAGAATTTAGTAAACAGGTGTTCGATTGCTTCCTTTGGAATTCCTTCACCGGTATCTTTGACACTTACCACCATGCTTTGTTCTTTTATATAAGCATCGATAGTCACCCCGCCTTTATTGCTGTAATTTACTGCGTTACCGATTAAGTTATTTAAAACTTCTTCTATTCTGAATTTGTCCATTAATACCGGAGGCAAGGGGTAATCCGGTTTATGGAAATTAAGGTAAATTTTCTTCATTTCCGCAACACCTGAGAGATCATTGACAGTCTGGGTAATCAACTCTTCAATGGCAGCAGATTTTAAATCGAGGGGTATTTTGCCTTTTTCAATCCTGGCAACAATCAGTAGATTTTCGATGAGTTTGCTTAAACGTGTTGCGCTGAGAAAGGCTCTGCTTAAAGACTGTTTCTCATCCTCACTCAATTTCTCCATTGTCGTCTTATCATCAACTAAAACCGATAAGTAACCTTTAACAACAGTTAAGGGTGTGCGCAGTTCATGGGCAGACATCGCAACGAAGTCAAGCTTCATCGCTTCAAGCTGTTCTTCTTTTGTAATGTCATTAAATGTTATAACCCATCCGTTTTGTCCCAGTATATCAATTTGGATCGGGGCTATTGCCAGTGCCAGAGTTTTAGAAATGACTGCATCATTTGAATCACTTTGCGAATACCATCTCACGATTGTGTTTTTTAGCTGACTGTATTCACTGAAATTCAACAGATGGCTTCCGGAGTAAACTTTGAATACATCATCTACTTTTTGCCCGACCAGCATAGTCCGGGTTTTGCCAAGAGTTTTTTCAGCTGAAGAGTTACTGAGCCATACAATGTCTGAAGAATCAACTGCCAGTACTCCTTCGTTTAATGAGCGCAACAGATTTTCGATATTCATTTTATCGGTCTCAAGAGATATTGATAGATCAGATAGTTTACTGTTGGTAATTTCCAGTTTTTTCTTGTAAGTTTCAGTTGCTGACAAAAATAATCGCATCAGATAAGTTGCGATTATGACAGTTGCACCCAGCGATACAAGACTAGCAGTTTGACTGATTGTTCTTATGGTATTAATCGGCTGCAAAATCTCTTCTTCATCCATCTCTGTCACTGTCAGCAATTCAAGCTGCGGAATCGGTTGGTAGCTGCCAAGCACCGTTTTTCCATCATAGGATATATACGTTGACGTACCGGTTTTTCCTTTGAACCCTTCGATTACCGGCAGGATATTCAATTGGTTATAGCTGTAGTTTTCTTTGACTGCGGTTTTTTCAGGTAAACCAGCAACTATCAGTCTGAATGAATTCACGGCATAGCTTTTTACTGATTTGCCCAAACCCTTGGGTTTTTTGAGTACTGAGTTCAGCTGATCCAGATTTATATGTCCGACCAGAACCCCAATAAGGTTGTCCTTATCATCACTAACCGGAGATGAAATAGTGATCGCCATTTTCTGTAGTGAAAGTGAGTAGTAGACGTTTTGGACAAAAGTCTGCTTTTTCCCTTCCGTAAAATATTTTTGGTCAAGATTCAGTTTTCCTTCATGTCCTTTTAAAGTAGATATAAGTACCTTACCGGTTTGGGGATGAAGTAGGAATATTTCTGTAAAGGAGGTATGTATGGCGGTAAACTTTTTGAAGTTATCTCTTATCGTCAATTTTTGCGTCAGCACAAGTGGCGTATTGTTATTCATATATGCTTGAATTGGATTTTGTGGTAGGGATGAAACCGCTGCCAGATAAGTAAGTGCCTGTTTATTTCCATTGATCCAGTCAATGAGTTGCGCTCCGGCTGTACTGTTGGCAACAGACAACTTTATCTGAGCTTCTTTCAGTAATGATGATTGAGAAACTTGAATCGTCATCATGCCGACCACTGCGGCAGGTATCACTGCGCTTAAAATTACAAGGATAAATAATCTAAGATTATTGGAGCGGATAAAAGTTGTAGTCATAAGGAAAGGCGTTTTGCATATCCTTACTTGCCCATATTTACCTGTAAACTAATGAATAATGTATTGAAAAGTAAAGATCACTTAGTTTTAATAAACTCGTTTGTATAAACAGACTTTATGTCGTATTTATTTTTGATAATTTTTTGTTCAAGCAAAATATCCTGACCCTGTTCCCAGATTTCCTGCTCTATAAAACCAAGTGGTGTTTTACCGGTAAAGATTAGTGGAGATTGCACAGACATAGTACGCTGTTGATGAATTGGATCAAGCTTTCCCAATCCGCTTTTACGTTTCATCGTCGCGTCAACAGCTTCCTGCGGATGCGCCAGAGCATATTCATAACCTTTCAAAGTTGCACTGATAAATTTTTTCACTGTTTCTTTATCATTTAAGTAACGGTCCTTGGTGGTGAATATCAGGTTGGGATAGTAATTTATGCCGTAATCAAGAACAAGGATATTGTTGATTTGCTTACCCATGAGTTCTAAGAGAATCGGTTCATTCGTCACAAATCCGGCAAAAACATCGGTTTGGTTTTTCAGTAGCATATCTATATTGTAGGTTGAACAGTTTTCAGTAATCTTTTTAGCCAGATCCAGTTTTTTAAGCATAGCCCGCTGCGGGTATTCTGCATTTGAACCGCATTCGATCGTAATTCTTTTACCTATGAAATCCTCTGGTTTTTCTATACCGCTTTCCTTTAATGTAATAAAAGTTACCGGGCTTTGTTGATAAATTGCAGCCAGAGCGATCATCGGTTGGTTTTGTTCTGTAGCCAGGAGAATTCCGTCAATACCCGTAACTCCGAAATCAGCCGTTTTTGAAACTAGTGATTCTGCCGGCGCTTTGGGCGGTACTGCCTCCATCAGCTCAACATCTAAACCGGCATCGGTAAAAAAACCATTATCCTTTGCTATATAAAATCCGGCAAATTCTGCCGTATTAAACCATGAGAGCTGTACTTTAATTTTTTGTAATGTTGCCTTTGGCGTAGGCTTAGCAGTCGTTGGGATATTTTCAGGTTTAGTCTGTGTCAGAAAAATTAAAACAGTGGCAATTGCCAAAATAAAGAATAATCCCAGTAATACTAATATTAGCTTTTTCCTTTTTGGCGGTTTTGGATTGTCGCTTGGCAAAACGGGATTTGCTGCGGGGTTAGGTAGTGGATTTACTGTAGGTGGCGTTGGAGCTGGTGGCGGAGTGGATACAGGCGGCGTTGATGGTACTGTTTGATTGGGTACCACTTGCGCTGAGTCTGAATTAGGTGGGTTTTCCATAAAGATAAATTAAGCGTATGTTTTTACTCATTACTTGTCAAGCAATTTAATCACTTTCCCTTGCAACCCGATAAGCCATATCATATTCTTATGAATACTAACTTATTGCCTTTATAAATTGTCGGGTTTGCAAGTGGACTATCTCAAATTATTAATAAAAAATTTGCTAAAAAAACTTTAATTCTACTACATATACGACAGTGGTTATGCTATTTGGCGCCTTAGATTTGTTTCTAAAGGCTAAAAAGCTTAGTTTGATTGATGAATAAAGGCGACTGTTGAAACTGGTATTTACGGATTTGAAAATAAATGAGGGAGCATTAACTTACAAATACACACCGACATTTACTTTATTATCCGAGGTAGTGGTTATGACTATTAGTTCTAAAATAAGAAAAATAAAGCAAATGATTATCGAATTTTAGATCCAATAAAAAGCCCGATACAATGGGTTAATGGGGAGATTTTCAAACTCATCAACCAATCTGGCTCCC
>CAZZCX010000017.1:0-15116 GCA_964653195.1 uncultured Gammaproteobacteria bacterium
GCTGCGGGACATGGATTCGAACCATGATGAAAGGATTCAGAGTCCTCTATCCTACCATTAGATGATCCCGCACTATTGCTACAAGTTATTAAGTAAATGTTAAACTATCCTCAATTTTTTCTTTTAGTACTTCTCGTCCATATCCAGACTTATAAAACGTTTCCTGCTTAGTGGCGTCTTTTTTTGACAAAAAAGCTTCATAAAAAATAAGCTTATATGGTCTGTTCTTCTTTGTGTATTCACCCCCTAAGCCATTGTTGTGAACTTCAACTCTTTGTTTCAAATCACTTGTTGAACCAATATATAAAGTCCCATTTTTCAAACTCAATAATACATATGTATAGAACATATATAAATATCCCTGCCTCATCGGCAGGTCGCCGAAGAGGCGACTACCATTAGACGACTCGGCAAAGTAAGGTAATTGTACTAAAACGAGGGTGAAATTGCTATTTTATGCTCTGCCTTTTTGGAGTTGAATCATCATAATAAGTCCCAGTAAGCAGCTCAATTCATCATCCTGATTTAGATTCGAATCCGATACTTCAATTTTGAACTGCCTTTCAAAGAAACTGGATATCTTAGTAAGCTTCATGACTATTTGATTGGTTTCTTTATTTATTACGTCATATGAAGGGTGAAAGACATAACCGCTGAACCAGCCTAGAATTGGAATTTGACTAAATAAAAAATCTACAAGGCGAACCCAGGGATCAGTCTCCGTAATAGTAAATTTCAAATTATTTGTTTTATCGAAAATATTATAAGTAGCTCTTGTGATCGTTTTAAGCCCTTCTTGTTTTATTGAGCCTAGTGAATTAGTGTCATTTGATCCATTATAAAAATAATATTGTGCGCCAAAATCAATTACCTGGGATGTTTTTATATTATAAATTTGGTTTTTTTCAGTTTGATTATTGAATATTTTGATACTTTCTCGTAGTGCAAATAGTTTCTGCTCTATATACATTATTTCCTTATCAGAATTATCGGTTATAGAAAATTTGGGTGAAAGCGCTACCAGCTTGAAGCGAATTTGGAGAGGATATTGAAATAGCATATGACTTATTCAATAGTACATTTAATTTGACCAAGAGTAAAGTTGTTTACTTAGTATTTATCCAATATCTCAGCTTTGGGGTTTTTCCGTCTGTTGATAGATAGGTATTTTCAAGTTTTCCGCCTTGTGATTCTATGATCTTTTTTGATCCAAAATTATCCACATCACAAGTCACCAAAGCTTTATAGATACCCAGCCCCTTTGCTTTTATGAGTCCAAGCTCTAAAATTTTTCGTCCATAACCTTTTTTTCTTTGCGTTGGTCTTATGTAATAGCCGATATGTCCACCTTCTTCAAGTAAACTTTTTGTTAGTGTATGCCTTATCTGTACTCTACCAATAAATTCATTTTTATCTATGAGCCAAAAAGTACTGGCAGGTACATATCCATTAGGTAAATGATCCCCCATGCTTTGACTTAAAAGTGTTTTTACAAAATCAGCAAATGACTGTCCTGCTTGGGGCTTTGCAAGTGTTGTATCCAGATTCTCTTCATCGGATTCTATAACAGCCTGTAAGTAACTTTCTTCATATCTAGTATTGGGACTTTTAAGTTGCATATTTATATTATACACCCGCATTGACATTAACGTTACGTTATAGTTTATAATTCAAAATTATGAATTACACCGTAAGTAAATTGGCAAAATTGGCAGGAATTAGCGTACGGACTCTTCATTACTATGATGAAATAGGGCTTTTGAGGCCATCTTTGGTAAAAGAAAATAAATATCGATTTTATAGTGAAAGTGAGTTAATAAAATTATCGCAGATATTATTTTTTAAAGAACTTGAATTTCCTTTAAATGAAATTATTCAAATTCTTAAATCCCCTGATTTTGATCAAATAGAGATTCTGAAAGACCAGCAAAAATTACTTTTACTTAAAGAAAAAAGAATAAATAAATTGATAAAGACAATAAACCGAACCGTTGAAAAATTGAAAGGGGGTGAAAATATGAACACAGATGATTTATTTAAATCTTTTGAAGATGATGAATTAGTAGAAAATATGGAAGAGGCGAAAAAAAGATGGGGAGAAACTGATGCTTATAGACAGTCCATGGAAAGAGTTAAGAAATGGACAAAGAAGGATTATGAAAGAGTAAAAAAGCAAGGTGAAGAGTTCACAAAAAAGTTGGCTGAAGCTATGGATTTGGATATAAAAAGCACGCAAGTTCAAACACTTATTAAGAAACACCATGAAGGAGTAGAATATTTTTATTCATGTCCCGTTGAAATGTATAGAGGGTTAGCAGATATGTATGTATCGGATCCTAGATTTGCAAAGTATTATAATAAATTCCGTCCTGGTTTAGCTGTTTGGCTTCGGGATGCGATTTTATATTTTTGTGATAAAAATTTCAATAATTAGGCAAGATTTTTTACGATTTCCTTCCAGGAGTTTACCCTTGTAATATATTCATTATTTTGCATTTCAGTATTCCATGGTCTCGTAAATAATAATACCCGGATATTATTTGACGCACAGTCTAAGGCATTTACTGGTGCGTCATCAATAATTAAATTTATATTTAATTTTTTACAGATATCAGATTTTTTTAATTTGGATATATTGTGAGGAGTATATTGATTCGTGAAATAAGTAATAAAATTATAATTTGGCAAATAATGCTTAATCCATCTTTTTGTTTTTTGTTCTAAAAAAGTCGGTCTTGATGTAATGAAGCTAATCGTATGTTTTTTAGATATTTTTTTTATGCCATCTATCGCACCTTCAATAGGTAGAAGCAGCTCCATAAAATTTGAACCATAAAAATCGTAAACTCTTTTCATAGCCTCTTCAGGTGTACAGCCCCATATCTTATCTAAATCCCATCTATTGTGGTCTTCATAAACGAAATTAGTATTAAATTTATTATTATGGTAACTTATAAGTCCGTCCATAATTGCGACGGTAACATCATCAAGATCTACAGCAATATTCATAAATTAGAGTTGTCTGAGAATTCTTAATATATATGGGAGGAAGATAAGAAGTCCCACAATGAGTGAGCCAGCAGCAGTAAGAAATACCATCCCGGCAGCTACATCTTTAGCAATTTTCGCATCTTCTCTATGTTCTTTAATTATAAGATCCACCATTCTTTCAATTGCAGTATTTATCATCTCAGTGATCATGACAAGTAAAATCATAATACCCAGAATACCCATTTCAAATGGATTTACTTTTAAGACAATACTCATTATCACCACTATTACACCTACGAAAAAATGAATTCTTAAATTTTGATCTCTTTTAAAAGAGTGCTCCAAGCCTTCAAAAGCATGGCCGAATGACTTCATGAGTCTACTGGTTTCAATCATATAGGAAATAGATTAGTGTATTTTAACAGAATATACATAAATACAGTAAGTATAATTCCGAGGAAAAATCCAGCTATTACTTCAGGTACAGAGTGACGTTTGATTTTTATCCTTGACCAGGCAACTATCGGGATAATTAAAAGTATTAAAAAAGGAAGATAATATAGTCTGACGATGGTTAGACAAACAGCGGTTATTGAGCATACATGAAGGGAGGCTTTAATGCGGGTGTTTATTAAAGTCGCCAGAACTATCCCCAGCATAATTCCCCATACACTGACAAAAAGTACCAAGGGAGCTCTTAGATAGAATAGGCTTATAAGGTATATTGCAGTAATTCCTGCGATAACTGCAAAAAGCAATGGACGCTGTTCCCTTTTTGAGACATCCATATCTGAAAAGACCTTATTTTTTACTTCATAAATTACAAATATTCCAGCTAGAACAAGGAAAATCAAAGAAAAAAGTGTCCATTTAAACGCAAGCAGATGACCGTATCCAAATCGGAATATCAAAAGATAGGGAATAGGAAAAAGAATAAAAATCGGATTCGTGACAAAAGATATAACTCGTGCAACTCGCTTCATATAATAACTTAAACTAGATACTAACCCTCTCCAGGGTTTTGTCTTTACCAAGTATCTCAAGCGATTCAGGCAAAGGCAATCCCTTCTCTTTTCCTGTAAATATGTAATACAGTACAGGCATTCTTATGCCGTATTTCTGTAAAACTAATTTTAGAACAGTCAGAATATTCTCTTTTTGCCAATTTGAAATTTTGGATAACTCTTCATTTAACTCAATACGTATTTCATTTTCTTTTTCATTCCTAACGAGATTTTGTGGTGGAGAGAACAAGTGTCCGGCAAGAATCTCAAAATCAGCCAAAGTTTGCATTCTGTCGCGAATAAGAGGAAATAATTTTTCAAGCAAAATATGTACATCTTCTTGTGATAACTTTTGAAATAAATTCGGATAAAAATTAATTATTTTTTCTGCTAACTCAACTTGTGATAAATTTTGAATGTATTGCTGATTAACCCAGATCAGTTTTTGAATATCAAAACGGGCACCTTGTGAAGTTATTTGAGTCATCTCAAAAAGCTTTATGAATTCATTTAAATCATAGATCTCTTTTCCTTCCGGATGATTCCAGACAATATTTGATAAGTAGTTTAATACTGCTTCAGGCAAGAAGCCTCCGATTTTATAATAATCGACAGATGCATGTCCGTGTCTTTTAGATAGTTTGCCTTTACCGTCGGTATTTAATATTAAAGGTAAATGTGCATGTTTTGGCATTTCCCATCCGAAGTATTCATAAAGCAAAACATGTTTTGGGGTAGAGGAGATCCATTCTCTTCCTCGAAACACATGCGAAATATTCATTAAATGATCATCAACTACAACTCCCAAATGATAGGTGGGGAATCCGTCTGATTTCAGTATTACCTGATCATCTATCGCTTTGCTTTCAAACTCTACATCTCCTATTATAAGATCTTTAAATTTTATCTTTCTATTGTCTGGAATTTTCATTCTTACTACATAGCTCATTCTTGAGGCTAAATTTTTATTAATTTCATCTTCACCTAATGCTCGACATAATCTGTCATACATAGGAGGAATTTTCTTCTCTATTTGGATAGCCCGCATATTTTCAAGTCTATCTTTACTGCAGAAGCAGTAATATGCGTATTTTTTATGTATCAATTCGTCTACATGTTTTCTATAAATTTCCAATCTTTCAGATTGTCTATAAGGACCAAGATTTCCAGGTTTTATCGGACTTTCGTCCGGATTTAATCCGAACCATCTCAATGATTCATAAATTACTTCTTCTGCCCCCTCCACGTACCTAGCTCGATCTGTATCCTCAATGCGAAGTATGAATTCGCCATTCAGTTTTTTGGCAAATGAAAAATCAAATAAAACTTGATAAATAGTTCCGATATGCGGAAACCCAGTAGGACTTGGAGCGATGCGAGTTCGTATTTTCATTTTTTTACTTATAGGGATGAGCTACACATGATAAATCACTTACGTAATTCCTTAAGGAAGCACCAACTGGTGCGTCCTTGCATTATAACTTAGCCATTCTTTATACTCAAGATAGTATGACTCTTCATCAAACCACTGTCACGATTTTTAAAGGTATAAAGTGGTCAGCAATTTTAGGAGGTGTTCTGGTTTTACTGATAATGACTTTTAATATAGGAAGAATACTTTTACGAATCATAAACCCTCCACCTCCTGATTATCCTACAGTTGCTTTTGGTAAATTGCCTGCACTTTCATTTCCGGATCCTTTGATCAATGAATCGTTTGTATATTCGATTAATACTATTTCAGGTTTATTGCCTGTTTTTCCCGATCGGGTGACTATACAGAGAATTGTCAATCCTACAATAACTTTATCAAATGTAAGTAATGCACGATCGAAAGTAGGAAAAATTGGTTTTGAGAATTCAGGTGAGAACAAATTTAATGAGGAAGTTATAACTCCTACTTCATATAAGTGGCAAAAAGTCACAAATGGGTTACTTAGAAGTATTACCATAAATACTGATACATATGATTTTAAATTGAGTAGTACTTACAGAACATATCCGCCTATTTTAAATCAGTCAGTTATAAGTGATGAGAAAAATATCAAAGCATTAACTTCGAAATTTCTGAGTAATATGGCATATGACATAACCGATATTGATCTGGAAAATGCCAAGTTACAATCATTTAAGCTTGGTAAAGGTGGTGCATTAGTTCCTGCTGAAAGTGTTTCTGCAACTCAAATATTTCGTTTAAACTTACACCAAAAACCCATAAATGAACTTCCTGTATTTTATCCCGTGCATCCGAATTCATCTATTTATTTTCTATTTATGGCAAGAAGTCATGATGAAGACGACGTATTGGAAGCGAATTTTACTCATCAAATTGTGGCTACTGAGTCAGCCACATACCCTATAAAGACTGCAGATGAGGCATTTGAAGAACTGAAGAAAGGAAATGGATTTATTTCAAATTATTTCGGCACTGAAAGAAATATAGCCATAACGGATGTAACACTTGGTTACTTTTTCAGTGATGTAAGACAAGGTTATACTTTGCCTGTAGTTTTATTTCAGGGTAAAGGAGATTTCTTTGCTTTCGTACCAGCTTTGAAAGAAGCTTGTCTAACTACTAGCTCTGAAACGATAGATACTTGTCAGGGCAAAATTCTTAAAGAGTAGGCTAAAATTTATCAAGGTTTGGTGAGATAGTCATTTGGATTTATAAATTTTATATTGTCACTAATATAGCGCATAAGTACCTGTGTATCCTCAAATCTGTTTTCGCTTTTAAGAACTACGATTATGAAAGTGTGATTTTTTTCAATTTTAGTGGTTACCAAAACCTCTCCTGCTCCTTGAGTGTATCCTGTCTTCATTCCGATGACACCGTTCTCACCAAGGAGTTTATTTAAATTATACAAAGTATAAGTATTTTTATGATTGATACTAATTATAGTTTTGCTTTTTGTAGCAATAATTCTTGTAAACTCTTCATTTTTTAGAGCATAAGATGCAAGTTTGGCTAGATCTCCAATTGTTGTATAATTACCGTCATCATCCAAACCCGAAGGATCAGCGTAATGTGTGTAGAAAAGTTTCAATTCTGCTGCTTTTTCATTCATTCGGATGACGAACTTCTCGTCTCCTCCTGGATAATTATCAGCAATAGCGTGCGCAGCATCGTTTGCACTCGGTAGTAGTAATGCATATAGTATATCCTCAAACAATAATTGCTCTCCTTGTGGAAATCCTATAATTGCACCTTCTTTAAAAGTGTTTTGTATTGTAATCAGATCAGTATTTTTGAAATGCTCTAATGCAACTAGTGCTGTCATTATTTTTGTAGTTGAAGCCATTGAAAAGCGGAGAAATGGTTTTTTTTCATAAAGCATTACCTTTGCTGTATCATCATATATCAAAGCAGATTCTGCGGTTATTTGAGGATTAAGATCATTTGCGATATATGGATAATTAGTAAGATTTACTGATTGTATTTTTAGTGGAGTTACGATTGCGATTTGGTTTTTTATAACCAAATCATAAACCGTTAAAGCAAATAGTATTATCAAAAGTGAAATCAACGGAAAAATATAAAGTCCCCAAATTTTGACTTTTATAAATGAAGTAAGAAAGTTTAAATAGACAAGTATTTTATCTTTAAATTTATTATTTTCCGATGAAGCTTTGGATTTGTCAATTTTCTGACTTTTTTTTATCTTGTTTTTCTTTTGTAAGTCTTTCATCGATGCGCTCCATATCTCTAGGAAACATAGACGCCTCACGAATATTTGATAAGCCGAGAATTTGCATAGTTATTCGCTCGGCACCAAATGCAAATCCACCTTCGGGAGGTGAACCATATTTAAATGCGTCTAAAAACATTTTAATCTTATTCGGATCCATTTTCCAATCTTTTACCTGTGTAAGTAGCTGCTGATAGTTATTTACTCTTCTTCCACCAGACAGCCATTCTACTCCACGGCACAAAAGATCCATACCATGATTATATTCAGGGTTTTGGGGATCTGGATATACATAGAATGGTTTTTTCTTTGTGGGATATCCGTAAATAAATACTAGATCAGAACCTGTCTCTTTTTTTATGATTGTGCAGATTTCGCGTTCGTCTTCAGGGTTTAAATCTTTTTCAGATCTTACATCACGCCCTGAATTTTTATAAATTTTCTCTTGTGCTTCACGAAGACTAATTGATGGGGTTTTTTCGATAATATCAGGTAATGTAGCGCCAAATATTGAAAGTTCTCTTTTGCATTTGATCTCTAATTGCTGAAATATGAATTTAATGGTTTCATCAGCCATATCTCTTACATCTTCCCATGAATCTATAAAAGCCATTTCTGCATCCAGTGATAAGACTTCTGTAAGATGTCTTGTAGTGACAGAAGGTTCTGCGCGAAATACTTTATTTACCGAGAAAACTCTTTCAAATGCTGTCATCACTATTTGCTTGTATAATTGAGGACTTTGGGATAAATATGCTTTATTTTCGAAATAGTTAACTTCAAATACTTCAGATCCTCCCTCAGCAACGGCTGGAGCTATAGATGGAGCCTGGAATTCGAAAAATCCTTTTGATTTCATAAATTCTCGGAATGAGTCAATTATCACTTCCTGGACTTTAAATATTGCTTGTATCTTGGGATGTCTCAGCGTAAGTGCTCTATTATCAAGTAAGGTAGGTAAGTCTAAGTTCAAATCTACCCCTCCCATATCAAAAGGCATTTCTGCTGATTTTTCAATTAATTCTAATGAGTGAAGTTCAAGTTCTATGGTACCTGTTGAAGAATTTTTATTTATATATCTTTCTTCACGTTTCTTAATAAGACCCGTTGCAGAGACGACATATTGTGAGCTTAGTTCCGCAACTGTTTTGGCTAGTATGGGAGTAAATGCTCCAATTTGAAGTATCCCTGATCGGTCACGTAAATCAAAAAAGGCGATTTTACCGTGTGCTCTTACTGTATGGACCCAACCGGATACTTTTACGGTTTCACCGATTTTATCCAAGCAATCAATAATTAGTGTTCGTTTATTTTCAGTACTCATATCTTTAAGATTATAGTTTAAATTACAAAATCAAAAATAAAAACTTAAAACATGAACTCATTTTTTATATATATTTTGAATAATTCATGTTTGATCGTTGATTTACCAGAGTATTTTACTATTCTATAGCTTGCTACGCAATAGCTTCGGATTTTTTTATGTCTTTAATTTTTAATTGTAATTTTCTATTATCATTCCACACGTTTTCATCAATAGCAAATACTATATCTATATTCTCTCCTAGAGTGTAGTCTGAATAAATTCCACCCATACCGAAACATATGGCATCTAGATTTATGTCATCTTTGGTTAAAGTCATTTTTAGATGGTTCTTTTCTTTGCCGATGACTCTCATTTCAGAAATTTTTACATTTCGAGACATAAAAACCGGTTCCATATTGCTCATTCCGAATGGCGCGAGTTTTTGTATTTCATCATATAAGCGTTGAGAGATCATAGAATAAGGAAGTTCTAGGTCAATCTTAATTATTCTTTTAAATAAATCATCGTCGAAATCTTCAGACAGATTTTCTAAAGCCTTCTGCATCTTATCGAGTTTATCTGTTTCGATAGTAAAGCCAGCAGCCATGGGGTGTCCACCGATATTTATGAAATGCTCCTGTGACTGTCTTAGAAATTCAATAATGTTAAAACCGTGTATTGATCTGACACTTCCTTTACTTATACGTGTTCCTTTTGAGATTACGATTGCAGGCCGGTAAAACTCCTCTACAAGCCGTCCTGCAACTAATCCTATAACTCCTTCCGGATAAGTTTCATGGGAAACGATTAAAAGTTTTCGTAGAGTAGATTTTTGTTTTACTGAAAGACTTGCGTGTTTTACTGCTTCAATCATTACATTTTGCCTTTGTCTGTTTACAGTGCCCAGAAGTGATGCTAAATCATGTGCTCTATTTACGTCTTTGGTACATAGAAGTCTCAAGCTGTCCATGGCAGATTCCATACGGCCTGTGGCATTTAATCTAGGTGCTATATAATGACCGACTTCATATACTCCGATATTTGATTTGTCAATTCCCGATTCGTTGTAAAGTTCAAGCAGGCCTGGTCTTTTTGTGGTACTTAATTTCTTAAGACCGAATTTAACCAACACTCTATTTGCGTCTTTTAGCGGTACTAGATCTGCAATTGTACCAAGCGTTGCTAATTCTAAATGGTTGTCAATTGATTCTTGTGTAGGCAAACACTGTCTCATTATTTCTTTTGCAAGTATATATGCGATTCCAGCACCGCATACTGAAGTAGTATGAACTATGGAAAAGGCATTTGGTATAACCTCGCTTTTTACATGATGATCAGTAATCAAAGTTTCAATCCCTTTTTTGAAAGCATAATCTACAGCTTCATTTGCCACTATTCCATTATCGACAGTAATTATTAGTTTAGTTTCTGGAAATTTGATAAGTAAATTATCAATACCTTTTACCGACAAACCGTATCCTTCATCAATGCGATTGGGGATGTATGGTGTTACTTTTGCTTTTAAATCGAAGAACAGAGTTTCCCAGAGAATAGCTGTTGCGGTAATTCCATCAACATCGTAATCACCATAAATTACGATCTGATCCTTTTTCTCAATAGCTGATTTGATCTTATCTATTGTTTTATTGACTTCTTTTTTATTTAAGCCTACTGAGTCAATCGTGATATCTGATAGATCAGGATTTAAGAAAGAAGCTATTTCTTTTTTCGTCTTTAACCCTCTATTTTTAAGAAGTATTTTGATGATGTCCTCAGCTTTTAGCTTTGCGCTTTTTTCTTTTAGCTTACTTAGAATTTTCCACTTTTTCATAATTAACTAAATACTAAATACTCATAACCCATGCCTTTATTTATTGTATATTTTGTAAATAAAATTTTATTTTTTTATATTTTTTCATGTTATACTATATCAAATCTATGCTTCAAAAAATACCGCCTCAGATTATGGATATAGTAGAAATTTTTCAAAAAAATAATTATGAGATTTATCTTGTCGGTGGTTGTGTAAGGGATCTGCTAATTGATAAAAAAGTAACTGATTGGGATATGACAACTAATGCTACTCCCTCTGAAATGCTGAGTCTTTTCCCTGACGCATTTTATAATAATGAGTTCGGTACTGTCGGTGTACCGCTTAACTTACCAGAGTCTGAGCATCCGGGTGTTGTTGAAGTAACCACTTTCAGGACAGAGGCAAATTATACAGATAAAAGAAGACCTGATAACGTCGTATGGGGCAAAACTATAGAAGATGATTTGGAAAGACGTGATTTCACGATAAATGCAATGGCTTGTGCAATAGAAAGAGGAAGCAAGAAGCAAGAAGCACGAATAATTGATCCATATAATGGGCAAATGGATCTCACAAATAAATTAATTCGAGCAGTTGGCAATCCAAATTTGAGATTCGGTGAAGATGCTTTAAGGTTAATGCGTGCTATACGTTTTGCTACACAGCTTGGATTTATTATAGAAGAACAAACATTAAATGCCATTCATTCAAACGCGAAATATTTATCACACATCGCGCATGAGAGAATTAAAACTGAGTTTCTAAAAATCTTAGCAAGTGAATTTCCCTATGAGGGAATTATGCTCCTTCGAAATACAGGGCTTCTAGAGAGCATTATGCCTGAGCTTATGGAGGGAATCGGTGTTTCTCAAGCCAGACCGGGAAGACATCATCTAGATGATGTCTTTACTCACAATGTATTGTCTTTAAAGTTTTGCCCATCCACTGATCCGATAGTGCGATTTGCTGCATTGATTCATGATATAGGTAAACCAAGAGTAAAAGGACAAGATGAGCAGGGTTTGGTGATATTTTATAATCACGAAGTTGCGGGCAGTAGAATTGCATATGAAATATGTGAAAGGCTACGTTTCTCGAAAAAAGAGCGTCAGAAAGTCGTCACTTTGATACGATGGCATATGTTTTCAGTTGATGAACACATTACAGATTCAGCTGTCAGAAGATTTATCAGAAGAATTGGCGTGGAAAATGTGAAAGACATGATGGATCTTCGGATAGGTGATAGATTGGGTGGAGGTACGCAGACTGCTGAAAGTTGGAGGCTGAAATTGTTCAAGCAAAGAGTAGAAGAGCAACTAGCACCTGCTCCTTTTTCCGTAAACGATTTGGCAATCGATGGAAACGATATTATGAAAGAGTTGAATATCCCACCGTCACGGAAAATAGGCGAGCTATTGCGAAAACTTTTTGAGGAAGTAGATGAAGATTTATCAAAAAACACCAAGGAATATTTGATAAGTAGAATTAAGAGTTTTGATATTTAAATTCAGTTAATTATTTTGCTCAACAATTAACCTTTTGTGCTATAATCATAAGTACCTCTTTCGTTTTTGCAACCTTAGCATTTTTCCACGATAGATATAGGGATAACCTTGTTGTTTTTTCCGTGCAAATTTGAAAGAGTATTATTATGGATCAAGTAATCGAAATAAAAAATCTTAAAAAACAATTTGGTCCGCAAGCTGGCGGATTCATTGCAGTTGATGATATATCTTTTTCAGTCAAAAAAGGAGAGATAGTTGGTCTTTTAGGCCCAAATGGTGCAGGTAAGACGACTACTATTCAAATGTTACTGGGTGTTCTTACGCCAAGTAGCGGTTCGATAAATTATTTCGGTAAGGATCTTAAGTCAAATCGCGAAGAGATTCTCGAACATGTCAATTTCTCAACTACCTATACAAATCTACCATGGAGTCTTTCGGTCATGGAAAACTTTACTTTCATTTCATATCTGTATGATATAAAAAATCGAAAGCAAGCTATCGCGGATGTATTGAAAACATTTAAACTAGAACATTTAACAAAAAATAAAATGTCTGAATTATCAGCAGGGCAACGGACGCGGACAAATTTGGCAAAAGCGTTTATAAATAGTCCTGGAATTTTATTACTCGATGAACCAACAGCTTCTTTAGATCCCGATATTGCAGGGTATATAAGATCGGTTATATCCGAGTATCGAAAGAAAGTGGACGCTACTATTATCTGGACTTCTCATAATATGGCAGAGGTTGAAGAGATGTGTGACAGGGTAGTATTTATAAATAAAGGAAAAATTGTGGCTGACGATACGCCTGATAAGCTAGCCAAGTCGATTGAGATATCGCATGTAGAGTTGTTTGTGAGAGACGGTATGAAACGGACAATTAAATACTGCATAGATAATAAATATAATTATAAATTACTTAAAAGGACAGTGACTGTAGATGTAAAAGAAAAAAAGATAGCAGAGTTTCTGCGTGGACTTATGGACTCAGGGGTTATTTATGATGAAATAAGTATAGAAAAACCTACATTAGAAGATTACTTTTTGCAAATATCAGATTATGAAAATACATAGAATTTACGCGGTCGTATTAAGGTACTTATTCTTATTCAGAAGAAGTTTTGATAGGCTATCTGATGCTTTTTATTGGCCGACAATTGACTTAATTGTTTGGGGGTTAACGAGTTCATACATTCGTTCTTTCGCGCCTGATACACCGACGATTATCCTGGTTATAGTATCGGGAATTTTATTATGGTTAATTACCTGGAGGGCTCAATATGAAATCACAGTAAATTTACTTGAAGATTTGTGGAACCAGAACCTTATTAATTTATTCGTTTCACCATTGAAATTTACTGAATGGGTATCAGCTTTTCTAATTGTCGGTATAGTTAAAGCATTGGTAAGTGTTTTATTTGCATCAGGTGTCGCTTATTTACTATATAAAGTGCATATTTTTGAATATGGTATTTATTTAGTTCCATTTTTTGCATCACTTATGTTTACCGGATGGGCGATTGGGTTTTTCGTCGCCGGACTGATACTGCGTTTTGGTACGCGTATTCAAACACTTGCATGGTCTTTCATTGCGGTATTTTCACCATTCGCAGCTATTTATTATCCCTTATCGATTTTGCCTGATTGGGCTCAGTTTTTGGGTAAACTTATGCCTGCATCATATATTTTTGAAGGATCCCGTGAAATTATAGCTGGTGGTCAAATGGATAATAACAAATTATTTATAAGTCTAATACTAAATATTATATATGTTATTGCTGCATTCCTGTTTCTGCGGAGTAGTTTTAAAGTTGTATTAAATAAAGGCTTGACTAGAATTGAATAGTATAAATTTAGTAAAATAAGTTAATTATGTTAACGCAAAAAATTCAAGACGAATTAAAGCAGGCTATGTTGTCTAGAGACGCATTAAAAACTTCTGTGCTACGGATGTTAAAATCTGCTATTTCCTATCACGAAATCCAGAAAGGTGGTTCTGGATATACTGCCACTGATGAGGATGTATTAGCAGTTATTCAGAAAGAGGCAAAGCAGAGGAAAGATTCCATTGAGGAGTTCAAGAAAGCAGGAAGACAGGAATTAGTTGATAAAGAAACAAAGGAATTAGAAATACTTCAAGTTTATTTACCAGCTCAGATGACTGATGATCAAATAAATTCCATTGTCGATGAAGCTATAATGAAGACCGGTGCAAAAAGCACTCAGGACATTGGAAAAATTATGGGTAATCTATTGCCGAAAGTAAAAGGTAAAGCAGACATGAGATTAGTTAGTGAAATTGTGAAAGATAAACTACAGCATTAATAGATATTTATAGAAATTAATTGTGATTAATTGAAATTCTTTGTGAATTAGTATTGCAAATAGATTCCACTTATTTCAATAAATCTTCATAAGTCTCAATAATAAATATGTTTTCTTCTTACTTTCTGCGTATTTCAAATTATTCAACTTTCAGATTCATTCTTGAAGTTACCGCTTTAGCTTTTTTGTCTAGATTTATTTTAGTACTACCTATCGCATTATTGCTTTCAATTTTCAGTGTGGATTTAGGCAAACCGAACATTGAAGTATTGGAAATTGAAAATCAATTTTGGCAGACCGTTTTTATTGCCGTAATAATAGCGCCAATAATTGAAACAATTATATTTCAGTGGTTTCCGCTTACTATATTCAAACTACTTAGAGTTCCAAGTATAATCACTCTTATTATCACGACTTATATTTTTGCTTACGCTCATTTAGATGACGGTTTGATTAATTTTATAGGTATGCTGCCGATTGG
>CAZZCX010000017.1:15216-20843 GCA_964653195.1 uncultured Gammaproteobacteria bacterium
CATATCCGTTTTCAGCAACAGTTGCATTATGGGTTACGCCAATATAAACCGTAGTACCTTTGTTACCTATAAATGATCTCTGACCTTTACTTCCTTTTTTAGGATCTCCATCTCCCGTAAATACAATATTTCCACTAGAGAGTAGCATAGGTTGATTTGCGATTACAGCATCAACTCCAGTATCTCTGCCCCAATCTAGAGATTTACCCATAAAACGAGCCCATCCGCTTCCAAATACTGCTACGGGAACGGTACTATATACGTTGTTCTCAGAATTGAAATATACTTTATTTTTATTCATAAGAAGTGTATCGAATGAGTTCGTTTTTCCAGCACATGACGGATAACTTGCAGGGCAGAAATATGAACCATTTATACCTGCGAACGCTCCGGATCTTGACACATATTCTGCGAGCGATAGAACCGGACAGTTGTCGGTACAAGTGTTATCTGATGCTGTATCTATGATGACTTTTGTAGAGCTCAAATCTGCGGATACGATATCTATAAGAAAATTTCCAATTTCAGTTGATACAAGTTGTCTCGAGTATCCGGATGATGGAGGTGTGTTATTTACGGGTATGTTTTTCGGTATTGTGATTTCTGTAGCTTTTTTAGCCAGTGCTTCTTTTTCTTTAATAATTTGTATATTTATTTGAGCCAAAACTGCCTCAGCTGATGCATATTGTTGTTCTGCAAGAAGGCTGAGACTCTTTGCAATTAGTTCATCAGATTTATTTGTATTACCTCCAGACTCCCTCAACAGTAATAGATCTTCATAAGTTTTTACTGTTTTTAAATAAGCATTGCGAATGTTTTTTAAATCTTGCTCTTGCTGTTTATTTTTTACATATTGATCTTCTGTAAGTAAAATTTGTAATTTTTCATTCAGCTTCTCGTTTTTACTGAGCAAATTAATTTCAGTTTGCGTCAATGTATCTAATTTAGTTTTTTGAGTAGTCAATGTATTATTTTGGTAAAGGATATAAAACATGGTAACACCTGACAATACAAGAAATAAAAAGAAATAGATTTTACGGGAGTTTTTTTTAATAAATTGCATAAATTTATTGTAACACAGGAGTATATATAGCTTATAATAATAATTACATGATAAATATTACTGTAAATTTACAGGAAACTGCTATCAAATATTTGAACGAAAAAGATCCTATATTAGGAAAAGTAATAAGAAAAGTTGAAGCACCTAAATGGAATTTCAATTCCAATTATTTTTTAGCATTAATTGAGTTGATAGTTTCCCAGCAGTTATCGATAAAGGCAGCAGATACTATTTTCGGAAGATTAAAAGCATTAGCGCCTAGTTCGGAGCTTACTGCTCAAGATATACTTAAACTGGATTCTGAAAGTATGCGCAATGCAGGATTATCATGGTCAAAAGTGTCATATGTGAAAAATGTTGCAGAGTACTCGATGAAAAATAATTCTGTTTATAAGAAATTTATTTCAATGACTGATGATGAAATTGTAGCTGAGTTAACAAAAATAAAAGGAGTAGGTACCTGGACTGTTGAGATGTTTCTTATATTTACAATGGGTCGACCTGATGTTTTCTCTTTAGGAGATTTGGGACTTAGAAAAGCAATAGAGAGATTATATGGTTTCAAAAACGAGCAAATAACAGAACAAATAAATCAAATTTCCAATAAATGGAAACCTTATAGATCAATTGCTGCAAGGTATTTGTGGAAAAGTCTTACTCTTTAAAATTAGTTGATTATTATCATTGGAATTTGGAAAGAATTTCCACTAAGATAATTATATGAAGATTTCTTTTTTAGAAATTGAGGACTGGGAGCGTTCATTTCTTACAACTTCTTTGAATGGGCATCAGCTTGATTTCTACAGCGAGCATATCAATGAAAAAAATCTGAAATCACTAACTGAAACCGAAATACTTTCTATATTTATTTATTCAAATCTAAATTCTGATGTAATTGATAAGATGCCGAATCTGAAATTGATAGTGACACGATCCATGGGCTTCGATCATATCGATTTAAAATATTGTAAGAAGAAAGGTATTACTGTCTGTAATGTCCCGACTTATGGGGGAAATACTGTTGCTGAGCATGCATTTGCTCTTATACTTAATATATCCAGAAATATAGTTTCATCTGTTGAGAGAACGAGAAAAGGAAATTTTGAAGTAGATAATCTACGAGGATTTGATTTGTATGGTAAAACGATAGGAGTAGTAGGTATAGGACATATAGGTAAAGAAGTTATAAGAATAGCTCATGGATTCGGAATGAAAGTTTTGGTTTTTGCCAGACATCCAAGTGAAGAACTGGCAAGGAAACTGAAAGTAAGTTTCCATAGTTTAAACGAGTTATTGAGACTCTCTGATATAGTTTCATTTCACGTGCCTCATACTAAAGAAACTCATCATATGATAAATAAACGTAATGTCGGGAAATTTAAAAAAGGCAGTATTCTTATAAATACTGCAAGAGGTGGCCTAATTCAAACAGAAGCAATTCTTTACGGGCTTGAGAAGGGGGTTTTTAAAGCGGTGGGACTTGATGTACTTGAGGAGGAATGTGGCATAAAAGAAGAAACTGAGCTTCTAACAGGCAGATTTATTGAGACATGTGATCTTAAAACACAGTTATTCAATCATGTACTTCTAAATAAGGAAAATGTATACATTACACCGCATAACGCTTTCAATAGTAATGAAGCATTAGATACGATTCTTCATGTCACTAAAGACAATATTTTAGGTTTTATTGACCGCACACCTGTAAACATGGTTAATATTTAATTTTTTTCTCCTGGTTTTTTAAATATGCTTTTTAAGTCTATCTTTAAAACAATTCTAGCTGTCACACTTATAGTTTCTTTTTACTTCGTGATAAAATACGCGGAAGATATAAGAAATTTTGTATCTATTGGATATAACAAAAAAGTAGCCGGAGCGAAAACTAGCCTGGAAGAAGAAATAAAACAGGATACTTTTACATATCTGGATAAAGCAAAAAATGAAATTATGCAGGTAAAAATTTCCGATATCGCTCAAGTCATTTCAAGAGTTCAAAAAGTGAATAAAGATCTAGATTTTGTAAAATTATATGTTGTTCGTGAAATTAATGAAAAATTAAAAAATTAGTTTTTAACTATGGAAGACATAAATTCTCGTTTTAAAAAATTATCTGAGAAAGTGAATATTGATAATAAGCGTAAAGAGATACGAACAATAGAGGCTGAATCTATGAAGACTGATTTTTGGTTGGATCACGAAAATGCTTCTAAAAAAATGAAAACCTTATCCAATCTTCAGAAAGAGATTGAGGAGATAGAGCTACTACAGTTATGGATTATGGATGGGGATTTGAAAGAAGCAGAAGCATTATTGAGAAAATTAGAATTACTGATGTATTTTTCCGGAAAGCATGACAAAGACAACGCAATAATGTCAATTCATTCCGGTCAAGGCGGAACGGAAGCGATGGATTGGGCTGAGATGCTGTACCGAATGTATACTAGATATTTTGAGAAAAAGGGATGGGGCTTTGACATTCTCGATGAAACACCAGGTGAAGAAACAGGTATAAAAAGTATAACTATATCAGTATCGGGTATTTATGTTTATGGTTATTTGAAATTTGAAGCTGGAGTTCATAGATTAGTTCGTCAGTCTCCTTTCAATGCAGATAAATTACGACAGACATCTTTTGCATTGGTAGAAGTTATGCCTCAGATAGAAAATAATCAAGATATAGAGCTAAGAGATGATGATATTGAGTTTGAAGCATTCCGTTCCGGGGGACACGGTGGACAAAATGTGAACAAAGTATCAACAGCAGTGCGTCTCAAGCATAAACCGACTGGTATAGTGGTCACAGCACAGACACAAAGATATCAAGTGCAGAATCGTGAATATGCGATGAAAATGTTACGTGCGAAATTATGGATCTTAAAAGAAGAAGAACGAAAAAAGCAGGAAGCAGCATTAAAAGGTGGATATAAAACACCTGGATGGGGGAATCAAATTCGTTCTTATGTACTTCATCCTTATAAAATGGTGAAAGATTTAAGAACAAGTGTAGAATCATCAAATCCTGATGCAGTACTTGATGGAGAGTTAGATGTTTTTATCGAAGAAGAGCTAAGGCAATTAATATAAATTTTCTCTCCTTTCAACCTCTTGCATTTTCTAAAGGTTTACTCGTATAGTAATAATAGCTCAATATTTTATGAAGTTTTCATTACTTTCGTTAAGTCCTAAATTTTTTATATTCGCTTTATTGATACTCGTTGGTGTACCTGTAACAGTTTTTCTAGTCAGCCAAAATCAAAATACTTCTCAACAGGCAAATGAATCTCCATATCCTAAATGCGCACCGGATGGTCCTGAGAGTGGATGGCCTGAATGTAGATATGGTCAGCCTTCACATAATACGCAAGCATGTCGAACAAGAGCTGAAAATCATAAGGGTGTGGATGGACCTCAGGGGCAAGGAGATGCAGCATGGTTTACATGGGCGCAGGATCCACCTAAGCCTTTATCTTGTGGTACCGCATGCGGATTGGCACCTTCTTTTTGTATTGTGAACAATTCACCTACACCTCAGCCATCCAACACTCCAGTACCGTCCAATACGCCAAAACCTAAGCCATCCAACACTCCTGTTCCGTCCAATACACCTAAACCTACAGCAACACCTTTGCCTACGGTAACACCTTTGCCTACGGTAACTCCTCTGCCTTCAGTTACACCAGATCCGACGGCTACAGATGTGCCTCCTACTCCAACAGAAACAATTTCTAGTTGCCCAGTTCCTAGAACTCCAGCTTCAGGTATGAATATTAGAATAGTATGTCCTTACTGTGATGATGAATAAATATGAAAAATCTTAATTTATCACAAAAAATATTATTAGGTTTTATCTTTATAGCAGGTATTGTTATAACTTTGTTGCTGCTTAGAAATCCACAGGATTTGCGGGAAAGAGCTACCGGAGATAATGTTACAGCTGTACCAGTATGCTCACAGACAGGATCAATAAATATTAATCTCAGCTTCACAAATACCACTGATTCAGTAGTCAGAGTGCTGGCAAGAGATGAGCAATCAGGTTCAACTACTGCATTAGGTGATGCAGAACCTGGCGAATCAATATCCGGAGTAATTGAAACATCTGATGCGAGCGTAGATGAAAGTAATATTATATTTGAAGTAAGTGATGGTGAATCTTATATAGCATCATATACGGCCTATTCATGCGACACGGATACGGGAGGGGCTTGTGCTGTCGAGCAAGCAAAATGTATTTGGGATACAGTAGAAAATACCGCTCGATATAAAGTAAAAGTTACAGATAACGAAAATGATGAAGTGATAAAAGAAGAAACCGTGAATCATCCTATTACAAGCTTAGTATTTCCAGCAACGGCTGGCGGAAGTTATACTTGTGAAGTTACTCCAGTAAATTCGTGTGGCGAAGGTAGTAAGGATAGCGCAGAAGGTAGTTGTCCTGTACCTACCAGTACTCCGAATCCATCGCATACTCCTGCTCCTACCTCTACACCTGGACTTACCAGTACACCTACCTCTACACCTGGACTTACCAGTACACCTACCTCTACACCTGGACTTACCA
>CAZZCX010000017.1:20943-27384 GCA_964653195.1 uncultured Gammaproteobacteria bacterium
GTACACCTGGGCCTAGTAATACGCCAAGACCTAGCGACATACCAGGTCCGACAAATACTTCAGCAGGTATCTTAAACTCTACACCAACTGCTATAAAGCAATTACCTCCTACTGGCTTCAGTCAGGATGTGATGACGATAGCTGTATTTGGGAGTGCGATCATGCTGATGGGAGCTTTCGTCGTAATCTTCCTTTGGTAGTAGTTATATTTCTTCAAGCCTGGCTTTTATAATCAACCTTTTCCAAATAGTTCCTGGTGGCGTACAGGTGATTATAGTGAGATAAGTTCCCGAACTATCCTGTGATAAAACAGTGAGATCATCAGGATCAGTTATATGAGTTCTAATAACTATATATTTATATATTTTCTTTCCGCGGTAAACTTTTATACTATCCCCGATTACAAGATTATGTGCTTTCGCGAAGATAGTTTTATAATTATTTTTTTCAAAGAAATGCGGAAGTGTAGAATGCCCGAAAATGACAGTATTCCCTCTATTTGGAGGGATAGGAGTACCCCAATATTGAACTAAATGCTTTGATACATCAAAATCAATTGTTGAAACAGTAGCATTTTTAACACCTAATTTTGGTATGGATATTGAATAGTATGCTATTTCCGGTTTCTGGTGATCCTTAAAACCATATGCTTTAAGCCACTCATTATCAGGTGAGGTTGAATCATCAGTTAAAATTTTTACAGAGTGTTCTTTCTCAATTGCATATATAACTTCCGGAGTCAGAATGAAGGGTTTAGGGATAGGGGATGCAGCTTTTGTAAAAATTGAGTCAGTAATTATTTGCCAAGCAATAACCGGAACAGCATTATAACTTAATAATCCTATACCTGATAGGACAAGTAGTATACCTCCCCAGTGAATAATATTAGTTTTTTTTGATTTTTTTTTAGGTTTTGAAATACCATTTTTAAAATAATATTTTTTCGCCATAGTCTTTATATAGTATATAAAAAAGATACATATTAAAAGCGTAAGGGATTGCGATAAATCGGAAAATATGTAATACTTTAGGAGAATAGACTGCCCATGGACAAAGAAAAACAATCTCAATCATTGATGCATGATTTGACTGAAAAACCCTCATTTTTCACAAAAAAAATGCTTATCATTCTTCTTGTCGTAGCTTTTCTTGGAATTGGAACCGGTTTTTTTCTATCAAGAAATGCGAATGTATCTTCAAATCCTGGTATGCTGGGAAATATTGTAAGTAACGCTGCAATCAAAAAAGGCGAATCATTCGGATCAAACGATACTGAGACATATAAAGATATTGCCGAAGGAAAGCTTAAAGAAGGAGGAATAGAGGGTGAAGGACAATATCACTTGGTTCGATCAGGTGGAGATTCCCAAAATGTTTATTTAACTTCCTCTTTGATCGATCTATCCAAGTTTTTGGGAAGAAATATTAAGGTATGGGGTCAGACCCAAAAAGCTCAAAAAGCAGGTTGGCTAATGGATGTAGGGAGAGTAGAAGTTTTGTAAACATGATTAGATTTGAGTCAGTAACTAAAAAATTTGGTACGGGAGAATCTGCTTTATCAGATATCAGCCTTACGATAGAACCTGGAGAATTTGTTTTTTTGACTGGTCCTTCAGGATCTGGAAAGACGACCTTTTTCCGTTTATTGACACGTGAAATGCTGCCAACTACTGGAGCGATTCATATAAATGATTTGAACATAACGAAGTTACCGCGTGGAAAAATCTCGCATCTTAGACGGAGAATTGGTGTAATTTTTCAGGATTTGAAATTGCTTACTGATAGAACAATTTTAGAGAATATAATATTACCTTTGCAGATAGCAGGTATTGATAATAAAAAGGCAAAGAGCAGAGTCTTAGAAATAATGACGCAAGTCGGAATTGATCAACATAAAGATAAATTTCCAATTCAGTTATCAGGTGGAGAGTTGCAAAGAGTAGCCATAGCTAGAGCTATCGTATTTGCTCCACAGATAATAATTGCTGATGAACCTACCGGCAATTTGGATTCAAATACTTCCTGGGAAATAGTGAAATTATTGGAAGAAATTAATGATACTGGTACTACTGTCCTGATGGCAACCCATAATACAGAAGTTGTGAAAGCATTAGGTAGAAGGCATATTGTCTTAGATAAAGGAGCGATTGTTAAAGATGAACCATCATCTAAAAAAAAGAAAGAATCTAAAACAATTGAAAATGATGAGGATAAAAAACCGGAACACGTCAAAAAAGATCACAAATAAAACATAAACTATTATGAGCTCATTTAATGTTACCTGGAAACACATAAGAAGATCACCGTATCAGGCTATAGCTGCGATTTTTATTATGACGCAGACTTTTTTCGTGATTTCTGTTTTTACATTTCTTTTTTTTGGGTCATATATAACAATTCGTTATTATGAAACACGTCCACAATTAGCCGTTTTTTTTACGGATGAAGCCAAAGATGATGAAATAAAGGAATTAGAAAATAAATTGAAAGCAACCGGTAAAATATCTAAGATGACGTTTGTCGATAAAGAGGAAGCTTTTAATCGTTATAAGAAATTATCAACTGATCCGATAGAACTGGAATTGGTAGACCCCAGTATTCTCCCTCGATCGCTTGACATAATGACTTATGATTTGACAGATCAAATAGAATTAGCAAAACAGCTTAAGACAAGTACACTTGTAAGTAGCGTCGCATTTCCTAGGGATGCAATAGAAGGTTTTATTCGATTTTCAAATGTATTAAGAAGTCTTGGAATCGCTGCAAGTATCGTTCTTGCAGTCGATTCTGTGTTCCTGATTATGTTAATTACAGGCTTGAAAATAGCAGGGAAGAAAGATGAAATTGAAATACTTAAACTTTTAAGTGCGTCTAATTGGTATATTCGTTTACCGTTTATACATGAAGGTATATTTTATGGTGTTGTAGGAGCTATATTAGGCTGGATGATTGCCACCGTCGGACTCTTATACATAGAACCATTCTTAAGATCCCAGCTACCTCCTGATATACCTTTATTCCCTATACCCTTCTTATTCTTATTATGGGTTTTAGGATCGGAGATTGTAGTTGCAATTCTGCTAGGCGCTTTCTCGACGATTTTAGCAGCAATTAAATATTTAAAATAGACTTTGTTTTATGAGACGTAATTTTACAGTATTGCTGTTTGTTTTTATCGTCGGTTCAATATTTTCTTCGTACGCTTATTCTCATGCAAGTGAAGATTTCTTAACTACTGGTCTGGGGCAGAGTGTAACTATAGCACCAAGTCCAACACCTGATAATACTTCCCAGAAATTAAGTGATGTAAAAAATAAAATAAAAGAACTTGAAGGGAAACTCAATGATCTTCGTTCAACAGAAAAAACTTTACAGTCCCAGATAGCAGTAATTGATAACCAGGTACAATTAACACAACTTAGAATTAACTTCACAGAAACAGAGATTCAAGAGCTATCAGGAGACATTAAGATTGCTGTCGGTAAAGTAGACAAACTTGAAGAATCTATAGGTAAAATATCTGGAGCATTATTAAATAGAATAGTCGCAACATATAAAGCAGGTAGTATAGCTCAGTCTCCATTATTTGTTAACGCGAATAATTTTTCAGACTATTTCACAAAAATGAATTATCTTAGGATAATTCAGGCTAAGGATCGTAAATTATTATATGAAGCACAGCAGGCACAGCTTGATTATGAGAATCAGAAAAATATTTTTGAGGATAAGAAGCAGAAAGTTGTAGCACTTCAAACACAGCTTGAGCAATATAAAGATCAAATAGATGCTGAAAAAAAGAGTAAAGAAGATTTGCTTAGTGTAACTAAAAATGATGAAAAGAAATATCAGCAGTTATTAGCTGCAGCCCAATCTGAGAGATCAGCAATCGAAGGTGTAATTTCCTCAATAAAGCTTGTAAACGGTACTCCTGTTATAAAGGGACAAATCATTGCGCAGGTAGGGAATTCTGGCGCTCCTTATTGCTCCACAGGGCCACATCTACATTTTGAGATACGTTTAAATGGAGGAGATGTAAATCCAAGCGGTTATCTTAAATCAGGTGTGAATTATGCCTACACATATACATCAGAACAATTTGGGTATTATGGCAGTATTGGTCCAAGTGGTGACTGGGATTGGCCATTGGATGAATTAATTCAAATCAATCAGGGATATGGTTCGCATGGTTATGCACGATCATTTTATCCTGATGGAGTTCATCATGGAATTGATATGGATTCTGCATCTTCATCTCTTATTAAAGCTCCGAAAGAAGGAACCCTTTATAAAGGATCTACATCTTGTTCGGGTGTGTCTATGAATTATGTCGCTGTAGATCATGGGAGTGGCGTAGTGTCTTGGTATTGGCACGTACAATAATTGTATTAAGTATTATAAATGTGAGGAGTATATTTTTAATTTTATTAACTTCTTTATTTTTTTTGTTTTTCCCTTCAACTTCATATGCATCAGATTTAGTAATTAATGAATATTTTCCCAATCCTGAGGGGTCAGCTGAGGGCGCAGAATGGATTGAGTTATTTAATACTACAAATTCTGAATTAGATATCAGCTACTGGAAGATTGACGATTTGGCTGAGGGTGGATCGGGAGTATATACTTTTCCTGCAGATACTAAAATATCAGGTCACAGTTTTTATATTTTAGAACGTGCTGTTTCTGGAATAATTTTAAATAATGATACTGATAGTATAAGGGTATTGGACCCGCTTGATCAGCTAGTAGATGAATATACCTATTCTGAAACTGAGGAGGGAGTTTCATACGGAAGAAGTATTGACGGAGAGGGCACATGGATTGGCTTTATTGTATCTACAAAAGGAAGCTCTAATTCACAAGGGCAGGTTATTTTTACACCTACACCTACAATACTACCTACAGAAATACCTACTAAAACACCAATACCTACTAAAACACCTACACTAACAAAAGTACCCACAATATTTCCTACAAAAATAATTACCTCAACTCCTATATCGATTACATTTATTCTGCCTACAAGTAAATTATCACCGACTGTTAAATTGCCTACATTTGCTAAGAAACCGAGTAAAAAAGTGCTGGCTGTAACTATTGTGAACAAAATCTCACCAACGCTTGAGCCTTCAAAATATTTAGTTAAGAGTAGTGTGGGATTTAATCCAGGAATTGTCGCTTTTATTATAGGAGGAGTATTTCTGGTCGCCTGTGGTATACTCACTTTTTATCTGAAAAAGAAGCAGCAATTATGATGTTTTTCAAAACTAATGCCTGCTTTCGATTTGGAAAATTTAGAATTACATCTAGCCTATTGCATGAAAGACGTCGTTTTCTCTTGTTTTAGATAGTCAATAAAGAATCAAAATGAAAAGTAGTATAAAGTTAACAACAAATAACTTTAAAGAAACACAGGCTTTTGCGGTCGATTTTGCAAAAAAGTTAAAAGGCAATACAGTATTGTGTCTTTATGGGGATTTGGGTTTCGGAAAAACGACATTCATACAGGGACTTGCAAAAGGACTAGGTGTGAGTGGCAGAATAATATCCCCCTCTTTTATTATTATGAGAAGCTATAAGTTAAGTATAAAATATTTTTATCATGTTGATCTGTATAGGATAAATCATGAGCAGGAGATAATAGATTTGGGATTACTAGATATAATGAATGGGCAAAATAATATTACTGCTATTGAATGGCCGGAAAAGTTGGGAAAATTTATGCCTGAAAAAAGAATCGATATAAAGCTTGATTATGTGGACGAAAATAAAAGGAATTTTAATATTTTTATAAGAAATTAATCAAAATTAAAATATGACTGACGAAAAAATTAAACAAGCAATTAATATTTTAAACCAAGGCGGGATAGTAATATATCCTACAGATACGGCTTTTGGTATAGGTTGCAGAATTGATCATAAAGAAAGCATACAGAAATTATTCAGGATACGACAAAGACCTGAAATTCAAGCAGTTCCTGTTCTTGTAAATGGACTTGATATGGCCAAGAAGTATATGGAAATAACTGAAGAAGTGAAGAATAAATTGATTGCGAACTTTTGGCCAGGTGCCTTGACAATAATAATGCATTGTAATAATCCAACAGTTTCATCATTGGTGATAGGTGGTGGAACGACAATTGGGCTTAGGATGCCGGACCATACTACAACACTCAGCTTAATATCTGGAATCGGTGTTCCACTTCTCGGACCATCTGCAAATTTTCATGGTGGTAAAACTCCATATAAGTTTTCAGACTTGGATCAAGAATTAATAAAATTAGTGGACTATGTGTTACCTGGTGAGTGCAAGACAAAACAAGCATCAACTGTGATAAATTGCATGGTTCAACCATGGAAGGTAATAAGAGAAGGAGCTATAAAATTAGAGTATTAAGTATTAAGTATTAAGTATTAAGTATTAAGTATTAAGTATTAAGTATT
>CAZZCX010000018.1:0-22064 GCA_964653195.1 uncultured Gammaproteobacteria bacterium
ACGAGTTTGATATGAAAGACGTAAAAGGACAATCACGCGCCAAAAGAGCGCTTGAGATAGCAGCAGCCGGTGGACATAATATTCTTCTCAAAGGACCTCCGGGCTCAGGAAAAACTCTCCTCGCAAGAACACTTCCATCCATACTTCCAAATCTGACTTTTGAAGAAACGCTTGAGGTTACTAAGATCTATTCCATCACAAATCTACTTGATCGTAAAAGTCTCATGACTAAAAGACCATTCCGCTCTCCTCACCACACAATATCTCTAGCAGGGCTTATCGGTGGCTCAACGCAACCCAGACCTGGGGAGATAACACTTGCTCATAGAGGAGTGCTATTCTTAGATGAATTTCCAGAATTTCCGCGTCACATATTAGAAGGATTGCGTCAGCCCATCGAAGACGGGATTGTATCAATATCCCGCGCAAATGGTAAAACTACATTCCCAGCTAAATGCATATTGATTGCAGCCCAGAATCCTTGCCCTTGTGGATATCATGGGGATAAAACCCATATTTGCTCATGTAATCCGCTTCAGATTCAACGCTATCAGAAACGAATATCAGGACCCTTGCTTGACCGTATAGATATCCACATCGATGTGCCTGTCATAAAAGTGGAAAAGCTGACAGCAGATGAAGCAACTTCAAGTACTGAATCTTCAAAAGATATACAGATTCGAGTTCAAAATGCCCGAGATAAACAAACAATTCGCTATAAGAAAACAAAGGTCTTATGCAATGCAGATCTTACAAATAAAACAATCAAGGAGTACTGTATACTGTCTGAAGATTGCCGTGAATTACTACGACAGGCAGTAATCAGACTTCACCTTTCTGGACGCTCATATCACCGGGTTATAAAATTGGGGAGAACTATAGCTGATCTTGAGGACTCTGAAGAGATCAAAGTAAATCACCTAGCTGAAGCGTTGCAGTATAGACCAAGGGTACAAGAGTTATGAGTTATGAGTCCTAAGTTATAGGTGATAAGTTAATCGCAAAGTGCAAAGGGCAAATAATTTTATATGAGGAAAATATTTACAATAATCGTTTACACAACAATTATCTTATTAATTGGCAGGAATCTTGCTTTTCTTCCAAAATTTTATATCTTTTCGTCTGAAAAAGAAGAAAAAAATGAATTTACAAATAACTTAAAGCTGAAAACTAAACGAATAATTGATTCAGCTACAGGTAATTATGGAGTTTACTTTGCTGACTTAAATAATCCATTTGAATTTGGCATAAACCACAAAGAGATTTTTACAGGAGCATCGGTAAATAAAGTTCAGATCGTTTCAGTTCTTTATTATCTCGATAATAAAAACAAAATTGACTTAGATGAACAAATTACTCTTCAAGATAAAGACATTCAAGATTATGGTACGGGAACTTTGAGATACCAAAAGCCGGGAGGGATATATTCTCTTAAAACTTTGGCTAAGCTTGCAATTCAACAATCGGACAACACAGCAGCACACATCCTCGGAAAACGAATTGGAATACCAACTATCCAAAAAATTATAAATGAATGGGGGCTTACTCAGACAGATATGGAAAACAATAAAACCTCAGTAAGCGATATGTATATTTTATTTAGAAAAATTTATAAAGGCGAAATAACAAATACAGCTAAAACTCAGGAATTATTTGGATTTATGATTGACACTGAAATAGAAGATCGATTGCCTGCATTGTTACCGAAGAATGTAAGCGTATATCATAAAACGGGTGACGCAGTTGGCGGTATGCATGATGTTGGGATAATTCAAGATGGCAGCACAGTATTTTTTCTTGGAATCATGACATCTGATGTCGGAAATACTGAAAACAAAACAAAGGAAAACATAGCACAAATTGCAAAAACGATCACGGAAGAATACGATAGAATAGAAAAATAGTATTAACTCTGAGGAATCAGTTTGAGCTATTAGTAAGATAACTATAATAACTTCTGTTGTGTACTTAAAAGATCTTCATTATATTCTATTCCCAAGTGCATATATGCAGACTTCGTCGCTACTCTACCCCTAGAAGTTCTTTTTAGAAATCCTATTTGTAGTAAATAAGGCTCTACAACCTCCTCTAACGTACCTACGTCTTCAGAGATGGTAGAGGCCACTGTTTCAATACCCACAGGTCCTCCGCCATGCTTTTCTATAATTGCGCGCAAAAACCTATGATCTGAATCATCAAGACCTAAAGCATCTACAGATAAAAGGTTTAGTGCATCTTTTGCAAGTTTTTCAGTAATATTACCATCACCTTTTACTTGCGCATAGTCACGAAGACGCTTGAGGAACTTAAGAGCAACCCTAGGTGTCCCACGTCCTCTTCTAGCTACCTCTTCTGTACTTTTTTCGTCTATCTCTACCTGCAGTTTCTTCGCAGCGTTTTCAATAATCACCCTCAGTTCTGTAGGGCTATAAAAATGAAGCCTATGTACGACACCGAAACGATCACGAAGAGGTGCTGAAAGTAACCCTATACGCGTAGTCGCACCGATTATCGTAAATTGCGGAAGATCCAATCTCAAAGTCCTTGCAGAAGGACCTTTTCCAATTATGATATCTAATGCGTAATCTTCCATTGCGGGATAAAGCGTTTCTTCGACCACTTTATTCATTCGATGTATCTCATCTATAAATAATACATCACCTTTTTCAAGATTTGTAAGGATAGAAGCAAGATCCCCTGCGCGTTCAATTGCAGGCCCTGAAGTGACCCGGATATTTGATCCCATTTCCTTTGCTATGATATGCGAAAGAGTAGTCTTGCCTAGCCCAGGTGGTCCATAAAGCAATATATGCTCAATGGCCTCCTCGCGTTTTCTAGCAGCTTCGATTGATATCTGAAGCGATGACTTAATACGTGACTGACCGTGAAACTCTGACCACGACTTAGCTCGAACGGAGTTTATGACAATCTCTTCTTCCGGAGTAATACTTTCTTTATTTTCTTCTGTTTTTTTACTATTAGCCATATGCTATTTGCTATTTACCCAGTTGTTTAAGTGCCGCTCTCACCTTCTCACTTGTCGATAAACCATCTGCCTTAACTGATCTAAGCGCAGTATATGCTTCATTCGCAGAGTAACCAAAGGACTTTAATGCAACAATGACCTCATTCGCATCTTTATCACTCTCGGAATTCACATCAAAATCCTCAGTACTACCAAGTTTACTCTTAAGTTCAATTATTAATTTTTGCGTATTTTTCTTTCCCAAGCGAGGAACTGAAGTAAAAAATGAAACATCACCATTCAGTATTGCCTTTATTATATCTGGTCTACCACCTACGCTAAAAACTCCTATTGCAGTCTTAGGACCAACTCCTGAAACGCTAATTAGATATTCAAACAAACGAAGATCTTCAACGCTTGAAAAACCATATAGTTCAAAGATATCTTCTCTGACATGAGTATGTGTATACAACTTAACTTTTTCGCCTACAGTGGACTTAGATAAAACATCGTGGGAAACATAAACTCTATAGCCAACGCCATTAACATCAACAATTAAATGTGGACCTATTCGAGAATCTACTATGCCAGAAAGAAGGGCTATCATAAAGTGAAAAGATTATATCACTTACTATTAAAAATGTGGGCTAAGTTATTTGTTATGGATTGAATTCTTCAACTACTTGAATTGTTTCCACTGAAAGCGCATCGACCTCGCTGTAAAAAATTCTGAATACTTTATCATTTTGTATAAAGTATCTTGATTTTCTTGCAAAACTATCAGTTGAGTCATATTTATACGTATACTCTCTAACTCTAAAACCTTCATTTAAAATCATTTGCGTACTAGCGTTTTTAGGAACATTTAAATCATACTTTTTTATCCATTGGTCAATGTCAGTTTCCCCTTTCGCCTCCAACACATTAAGCACAATAATTGCACTAGCATTTATGCTTGATGGTTTATGTAAATCAAAACCGCTAATTATCTTTGGATTCCCACTAGTATCTGAATTCGATATACCGCCTTTTCCGTAAGTATGACGAAACATCCAATTATTAGGATTATAGGAAACCGCATAACCATACTCTTCATCTCTATATGTCTTTAAGGGAGTTTGCGTCGAACTTGCAACAACTGGAACACTCGTGGTCTTCAAGGACGGACTGGTGGGATCCAGTGAGTCAGTAGGGTCACATGCCATTGCGGTACATGAAATTTGCCCATCCCTTCCACAACTGCAGCTATTACAACCATCCGGGGACTTAAACGATTCATCAGGCTTATAAGTTTTTCCATTTAAGGTACAGTTTTTGGGCAAAATAGGCGGCAAACCATTTTGTTTTAGAAAATCAGTTTTATTTATTAGAAAATAACCCCCCAGTATTGCAGTCAATAAAAATACCAGCACAAGCGATATATATAGAGTGGTTTTTTTACGATTTATTGCATTAGGCGATATCTGTTTTGGCAAACTGTCAGTTAATTCATTTTTTTCTTCTTTTTTATCATTCAAAGTTACGGGTTCTGTTTCCATATATAAATTATTATATTCTTAATAGTGTAACTATTTCAATTAGCTGGAAACTTATACATAAACGCATGTGTTATGGCTATAGCTAGAGCGTCTGCTACATCATCCGGTTTAGGTATTGCTTGCAACTTCAGTAGCGTTTTTACCATCTGGCCTATTTGTGATTTATCTGCTCTTCCGTAACCAGTTAGTGCCATTTTTACCTGAAGTGGAGTATAAACTGAAACAGGTAATTTCTTCCGCGCAGCTGTAAGTAGGATCACCCCCCTGGCTTGCCCCACGATTAATGCAGTTTTTGCATTAGTATTAAAAAATAGCTCTTCTATAGCTACAACATCAAACGAATTATCTTTTATTACATGCTCCAATTGCTCATAAAGACTATTTAAACGCTCTTCAATTTTCCCATTTACCTCAGTTTCAATACAGCCATAACTTATAACTTGCAACTTATTACCTATAACCTCTATTAAGCCCCATCCCGTCCTTCCGATTCCTGGATCTATTCCCAATATTCTCATAAAACCTAGTATATCATCCCTTGATTTTTACCCCACTATAAGATAGAATTAAAAAACATGAAAAATCCCCAGCTCACTGCTGAGAAGCGAAAAGTTCTCGGAAAACAAGTTAAAAAGCTCCGTCGCGAAGGTATCCTTCCTGCAAATATCTACGGCAAAGAACTCTCATCGGTCGCGGTTCAAGTAAAATACTCTGACTTTGAGCCTGTTTTTAAAGAAGTCGGCGAAACAGGTTTAGTAGATATAGTTCTTGATGGTGAAAAAAGACCGGTTCTTATCAAAAATCTTCAAATGAATTATAGAACGTATACTCCTCTACACGTTGACTTTTACCAAGTTAACTTAAAAGAAAAAGTAAAATCAATGGTGCCTGTGGTTATCGTAGGTGAACCTAAAGCGGTTTCCGAAAAGCTTGGTGTTCTTCTTACTCCTCTTTCTGAACTTGAAGTAGAAGCTCTTCCCGCAGAACTTCCCGACAATATTGAAGTCGATGTTGCAAAATTGGCAAACTTAGATGAGCAAATTACCGTAGGAGATCTCAAAGCACCAAACGGTGTTACTATTCTAACTGAAGCTGAACAAGTGGTAGCCAGAATCGGCGAGATGATGAAAGAAGAAGAGCCAGCACCTGTTGAAGAATCTCAACTACCGGAAGTAATTGGCGAAAAAGAGAAAGAAGCAGAAGCAGCATCTACTGAAAGTCCAGATAAATCATCGGATACGAAATAACAAATCCTTTACCTCCTGAAAATCAGGATCTATGTCTATTGCCTTCGCGATATACTCACTCGACTTCTCTGTATGTCCTAACTGTAGCTCCATAAGCGCTAACTGATAATACCCATCCCGATAATCTTTATAATCCTCCATAAGCCTATTCCATTTAGCTAATTGAGCTTCAAGTATAGTCCGCTCGCTTCTTGCCTCAGTTAGTATCTTTTGATTCCTGTGTACATCAGAAGATACAATAAATATTGCCATAAATAAGAAGCCAGTAGCAAAAGCCGTAAGAAACCATGCGCTTCCAATACGTGAAGGTAAAGTGATCGCGGGAATAATTAGGGAAATATTCGGGAATTTAAATGACCTTACTCCATCAGCTAATACTTTTGACTGTAATCTGATAAATTTTTTAGGTTTATTCATAAAAACACCCTGAGACTAACTCTTACCATCTCTAACTTTCAAGCTTTCTAAATTGTCTGCGGTTGGCCAAATTTCAGTCATAATTGAATCACCATGCCCTGGGAGCTTTTGGTATAGTTCCTCAGATAAGAAAGGCATAAATGGATGAATAAGTTTAATTACTGTCAATAATACATATTCAAGGACATATTGCGTATCTTTTCTTCGTTTCTTCGACTTTTCGATATAAATATCAGCAAATTCATGCCATACAAAGTTATAAATACTATCTGAGGCGAGATGTAAATTAAACTGTTCAATGTTCTTTGTCATGTCTATGATAACTGTATTTAGCTTTTCTAATATCACTTTATCTTCATGATGCTTGACTTGTTTAAGTATCGTTGAAATATCAGAGAATTCATTAGGCAATGAGTCAATTTGCTCAGGTTTAAGCTCGATAATGAAACGTGTGACGTTTCGTAGTTTAGTTGTGAAATTTCTAAAATTCTTACATCGCTCATCCATAGACTGAATCGATGCACGTCCGTCTCTACCTGGTGGCGAATAGGTATAAAGTGCCATTCGCAAAGCATCAGTTCCCCACCTCTCACGCATAACATTTGGATCAATTCCGTTTCCTAAAGACTTTGAAAACTTACGCCCCTGAAGATCACGAAGCATTCCATGAAAAAACATATTTCTAAATGGAATGTCATCCCTAAACCACAAGCCAAGCATTATCATTCTCGCAATCCATAAATATTTAATTTCTGGGGCTGTAATTTCAAAATCCCACGGATAATATTTATTTAGCTCTGGGCTATCATCTGGCCATCCTAGTGTCGCAAAAGGCCAAATTCCACTCGAGAACCAGGTGTCCAACACCTGCTCATCCTGAGCCCACTCATGCTTGCCGCAAGTAACACAAGGATGATTTGGCTTCTCAAATGAAACAGCCATATCCTTATCTTTTCCAACACTTTTACTTGGATTACAGATATCACAATACCAGACAGGTATTCTGTGTCCCCACCAAAGAGAACGAGAAATCGACCAATCATGAACATCTTTTATCCATGAACTAAGAATACTCTCGTAATTTGCCGGAAGAAAACGAATTTTCTTTATATTTTTTAGCGCTTTATCCGCTAAGGGTTTCATTTTCACAAACCATTCTTCCGAAATTAATGGCTCAACAGTAGACTTACACCTTTCGCATACGGGTACTGAATGCACATAGTCTTTTTCAATTGCTATTAAATCAAGCCCTTTAAGCTTCTCCACTGACTTTTCTCTCGCTTCTTTTACCTTTAAGTCTTTCAAGTCAGGATCAAGCTCTGTAATCCTACCCATTTTGTCAACTACATGAAGAATCGGCATTCCGTGAGTCTTGCCAATCTCGTAATCCAGAATGTCATGACCCGGGGTTATTTTTAAAGCACCAGTACCAAACTCACTATCAACTCGATCATCTTCTATAATAGGAATTCTTGTATCTGTAAAAGGATTAATCGCGTTTTTTCCAACCAAGTGTTTGTACTCAGGATGCGAAGGATAAATTGCTATTGCTACATCAGCTGCAATAGTTTCAGGTCTAGCAGTGGCAATAGTAATAAAATCATTACTATCTTCAATCTGGTATTTAATAAAATATAATTTTTCTTTTTTTTCATCGTACTCCATCTCAATATCCTCAATTGCGGTTCCGCATTTAGGGCACCACTGAACTATATAAGCACCCTTATAAAGCAAATCCTGTTGCCAAAAAGCATTAAACTCCGCAAAAACTGCTTTCTGGACTTTTTCCTCAAGCGTGAAGACTTCCCGAGTCCAATCTGCAGATAGTCCCATCACCTTCCATGTATTATGAAAAGATTCATATATTTCCTCTTTAAACTGCCATGCACGCTTCATCCACTCTTCCCGACCGAGCCTCCTCTTACTCAGCCCCTCTTTCTCAAGTTTTTTATTTAAAGTACCTTCAAATAAAATTCCAGCATGATCGACGCCTGGAAGAAGTAAAACATCAAAACCCTGCATTCTTTTAAATCTAGCGAGCGCATCAAGTATCGCATGCTGCATCGCATGTCCGAGATGAAGACTTCCGTTTACATTCGGTGGCGGAATCAAAAGAGAGTATGGCTTTTTCAAAGATTTAGGATCTGCTTTAAAATAACCCTTCTTTTCCCAATCCTTGTAAATCTGCTGCTCTATACTTGTGCTATTATGCGTCATATTCATATCATTGAAAATTTTAGTATAAAAAGTTTTATAAATAGTTATGTGGCTTATTGTGATTCTATCATAGCCTCAAGCTTCCTTCAATCACAAAAGATCGTCAAATTACTCGAGACTAAGATTGCTGAATCAATATGACTAACTAATAGACCTATATACATTCGGGGAAAGTACGGGGATTATTCGGGGATTATTTCTCCAATAACTGATATCCCCTGGTTCTAATTGTTTTAATCTCGTATTTGCTCTTTTGTGAACGAAGCTTTGTGCGTAACCTGGCAACCAAACGATCAATAGCCCAATCAGATATACCCGATTCGACATATTCAGGCCAAACTGAATCAATAATCATATCTCTTTCACAAATTTCCCCAACCGTATTCTGCAGAAAAGTAAATAGTGCAAGCTCTTTCTTGGTGAAATGGATTCTATCTTCTTTTGAAGGTCTACTTTCTATAAAGCCTTTGACGTGAGAGCCAAAGAGTACGCTGAATATCGTTAAGTTATTTTTTCCAAACAACATTTCTGTATCCCACAGATATAACGCATCTAATTTGTCTTTCTCCGTCACCTTCTCGCCTTTAATTATTTTCCGAAGTGTTTCTTTTTCACGATTAGTGAGGCTTTCCCACAGCTCCTCTGACTGCAGTATAATACGCTCATCTCTTAATAAAAATTCAAGAAGATTTACTTCTGTTATAGAATTAGGCTTATCTAACTCACGAAGCGCTAATAAGCTTAATTGTAAATATTGTACGTGGCCGCCCGTAATACGAAATAGCTCTTCTTTTGTTTTTGAAGACAATTTAAGCTGATACTGATCATTGTGTGTTTTAATGATAATCTCCAAATCTTCTGTACTCGCAAGGGTCATATACATGTTCTGGCGATAAAAAGACATTGTATTTCCTAGAAAAGCTTCTGGTGAAAGCTCGGTTAACTGCCTAAAACTCGTAAACACATAAGAAAGCTTATCTCCAGAGGCACTTATAAGTGCCCCTAAATTATCTATAAATGCCGGAGTAACTTTTTCTTTTACCCTGTCAAAGTGTACGAGAAAAACTGTAGGTAGATAATCATTTTCAATCAATACTTCAAGTGCAATTCGAACGTTATCCATCGTCACGATATGATCATTTATCTGAATAGTTTTTAAAAACAAATTTTCTATTTTCTTTTTTTCGCTTGTTGCTATATCAACGCGTTCAACAGTGTCAGAAATTCTTTTAAGCATCAGAGTCCACAGTGGAAAAATCTCTCTTTCGATTAAATCATTTAGGTCCACGACTATAAACAAATGCTTTTCCACATTCCCCATAAGCTTATGCTGTGCTTTAGGGTGTGAAAAAAAGAAACGCAAAAAATTACTGATACCGACCCTCTTCATACCAATCAAAGCCACAGAATGACGATGCCTCAAGTGTCTTCCTAAGATTTCAAAATCTTTTCTTCTATAACTAACAGGGTATTTTGCCTCAATTACACGGGAATACATGGCGATATTGTATTCGAATTTACAGGAGTTAGCAAACAACACTAGAATTTTTTGTTTGTGTAATGTAAACTAACACTGATAAGTTTATGTACAAAAATCTAACTGAATTAAAAACAAATCTCGATCATGTCTTCACTTTCCATGATCCGCAAATAAAAATTCATAAACCCGAAAAGGTCGCAAGTATTATAGATAAAATTATCTATACCTCTGTATTTACGAAAGATGAGTCACTTCAAATAAAAACAAGAAAGATTATTCACTTACTTGCCAAGGAGGTTGGAGTTTTGTCGTCATCAATTCAGCCTCTCTACAAAGCGTTTGCTGATGGTAAAGCACATGGATTCACTGTGCCCGCCATGAACCTTCGTATGCTCACCTATGATGTAGCTCGTGCTATCTTCAGGATCGCAAAGGAAAAAAACGCCGGCGCTTTCATCATCGAAATAGCAAAAACTGAATCTGAATATACGGATCAAGAGCCTTCAGAATTTATCACAGTAGTTCTCGCTGCTGCAATTAAAGAGAGCTATCAGTATCCTGTATTTATTCAGGGTGACCACTGCCAGTTCAGTGCATGGCGCTACAAAAAAGACAAAGAGGTTGAGTTAGCCAGAGTAAAAGATTGGGTAACACTTCTTCTTGATGCTGGCTTTCGTAATATCGATATAGATGGCTCAACGCTCGTGGATCTAACAAAGCCCTCACTTACCGCACAGCAAAAAGACAACTCTCATGTCACAGCCGAAATGACAAAGTTCATCAGAGAATATGAAAAAAAGCTGCAAAATCATAAGACTAGAAAACTACAAGATTCGCTTGCAGACACTCCAGACATCAAGCTCCGAATAAACCCCATAGCTATCGGTGGAGAGATAGGGCATATTGGCGAAAAAAACAGTACTGCGGATGACTTTGAAGCCTTCATGAAGCAATATCTTAACAAAATTCCATTAAAATCAGGCCTCAGTAAAGTCAGTGTTCAGACCGGAACTTCGCACGGCGGTGTAGTAAATCCCGACGGTACAGTTCAGAAAATGGCAGTTGATTTCTCGGTAATTGAATCAGTAGGAAAAGTAGCTAGAGAAAAATACCACCTTGCAGGACCTGTTCAGCACGGCGCATCTACTCTACCAATGGATTCATTTCATAAATTTGTCTCATCAAAGACTGCTGAAATTCACCTTTCAACTGGTTTTCAGAATTTGGTATATGACAAAATGCCAAAAAAACTCAGAGACGAGATGTATGCATGGTTAAAATTAAACTTAAAAGAGGAATGGAAGGAGTCTTGGACCGAAGATCAGTTTATATACAAAACACGGAAAAAAGCCTGGGGACCTTTCAAAAAACAAACCTGGGACCTTTCAGAAACAGAAAAAGCTCCAATAATTGAAGCTATGGAAAAATATGTAGCTGAAATTTTTGATCAACTACACATCGAAGGCACGATGGAGCAAGTAAGAGAGTACTGTAAATAGAATTTCCAGCTTCCAGTTGTAAGTTTTCAATTAGTATAGAAATTAATAATTAATAAATTAACTGGCGACTGGAAAACCGAAACTGGAATTAATTATGCGATTCATAGACAATGGTGATTTAAAAAATAAAAGAATTCTCGTACGGGTAGACTTCAATGTGTCTCTTAGTCCAGATGGCACTATTTCAAACGATGAACGCATCAAACAAACCCTCCCTACACTCACCTACTTGCTGGAAAACAATAATACTCTGATTCTCATGAGTCATCTTGGAAACCCGAAAGGAGTGGATGAAAAATTTTCGTTAATACCCATCGCAGCTCGCTTGCAAGAGTATCTACCTAATTACAAAATCGTTCTTAGAAACTTGGAAGTTATTCGAAGCGAAGCGAATAGTTCAGAGCTATACCACTCAACACAAGATAAAAATACAATTGTTTTGCTTGATAATCTCCGCTTTAATCCAGGAGAAAAAGCAAATGATCCAGAATTCGCAAAGCAACTCGCATCATTAGCTGACGCATATGTAAACGACGCTTTCTCTGCATCACACAGACCACATGCATCAATTGTAGGTATACCATTATATTTACCTTCATTTGCGGGCTTTCTATTTAAAAAAGAGGTTGAGATGCTTAAGAAAGCAACAGAAAATCCTTTAAAGCCTGTTGTGGCAATACTTGGTGGTGCAAAAATATCCACAAAATTAAAGCTGATTGGAAGATTTATAGATATTGCCGATACGGTGATTCTGGGCGGAGGACTCGCACATAACTTTTTCTTAGCAAAAGGATTAAATATCGGAAAAAGTATATCCGAGCCCTCGGAAATCGAACACACTAAGGAACTTTTGAAATTGGCAAGGGATAAAAATATAAATCTCGCCTTACCTACAGACGTAGTTATTCAAGAAGGTGAATTAATAAAAATAAATGATGTCTCAGAAACTGATCAAATATTTGATATTGGAATAGAATCTCAAACTCACTATTCAAAACTCATATTGGATGCTAAGACCATTATTTGGAACGGTCCCGTAGGGTATTTCGAAGATCCTAGGTATAGACATGGAACAGACTCAGTCTATGATGCTATCGTAAAAAATGAAAGTGCAACTTCAATTCTGGGAGGTGGCGATACTCTTGCTGCAATTGCAGGAAGGCCAGGACGAGAGAAAATAACTCATGTATCAACCGCAGGAGGAGCAATGCTTGAATTTATCGAAAACGGCACACTTCCCGGTATTGAAGCATTAAGGTAAATACTTAAAAAATCACTCAAGAACGTAAACTTACCTCATAATAAATACTAATGATACAATAATGTTTATTATGCGATTTCTTCATATTTCTGAAATTATAAAGAAAAACTTTCTTCAAGAACTACGAGATGCGAATGCGGGAAAACCGACAAGTCTGAGATTTATAAAACAAAACTTTCCGCTACTAAAACCAATCAAGCCCCTTGAGACTTTTCAGGTACTAGTGATAGGTGGAACAATATTAAAAAAAGCCTTAATAAAAAAAGATGGACATTTAACTGAAATTATTGATTATCATGAAAAAGAACATCCGCTTCTGCTAACCAAGGATCAATTTTTCAATTATCTCCATGATAATCTTTATGATTCAGTAAATATTGCCGCTATTAATTTCGCCTATCCAATAAATCCAATTTTACGAAATGGCAAAATGGATGGAATACTTCTCTCTGGTGGAAAGGGTAATTTACTTAATGGGCTTGAGGGGGTTATGGTCGGAAAAAACTTAGAGGACCATTTGTTAAATAAGTATCAAAGAAAGATGAGAGTGTTTGTCGTAAATGATGTTATCTGCCTTTTAGCATCATTGCCTCAAGATCAACCCAAGGAGAAAATTATTGGTGCGATAATGGGAACAGGGACAAACTTATCTTTTTACGAAAAGGATTACGCTGTAAACATCCAATCAGGAGGATTTGATAAATTCTCACCTTCAAATGAGTGTATAGAAATTGATAAAGACTCACCAAGGCCAGGAAAATCGCTTTTTGAAAAAGAAACTGCTGGAGCATATCTTTATAAACAATTTAATTACTTGGTTGTGAAAAATAAAATAAATTATTCACTTATTAATTCAACTAAGGAACTTTATGAAAGTGTTTTGAATGATAAAAACACTGAGGTTAAAACATTAGCGCATATGTTATTCGAAAAATCAGCTGCATATTTTGCTTCCCAAACTGCAGGACTTGCTTTCTTTAAAAACGAACCTATTAATGTAATTATGGAGGGAAGCTTATACTGGGAGAATCCATTTTACAGAGAACTTTTCAGCGATTATTTAAAAATACTATCACCAAAATTTGAGATAAAAATTCTAAAAGTCGACAATAGTTCTATAATCGGTGCGGCGAATCTACTTACCTAAAAAACTCTCCATCTTCCACCAAAATATTAAAAATGACAATCTGATCAATGACTGCTATAATCACGATATGGAGATATTTCAGGTCATACTTCACGTTGATGAATATTTAAAAATAATTATCGATGCCTTAGGCCCTATTACCTACGTAATTTTATTCCTTATTGTTTTTGCAGAAACTGGCTTCGTCGTCACTCCTTTTCTCCCTGGTGACTCACTGCTTTTTGCAGTCGGAACCCTGGCAAGAACAGGACTTCTAAACATCTGGTTGACGTATGTAGTGCTACTTGCTGCAGCTATCATTGGCGATACAGTGAATTACTGGATAGGTCATGCCATAGGCCCAAGAGTCTTCGCAAAAGAAAACTCTCGTGTCTTCAAAAAGGCATATCTTGAAAAAACACGTGAGTTTTATGAAAAGCATGGCGGAAAAACAATTATCTTAGCTCGTTTCGTACCGATAGTCCGTACATTTGCGCCTTTCGTAGCAGGAGTCGGAAAGATGCACTACAGCACATTCCTTTTTTACAATATTACGGGTGGATTTGTCTGGGTAACGAGCCTTGTTTTTGCTGGCTACTTCTTTGGCGGATTGCCCATAATCCGTGAGAATTTTGAATTCGCAGTTGTAGGAATTGTACTCTTCTCTCTGCTTCCGATGGTTTGGGAGTATATAAATCACAAACGAGGTTCAAAAGTGACAAAGAAGCAATTAGAACATGCGACATATAAAGATATTCAAAAAACTCTCAAAAAAGAACACCTGAATGATTAAAGCAATATTTATTAACTAATAAACGAGTTACTCCATTAACTTGCCCCAAATACAAAAAACAATATGACTTCTTACTATAAAGAACAGCTCTTGCCCATTGCGCTTACAATACTTACCTTCATCATACTCTGCGTGATGCTTTACTTTTCTATTCTCGGTTTAAATCTTCTTCCTTCACAGGAAAAAATTCAGCTTGTCATTCACCCGCAAGACATCCTAGTTGGCTTAACGATTTATCTTAAAACCTCAATTGATTTTGCTATTTTCATCGGCAATCTAATGCTCAGTAATCCCGGATGGAGAAAAAGGGTTGCAATAGAAATCGGGACAGCAGGAGGAAATGCGCTAGGAACGATCGTCATTCTCATCGTTTGGAATTTCTTTCGTGAAGTTCCTATTCTTATGGCTTTTATGATATTTATTGCATCTTTAGTGCTTCTAAAGATGGCTGAAGAAAGCCTCGCAGAATTAAACCATGAACCAAAATCTATTCCACGGCTTTTACAAACTCAACTAAATACTTTACAGAAGTTACTTCAAATACCCAACCGCACTTTCTCTCCGCTATTGAAGCTCATAAGCCCCAATGCAAGTCTTACAAAAATGAAATCACTGCCCTGGGTCAAACTACTTATTTTCTCAGCATCTATCCCATTTATTCTAGGTCTTGATGATTTCGCTGGCTATATACCACTTTTTAACATAATAAACGTATACGGATTTGCCATAGGAGTTTTCCTGGGACACATGATTCTAAATGTTGCGTTATTTATTTCACCACAAACTACTGTAAAATATGTAAAAAATGCCTGGGTTCTTGTTATAGGTGGTCTCGCCTTCGTCGCAATTGCTGCGTGGGGTTTTTATGAGGTCTTCCACATCACTACAGAAATTCTGCACTGAGCTCACCTTTCTAGCTGATAATCTTCTGTGTGCAATTCTTGCTCGACGACTGGAGACCCTTGCAGCCAATCCTCTCTCGAATGATCATTAAAACCCGTACCATTCCTATAATTTAAAATCCTCGTTGCTAAATAGCGCATATAATCTTCAATGTCTCTCTTCGATTCTTTTTCTCTTGCATGAATATTTCCTGAATTTAATATTATTTCTAAAAACCTTGCTTGCTCGCTCATTGCGTGCCTTTCTGCCCATAATGAATAAGATGGCAAGCCACTTCTTCGTTGAAGTACATGCTGCCATTCATGAATAACATTCGCTGCGTAAAGAATGGGTCGGATCAATTTATTGTATTTATTATAATTAGGAGATGTGGTTGTATAGTCATATGAAACAAAGTAAGGATAGCGTATGTCGCTTTTGACCCCTAAAGATACAAGATCGTGCTTATCGCTTTCGCCTCGTGGGTATCGAGAATCGGAAAAAGTAAAATGCACCCCGAATTGTCTTATTAGCTCACTAAGCGCTTTTTCACCGCGCGTTCTCTCAGGGCTTGCAAAGTCCGAGTATATATATGGATTTATAACTACATTCATTGAACGTAAATAGCTATACCCAAGCGAGTCAAGGATATTAAAAGCCTTTGCCATCTCTGCTATAGAATGAGATTGGCCAATAATGTATTGATCTGGATGACCAGGAGGTTTCCCTACTGCTATTCTCGGCACAGTCGTATCATGACCATCAGTAGAATACTGCCATAAGAGAAGATTGCCCTCGTGCTCCATCAACCTGTCTCCGCATTTACTTACCGGCCTAAATTGATTATGTAGTTCTTTCATTAGACCGATAGTATAATATATTCATGCAATTAATACCAATTTACAAGATACGGCTATTATTGAATTTTATACCCGAAGCATTACCAAACAGAGTAAGTAACTAAGAAGAAGCTTCAATTAAAAACTATCTCTTCCCAAGATTGATTTCTATCTCTCGATCTTCTAACAAATTGGTTAAGAGCGATGCTGTATTGCCACTTTTCTTAATCCCTTCTGACGAGTTCAAGATTTTATAATTTCCTGGATGATTAAATGAAAATGCATACGAATCAGCACCAGTGCCAGGTTGCTTAAATAGCTTTAAAGAGTAATCTAACGCTCCCGTTTTTGAAAACTTAAAGTTAATTTCGTAATTTATAGTAATAATCTTTTTCTTTCCAGATGGAACATTAATTAAAAAACCATAAACTTCTTTTCCGTCTACCTCTGTATTCTCTACTTCCAGTCCGCTTTGAGGCGTATAGCCTAATGCGGTAAAAACCGATGGATCAGTAACAGCAGGTACCATATCCTGAGACACCCCGTCAAATTGAAGTGTTTTTAAAACAGCATCTTTTGGCAAGATAAACCTTAGGTATGCCTTATAATCGCCTCCATATTTATCGCGATCTTTGCTTTTGTTTATATAGTGAATTGAGACTTTTTCCCCAACCCCACCTGTCTCTTTGATATTTACTTCATGCGAGATAGATCTATCGATATAATAATTTACCTTATTCATTCCCAAATTTGCCTCATTGATCCCCAAGAAATCGTTAAGTACGCCTTCTTTGCTTTCTCTGTTATCTATAAGGCTTGATCCCCCTCCTCTCATATCAAATACTTTCTGAATTGATTGTTGAGGGTGTGCAAATAGCATATGTTTTTCCTTTATATTTTCAGATATGACTTTTATTATCTTCTGATAAGGCACGTCTTTGCTCTCAAACAAACGATTAAAAAGACTTACGGATACTGCTTTTAAAAAGTTCTGCTTTTGGTTACTGCCTGGGAAAAAATTATCCTGTGCATAGGATTCAGTTAGATGAAAAAAGTTTTCAGATGTTATCGTTTCATTGTATCCTGCAACTTTTATTGGACCAGTTGCTTCTAGGAGTTTTTGTAAAACATTTGTGTCAATTGCGATTACCCCATCAGCCTCATCTTTCATTTCAGCGTTGTAGAAAAAAGCAGCATGTGCGCCATTTCTGGTAAAATCCAGCTCGAAATTGCTATCCCTTAAAAACCAATGGCTAGCACCTAAATATCTTCTCAGCTGAAAAGGAGGCTCGATGTGCCTGTCAAGTTGGCCATCTGCATCATAAACATCATGTATAGTAAATTCTAAAATCTTTCCATCTTTAATCTTCAAAACCCCAAAAGATCCAATAAAGCCTCCGCCAGGCCGAAGCTCCATGTTGTTCTGAAATAGCACCAAATACCTTCTTTCCCCTTCCATTCCCAAAATCTCAGGCAATACGTCATATAATCCATCAAACAGTCCACTTACCTGTTCTGACTCCTTAATATATCTCTCATAGTCTTTAGGAATACCACCTTCCGCCTTTAACGCAGACACTCCGAGTACCACTTGACGCATATGCTGCATACTTAGCAAAAAGTCTTTTTCAGGATTCTCGCTTTCATTCGCATAAACCCTCTTTAGCGCTAAAGCACCATCAATTCCATCAATTACAACGCCTGACGCCCTCTCCCCACCCCTTATCCCATTCCTTATAGCATTCACCTGTCTACCTGCACCAAGGTATTTAAAAATCTCTACCCCCAGCACGCTCTTATTGGAGATTGCAAAAAATGTATTTGCAGCAACAGCTGATGACCGAGCTTTCAAAAGCTCCCCATCATACACCTGACTCTTTGTCCGCATTAAAAAGCTGCTTCCAATAAGCCCCATTAAAATCGGAAACCCAAATGCCAAAACCAAACTCGCCATTATGCCTAATTGAGCAGTCCGCTTTGATAAGAAAGTACTTTTCGCATTGCTCTTTCTTTTCTTCGAATATGACTTTTTATCAATTTGCAAAACCGTAGAAGGAATTGATTTTTCGATATCATAATCGGCACCCAAAAGCGACGCATGCGAAGATAGCTTAAACTCAGGCTCTATGGAGGGGATATTTTTATGCATATTCACCTGGATCAAAGGGTTTTTTTTAAGAAGCATTCTTGCAAATGTAAGCTTGGTAACAGGATGTGGAGGCAAAGCATAATATACCTTATCTGCACTTGCAGCATCTGATTCCATGAATTTCAAGGCGCTTAACAAATCATTTATGCCTATTGGGTAAATCATGCTAAGTGGATCTGAGATGGAAATCCTGCCTCTTGTTGCTTCCTGAAGCATTTCATATGCAGGGCTATCAACATTCTCCCCTGTCATTAAATCCCCCACTATAATTACCTTAATTCTTTCAGATACGCCCGATATGTATTCTAAGAGCCTATCTGAAGCATCTCTTAAAAAGATCAATAAAAATACAGACGAATTATCCTCAAGCGCTTTTTTTGCAAAAGCAGGAAGTAACCTAAGAAGCATCTCATCTTTCTTGTAAAGCAATATTTGCTTATCGTATTTAGTCTTAGGAATTATAGGAAGCTTTTTTGTCAGGCGAACTGGATAAATGTTTTTTTCACCTGACAATGAAGCACCTTGAGTTAAGTAAACTACCACTTTTTCCAATGATAATTTACTAGCCATTTGACGGCCCACCAATCCTTCTTTGTCATATAGAAGTATAGGATTAGAGTTTGTATTTTTTGGGACCTCTACTAACTTATCCATAATAATCTTTATCTTAAAGCATATCACAGATTTATCAGGCTTTCGAAGTACTACAAGAGAAAAATTACTGAATGCTTCACTACAGACAACATCTTATTCGCATTTTATAAACGAATCTAGCCTTGAAATTATACTTTTATATTCAATCTACCTAACAAATTTATTAATTAAATATTTCAACTTAGGAGAGTTGGGTTATTTGATGGACAGTAGAAAAAGTACGAATTTTTACAACTAAAGTTACATTTTCTAAATATATCAAACTGTTTCGCCTAAATTTCTCTGGACGGAGTCCGAAAAGATTGATCTAATGCTATAATCATACCTATTATGAGTGCAAGCAAAAGCCTTCCTTGTTGCAGTGTTAAAAAATAATGATCGAATACTCCAAGCAATATAACAGCCCAAAATATTAATATCATTTCAGGATGGGTCCAAATCAGTGGTTTTAATTTAATATATAAATTTTTAGTCATTAAAGCTATAAGGGTAAAGCCTACAATTCCAGTTTCGGTTAGAATAAGTAAATAAATATTATGCACTGGCTGAAGAGGCGTCTTGTATAACGAAATATAGGATGGAAGTGCAACTAGAAAATTTCCGATCCCTACGCCTAGCAATGGATGAGACCAAAACATATAAGCAGCAGATTTAAAAAGATCTACTCTTTGCACAAATGATTCATCTATAAAGCTAAATTCAAAAAATCGCAAAACTAAACTTGGAAGAAGAAGAAAGGGCATGACTACACCTATAACACCCAATACGATCATCCACCAAATCTTACCAATATGCGTTTTGAGAAAAGGGACTAAAACCGAATCAACCTGAACCGCTTTCTTGCTTTTTCTAACGTCCATTAAATGATTTAGCTTTAAAACCAAGAAATAAATCGCAATTATAACACCCACCACAATAACAGACCTACTCATGGTTAGCATTATTACTATTAACGATAGACACAGGCTCACATATAGGTATGATTTCTCGAAAGTCGACTTATAGCTCTTTACGCTGAACACAACAATCAAGACCCCTATCAGTAGATATCCCGCCAAAACATTTGGATGGGGGAGAGTGCCATACGGACGCAAAAGCAAAGCCCCACCTAAGGACGCTACAGCTATACCGGGAGTTTGTGAAACAAATGACCGCTCTCCTAAAAAATATAATAAGCCACCAAATGATCCCTGAATAAGAAACTGTCCTACACCAAGAAGAGATTGAATAAGCATACTAGATGCAAAAACCAATACCAACATTTTCTGTATATTCTTTTTTTGAAATAGACGGGAGGCGATTAAAGCAAAAACGCTAAGCTCTAATATTTTTAATAGTGAGATAAGCCCAAGTGGTGGTCGAGAAGAAAACCAAATCCCTGCAATAATTGACAAAAAAAAGATTACAGCCCTCCACTTCCTTGACCAATAAGTGAAGTAGCTGGCAATTGGCCTTTTAGAGACTATTAATTTATTTCTATAGAAAGTTGTACTTCCGCTTAAAAAAGACAACGCAATATTTTCGAAAATCAATACTATAATTAAAGCGTCAGTAAAAAAAAGAGTGGGGGACAGATAATCTATTCTTCTTCCCATTATATAAGCATAATCCGGCCAGAAATGTAACCCTAGCTGAGTGGGTAGAAAAAAAACAATAAGAAGAAAAGTTATTTGCTGTAAGGGTAGAAAAAGGCGATAACCAACTGGAGACATCTGAACTATTGTAGCATTTCTTTATTTTGGTTTTATAACGAGGACTCGATCACGACCCGTACCTTCAGATTCTGTAATTACATCAGGATCGTCTTTAAGGATCATATGTACAACTCTTCGCTCCCATGACTTTAGGGAATTTACTACTTTTTCTCTGTTTTCAGAAACAACAGCTTCCTTAAGCTGCGACACCAATTGCTCAAGATACTCTGTGCGTTGCTGTTTATATCCACCCACATCTACCATAACTCTTACAAATCTACCAATTTTTTTACTAACAGCAAGAGAGAGCAGAAGCTGCAAGCTTTCAAGTGTTTCACCGTGATAACCAATAATTATTCCGCTTTCTACTGTCTCTAGAACCACCTCAATCGATTCGTCGTTTAGCTCAACTGCTACATCTACATCTAGCTCAAGCTTGTCTAAAAATTCTTTTATGACAGCTCTTGCTGCGTCTAATTCTTTTTTTGTGATTTTTTTAGGCTCATCTGTCATAGTTATTTTTTATTTCTTTCTGCTATATACTGCTGTATGATACCAAAAATTGTGAATGTATTCCAGTATAGAGATAGACCTAGAGGGAACGAGTTTGCGAAAAACCCAATCATAACGGGAAAAACATATAATGACTGAGTTTGCATAGCTGATGCAAAGTCGCTTTCAGGTTTTTTATTTTTAATGCTCGAAGTCTTTTTCACTTCCTTCTTAACCTGCGGTTTAAACATCATTTTAGACTGCATGAATTGCAATACACCAGTAATTACGGGCACAAGCAATATTAAGGGGCCAACTGTTTTTATAAGCACTGATGGCGAAGACCCGATGGGTAGACCAAAAAACTGCGTATCCCATAGGCTCGTTAATTTAAGAGAGTCGGTATAAATCAATTTATTTACAGTATCAATTGATGTAGCGCGGACGGTATTATTTAATACACCGTATAATCCCCAAATTATAGGGAGCTGTACTAACATAGGGAGACACCCTGCGATCGGATTTACTCCGTATTCCTTGTAAAGCTTCATGGTCTCCTGCTGCAGCCTCTGAGGATTGCTTTTATGTTTTTCTTTTAGTCGACTAAGGTGAGGCTGAACCTCCTGGAGCTTTTTACTTGCTTTCATCTGCGAAGAGGTCAAAGGATATAAAAGCAATCGAATAAGAACCGTGAGTCCGATTATTGAGAAGCCCAAAGCAAAGGGCACGCCGATAAAGCTAAGTAATTGATATATTGCGACAAGCGCATTTGTAATTGGTTGATTTATAAGAAGATTAAACATTTATTTTT
>CAZZCX010000018.1:22164-25876 GCA_964653195.1 uncultured Gammaproteobacteria bacterium
GCGACAAGCGCATTTGTAATTGGTTGATTTATAAGAAGATTAAACATTTATTTTTCCCCAGGGGTGACAACGTACCAGCTGTCTAAGTCCCAATCTGACGCCCTTAATCATACCATATTTTTTGACTGATTGCTTCATATGCTGAGAACATGTTGGACTAAAACGACAGCTTTCGCCAAACAATTGTTTAAAAATAGGAGAAACAAAAGCTTGATAGATTATAATTATACCAATAGTTATTCGCTTCATATGCCTAAATTGAACTAAGGTCTAATGATTGCTATTTGCCAGCCATTGACGACTAGTTAAGACCGAGCGCTTTTTTAAGCTCTTTCTCTACATCATCATTTCTAATGTCTGACAAATTTTGTTTGATTATAAAAAGATAATCCGAAGGCTTTATCTCTAAAAAAAACCTCTCAACAACTGAACGGATCAGTCTTTTACTGCGATTTCTATCAACAGCAAGTTGCGCAACCTTTTTTGATATTACAAAACCAAATCGGCTAAACGGAAGTGTCGTTGAGGACTTTTTGAGAATAAAAAATTTTCCGCGATATACGTAAGCGTTTACTGGTCTACTTTTCGCAGGAAGTCGATAGAGGCGTTTTAACATGAAATTGGTATGGGAGTAGTTAAACTGTCAATCGTTTTCTTTTCTTTGCACTTCTTCTTTTCAGTACAGCCTGACCGCCATGGGTCAACATTCTACTTAAGAAACCATGCTTTCTTTTGCGTTTAACCTTTTTAAGTTTAATCGATTTCTCCATATTGTAAGTATATCAAACCTTGATCAGGCTATACAAGTACCAGTAAAAAGTGCTTCTTGACATTGAGTTATCCACATTAGTAAACTGCTTGATACTTCACTAATTATTGTTCGAGTTTGCTGGAAAAATTCATCCGCCCTATCATCTTTCCAGCCCTTTGCTTCACTCGATAATAATAAAAAGGGTCGCGATATGTCTAAGGATTTGTCTCTCTTATGGAAAAACATTTTAAAAGAAATTGAAACGGAGATATCCCGCGCTAACTTTATAACCCTGTTTCGAAAAACCTCACTTATTGCTCTTGATGACGGAATTGCAACCATCACAGCACCCTCAACGATGATTATTGACATGTTACAAAAACGCTTCTCAGAGAAAATAAAAATCGAGCTTAAAAAAGAAACAGGCGCAGATGTTGATGTGCTCTTTCTACCTGACACAACAACTCTAACGGAAAAAACAATTCTAACTCCTGAACACGCTCCGCTTTTTGTTGAATCACCCACACCCAAACCCTTAAGCTTTGGCCACTTGCCGAGAGTCAGGCCGGATTTCACATTTTTAAATTTCGCAGTCTCCGGAAGCAATCAGCTTGCGTTCGTTTCCTCACAGACTGTCGCCTCAAACCCAGGAACCACCTACAACCCCTTTTTCATTTATGGTCCGGTGGGGGTTGGCAAAACTCATCTCATGAACGCCATTGCTAATGAGATGTATCAAAAACAACCTGATCGTAAGATTATATATATCACCTCAGAAGAGTTTACTAATGAAGTGGTTGATGCAATAAAAACCAATGAAACTGCGAAGATGAAGAGGCGTTTCCGTGGGGCTGACCTTCTACTGATTGATGACATTCAATTTATAGAAGGAAAAATGGTAGTACAGGAAGAGCTCTTCCATACTTTTAACATTTTAGTGGATAAGGGCGCTCAGATAGTTCTTTCGTCAGATAGACCACCTGAAGAAATTAAAAAACTTGAAAAAAGACTTTCTTCTAGGTTCGCTGGTGGATTGGCTGTAGATATTCAAGCGCCCGATTTTGAACTAAAAACGGCAATCGTTTTAATAAAGGCACAAAAATTTAATACCGAGCTGCCAATCGAAATAGCAAAACTGCTTGCTGAAAACGCAAATGACACGAGAACCCTTGAAGGCCTACTTCTTCGGTTGATTACAAAATCTACAACACAAAACAGCCCTATCACCTTAGATCTTGCCAGGGCCGTACTGGGTAAAGCAGATGAGGATAAGCGTGAGCACCTGCATGCAGAAGATGTAATCAGAGTCGTTTGCAACTTTTATCGATTAAAGTCAACTCAGCTTCGCGGGCCAAAGCGTGATGCGTCCCTTGTGAAAGCTAGGCAAATTACAATGTATCTTTTAAAAAACAAACTGGGTCTCACTTATACCGAAATCGGCAATCTTCTTGGCGGAAGAGATCACACGACTGTCATGCATGGAGTGGAAAAGATAGGAGCACTTGTGGACAACAAGCACACACTGTCAGTGGATATAATGGGGATCACCAACGAACTTAATGTGTAATAAGTGTATATAAATTATTTGAATAAATACTCCACATAATGTCCCCAATAATTATCAACAGGAAATCCACAGGGTTCAGGCATGAGCGTATTTACTATTATAAATAGGACAAATAAATTAATCGGCTTTAAAAATAATCTTACAGGATAATATAATGTTGATTTTTTCCACTTTTCCATATACACTACTACAACAACTAATATATATAAAGATAGATTAAGAAATACAATAATTAAACCAATAAATAAATCTTATATATAAACACCTTGCCTGTTTGATGCATGAAAGTACAAGTACAAACAAATAATCTTTCACAGAAACTTAGTTTTATAAATCACGCTATATCTGCAAAAAGCCAACTTCCGGTATTACAAAATTTTCTTCTTGAAACAATGGGTGATAAGTTGATACTCAAAGGTACAGATCTAGAGATAGGAATTGAAACGTACTGTCAAGCTGAAGTTTTAGAGCAAGGTGGTGTAACGATTCCCGTAAAACAGTTCAGTGAATTAATTAACTCACTACCTTTGGAGAATATAACAATTGAGACAAAAGATAATGCACTCCTTGTCATCAGTAAAAAAACAAAATCGGTTTTCCAGACAATCAGCAAAGACGAATTTCCTAAGTTATATGACGAAAAAGGAGAGCTAGTTGCAAAGCTTAAGACAGAACAGATCAGGCGCGATGTTTCTTCAATCGTTTTTGCAGCAAGTATTGACACGACTAAACCTGCATTGTCTGGGATTTTGCTTAAGCAGGAATTAGATAGTTTTTTACTGGTTGCTACAGACGGATATCGGTTATCGCTTAGAAGGCATAATGTAGAGTCTTTAAGTCTCATAAAAGGAAGCGCAGATGTCGCAATGATCATTCCTGCACGTATCTTTAGGGAACTTACTGCGATAAAGGAAAATACCGAAGATGTATCGATGTATATAGCGAAATCAAATAGTCAGGTAATATTCGAACTGGGAGAAACGCTTGTGGTTGGCCGATTAATAGAGGCTACTTATCCCAATTATGAAAGAATAATTCCGCTAGATTTTTCAGTGCAAGTAAGCTTTGATAGGGAAGAATTACAGAAAGCTGTCAAGATTTGCTCCATCTTCGCAAGAGATAGCGCAAATATAATTAAACTGACAATTGAGAAAGATAAGGTAACAGTATCATCTCAAACCGCTTCTGTCGGAGAAAACACTGTTTCGATCGAAGCTTCATTAAAGGGAGAGCCAAACGAGATAGCATTTAACGCAAAATACTTAACTGACTTATTGGGGAATATTACTTCTGAAAGAATGGTTTTTGCAATGACAGGGCCTTTAAATCCAGGAGTGTTTAAGATGGAAAACGATGAGTCCTTTCTTCATTTAATTATGCCTATCAGGGTTCAG
>CAZZCX010000019.1:0-6222 GCA_964653195.1 uncultured Gammaproteobacteria bacterium
GTATCATGTATGGGTTGCCTATGAGAGATTTTGAGAAATTTGATTTGGAAAAAGTAGATAAAAAAGGAAAGAAAGTAGATTCATTTTCTATGAAAACCAAAAGAAATCGAAAAGTAAGAATAAAAATCTCCAGAAAAGTATTTGGAGTAATATTAGTCTTATTGATTTTATTCGGAATCTTCGTAGTTATGCCTGCGTATGCTACATTTAACGCAGCTAAAGCTACATATACACAAGCAAAAGGTGTTTCATTTGCACTGAAACAGCAAAATGTTGAACTTGCTTCCTCTGAGCTTGAGAAAACAAAAGTTAGCTTGAATGAAACAAAAAAACATTTCAGTAAAATGTTTTTCTTGCGTTATATACCTATAGTGAACTTTTATTATAATGACGCTGATCATGGTATAAAAGCTGCAATTGAAGGATTACAGACTGCCACAATCGTTATCGATTCGCTTAAACCTTATGCTGACGTTTTGGGGCTTAAAGGAGCTGGAAGCTTCGCTTCGGGAAGTGCTGAAGATCGTATAAAGACAGCCGTTATGACAATGGGAAAGATTACACCTCAGATTGATACAATAGCAGACTCATTACTGATTGTACAAAAAGAAATAGATGCGATAAAACCCAGTCATTACCCGACTTTTATTTTCGGAAAGAAACCTAAAGAACAGTTAACTCAGCTTCGGGATCTAACTACACAAGGTGTAAATCTTGTTAATGAGGCTCGACCTCTGATAAAAGTACTACCTTCATTATTGGGAGAAGCTGAGACCAAGAAGTATTTGGTACTTTTTCAAAATGATAAAGAACTTAGACCTACCGGCGGGTTTATAACTGCATACTCTATTATAAATATAGATAAAGGAAAACTAAGTATTGAAAGATCCGAAGATATTTATGATTTAGACAATTCTGTAAGCGAAAAACCGGATGCCCCCGAGCCTATTTCTAAATATTTGCCAGGTGTAGCTGTATTAAATCTTCGCGATTCAAATTTATCGCCGGATTTCGTAACTTCTATGGACTCATTTATGAAACTTTATGATAAAGCGGGTAGAAGTGTCGATGTAGATGGGATAATCGCTATAGATACAAATGTTCTTGTATCAACAATAAGGATATTAGATGATCAAGTTAATGCGTCGGGAATTACATTTACGACCAAAAACGACAAACGATGCGATTGTCCCCAGGTGATTTATGAGCTGGAAGACAATATTAGTAGGCCGGTTCAGTTTATAAGAGAAGACAGAAAAGGTCTTATTGGTTCTTTAATGAACTCTATTATGACAAAAGCGCTTTCATCCTCTCCTAAGCAATATTGGGGACCATTATTTCAGACTATGCTGATGCAGACAAACCAAAAACATATTATGTTTTATCTTTTTGATAATGAAGCACAGAAAGGGATAGAGGCTATGAAGGCAGCTGGAAAAATCGAAAAGTTCGAAGGTGATTATCTTCATATTAATGATACAAACTTTGGTGGTCAAAAATCCAATCTTTTTACTAAGCATGCTGTAGAAAACGACTATACAATAAATAAAGACGGGACTGTCAAAAAAACAGTAACAATTACATATAAAAATGATTTCCCACCTTCAAACTGTAATCTTGAGGCAGGCCAGCTTTGCCTTAATGCAGTACTTAGAAATTGGTTAAGAATTTATGTTCCAGAAGGGAGTGAAATAATTGAAAGTAAAGGTTCGAATGTTAAGATGATTACATACAAAGAGTTAGGTAAGACAGTATTTGAAGGATTTCTAACTGTAAGGCCTTTGGGTCAGTCCAAGTTTTCGATAACCTACAATCTACCTTTTAAACTCACTTCAGGTTCTCCGTTGCCTGTGCTAATCCAGAAGCAGCCCGGAACTGAAGGTCATGAATATAAAGTAACTCTCAATGGTAAAACAATCGAAGAGTTCAGATTATTTGCAGATAAAACTATACAACTTAAGAGATGAGGGGATTAAAAGTAGAGGGAATAATAATAAAAAGGAAGAATTACGGAGAGTCTGACAGAATTGTCAGTATGTTTACGAGAGAATTTGGAAAGTACACCTTCGTCGCAAAAGGTGTACGAAAAATCACAAGCCATAGATCGGCACATATAGAGCTTCTTAATCATTCGAAAATCACCTTATATAAATCATACGCCTACCCCATCCTTACCGAAGCATCAGTTGTTGATGATTTTTCAGTAATAAAAAATGATTTAACGAATGTAGGATTTGCATATCATATATGTGAGCTTGTAGAGGGTTTATGTGCAGAAGGTCAGGAAAATGAAGAAATATTTATGTTATTAAAAGGAGTTCTACTTGATCTTTCAAACACAAAAAATAAAGCATCTCTTATTCATAATTTTGAAATAACGCTACTCACACTTCTTGGATTTTGGCGCGGTAATCAGGCTTCATCATCCACTCTTGATACTAAAGATTTTGTTGAAAATATCCTTGAGAGAAGACTAAAAAGTAAACGCATTTTTTCTTATCTATAGTAATTTCTACTTTAATCATCAAGTTATTTCTGATATTATACAGCCATGGATGAAAAGAATTCTAAAATAAAATCAGGCTTGATGGATAAAATCGTCTCGTTGGCTAAACGCCGTGGTTTTGTCTATCCGGGATCAGATATTTATGGTGGTTTAGCAAACACATATGATTATGGTCCCGCAGGTACGGAATTACTCCGTAATATCCGGGATTTATGGTGGAAAAAATTTGTAACGGATAGAGAAGATATGGTAGGTATTGAAGCCAGTCTTATTTCGCATCACAGGATATGGGAAGCATCAGGACATACTGCTAATTTTGCAGATGCTTTACTAGATTGTAAAAAATGTAAAAGTAGAATTCGTGCCGATCATTTGATTGAGGATTGGTTAGAAAAAAATTCCCCTCAAGTTAAACCTGATCAAAATAATTCAAAAATAAATAATAGTGAACTTAATAAAGCTATAGAATTGAAAAAAGTTGAAGGATGGAGCACGGAAAAGATGGAAGAGATGGTAAAGCATTTTAAAATTAAATGTCCAAAGTGTGACTCATTTGACTGGACACAAATACGAAGATTTAATCAATTATTTGATGTGCAGTTAGGATTGGTTGAGGGAACAGCAGGTGCTGGATATCTTCGAGGAGAAACAGCACAAGGTATGTTCATTAATTTTAAAAACATTATTGAATCGTCACGGGTGCGACTTCCGTTTGGTGTAGCGCAACTAGGAAAAAGTTTTAGAAATGAGATTACTCCAGGCAACTTTATACATCGTACTATTGAGTTTGAGCAGGGAGAAATTGAATATTTCTTTGATCCGGAACAGTCAAATTGGGAAGACTTATTTGAAAATTGGAAAAGTATTTTATGGAATTTTGTTCATGAACAGTTAGGTATAAAAAAAGAGAATTTAAAATGGAGAGTACATTCGGAAGAAGAAAGGTCATTTTATAGTAAAAGAACTGAAGATCTTGAATATAATTTTCCGTATGGATTCAAAGAGCTATGGGGGCTTGCATATAGAGCTGATTACGATTTGTTGCAGCATATGGAGAATAGTGGAAAAGATCTTTCTATCACAGATCCATATTCCGGAAAGAAGATAGTTCCACATGTAATTGAACCTGCAGTTGGGATAAACCGTATTATGCTTATGGTGCTTTGTGATTCTTATTATGAAGATGAAAAACGAGTAGTTTTAAAACTGAATCCCAAAATTGCACCTTACAAGGTTGCGGTTTTTCCACTTCTTGCAAATAAAGCGGATTTGACAACTAAGGCGAGGGAAGTTTATGAGTTACTTAAATCACGTTTTTCTGTAGCCTGGGATGATCGAGGAAACATCGGAAAAAGATATTTATATCAAGATGAAATAGGTACACCTTGGTGTGTTACGATAGATTTTCAGACACTTGAGGACGGAACTGTCACTTTAAGGGATAGAGACAAAATGACGCAGGAAAGACTACTTATAGATAGTCTTTCAGTTTATATCCAGGATCGGTTGTAATAATTAAATATATTTCATACAATGTAGAAAGTGTCAAAGAAGTATTTGAATGATGAATAATAAAAAGTTACCTATAATTATTGCAGCCTCAGCTATCTTACTAATAATAGTAAGTGGTATTTTCTTCTTATTCACTAAATCAAAACCGAATACCAATGAACTTGATGAAAATATTACAGAGTCCATAGGAATTTTGACTCCTCAAGAGATCGGTTTGAGTTTAGTCACTAGCAGTGAGAATAAGCGAGTTAAGGTAATCATTGAGAAGGTAAAAGATATAAAATCTCTAGAATATGACATAAGTTATGATGCTGATATTCCAGCGTCAGAGTTGGCACCGGGTGAAGAGAGCGGTAAGGTTGAAAGAGGGTTTAGTGACGAAGCCATAATGAAGGTCGGGCAATTGAAGTATGAATCGAAGGATTTTGATCTGGGTTCTTGTTCAAGAAATGTTTGTCGATATGACACAGGTGTGAATGAGGTAAGGATAGTCATGAAAGTTGTAAAAAAAGACAATAAAATATTTGAAGTGAAAGACTCCATACAGTTCTAATTCCTCAAAACTATTTTCTTACATCAAAAGTTACTCTATTTAGTGTCTTTATGTTTTAGAACTACTATTTATTTTAGTTACTATATTGACACTTTCAATAATTTCGTTTTAAATATAATGACTGGTGAATTCTGGTGAAAACTGGTGAAATATGTTTCATGGACAGGTAAGTGCAAAGGTAGGTGCTTTTTACCGGGTAGCATTTCCCAGGAATTTTAGGGAGCAATTGGGGAATAAGCTTATACTTACTTACGGATTTGAACAGTCAATACTTGCGACATCAGAAGACAAATGGGATCAGATTTTCAAAAAAGAGCTTGAAGATAAATCAGTTTTATTAAGCGGTGTAAGAGATATTAAAAGAGTGTTTTTAGGAGGGGTGTCATCGATTGAGTTTGATACGCAGGGGAGATTCATAATTCCTGACTATTTAAGAGATTACGCACGTATCAAAATTTCAGGGGAGGTAGTTTTCATTTGGCAAAGAAAATACGTTGAAATCTGGGATAAGAATTCGTGGAATACTAAGCGAAAAGGAATTTTAGAATCTATGACTGCAATCGCAGATAAACTGTCTAGAGAGGGTACTGATGAGTGATTTTCATACAAGTGTTTTGTTAACAGAAACCATAAATTTACTAAACGTTAGGAAAGACAAAAATTATATAGACGCAACTTTAGGCGGGGGGGGACATACTTTTGAAATTTTAAAACATGGAGGGAACGTTTTGGGGCTAGATGTGGACCAGGAGGCGATAGACTTTGTCAGAAATAAGAATCAAGATTCAGGATTCAAGAGTAGGTTAATTATCGCAAAAGGGAATTTTAGGGACATAGAAAGATTGTCAAGAGAAAATAAATTTGAAAATGTGTCTGGAGTTATTTTTGATTTAGGCGTTTCTAGTCACCAGCTAGATAGTGTAGGCAGAGGATTTAGTTTTAGATATGACGCACTGCTTGACATGCGCATGGATAAGGAATTACAGATTAAGGCAATGGATCTTCTTAGAGTATTAACGAAAGGAGAATTATATGAGCTTTTTTATAAATATGGTGAAGACCGTTTTGCCAAAAGGGTGGCTTCAAATATTGTTGAGTCCCGTAGAATAAAGCCTATAGAGAGCACAGTTGATCTAATAAATATTGTTGAAAGAAGTATTCCTAGATTGAATTATCAAATTCATCCGGCGACAAGAATTTTTCAAGCATTAAGGATTGCCGTAAACGATGAGTTGCAAAGTTTAGAAGAAGGGTTAGAGGGAGCATATAAAGTAGTAACTGATGATGGAGTAATTGTTATTATTTCTTTTCATTCTCTAGAAGATAGGATGGTAAAGCATACTTTTAAAAAATGGGAAGAAGCAGGATTAGGAATTAATTTAACGAAAAAACCAATTCTTCCGTCTGAAACTGAAATCAGAAATAATACGAGAAGTAGGAGTGCAAAATTGAGAGGATTTAAAAAACATAGAGATTTATAAATTAATTTTATTGCGAGTTTAAGGAAATAATAATTTGAGAAACATTTATAAAGTTTAGATACAACAAAGTTAATTAATATTTGTTAACAGAAATCTATTCATAAATAAGGGGGATCTTACTTATGGATAGATATGAAAAAGATTATAGCTATATCATTTCCACTTTTTTT
>CAZZCX010000019.1:6322-7889 GCA_964653195.1 uncultured Gammaproteobacteria bacterium
CAGTACGGAAGATTTATTCAAGAGATTCCGATTCGAGGAGAAATAAAAACTAGTGATGGTTTTCCAATAGCGACAAATAAAATCAGATATTTGGTTGCAGCAAATCCTAAAATAATTCCGGATGACGAAAAAAATAAAACTGTGCGACTTCTTTCTTCAGCAATTTCAACAGATGAGTCTACTATAAGTGCTATTTTATCACAGGATAAATTTTGGGTCCCTTTAAAACACTTAATTAGCAGTCAAGAAAAGAAAAATATAGAAAGTCTAAATTTACCGGGAATATTTTTTGAAGACAAATTCGTTAGATACTATCCCGAAGCATCTCTCGCTGCAAAGTTAATAGGCTTTGTCGGGAAGGATGAGCTGGGAAATAACAAAGGTTATTTTGGCATTGAGGGTTATTATGACAGGCAACTAAGCGGAAAAATAGGTCTTGCTAGAGAAATTAAAGATGCTCATGGAAGACCAATTTTAGCAAAAGTAAACGAAAATACTGCGAAGATAGATGGTAGAAATCTAATTTTACATATAGATAGATTTGCGCAGTATGTATTGGATGATGCTTTAAAGAAGGGTTTGATGAAATACGGAGCGATTGCAGCATCAGGAATTATAATAGACCCTAAATCAGGTGGGGTGCTTGCTATGAGTGGTTATCCAACTTTTGATCCTGAAGAATATAACAATTATAGTAATGATTTGTATTTAAACACTATGATTTCAAGTGGTTATGAGCCTGGATCTACTTTCAAACCTTTAGTTATGGCAGCAGCAATTGACAGTAAATTAGTTACCGCTGATACCATATGTACAATTTGCGATAAGGAAGTTGAGATAGGTGGTTTTACAATTAAAACATGGAACGATACATATCAGCCGGGAATAACTATGGCAAATGTAATTAGAGATTCTGATAACACGGGAATGGTTTTTGTAGCACAAAAATTAGGCCTTTCCAGACTATATAAATACCTTAAGGCATTTGGCATTGGTGATATTACTGGTATTGATCTGCAGGGCGAAATGGCTCCAGATATTCGCTCAATTGAGTCTTGGTATCCCATAGATTTGGCTACAGCCAGCTTTGGTCAGGGAATTTCAATTACTCCAATCGAATTAATAAGTGCCTTCAGTAGTCTTGCTAATAACGGAAAACGTATGATGCCACAGGTAGTTGATAAAGTTGAAACACCTGATGGTGAGACTATTGATATAGAACCAAAAGAAATATCACAAGTTGTATCCGGAAGGACAGCTCTGATTATGCGTGAAATGCTTGTGAATGCTGTAAAGGCAGGTGAGGCTAAATGGGCTGCCCCAAAAGGTTATCGAATAGCCGGTAAAACTGGAACTGCACAAATACCTATAGAGGGACATTATGATGCAAATAAAACAATAGCATCATTTATTGGTTTTGCACCTGCTGATGATCCTAAGTTTGTAATGCTCATAATTTATGATCGTCCATCTACATCTATTTATGGTGCGGAAACAGCTGCCCCTACTTTTTTTGATGTCGCAAAAAAGTTGCTTGCTTATTATAAGATTCCTCCAAGCGAATAAA
>CAZZCX010000019.1:7989-9071 GCA_964653195.1 uncultured Gammaproteobacteria bacterium
TTGAAATGATAAGGGGAAGCGGTTTTTCAGAATCTGCAGCGAGAATCATACCTTCAGATAATTCTCCCATTAGCTTACGTGGTTTGAGATTTATTATAAAAACAAATTGCTTGTTCAGTAATTCTTCTGGTTTGTACCACTCTGCGATTCCGGATAATACATTTCTTTCTCCTTCGTCTCCAAAATCTACGGTAAGACGAAGTAACTTTTCTGATTCCTCTTTTTTCTCACACTTCACAATAGTTCCTACCCTGATATCGAGTTTGACAAAATCTTCATAAGTCACGACCGGTTTCATATTGTGTATTGTAGCATAATTAATTAAGGGCGAAGGGTAATATTGGGTTTATATGTTTAAAAAGAAAGTTAATATATTGCGTAAACTAATACCTTAATCGATTTTATAACTAAATACTTTATACTTCATACGTAATACTTTATACTATAAAAATGACCGGACGCACTCATGATTTGGCTGCATTTACTGCATTAACTTACGTTATTGCTACGAAGGACATTGCGTCAATGACACTTGCAACTGCTTTTGTAGCTTTTTCAGCAAATATGATAGGCGGGCTGGCGCCCGATATCGATCAACCTACAGCAACACTTTGGAGGCGAATACGGGCAGGGTCATTATTAGGTAGAGTTATTCATCCCCTTCTGGGTGGTCATCGGTATATCTCACATTCAATTATAGGTATCTTTTTATTCGGTTATGTCCTTTCAATCTCACTTGGACATTTAAGTAAGATACTTTTAGTTGATATGGAAGTAGTCTGGTGGTCGTTTATGATTGGTTTTATATCGCATTTAATAATGGATGTTTTTACCCGTGATGGTTTACCATTATTATTCCCAATTCCATTTAAATTCGGTATACCTCCTATTCGCTTTTTGCGTATCAGAACGTCAGGAGTGGTTGAAAAATCTTTTGTATTTCCTATGTTATTACTTGTAAATATTTATTTCATATATACATATTATGGTAGATTTTTGGACTTCTTTAAAAACCAGCTAAAATAGTTAGTATCTAGTATCTAGTATCTAGTATCTAGTATCTAGTATCTAGTATCTAGTAT
>CAZZCX010000019.1:9171-15782 GCA_964653195.1 uncultured Gammaproteobacteria bacterium
TAGTATCTAGTATCTAGTATCTAGTATCTAGTATCTAGTATCTAGTATCTAGTATTGAGATGTATGTGGCAAAAGATTAAAAACATTTATCATCTTTTTCAATCATTGCTTGCAAACATTTATTATGGATTTCCAGGCCGTAAATTAAATGTAATAGCAGTAACAGGAACGAGTGGTAAAACTACGACTACGCTTATGATATATGAAGTTTTAAAAGCCGCAAAACTCAAAACTTCAGTTTTGTCGAGTATTCAAGCGGTGATAGGAGGAGAAGAATTTGATACTGGTTTCCATGTTACTACTCCAGATCCACATGTATTACCTAAGTATTTAAATCAAGCTTTGAAAAATGGCGATACTCACTTTGTACTCGAAGTATCATCTCATGCAATGGATCAAAACCGTGCAGCATTTGTGCCTTTTAAGATTGGCGTACTTACCTCTTTTGCACATGAGCATTTAGATTATCATAAAACTCTTAAAAATTATGCCAGAGCTAAATTTAAATTATTGCATGCAGCAGAGAATGTCATAATACCTGTAAATGTAATAAACGAAGAATTGCAAAGAGAAGTTCGATTTAATAAGTTATTACCAAAACTTATAACATTTGGTTTAAAAGAAGGTAATGAAACTCAGGAAAAGTGGAATTTGAAAATTAAATTACCAGGTGATTTTAATTTGTTAAATGCATTAGCCGCAGCTTCCGTTGGTTCAAAACTTCACATAAGTGGATCAGTAATTAAATATGCATTAGAAGGTTTTTTAGGTATTCCAGGTAGATATGAAAGGATAACAAATAACAAAGGTATAACAATAATTATAGATTTTGCTCATAAAGTGGATGCTCTAGAAGCATTATTGAAATCAGTACAGTCTTTGGCTAAAAATGGAAATCGAATAATATGTATGTTTGGATGTGCTAGTGAAAGAGACATATTAAAACGACCAATTATGGGAAAAATTAGCGGACTTATGGCAGATATTACAGTCTTAACGGATGAAGACCCACGATACGAAGACCCGTTGAAAATTATTAATGAAATCTCTGCGGGATGTTTAGAAGCTGGAGCTGAGGAAGTCTCAAGATCTGGTTTCAGAGCTAAAAATTATAAAAATCATATTTTTTTCAAGATTCCCGATAGACAAGAAGCCATTAATTTTATTATTGACAAATTAGCTGAGAAAGGGGATATTATACTTCTCTGCGGTAAAGGACATGAAAAATCAATGAATTATAGGGGCATAGAACAACCATGGAGCGAGCACAAAGCTATAAAAAAAGCTTTAACAAAAATCTGAAATATCATAAGTGATAAATTCAGAGTAATGCATGACCAAATTTAAACAAGTTCATTTTGTAGGAATTAAAGGTGTAGGAATGGCTTCATTAGCTATCATACTTAAAGAAGCAGGTCTGATAGTAACAGGCTCTGATGATAATGGACAGTACATTACTGATTCTTCATTACAAAAAGCCGGAATAAAGTTTTATGAAGGCTTTTCTGTAAATCATATAAATAAGGCTGAATTATTAATTGCTACAGGAGCTCATGGCGGGTTTGAGAATATTGAGGTAATAACAGCTAAGAAAAGAGGAATACAAGTAGTCACATTTGCTGAAGCTGTTGGGATGTTCATGGAAGGTTCCATTACGGGTAGATCACAAAAGGCTATTTCTGTTGCTGGAACTCACGGTAAAACGACTACTACTGCCATGATTGCGACCATTCTACAAAAATGTAACTTAGATCCTTCATATCTAATTGGCACGAGTTATATACCTACATTAATTAACTCAGGGCATTTTGGCACTGGTGAATTCTTTGTGGTCGAAGCAGATGAGTATGCTTCGGAACCGATTTACGATAAACGCGCTAAGTTTCTATGGCATAAACCTGCAATGGCCATTATCACAAATATTGAGCATGATCATCCGGATATCTATCCTACATTAGAAAGTTTTATCTCAGCATTCGATAAATTTATTCATTCCTTACCAAATGAAAGTATTTTAATTGTAAATGGTGACGATCTAAATATCAGAAAAATATTAAATAATATAAGGCTAAGAGTAATAACTTTCGGATTAAATCAAAATAATGATGTAATAATAAGCGAAGTTAAATCTGACTTAGAAAGTACACGTTTCAGGCTTAAATACCTAAATCATAATTTCGGAGAATTTATTTTAAATGTAGCTGGTATTCATAACTGTATGAATGCTACAGCTGCAATAATAGCTAGTTATGAAACTGGTTTAAGTGTAGATTCTATAAGAAAATCTATATATCAATTCACTGGTTCGAAAAGACGATTAGAGTTATTGGGCAAGTTAAAATCTGGAGGGATATTATACGATGATTATGCTCACCATCCGACAGAAATTCAGAAAACACTCAAAGCGTTACGAGAGATTTATCCTCATAAAAAAATTATAAGTATATTTCAGCCACATACCTATTCAAGAACAAAAGTACTTTTTAAAGATTTCGGTATTTCTTTCACTGACTCTGACGTTGTTATTTTAATGGATATTTTTCCATCGGCAAGAGAAAAGCCTGATTTTAGTATTTCTTCGTCTAAATTGGCAGACGAAATCAGAAAGCATCATCCAAACGTAATTTTTTTACCGCAAATTGATAATGTGGTAAAATACTTTGATGAATTTCCTCCTTCTGGCGATGATTTAGTGATCACCATTGGGGCTGGGGATGTATATAAAATAGGCCAAAAATTGCAAGTCATAAGTTAAAAATATGGATAAATTAATAGTTACAGGGGGAAATAAGTTAAAAGGAAAAGTTGGTATATCTGGTGCTAAAAACGCAGCTTTAAAAGCTCTTGTTGCTGCTTGTATGACTGATGAAGAAGTAATCCTGCATAACATGCCTCTAATTTCCGACATTTTTGTAATGATAGATATAATGAAGTCATTAGGTATAGATGTGGACATTGAAGAGCATACAGTTAGAATTAAAGCTAAAGAATTTAAAACTAATTCTATTCCTCTAGATAAAGCTGCACTTGCCCGTACATCAGCGATGTTTATTGCTCCTTTACTTGCAAGAGTTGGCGAAGCTATTATTCCAAATCCGGGAGGCTGTAGGTTAGGTGCTAGACCCATTGATCGAACCACTGAAGGAATTGGAAAAATGAATACTGAAATTGCTTACTATAGTACGGATGGATATTTCCATGCAAAAACGAAAGGTCTTAGAGGAATAGATCATAAATTTACTAAAAATACACATACCGGAACAGAAACAATGATTTTGGCTTCAGTTCTCGCAGAAGGACAAACTATATTACATAATGCAGCAGAGGAACCGGAAATTGATGATTTAATCAAACTTCTTAATGCTATGGGAGCAGAAATAAGAAGAACAGATAATAGACAAATCACCATAAAAGGAGTTAAAAAGCTTCATAGCGCAGAATATTCAATAAGCCCTGACAGAATTGAAGTCGTAACTTTTGCAATTGCAGCTATACTAACAGATGGCGATGTCATAATAGAAGATGCCCATAAAACACATATTGATTATTTTCTGGAGAAACTTGCTTTAACGGGTGCAGGTTTTGAGAAAACTGAATCAGGTATACGATTCTTTAAAAAAAATCAATTAAAATCAGTAGATGTTACGACATCTATTCATCCAGGATTTATGACTGATTGGCAAGCTCCATGGGCTGTTCTTATGACCCAAGCGCAAGGTATCTCCATAATACATGAGACAGTCTTCGAGAATAAATTAAAATATATATATGATCTTAAGAAAATGGGAGCAGAAGCTGAATTATTCAATCCTATATTGCAAAATAAAGAAGATGTATATAATTTCAATTTAGATGATGATAAACCTGAATATTTTCACGCAGTTAAAATAAAAGGGCCCAAATTGCTCCACAATGCGGTTATGTCTACTCTTGATATTAGGGCTGGTGCCGCTATAGTGTTAGCTTCATTAGTAGCTAAGGGCTCCAGTACTATATATGGGGTGGAAAAACTTGATCGCGGATATGAAAGATTTGCTGATCGATTAACAGCACTTGGTGCGGACATAAAAAGGGTGAAAGAAATTATTTGATAACCAAATAAAGTAAAAAGCAAAAGTATATCTATAACTTGTATTTTTAATTTATTCGTTTTTCGTTTGTCGATAATAATATGAAAAATATTGGAGCAATAATTCTAGCTGCTGGTAAAGGCAAGAGGCTAAATATGATAAACCAAAATAAGGTTGTACTTCGGTTGGCTGACAAACCAATGATACAACACATAATGGATTTTATGAAAAAAATTAAGATAAAGACAGTTGTTGTTGTAGTTGGATTTGCCAAAGAAACGGTGACTGATGCACTGAGGAACTATGAAGTAATTTATGCAGAACAATCTGAGCCTCTAGGAACAGGACATGCCCTTGTATGTGGCTTAGCTAAATTACCGGATAATATCGAAGATGTTCTTGTAGTTTATGGTGATGATGCCGTACTATATGCGGAAAAACACATTGCGACGATCAAAAGATTATTTGAAGTCCAACAAGCTGAAAATGCAGCAATTACTTTTTTAACAATAGAGCAGAAAAATCCAAATGCATTAGGACGAATATTAAGAGATGATAAGGGAAAAGTAAATGGAATTGTAGAGGAAAAGGATGCAACCGATACGCAGCGTAAAATAACAGAAATCAATCCGGGATGTTTTGTATTTTCAGTTAAATTTTTGAAAAAATACAAATCAGAATTAAAGAAAAGTCCAGTTACAAATGAATTTTACATTAATAATTTCCTTGATTTGGCCATGAAACATGGAGAACTTGTTAGGACCATTCAAGGTGGGGAAATGGCTTGGCGCGGAGTAAATACAAGAGAAGAATTAAGTGAAGCCAAGAGATTGATATCTCTAAGTTAATATGATTGATTCTGAAAAAATTATTATTTATAAAATAAATAAATTTTCAAATGAAACATATATTGCAATAAAGGAATTGGCGCAGCTCATTGGCAATAACTATAAAACGTTTTCTGAATCAGATTTCAAAGAAATCTTAAAAATAAATGGATATTATTTGTATGTTGCCCAACATAAATCAACCGGGAAAATAGTTGGAATGGTAGTTTTGTTGGTATATAGGATTCCATATGTTAAAAAAGCTTATATGGAAGATCTTGTAGTAAGCAATGAGTTTCGTGGTCAAGGCCTTGGCACAAAATTAATTGAGACGGTAATAAATCAAGCAAGAAATGATGGGGCAGCATATTTGGATTTTACTTCAAGAATGAGAAGAGCAAGCAACGATTTATATTTCAAATTGGGATTTAATAAACGGGATACAAATGTTTATAGATATGTTTTTGATTATGCTGAGGTATAAATAAATTATGTGTGGAATATTTGGATATATTGGTAAACAAAAATACGCAGCTGGAATGATTCTAGAAGGCTTAAAACTTTTAGAGTACAGGGGTTATGATTCATGGGGAATTGCTGTTAAGGATCATAAATCAAACGATCTGCCAAATATTACAAATCATAAAGAAATTGCTGTTCAGAAACGCATTGGAAAAATAGGTGATGCAAGTGTCAACTTACCTGATAGCTTTATGGGAATAGGTCACACGAGATGGGCTACTCATGGAGGAGTTACCGAAAATAACGCTCATCCACATCTTGAATGTGGTGGTAAAATAGCTGTAATACATAATGGTATAGTTGAGAATTTTAACGAAATAAAGGATGAACTTATCGCAAAAGGGCATATATTTAGATCCGATACAGATACTGAAGTTATACCTCATTTGATTGAAGAGAATTTAAAATCGACTGGTTTTGCATCAGCGGTGAGAGATGCATTTAACAGGTTAACAGGTTTAAATGCTATTGTTGTTTTATATACCATTTCTCAAGAATTAATTGCAGCAAAAACTGGATCACCTTTGATAATTGGTGAAAAAAATGGCGACCTTTATATAGCCTCAGACGCTTCTGGAATTATAAAACATACAAATAAATTGATTTTCTTAAAAGATAAACAAATGGCTATTTTGGGCAAAAGTTTGCAAATATTTCAATTACCAGATGGAAATAAAATCGATTTAGAATTTGAAACTGTTGATTGGAAAATTGAGGAAATCGATAAAGGAAATTATGAACATTTCATGCTCAAAGAAATATATGATCAACCAAAAATCATAAGAAATATAGCAGAGAATTATCAGGATCAGATTTTAAATCTATCGGAAATTATTAAAAATGCTCATGGGACATTTTTAATAGGAGCAGGAACTGCGTATTATGCCGCGTTAGCTGGCACTTACCTTTTTTCAAAAATAGCAAGGTTGCACGTAAATACTGCAGTTGCGTCTGAATTCAATTATCTTGAGGACTTTTTGACGAATAAAAGTATGATAATTGCATTAACCCAATCCGGTGAAACTATAGATGTTGTTGAGCCGCTACAGAGAGCTAAATTAAAAGGGAGTAAAATCGGTACTATTGTTAATTCACTTGGTTCCACAATCTATAGAATGTCAGATGTGAAAATTTTACTTGGTGCAGGACCTGAGAAAGCAGTTGCATCAACTAAAGCTTATACGGCAAAGCT
>CAZZCX010000019.1:15882-18145 GCA_964653195.1 uncultured Gammaproteobacteria bacterium
GCTATAATATCTAATGCTACTGAGATAAAAGCCAGGGGTGGGTTTATTATAGGTATAAGTCCGATTAAGTCACGTGTTTTTGACCACTGGATTGAAGTAAAAGATACCGGGACTGCTAGTATAATTTCTCAAATTATTCCCATACAGCTACTTTCTTATTATTTGGCTTTAAAAAAAAGATATGATCCGGATAAGCCCAGAAATTTAGCTAAAAGCGTCACGGTAAAGTGAAGCAAAGTAATATGAATATTAGCTGCTGCTTATTTACATATGGAGTACTTATACATTCCTTTAAGCTTGTTATTTTTTACGGTAACTTTCCTTCGAATATTTGGCGTAAGCGAAAGGTTTAGGGTTAGTAACTATAGTATCCAAGTTTTTCTAAGAACTTTTAGCAAGTATAATTCTACCAGCCTTCATAAATTTAAGAAAATCAGTAAAGTTCTAGGATTCATTTTATTTATCCCCGCATCACTTCATGATTCGTTTATGTCTATGTATCATGTATTTATAATTTGTATCTTTATTATCGATTTATTTCCAATTAATAGACTTTATCAAAAATTTAACCTAGCAAATTTTAATATAAAAGATATATTTATTATTATTCCTACGAGTACTTTAATATTCTTACTTTTTCTAAATCCTCTAACTGACTATTTTTTCTGGATTTTTATACTTGAAAGAATCAACATTTTTATTTATCTATTTTTTGCGTTTTGTATATCATTTCCTTATGAATTATATGAAGATGCGCAAGTAGAGAAAATTAGAAAGTTAATAAAAAACCATTCATTTTTAGCAAGAGTCTTGGTAGAAGGAAGAGACACTAAAATAGTTATCGAACATACTTATAAATTGCTTAGTAATCTAAATTCAAAAGTAGCCAAAGTATATATTGATAGGAGTATTGGGAGGCTAGCTAATTTTTTACTTAATACCAATAAAAATAATACTGACATTATATTTATTGGTGTTTCTATACCTCTTGAAAACGTTGACCAGATTATAGACACTGTTCGTCCTCAAATAATGATAAAACCATTTAATGTTAATATCAATAAACTATTAAGTCATTCACATAACTTAATTATTTCTTTACAAAATTTACCAATTCAACGAAAAAATAGAGCAAGATATGGTCACTCTCTAAATGAAGAATATGAGGTATTACGTTTCTCATTTATTGGGAAAGGACAGATATTTAATCTAAATGATAATATATCTATAAAAATCTCAGAGTTGAAAGTTACAAGAAATGGTATTATTTTTCAGTTGGAATATAGAAAGAAACAATTTACAATTCAAACAGGATTAATTGGAATAAGTGAGTTGATAGCGACACTGCCAGCAGTACTTCTTGCTATTAAAGTAGGTATAAACGTAAAAGAAATAGTCCGATACTTCTCAAAGTTGCAACCACTTAGAGGTTATATGCACCCAACATTACTCATTTCAAAAAGTAGAATAATTGATTATTCATCTGCTTATCTTAATTCAATTGAAACTTTACTTGTTTATATTCGGATTTTTAGAGGAAATAAGATATTGTTTTTAAATTCAAACTTATTTGAAAACGAATCTCATGCGAACCTTATAAAGTTTTTTTCCCAAATTGAAAGTGCTTGCAGTTATTGTATTATATTTAACAATCCTACTCGTTATATTTTTGAAAAGTATGTAAAAAACGGACTGGTAAAATGTAAAGTTGTGGGTATGGGGGAAACTGATCTCATAAATTTTATAAGCAAAAATTTAAAAACCGAAGAAGATATTGCTATAGGTATGGGTAAGGGTGCTGAATTAATTACAAGTAAGGTATTTTATAAAATGTCTGTAGACATACATAATTAATGTTATAATGTATCTCACGTATGGCTGCACTTTTAGGTTTATCAATTCTTTCAACTTTTATAACCGGAATACTCTTAGTGCCTTTTATTGACTTTCTGTATAAAATAAAGCTTAAGAGGCAGGACCAGATTACGAGAGATCCTTTCAATAAGCGGACACCTTTATTTGACAGATATAATTCTTGGAAAGTTGGTACTCCATTCGGTGGTGGAATACTAATCATAGGAGTTGTAACGGTTATCACTCTATGGGCTTATGGAATGCTTTCAATTGAAGTTAAATACTGGGAGCTTTTTGTAATATTATTCTCTTTTATCGGATTCGGTTTATTAGGTTTATATGATGATTCAAAAAAACTTATAAATAGTAATAGCGGATTTTTTGGCCTAAGACTTCGTCATAAATTTAT
>CAZZCX010000020.1:0-12192 GCA_964653195.1 uncultured Gammaproteobacteria bacterium
CTCGATACGACTAGAAAATAGTCTTGTTTCTGTTTTTGCATCTTTCCTGATATTTCAAAACTATTACCCAGTATCCCAGATGGCGGGTATATTACCTCTGATTCTCTATCATAATATTTATTAATTCGTTTTTGAACCTCTTTAGAAATTGCTATATATTTATCAGGTCTTTTTGCAGCTATCAAATCCCAATTCTTAAGATACTTTACTGCAGGCTTTGAAAGAGTCCTTAATAATTTATTTGAAAAATAATTATCAAAACCACTCCATAAGTATCTGGTTGGCGTAAGACAGTAACAAATATGCAAAGTATGCGGTTTAGTAATTATCCCTTTTGCTGACTCAGAGGTAACTGAAATTACCAAATCATACTCATCAAATGAAAAACTTTCAAATGCCAAAGGCATCAGCATAGGCAAATACTCATGATGGTTTGATGCAAAGGGAATATTCTGAAGAAAAGATGAATTTACCTTAAAAACGTTTGCCCACATGGCTTTACTGGGATTGTAAACAGATGTAAAAAGCGGGGCATCGGGAAATATTTCATGTAAAGCCAAAAGAATTCTTTCAGCCCCACCCCATTTATTTATCCTATCATATACTAATGCAACTCGTTTATTTTTGAGTTTGTTCATAAACTTTGAGCGTTTCTATTGCCATATTTTTCCAGGAAAATTCCTTTATTCTTTGTATGGCTTTCATTTTTTTATGTTTTTCATCTTCGATTCCATAATCTAATACCATTTGTAATTTGTTAATTAAATCTTGAGTTGAATAAGGATTGAAATATATTGGTATGTCGCTACATACCTCTCTATGCGAAGGTATATCTGAAGCTAAAACTAAGGAACCATTTGCCATTGCTTCAAGCGGTACTAAGCCAAATCCTTCAATAAATGCTGGCGCTATAACTGCAGTTGACCTTTTATAAAACTTTTTTAAAGTCTCGTCATCAACTTTTTCTAAAACTTCAACTCCTGCAATCTGCTCTCTCTTTAATCTTTTTTTTAATTTATTATAAAAATAGTCAGGCTTACCTACTAAAACTAACTTGATATTTTGTGAATAAATTCTTTTTAATTCTATAAATGCTTTTATTAAAGTTTCAAGATTTTTATGAGGATATGCGTTACCTACATACAAAAAGTATTTAGTATTTAGTTTTTTGTATAGAGTATGACTACTCTCGTGTTTCATACTTGATGCATTAAATTTCCTTCCTGCCATCGATTCAGGTTTATCCGCCACTTCTTCGTCTACACCCTCGTAAGTTACTGCTATTTTCTCTTCATCTACTTTTAGAGTTTTTACTACGTCCAATTTTGTAGAGTTTAAAGGAACAATTATTTTTTTTGATTTCTTAACGATGTGATCTAATAAGAATCTGTACCCTAAATGTTTAACTTTATATAAAGGTAGAGGTAGAGAAGATGCTTTACCTGTCTGAAAGTGATAAACAATCAAATCATGGATGGTCACTATAAATGGACGATTATAAAATAATGGAACAGAGAAATATGTAAAATGCATTAAATCTAAATTTTCTCTATTTAGAATTTGGTGAAATTTCAATTGCTCTTTAAGGCTATGCCACCGAATATCTGCTGAAACAATTTTCCATTTATTACTTAATATTTCATACTTTATCCTCTCGACATCGGTATTTCTGCAAAAAAGAATATATTCATTACTTAGGTCAATCTCATGTAGATTTCTAATTAAGTTACGAATATACCTACCCACACCTGTTTCATTCCATAATCTTGCATCTATTCCAATTTTCATATTTAAGGCAATAAAAATCCAATAAGCATTAATAGAAAAGCTATAACAGCAATTATACCAAGCATACCTGCTCTATTTCTTTTTAAAACTATAAAACTCAAAAATATACCAATTAATTCTTGTGGTAATGTAATAAAATCACAAATGGGACGGCACCAATTATGATTTGTTCTAAACATATCTGATATTGGATTGCCGTATAAATTTAATATTTGTAAAATATCCCGTATAGTATGAAAAATGAAATAGACAAACAGAAATATGAAAATTGTCTTTAAGACTTTAGGCATTAATAAATTTTTACTGATAATTGCTTAAGTTTTATTCCACCTAAAACCAAATTAGTAATTATTGATGGATATTTGTTTCGGTAATGCTTACGGTAAAAAATTCTCATTGCATCGAATCTGGCTTTTTGAATCATTTTTATAGAATCTATATCTCTTTCAATCAAATTTTCTGAATGTTTTTTAATACCACTTGAAACGCCTTTATAATGCAAAATTTTCGTGGTCGGGACGAAAAAAATTTTCCACTTTTCCTGTTTCAACCTATAACAAAAATCCAGGTCTTCTCCATAAAAAAAATAGTCTTCATCCCACCAACCAATCTTCTGTCCTGCTTCCCGTCGAACAATCATAAAAGCGCCAGCTAAAGCGTCTATCTCATGGACTTTATCAATATCGCAAAAACCCAAATGATAACCATTAAAAAACATACTTTTGGGAAAAATTGCACCTAATCCCGAAAAATGCATCAAGGAATTCCATGGCGTAGGAAATCCCCGATGAATTGCATCATCGATAGTTTTATCCGGGAGCTCTACTCGACAGGTAGCAGCTCCAGCATCTGGATGATGATCCATAAATGAAACCATCTCCTCCAATGTATCTTTCATAATTAACTCAGTATCCGAATTTAAAAATAAAATATACCTTCCTTTTGATATTTTCACTCCTAAATTGTTGGCTTTAGAAAAACCCAAATTTTGTTTGTTCTTTATTAGTTTTATATTTAAATCTTTATATTTACTTCTTGATAATTCGTCTAAACTACCGTCTTTTGAACCATTATCGATAATTATTATTTCATATCTGATATTTTTCGATATGTATTTTGAAATCGATACAAGACATTTATTTAAAAAGTCTTTCGTATTAAATGAAACGATAACTACCGACAAATCTAGCATATTTATTATTGATTTTTGGTTCTAAAAATTAAGTAACTAACCTTCTCTTACTGTTTATTGTTTATTGTTTATTGTTTATTGTTTATTGTTTATTGTTATATATTATAATTTCATTGTTTTGAATTATTTCTCACTGACTCATACACTTCATTTAATTTATGTACAATTACATTCCAATCATACTTTTCCTCTATTAACTTGCGGGCGTTATGCGCAATTTTTTCATATTCTTCAGTATCCCTGAGTAATCTAGCTGTTTTATCTACAATTCCCTGTACATCATCTGATACGTATAAATGCTTATCTTGCTGTACCTCTAAGCCTCTCATACCTCTGAATGTCGTAACCACAGGTATACCAGAAGCCATTGCCTCAAGTATTTTATAACTTGTTCCACCTCCGACTCTAATTGGGGCCAACAATATATCAGACTTTTTAAAAATTTTAGCAGTTTCATTTGGTGCATTTTCATCAAATATCACACTATCAAAAGTATTTAGTTTTTTTAAATTCCCAGGTATATTTTTCCCAACTATACGTAAATTTATTTTCACTTCTGATTCGACTGCTCGTAATAGATAAGGCCAGATATCTTTCAAGATCCATGCTAAAGTATCGCGATTTTGTATCCATTTAAAGTCACCTATAAAAAGTATTTCTTTTTGAGGTAAGGATAGATGACGTGCAACAGAATGATATTGTTTTTGTACTGGATTTTTGAAGTTAAATGAATCCAAATCAACACCATTTGGAACTACATTTACATTTGACTTTTTCATTAGTTGTTTTTCCTCAATAGAAACTGCTATTAAACTCTGAGCTCTATCCCATGCTTTTTCTTCATTTAGTTTGAGCTTGTATACATCTAGATATAATAATGGTCGGATTAAAAATGGAGCTTTTTGTGAATAACGTGCGTAGACAAGGTATTCAATATTGTGTTCTGTAATAACAATCGGTACATTTGTGTCAGGTATATTCTGAGTTACATAAAATGTTTCCACATGAATAAGATCAAATTGCTCATTTATTAACGACTGGGCAATACTTTCCTTTAGCTTATTATTTGTATGCCCTGCAACTAAAAAAGAATTAAAAGAAAATCCCGCTTTTAAAACTGTACTCATGCTCCACTGCTTCTTTCTCGGTACAGTAATTACTTTTTTGCAAATTTTATTTATAGCATCTATATCATTCTGTGTCTGATGAGGACGTTTTTCACATATAAGAGTAACTTCATGTTTACTTGCTAGTTTCTTTAGTAAATTAAATAATCTGATGTGTCCTCCATTTGTTAAGGGATAGGGTAAATATGAAGATATCATTAGAATTCTCATAGTTAAATGTCGTATATAAAAAAATCAGTTGTATTCAGCGTAATTTGAAAATAATATATTCTTTAGATTCAGAAACTACGGGATATATCCTAGCAAATTCATAATTATTCTCAGTAGGATTAAGAAGTATTAGATGTGTTGCTCCTTTATTTATGAGTTCTGGGATTGGGTTTTGAAAACTTGGCCATCCACTTCTTTTTGTATGATAAAGGAATGTAGTATCACCTTCATAAGGTGCGATAACTTTGGCATTTTTCGGCAAAATTTTATCAGCGGCTTGTCCTGCAGTGATAATTGATGAATTATTGATATTATAATAATCCCTTATAAAATACCATCCAAATCCTAATGTGAAAGCCGTAATAAAAAGCCAGATTAAACGACTTAGATTCCTGTTGCCTAAATCCTTTGGAAGGTTAATTAAACGCGCTGAACCAATACCTAAAAAAATTGATATAGTCGGAATAATAAGTGTCTGATAATAATCATGCTGAACATTTCCGCGAGCAATTACGAATAGGTATAGAAGGGATGAAGTTAAAAATGTATAAAAAAATAATCCGCTTTTTTTTATATTATCTTTTACGGAGCAAGACAATATACCTATTATTAATATCGCTACTCCCCAATAACCTAAAATCAAACGTGAAATTCTATCAGCAAAAATCCAATAAAAGAAAGCACCTTTAAATCGAATATCACCGCCATTAAAAAGCCAGTTGCTTACAGGTATTCCCTCAGGATACTGCAACATCCATAATCTCCATATTGCGAATGGTAGTATACAGAGAAAAGCCATTAACCATAATTTCCAATTAAATAGAAGTTTAAAGCCATATTTTTTCCATGTAATATAAAAAATAGGTAAAGTAAAAAATAATGCATAAGGCTTAATAAGTATCGCTGATGCAATAAATACGAAAGCTATAAAAAGCCATAAATACATCCTTTTAATGGATTCTTGATTTAAAGAAATATCGAAAAAATATATTCCTCCCAATATTGAAGCTACCATTGCTTGCTCTGGGAGAATAGCACGACCATAATAAACACTAAACGGTATTACCGCATAATAAAAACTTGCAAAAAATGCTTCATAAAATTTTTCATATCTTCTAACTATTAAATAAATAAAGATCACAGCACTAACTGAAGCTAAAACACTAGTTAATCTACCCCACGCTTCAATCGTACCGAAATTAGAAATATTATATAAACCAGCTTGAACAATGTTAAAAAGAGGAAATTCTACAAATCTGTAACCCATTGGATTATCTTTACCGGAGGGAATATTTGATAAATCATGATATGTAGGATGTAGCAAATCAAATCCTTTCTCTACAAAATTTCTAGAAACTGAAGATGTATCAACTTGTCTCCAACTATGCCAATCCGCAACAGGACTTCCGATCTTATAAAATCTTGTAATAAATGTTAGAAAAATTAGAAATAAAATAGCTGCAAGTTCTAGTCTTCTCATTGTAGGAGGATAACTTTCTTGTGTTCAATCAATTTGCCACTTTCATCGATCTCAAAAACTTTTTCGTTTCTAGGATTATTAATTGAATTTAATCCTTCCTGAACTGATGAAATATAATTAACCGTTACATTTGGATTTCTAAAATTTAGCCACATCGCGTCAGTTAATCCGACAGGAAATACCCATGCAGAACCCGATCTAATAGGAATATTTATGAAATTCATTGTCATTGGTTCAGTGGACCAATGAGCCTGATATAACTCATCAATTGCAATTATAAACCGTTCTGCTTTCGTTCCTGCCGTCTTCCAATCACCATGAATCTCTTGTAATTGAATTAGATGAAATAAAGTAAATAATGCGATAACTATAGAAATACTCATTACTGCAATATTTTTTCCTTGAGGAATTAGATAATTATAGGCTTTTACTAATAGTAACGAAATAATTAAAACAATACTGATGGAAGATAGATAGCTATAACGTGAAGTTATATTGCCTAATCCCAAAAATGGCATAAGCGTAATTATGAAAAATCCTAAGCTGAATCCAACCAACGTCTTTTCTTTTATTTCTTTTAACTTTTTCCATAATATACGCTTAATTATATAAATAACGATGGCAAAAAAGATCAAAAAGATGAATAAGCTCATTATCTCGGTTCTCATAAAAATGCGTATTTGGTTATAGACTGAAAGCGATATAGGACCAAAAAGACCAAGTAAACTATATCCAAATAAATTACCCATAAAATTAAGAGGGAATTTCATAAGATTATAGTTATAATCTCCTCCTGACCAATGGCTACTACTTAAAAACCTAAGCATCCCATAAAAAATAAGTGGAGTGAAGAGTACCATAACAGAAAGAATATTTGATTTTAGGAAGCTTAATTCTTGTTTACCTCGTGAGATTAAATAAAACACGAATAAAAATGGCGTCATAACGGCAGCTTCACTAAATAACAAAGATAGGGTGAAAGATAGAATGGATAATAGATAAAAACGCAATAATCGTAATCGTCTCCACTCTATAAAACAAAGTAAAGATAAAAGTGTTGACACTGCTGCTATCAAATGACCTGTAGAAGATATCCAGAAAATTGTCTCCTGATGTCCACTAATAGCCACAAATAGAAAACTTGCTATTATCGGTATTTTCTTATCACTTGTTAATTTCTTTCCGATTAAAAAAACCATTAAAGCTGTTAAAAAATGAAGCATTAATGATACTGAATGATAAACAGTTTGATTTAGCCAAAATATATCGTACATAAAATGAAAATACAATTTAGACCCTGGTCTATAAAAAAATCCGCTTGCATTAGTAAAATATTTTAATATATTATCCCCTTCCGCAGCCCACCTAAACCAAGTAAAATCATCTCCTACGAAATAATTGCTTAACATCGGAGAAAAAATAATAATTACAATCATTAGTAAATATACAACAACTGCAGGAGTGGAAATAACTGCTTTTCTGAGATCTTTGGTGATACTTATCTCCTCTTTACTATAAATATGAGCTAGGGCAATAGTTAACCCCATTAAAAGCCACAAAACAAAAGCCACCTTTGATGCCTCAAAAACGTCAATAAAAATAGCATTAAGAAAAAGACCACTTACTCCAACACAAAACCCTACAACATAACTTCTAACGAGTGGGGAATCAATTTCAGGATATATCCTCTTTAGATATAATCCAGCTGCTACAAAAATCGTTATAAATGCAATAGTTCCAAATAATCCAACTTCTCCCAAAAGTCGAAAATAATTATTATCAACTGCTAGACTAATTGAACCGTAACCGCTACCCAAAAATATATTTCGCATAAATGCATTTATTGCATTCGGCCATTCACCCTGAAAACGCGTGGTGAATGATAAATCATAAGCTGCAGCTTTTTTTACTAAAAAATTACCATGTATAAGTAAAGCATCAGCTTCATTTTCGATTCCATTTTCCAATTCATTCTTATACTCATATAAGTAATAACCAATTTTTCGCTTAACTGGCGAGAGTGATAAATTAATGTATCCTGTACCTTGAGGCAGGCTCTCACCAGTGGAAACATTTAATGGAACCATTAAAGTAACTTGATCAGTAAGTAAAGTATAATCAGGAAAAAAAGTAGTTCTTGGATATATCAGTTCACTAGATCTCAAAGCTGAAGAGCTGGCATAAACTGAGCTTTCAATGTTATCAATTTTTGAAGTATCAACTCCCTCCTGTATCAATGCATAATCACTTACTATAAATTTGTCTTTAAAATAATCTGAGGGCACCTGTTTAGCATGTCCTATCGGCCTACCACTTGACGCATCTACCAGCACATCTACCTCATCAATAGTACTGCCCAGTCTACTTACCAGTGATGGAGCGTAATTGATTAAAGGTATCAGTAAAATTAAACATACAGGAATTGCAGCAAAAACTAATTTCCTCTTCTGAATAAAAAGCACTATACCTAAGGTGATAAGGAGTACAAAAAATGACACTCTTGAAACTGTCATAAACATAACAACAAAGCCCAAAAAACTGATAACTGCCAACATAAATCTTGATAACCAGTTCTTAATACCGAAAATGACACTTACCATAATTGGAATGATTAGAACTAAATATGCAGCTAGGTCATAATGACCGGCGAAAGTTGATGGAACACGAGATAGGGGCGATAAGCGAATGGGTTCTCCTTTGGCAAACTCTTCATTCATCGTCAAATACGCAGGGAATCCTAAATACCGCTGTCCTATTCCGTAAATTGAAACCAGCAATAATGTGCCTGCTAATACAAAAATTATATATTTTATCCATTTCTTATCCCGAAATGAAGAAAATGCTAAAAAAAAGACACTCAGATATTCTAGCCTTCTTACATAGCTTAAGAATGCGACATTAGGAAAGACATTTGCTAAATTAGGAAAAATAATAAGTATTCCATGAATAGTCGAAATGGCACCTAATAACCAGAAAACCAGAATAGGAATAGTAAGAGGACTCACGAGTGTTACCTTTTTTTTAATCACGAAATAAGCTAATACTATAAGAGACAATACCACGATAAAGTCTTCAATCCGAATATAAACCCATGTATTTTTGATATCCAAAAGAGGCAATTTCGGATAAAGCGGGATAAAGAAAATTAAAAATAATGTGAAAATAAAAAGTAATTTATCATTGACCCATTTAAAAAAATTCATAAATTTTAAATTCTTATTGCTTCAGAATAAGTTTTCTTTAGATAAATATTATGAGTTAGTGTCCCGATAAAAATTAGCGATAGTGCTTTTGACCATAAAAGTATCTTTAATACAAAGTACTCTGCGATACTTTTATGTTTTTTATAAAAATACAAAAGTCCTTTATAGATATATTTAATAGCAAATGTACGGTTAGAGCTACCCTGATTAAAATGCGTAAGTTTACTTTCAGGAAAGAAATAAGTATCAAAACCTGCAATACTAGCACGATAACACAATTCCACATCCTCCATGTACATAAAAAAATTCTCATCAAATCCTTTTAACTTTAGAAATACCTCCCGCTTAACAGCCATAAAGCCTCCACTCACCCAATCCACTTTTTTAATACTACTATTTTTTGTTGATATCTCTCCTTTGTCACCATGTATTAGCATTTTAAAAACAACTGGCAATGTATAAAACTTACCATAAGATCGCTGGGGATTTCCATTCCCATCCAATAATTGTCCACCAGCTATAGATACATATTCGTTTTTTTGCATAAATTTAATTATTTCCAAACTTAAAGAATCATATATAGTAATATCCGTATTTAAAAATAAAAAATACTCTCCTTTTGCGTTTCTACATCCTAAATTTATTCCTTTAGCAAAACCTAAATTTATTTCCGATTTGATTAGTTTTATATCTTTAAAATCTTTTTTCAACATTTCATAACTTCCGTCTGTTGATGCATTGTCTACAACAATAATTTCAAATGTAAAGGTTGGAAAATATTTATATATAGAATTCAGGCACTCTTTTAGTAAATTCTTGGTATTGTAACTTAATATTATGATTGATATCATTTTTTTTTATTATTTTATTAACGGGTTGTTTATCAACGAGTTATAAAACAAGACCTATTAATTTGTTAATAATTTAAGTATAAATAAAACTATCTAAACCAAGCAGCTCTTCCTAAAATATAATGTGGATCTTTATTCTTTCTTTCACCAATAAATTTAGCTGGTACTCCACCAACTATCTCAAATGCACCAACGGACTTTGTAACTACAGCTCCAGCACCAATGACACAACCTTTACCTAGAGTTACACCTGGTAAAATAATAGCTCTCGGTCCTATAAAGACATAATCTTCGATGATAACTGGTGCTTTTATGACTGATTCTACTGCAGAGAAATGTTCGGAGTGGATATTATGCTCTGAATTATAAATCATCACATTTGATGCAATGTCTACATGATGACCTATGCTTAATTTATCTCTACCATCTAATACAGCATATTCGCCAATTATAGTATCTGTGCCAATTGTAATATTAGACGGATCATAAAATCGTGCATACATATGTATGACTGATCCTTTATCTATTTTAATTCCAGCCATACGATAAGCTAATCTTCGAAAATGATGAGACGGAATACACCCAAAGAGGTGTAATTTATATACTATAAACTCTCGCCATATTGTAGACAGTCGACTTTTTAATTTTATAAGTAAATCTAAGCTTGACAAATTTTTACCGGTTTTATCTTTCATATATTTTAATGTCTTAAAAACGAATGAAAATTCTCACTCTTTAACTCCTTTATAATTAATATTACAATTTAGTTACTTCTTCCAAAACTGTAAGAGTTTCTTTAGCCGTTTTCTCCCAACTGAATTTAGATGCCTGCTTTATTCCTTTCTCTATCAATTCCCCTCTTAATTTCTGATTACCTGCTATTTTTTTCAACTTATCTGTAATGTCATCAACATCAAGTGGATCAACATAAAGCGCTGCATCCCCTCCAGCCTCAGGCATACTTGAAACATTACTAGTGATGACAGGACATCCATACTTCATAGCTTCAAGAATAGGGAGACCAAATCCTTCATATAGACTAGGCAAGACAAAACATATTGCTCCTTTATATAGTAGCGGTAGATCTTCATCAGGTACAAAATCCAAAAACAAAACTTTATCTTTAATACCAAGGTTTTCAGGTGTATTTATAATTGATTCATAAAGCCAGCCTTTTTTGCCAACTATCACAAGCTGAATATCATGATAATTCTTATCTTCAATGAGTTTGGAGTATGCTTTTATGAGCCGTTCAATATTTTTTCTAGGCTGAATTGTCCCTACAAAGAGTATGTATCTTTTATTTATCTGATATCTGACCTGTAACTCGCTCATCGGGTAAACGTGCGGAATGAGATCAACAACAGGTTTGACGCCTGGATAGGCTATAAAAACCCGGTTTTCTGGTATTCCGTACAATTTAATTATATCATTTTTACTTGATTTGCTGATCGTTATTACTGCCTTTGCATTTTTTATAGAATAATTTGTCCAGTTTTTCAGTTGATACAAATCTGTTTCCTTAAAAAGTTCAGGGTAATGATAGTATGAAAGATCCATCACTGAGATAACTGTAGGTACTGGAGAAAAACGGGGCGCGTAATGCGACGGAGTGAAGAAAATATCAGGTCGCGGACGATTCAAATATAAATCTAAAGGTAATCTCCATTGAGTCCAAAGTTTCCTAGGCCCAAATACTCTATAACGAAAATTATCAGAATTTTCTGGCATCTGACTATTAGGTTTATTTTTTAGATAAACCTGAAATTTAAGCCCCTGCCTGCTGGCAGACAAGGTTGGATCTTGAAACTTTGCGAATTGCAATATTAATTCGTAGGCAAACTCTCCTATTCCTACTTTTTTTTCTATATTTGCTTCATTGCCATCTATACCTATATTCATAAAATTATTACGTGTTATTTATTAACGTGTTTAAATTCTTTATTTTTTCTTTTTAGCTCCAAATATGAGATAAATTTACCAATCTGACTTGATAAGTTTACCATTTTATTAGAAGTTAACTTAAGTTCTTCATCAGTTATATAATTAAGCGTATGTGCAATTATTAGTTGCGCTCGGGCTTCTCCTGCTGAACCTTTCGAAATTTTTAGATATCGTATTAGTTCATTATTATTATTTTTCTCAAAGCCTTCAACAATATTGGAGCTAATTGAAATTACAGCTCTTCTTATCTGATCTCTTAATATATAATCTTTGCTTAATAAACCTTGTGCGCTTCTATCATAAACTTCGCGAACAAGCTCAATACTTAGCTTCCAAATCTCTAAATCCTCAAAATTCTTGATGGTCATAACCCGTTAACTCGTTAATAAACAATAAG
>CAZZCX010000020.1:12292-18022 GCA_964653195.1 uncultured Gammaproteobacteria bacterium
TGCATCCCTTTTCGTAGCTTCAGATATGCATATAATTTTATCGCATTCTTTCTTTACCCACTTAAGACGTCTTTTTTGTGTTTCAATTATTTTACTTGCAGTCTCTTGAGGGTATTTGAAAATTACTAAATCGTAAAGAATCGTCACATTTTTTGCATTCCTAACAGGAGGCTGAGTCCAGTCAGAGGAAATAAAAACATCTACATTCCCGATAAACCTCTCTATAGAAAGAACATGCATTTTATTCCATAAGATATCAAGTATACTTGGCGGGATTGGGAAAATCTTAAATTTTATATTTTTATTATGCTTATACTTTATACCCAGTACTTTATACTCAGTACTATTGCGCAATGAAGATCCAAAAAATATATACTCGTTTTGAGTATCGTGCTCTATCATCTCGGAAAGCAGGTTTTCTATAAAAGCTGCTACCCCTGTACCTTTATACGCCATTTGGGAAATATCGATTCCAATCCTCATATTTTTAATTGTTTTTTAACGGGTTGTCAGTACGATTTAGTACTTTCATCTCAATAACTCGTTAATATGTAAAAAAATACTACTATTTTTATTAGCGTAGTATAAATAGTGAATAATTGAAAGTAGAAGAAAACGGATAAATAACATAATATTATCGATATTTAGAAATCTCATTGTGAAATTATCTGTATAATAAACACCGATCAAATAAATTATCACCTTAATTAAATGGAGGAATACTTTAGCGGAGCAACTTTAATCTCCTTTTGAGAGGTACTCACAATTAATTCACCAATAAATCCTGTAAAGAAGGTTTGCAAACCGCTGATAACTAAAAGGACTCCAAACATAAGTAATGGTCTTCCTCCAATTGAAACGCCTGTTATTATTTTTAGTAAACTTAAATAGGTGAGGATAGAGAAACCCATTAGGCTTAAAATCGACCCGACAGGACCAAAAAAATGCAATGGTCTTTTGCCGTATTTGACCAAGAAAAGCATAGTGAAAATATCAGGAAGGTCTTTCCATACCTTGGAAAAACCGTATTTAGACTTTCCAAATTTTCTCTTCTCATGTACTACAACTACCTCATCTACGGAAAATCCTTGATCTACCAATAGAAGAGGAATAAAACGATGTTGGCCTCCATATAGTCTTAAACTTTTTGCAGCCTCAACTTTATATACTTTCAATCCACAATTATAGTCATGAAGCCGAACGCTAAATAACTTTCCAGTAAAATAATTAAATAAATAAGATATTACAATCATTCGTGATTTATCCTTACGATTTTTCCTCCAACCGGATACCATATCCAAATGTTCTTTTTGTAATTTTTCTAGAAGTTTGTGTATTTCTGAAGGCTTATCTTGCAAATCCGCATCAAGAGTAACTACGTATTCACCTATTGCTTTTTGAAAACCAGCTGTAAGTGCGTAAGCCTTACCCTGATTTTTTCGAAATGAAAATATACGAACAGCACTATCTTTACTTTCAAGTTCTTTCAATATTTCTAAAGAGTTATCACTTGAACCATCATCCACGAATATGATTTCATACTTTTCTGATACCTTTCTCAGTTCAGCTATTAGCTCACTGTAGAATGCCTGAAGTGATTCTTCTTCATTATAGACCGGAATTACAATACTGAACATGTTTACATTATATCAAAACGCCTTTATTTATAGGAAATTAGACTAATCATCCCTACCAATTCGTTTTAGTAAATATAATTTATAATAATCATTAATTTTCCAGTTGCTTACGATAACTGATGGCTTGAATGTCTCTATTTCGTAGGCTCTCTTACCAGTGAAAGTGTCTTTATTGGTGGAAATAACAAACAAATATTTATTATTATAATAATCCTCTTCATTTATTATTACAGCATCTCTTCTTAAAAGATATTTTTGTACAGATGCTTTGGTATCATAAATCGTATTTGCAACATTAAAATTTGATATTTTTTGTGCCTTGATCAGTCTAAAAGCACTTTCTTCTGATATATAATTCCAGTTATCACTCATTCCAAAAGCATTTAATGGTTTTCTTCCATATATAAAAACCGATATAGATAATAGAATGACAGTTAAAACAATCAATTTAATTTCGGAAAAATATTTTTGTACAACAGAAACAAAAAATAGTAAAACAAAAAAGGAGATACTTAAAAAATAATGTGACTGCATACTTCCTCCGCTATTTAGGAAATATTGACCATGTGATAAAAAAAAGTAAATTGTTTGCAAGTTATAAAAGTTATTTCTTAACTCAAAAAGAATTAAAGGCGAAAGCCCAATCATCAAACCAATTGTATATACAGGAAGAAAAGATAATTTTGTTTGCTTTAATACAAAATAATATATAGCTATTCCAATAATTATCACTATGAACTGATAATGAAACTGCAATAAAATACCTAAGAAAATTGACATTAATCCGAATAAATATACTTTATTATATTTTTTAAATAAACCCATAAACAAAATTAGTATTGGTAGCAAAGAAAATTGAAAATTTGGGTTCCAGAGAAAACGAGAATAATTTATGTAAAATGGCAAGAATGTATAAATGATGCAGACTAGCCAAGCTGCATTTTTATTCATAAGGAGTTTAACGCCATAGAATAAAGGAATAAGCATAACAGCTGAAAAAAGCATAAAGAAATAGGATGCCATAAGCGGTTCAAAATTACCTAGCCATAAAAAAAGCAGAAATACATAATAAATTACCCCACCCTGGAAAATTTCCCTCCCTTGAAAAATATATGATATTGAAGGCCCAATCAATGTTAACGATTTATTTCGATATATCTCAATCGCACGTGAGGAAAACAACCCTTGATCATGAGAAAAATTTATATAAGATGCAAAATGAATGGACCTAATTAAAATATAAAATATAATCAATAAACCAAGTATTGAAATTTCTTTTATTACTGATTTCTTGGAGAAATAATTATTTTTTCTGTTCACTAATTATTTGATTTTGACATTAATTTTTTTCCAGAATTCCGACAGGCTGATAAATTTAGTCTTACTTTTTAAAACTATTAATGCCTGAAGAAGGCCAATAGCAAGCAATAAGTAAGCCCAAACTGCAAAGTTTTCTGCTACCACATTTAAACCGATAGTATAGAATAATGAAGCAAGCGAGATAAAAAACAATGCAATTACAAACGCAATACTACTATCCAATTTATATATAATCATAACCAATGCAACCATTCCAGTTAATATAAGAACGAGTAAATCGTTTGTATTATTTACCAATAAACTTTCTATAAAAAGAATTGTAATCACAGATGACAACACAATATGATATTTATCAGATAAATATTTCTGGAAATATAGTTGATAAATGATATAACCAGTCAATGGCATTAAATATGCAAACGTTGAAATTATAAAATCAATACTCATAAAAGAATTGACTATTTTAAGTAAAATAAAATTAAAAGCTTTATCTATATCAGAAATTATTTCTTTTTTAGGATATTGATATTTCGTTACTATCACGGGCTCAATGGGACTAATAGCGACAGCATTATTCTTTTCACCCTGGAGTGATTCAATCTCAAAAAGATATGTTTTTCCAGCTGAATCAGATATTACAGGGAACCCAACAGTGAACAGTTGGTTTGGTTGAAATTGTGGAGTAGTGTAATCATATTGGAAATACCACTTACTACTGTTTTTTTCTTTTATACGGAAGCGTATTATATCTTCATTAATTTGGAAAAAGGTATTAAAGCGAATTGCTACTATACCTAGATAGTCATACTTTGCCTTGAATTCTCCAGATAATACATTACCTTTTTGTAGTCTTTTTGAAGTATAGTTTATGAATTGATTTTTATTATAATTTGTAGTTAGTGAGGTCAAACCGAAGTTATTTTTATAATAAGCGATAGACAGTCCAGTCCATAAAATAAATAATAATATGGGTATTAAGCCCCACTTAATCCATTTATTATTTAAAGAAATTTTAAGTTGCTTAAACATAGTTCATAATCCTTTTTATTATAATATAAAACATACTTACAATTATTGTCACTAGAGTAATCGCGGTAATGACTAAACCACTCATAAGATATGCTTGAGGCTTAAAAAATAAAGTTAATGTAATATCATATTTTCCATTCCCTGCATCAGTGCAATTATCATTACTACATAATTTATTTGGGTCTATAAGAAAAGAATTGGTATTTACAGGACTCTCAATATGGTATTTATTTGACAAAAAGTAGTTCTTATCAAGTATTGATTTTGGCCAGTCGAAATTTCCAACTTTCATTACCCATTGCGGATCATAAGCATCAGTAAAATGGAGAAAAATTGGCTTATCAATATTGTAAAGCATCACTCTATATTCAGATGGACTTATTGCTACATAATTTACAGGAAAATATTCCGCATCAGAAAGTAACTGTTCTTTACTTAATGTAGTATATATATGGGGTCTATAAGCTTGATTTTCATACACTAGAATATTGCTAGTACCGATTTCAAAACTGTTTAGATAATTTATACTTTTTAGCCTATCTTTTACATATACTCCATTTATCCCTATAGAATTAAAGATTAAATCATTAGTTTCATTCTCATCTAACATAACCATTACGTATTTAACCGAAGTGAGATCGAGTACTTTGTCCATTCTAATGTCTGCTAAATTATTTAAAATTGATATCCCTTTAGGTGCTGCAGAATCGTGTGAATAAGTGGGGAAATTAGTCAATTTGCTCTTTGTAAAATAATTCATATCGATTAAAGGATGATTATTTGAGGCTAAATTCCATCGCACAGGAGGATGGATCCATGCTGTCCTGAAAAAATTATTTTGATTGAAAATAAAGTTTTTTGTTTTGATGATATCTTTTGGTAATTTTGTTGGGATAAAAAGCGTACCTATCTCACCAGTGACAAGTGATTTTGTATTCCATAATACTAAAAATATAATCCCAAAAAATAAAAATTGTTTTGAAAATCTTGCTAAAAAATTTGTATTTGATTTTTCTTTTATTTTTGATATAAAGCTGCCAATGAGTATAGAATAACCTAAAACTATCATGAAATAAAATTTACTTGCCTCTCTAAATGCATTAAATCCTGGAATATTTTCATATAACCAAAGATACAATTTATCAAAAGGTATAGCTACTTGCTTTGTAAGTAAAATGCCTATTAATGCTATTAGTCCGAAGAATAATATGATAGGCCGTTTACGATTCAATAATAGTCCCATTATTGCGAAAACTGGATATAACCAAAAATACCAAGGAACAGAAATAAATGTATCCCAAAGTGGCGTCGAAGATGTCCAAAAAGGAAAATGAAGGGTAACTGCGTGAATGATGTTATAAAATTCTGAATAGCTAATTAACCTTCCAAAATTTTCATTTGTGATAAGTGAACTTCCTACGATTGTAGGAAGTACCCAATAAGATGTGAGTGGTAAAAATATTATGTATGGAAGAATATAATTTAATATATTTCTATTTAATATCTTATTTCTACTTTTACTAATAAACAGCGTAAAATAAGCTGAATATAGAATTAAAATAAAGACAACTATATACAAAGCTCTTAAATCGTAAAAATTAATTACAAACAGCGTTAGAACGGTTAAAGCTGCAAGAATAAAAGTCCTTTTTTCAAGATATAAGATATAAAAATATAGCGCAAATACAGATAATATAAATGCTAAGGTAAGTAATTGATGCCCTTGCGTATTGATAGATAAAAA
>CAZZCX010000021.1:0-1299 GCA_964653195.1 uncultured Gammaproteobacteria bacterium
AATACTGCATTTTCAGCACCCCCCTCCGCAACACCATATGCTAAAACCCCTTCCTGTAATTTCGTCGCGGATAAAGAATTTATAGCGATCAGCATAACTGCCCCACTTGTAACTACTAATATAATCATAACATAAAATAGTAGCGAAACCAGTGCCTGCCCGTCAGCAAAGCATAGTGAATAGTACATTGTCCATAGTTTATTAGAGTGTAATTTACGACTCATAATTCATAACTTATAACTTATAACTTATTATTTATATATTCAATTTCTGTGTAATGCGACAGCTGTAGAGATATTAGATATTTCTTCCCCTTTTGCTTGTTCTACTCGACTACTTAGTATCATGTCAATCTTTAAAGTTTCTTCAATACCGCCTGGATTTCCAAGTTTTGTAAAATTCAGAGAAGATATTCTAGCTAGATAACTATTAAGAAAAAATGTGCCTGAAGGATTTGAGTACACAAGGTTACCGTTTACATCGACAGAATAAGAATAAGTACCACCATCAATAACTAATGACAACGTTGAACCGCTTCCACCCTGCACTACAGGATTACTAATAGACTCAGCTCGTTGTATATCATACTTCATTTTCGACAATAAATAAGTTGAATCTATAGCTATCCCACTTGTTGATTGAGTTGATATAAAAATTTCAACAGCAGTTCCAAAAAGGCTAGTCAACACACTCAAAAATATTGCCAATAATCCAATATATATTAAAAGTTCAATTAACGTTGTACCTTTTTCCCTATTTTGTTTATATTTCATATTTTCTATTTATTTATATATCTATAATTTACGGAGAATAATTTACTGTCATATCATTCATTACCGGTGTCGAATTATAATCGGTAGTCATAAAAAAACCTTTATACCTGAAACAGCGGGCAGGATTCTTATATCCATTTGCACCGCTTCCTATAAAAATTGCACTTTCAGTGGCAGTATAAAAAGAAGTATCAGTCCCATCTGGCCCCACATAATTAAAGACAGCACCACTACAACTACCACTGACAGGATCTGCTCCAGCAAATTGAAATTTAATATCCGTATTCGTCGGCTCACTCATGCTTGTACTGTATGCATTAAAAGCAGTGCTGTACCCAGCGTCTATAGTAATCGATTCTATAGTACCTGTATCTAAATAAGTTCCATCAGGGCCACCTTGAATTATTTTCAGCTCATTGAGTGTATTATTGGCGACCATGTACACATAATTGTCTCCGTCAGCCTCAGATACTGAAGTTAAATCATTAAAGCCATCGTTGTAATTTATACCTCCACAATAATTAGG
>CAZZCX010000021.1:1399-17008 GCA_964653195.1 uncultured Gammaproteobacteria bacterium
CCAATCAGTTTCCAGCTTGAATTCCCTCCTGAATATCGGCCACAGCTAGTACTTGAAATACTAGGACTTGAACTTGAATCCGGAATATTTGTAGCGTTAACCAGATTAAATTCAGGATTAGTTCCTGCTCCAACAGCTATAAATATATAATTGTTTCCTGCTACAGTGACACCATAGATATCATTTGTGGCATATAGTTCGATATTGCCACCATCTGAACAATCATTATGCGCAGGTGTAGTAGTATCGCTCCAAGTAGTTCCTGTTTGACCGCTGCTATATTTTCTATCTACCCCACTACCAGGAAGGCAATCATATCCATCTAGTTGAATACGACAACCCAACTGATCCAATTCACTGCCTGACGATTTACTGTCTATATTATTTAAATCAAAAACATATAAATATCCACCTGATGCCACATAGCCCCTGTCATCCATAACTGTAAGAGTTGTACCACCATATTCAAATGGCGCTTGATCATTGCTCCCTGCCCCTAAGCTATAATAAACTTTTGCAGATGCCCAATCGAGTGAAAAATCACGCGAATTATTGCTAGCAACATTGACTACTCGAAGACGGAAGTTCGCATTTGAAAAATTAGAATCAGTCCAAGTCCTTCCCCATAAATCAGAAGAACCACCTAAAATGTAAGTAGCTTCAGAAGTATTTAACATATCAGTTGTTTTTTCAGTAGTCCACGTAATTCCCCCATCCCAAGAAATTTGAATACACATAAAAGGGGTACCTACTTGACTATCTACTCTCGCATCTAGTCGAACCTCAATTCCATTTATTGTTGCACCTGCGGGGATTCCAAAATTATAATTATAAAATCTATGTTTATCTTTATCCGCTCCGCCACAATTTGTACCTGTCCCATTACCGCTATTTGAATCTAATGCAAATGATGAATTATTTGTATATCCACGTGTAGGATTTGAAGCAAAGCCATCATTGTCACCTGCGCTACTTGTTTCTGCTGCATTGGATGTTGGATCTTTAAAACCTGTGTCAAGTCCTGCATTTGGATTTAAAATTCTAGTGTTGAAGTGAGTCCAATATTTATATATTTTATTTGTATAATCCTGAAATTCAGCATTTCCAGCTTGGTTATCATCTATTAATACAGCAATTACTTCTTTATCTGGTTTTGTAGTAGCAATTATTGCGTATAGTTTTCCAGAGGTGGAAGTATAATACTTTACATCATTTGTTCTAAAATTATTATCTAACCCAATCCCTGTCGGTACTAAATCACCTGAACTGTATTTGGTCGCGTCAAGAGTGAAAGTGCCTTCTAATGTAGAAACAGGTGGATCGCTATTTGCTGAAACCGTAACATAGGCTAATTTGACTGATTCAGTAGCTGTAGGTGAAGTACCTACAAAAACATCATTTGGAATACTGTTTGATAAATTTGATTTTGCCGCAACCGCAACAGGTGGACCATCAGGTAAATCAATGGTCGAACTAGAAAAAGCAGGTTCACACCATTTAGCTTTCGTATTGACAGAAAGAGTTACCTCACCTCCATTTGTATTCGTAATATCGACATTTGCACGCGTGTTAAGCATAAACTCAGAGTATGCTGTTTGTATAAAAGACAAATTATCCAGATATCGCGTCAAATAAACAGTCGATACAATTGATGAAGGAATCGGAAGTGGCCATGAGATGGTAATTTCAGCTTTTTTTGTTGATGGATCTAATGCTCCACCTGAAGGAACTATTGCACCATCCTCTCGATATACATCGCTAATTACTATTTGACGCGTAAAACCATTTATACTTTGAGGACCATCCGCCAAAGCCCATGTAGATCCTGCTATAACTGGATGATATGTACCATTTAAAGCAAAAGTAGTCCATCCTTTTTCGCGAACGCTTCTTATTGCACTTTGAGCTTCTTCCATCAACAATGTTCCTGCAAAACGCTCTTTTTGCTGAGCTGTTCCATTACGAGATGCCATTATACCAGCGGCAATTGCAGGTAAAATAATCGCAGCAAGAGCTATAGCAAGCAATATTTCAATTAATGTTTGTCCTTTCTCTAATTTATTTGTGCTTAATGATTCATTCATAATTAATTTACTGAGGTTATTACACCGTATTTATTATATTGTAAAGTTTTTGTGGCTTTTGTAGTATTATCTCTTAACAATAAGCTTCCTCCAGCACTTAATTCACCAGAAACTCTACTGAAAATTAGATCTGCAGGCGGTGAAACAAAGCTAATGTTATCTCCCAACTGGATTGTGAAATTAGATTCTTCAAGTAAATTAAAAGTAGAGCCAGAAAACAGAGTATATTCAGATGTGCCGAAATGGATTCCATAACTGTCTGACGCAGTCCTACCACTAGTATCACCGACCATAGATTTCAACTGCTGCTGTCTCAAATCTGCACTGACAATTTCAATACTTGTATTGAGTGATGTCCTTTGTTTAGCACCAACAAGACTCATAGTTGCTATACCAGCAAGTGTTGCAAATATAGTCATCGTTATGAGAAGTTCAGTTAAAGTAAAACCAGCCTGGAGTTTAAGTCTGCTATTTGCCATTTCTATCGTCCTCCCACTTGACCTACTAAATTATAAATTGGTGCAATGATAGCAAGCATCATGCCTCCAATCATTACGCCAACAAAAACCAACATAACCGGCTCCATAAGAGCAGTGACCATTTTTACGGAGTTTGATACCTGATAATCGAGATAATCTGAACTTTCCTGCATGGACTTATCAAGAGATCCAGTCTTTTCACCTGCTTCAATAATTTTTATAACTACATTAGGGAAAACTTTCTTGTAATCCTTAAGACCATCTGTAATTTTTTTTCCTCCCATAACAGATTCTTTAGCATGCCTTATTGCTAGTGTAACTTCCTTTTTCATTACTACCTCTTCACTTAACTCTAAAGCCCCAGTTACTGGAATTCCGGCACTTAATAAAAGAAACATACTGCGAGTAAATCTAGTCAGATCAATTTGCCTAGTAAGAGTTGAAACGTAAGGAAGCGCAAAAAATACTCCAAGCACTATTTTCTTATTTCTTTTATATATAAATATAAATAAAGCGGTCACAATTGCGGTAGCTATTACAAGAGGAATTGTTTGCTGAAGCAATAAATTAGACAAAAAGATCATAATTTTTGTAGGCACAGGTAATTCCACGCTCATCCGACCGAATACTGTTGAGATTTTTGGAATTACAACAACTAAAATCATTAACATAACTGCGAAAAAAACAAAAAGTATAAAAACTGGATACACCATCGCTGATTTTATCTTGTCATTAAACTCCATGTCTTTTTTAATTATCTTTATAAGATCACCTAATGTAACATTTAAGGTACCTGCTTCTTCCGATGCTCTAATAATATTGACTGTAACTTTATCAAAGACACGAGGGAATTTACTTAGTATCGTATAAACCCTTTTCCCCTGAACCAAATCATCTTTCAAAGTATCCAGAATTAATTTTTGGCTTCCTTTTGTTCCTTCCATTAAAGACTCAACCGCTTCTAGTATAGGTATACCTGCTGACAGCATAGTCGCCAAATTACCGATAAGTGTAATTTTATCGTTATTAGATAATGATGCATTTTCTGTTTTCATAAAGTTTCTACTTTAGTTACTCTCATTACTTCCTCAATTGTTGTTAAGCCTTTAACAGTTTTATCTAGTCCATCTTCAAGCATAGTAGTCATACCTTCTTCGATGGCCTTTTTTAAAAGAATATCAGAGTCTGACCTTTCCACAATTAGCCTTTTAATTTCCTTAGTTAATTCTAAAACTTCAAAAACTCCAAGCCTTCCGGCATAACCTGTATCATGACACACTTTGCAACCTTTACCTTGGTATAATCTTATTTTTTCATTCTCACCAAAATGTTTTTTTATAATTGATTCAGATAAATTTTTCTTAAGGTCATTTGTTTCAATCTCCAATGACGCTTTGCACATTTCACAGATTTTTCTGACAAGTCTTTGTCCGATAATAACATTTACTGTTGATGCAACTAAAAAAGGTTCTACTTTCATATCAATAAGCCTTGGAAGCGTTGTGGCAGCATCATTTGTATGTAGAGTTGACAAGACCAAATGACCAGTTAATGCTGCGTTTACTGCAATCCCTGCGGTTTCACCATCTCTGATCTCACCAACGAAAACTATATTTGGATCCTGGCGAAGAATAGAACGAAGCCCACTTGCAAATGTAAGATTCGTTTTTGGGTTAACATTAATCTGATTAACTCCTTTAATTCGATACTCAACAGGATCCTCAATTGTTGTGATATTTTTTTCTCTGGTATTTAAAACTTTTAAAACAGCATAAATACTTGTTGTTTTACCGGAACCAGTAGGACCAGTTGAGAGTATCATACCAAACGATTTGCTATAGGCATTATTAACTTTTTTGAGATCTGTTTCATTCATTCCTAAATCAACTAAGGAAAATAATTTAAGCCGAGATGTCAATAAGCGAAGTACTATTTTTTCACCATCGGAAATAGGCAAAATTGATACGCGAATGTCTATTTCATCTATATCAACTGACATTCTCATTTTGCCATCTTGAGGCGCTAAATGTTCATCTGTCCTAAGTCTGGATAATACTTTTATTCTGGTTACAATCTGATCATGTAAAGCCTTCGGAAATTCTAAAACATCATGCAATACACCGTCTATTCTAAAACGCACTAATGAATTCTTTTCTTGTGGCTCAATGTGAATATCTGACGCATTATCGTGATATCCGTAATTTATGATTGCATCAACTATTTTACCTACCGGTGCGTCATTTAAAATAATCCTTCCTGATTTCTCCAGATGATCTTTTATGAAAGTATCAAATGTTTTTTGAAGATCTTTTTTATAAACACGTAAAACATCATAAATGTCACGTTCTGTTGCAAAATAAGGGATTATTTTCATACCTGTTTTTCTTGCAACCATGGTCTGAAGTTCCTTATTTGACGGATCAGCCATTGCAAGCTTTATTCCTGTTTCATCTCTATCGAAAGCAACTATTTTCTGCTTCCTCGCTACACGCTCCGGTACAATTCGTGCAATATCATCAGGAATTGAAAGCTTAGATAATGATACAAAGGGGATGCTGTAATAATCTGCAATAAGCATACCTAGCTGCTCATCAGTGATAATATCTTTTTCAATTAAAGCTTCTTCTATCGATAATCTGGAATTTTTAGCGAAACTTAAAACATCGGTGATTTTTTCATCAGTAATTAAACCGTTTTTCTTAAGAAGTTCTACAAGTTTGTCTGGATCTAGATACATATTGGCAGAATGTAACTGTTTACTATTTATAAATTACTATCAAATTATATTATTTTACCCTCGCTCTTCTCAAAATTAGCTTCAATCTTCGTTAAAAGATCATTTACATTATAAAAAGTCTTATTCATATAATCATTCGCTCCAAGACTTTTGGCACGATTGATATCTTCATCTTGTCCTAATGTCGAAAATACAATTACTGGAATATTTTTCCATTTATTATTCATAGATCTTTGTCTTAATACTTCAAACCCATCTACTTCGGGCATTACAAGATCTAATAGTATCAAATCGAAGTTATCACTCTCTAATTTACTAATTGCTTCTCTACCGTTATTTACAGTTATTACCTCATATCCATTCTCAATTAATTTACTAGAATAAAATTTTTGAAAGAAAATGTCATCTTCAACTAATAATATTCTTCTTGTCACAGTACTATCCCCAATCCCTTTCTTAAATTCTTAGATCTACTGACTACATCATCTGGTTCTTTATTTTCAGTTTTTATAAAATCTAAATATTTTGCTATTTCTTCAATCTCTTTTTGGATAAGAGTGTTTGACTCACTGCTAAGAATACCTTTTTTCTCAATTATCCCTTTAATATATTTTTCAAGTATAGTGACATAGTCACCAAAATTTGTGTACTGCATAATATAAATCTCTCCCTTTAAAGAATGTAGGTGTAAATGCAACTCAGTAAGTTTTTGTATATCACTCACCAAAATCAAGTCATCTAATATACTTTTTATTTTTTCAATATGTTTTCGGGTAGTATCAAAAAAGAGATCTCTAAATTGAGTTAAATCATCCATATACTTTTTACTTTCTATATTTATAAATAGTATAGAATAGTTATATCATAAGCACAACCACATCAAACTTAAATCTATTTATATAAACACAAATATCGTCAAGCTTAATAAAGATAAGAAAGTTTTTGATTTTAAATAATAAGCTCAAATACAATCAGTGGACAACGATTTTAAATCACCTTGTTTTATAGATTCTACTTTTGCGAAACTTGATTAAAGCAAAAGGCTTAGACATAATATTTATATGACTGCCAATTTATCTCATATTTATAATCTAGCGGATACTGAGAAAGAAAATATAAATGGTACTGGTGAGCTAGAGTTAACTCTTTCACAGATCTTAAATGCAAAGATTCAGACTCCAGAGTGTTTCATAATAACATCTTCTGCCTATCGAGAATTCATCGAACAAAACAATCTTAATATAAAGATACCGCAATTACTTTCTCACATAAACCTCAACCAAACTGAATCAATACAATCAACCTCAGAAAATATAAAAAGATTATTTCTAAATGGATTGATTGATCAAGACTTGATAGCAAATATTTTCCGCAGATATGAACAGATAAATGGTATTCTAAATAATAATTTATTTTCTATAACAATAGAAACTATTCCCGCCAACCTTTATCATCCCGCACCTAAACCTATAACACCTTTTTGGGGTGAAGCGAATATGCTTTTAAAAATTAAAGAGGCATGGGCTAGTTCATTTTCACCTGAAGCAATATTATTTAGAAAGCTAAACAATTTAAATCATTTTAAATTTGGCATCTCTTTAGTTGTTCAAAAAGTTATAAATTCAACTGCTTCAGGTGTTTTTAGTGAGAATAAATTAAGAACCGGCGATAAGGAGCTTACTATAAAGGCGCAATTAGGTATTTATAATCCAGGACTACCCTATGATGAATACAAGTTATTGATTAGTAATAGTTCTATTACAAATAAAACCGTAATTAAGCAAATAATGATGTCAAAAATTTCCGATAATAAAATTAAACGGGTCAAAATTCCTAAAATACTTCAAGAAATTCAAAAAATCTCAGATAAAAATATCTATGACATTTTCAAATTAAACAGCAAATTACAAACTTTATTTTATTTACCAAAAGAATATTCTTTCGGGATTGAGAAAAGCCATATTTATATATCTAATATAAAACCCAAAACAACACTAAACCCCGAATATGAATTATTAAATGAAAGAAAACTTGGAACTGGAATACCCTCCACAAAAGGGCTAGGCACGGGTGAAGCAAGAATCATTAATACACTTGCTGATCTAAAAAAAGTGAATCAGCGTGAAGTGTTAATACTTAAAAAAGTACTACCTGGCTTAAAGGATATAATGTCAAAATGTGCCGGTTTAATTTTTCAAGAAAAACTTGAAAGACCACATATTCACCACTTATTGAATAATAACTCAGTTCCAATTGTCTCTAATTTTTCAAATATAATCGCAATTAAAAACGGCCAAGTACTTACTGTAAATGGGACTATAGGTTATGTAGCCAAAGGTGGTCCATTAGCAAAAACAGCCACAAAAACTTATCTTGACTTATCAAATAATTTACTAAATGATAATTATCATACCGATCTAAATTATCCACTTTACATGCTTTCAGGAAACTCTCTTATAAAATCTATTGGTATTCATCCAAAATCCTTCATTTTGAATAATAAGAATGCTAAGTTTATAAGCTTATTTTGCAATCGAATAGAAAATATCTTAAGACAGCAGAAATCAAAAAGTTTAATTTATACATTAAGCGACTTACAAACAACTGCTCTTAAGAGCTTAAAAGAGGGGAAAAGTTTTGAAACTTTTGAAGAAAATCCATATATCGGTTTTCGAGGATCAATCAGAAATATACGAGATAAACTGCCGTTTTTACTTGAATTATCAGCCTTAAAAAACTTAAATGAGACTTTAAACTATAATAACTTGCATCTTGTTTTACCTTTTACAAGAAGTGTGAAGGAGTTAAAACATATTAAGCAAATATTAGTTTCTGAGAATATACTTAAATCAAAAGGATTTATAATATGGATGAAAATAAGTACCCCGATGCAAGCGATAAATATTTCGGAATTTATATATGAAGGGATGGACGGAATATTTATCGACCTTGATTCCTTATATACTCTCTTAATTGGTGTTGATGAAATGAATTCTGAGCTTTTTGACTCATATGAAGATACTTACTCAGGTTTTGAATCATACCTTGAAGGTCTGATTAATTCAATAAAAAAATACAATATATCAATAAATATCTATGGTTCAAAATTCTTAATGCATGAAAAATTATTAGCTAAATTAGTAAAACTCGGTATTTCAAGTATTATCCTGAATCCAACACAAAGTAAGTGGGCTAAAGAAATTATTAAAAAAACAGAAATGGAAATAATAAACATCTATCCCTAATTACAATTAATTATTTTATATCTGTTAGAATAAATTAAGAAAAGTATGAATCAACTGCAGAATATAACAGCTTCTGAAATTTTGGATAATTTAGGAAACCCGGCAATCTCAATTACTGTTTACGGAAACGATGGAGTCATATCGAGTTCATCTTCTGCAACAAATGAACTTACCGCAAAGTATGCAATAAAAGATATTCAGGACAACGACATAAAGAGATTTCAAGGCCATGGCTTACTTCAAGCTATTCAAATTGTGGAAACTATTATTAAGCCTTCCTTGCTAGGAAAAGACATATTTAATCAGCAGGATATTGATAAAACTCTAATTAATTTGTATACCTCAGAAAATAAAAACAATATCGGTGGTAACGTTTTGAATTCAATTTCTAAAGCTGTTTCGAAAGCTGCTGCAAAAAGCAAAAAACTACCTCTATATAAATATTTACAAAATCTTTTTTCTGCAGAAACTATAAAAATTCCCGTACCTGCATTTACTGCAATTGATGGAGTAATTGGCGTACACCACAATACTGACTTTTATGAATTCATAATACTTCCAGCTACAAATAAATCTTTTAAGGAATCGCTGGAAATAGGATCAAACACTCATAAATTATTAAGTCAAATTCTACAAAAGGAGAATATTCTTCCATATACAGGAGAGAATGGCGGTCTTGCGCCTATACTAAGCACAAACGAAGACGCACTCTCGCTACTTAAAGAAGCTTTTGAAATGTTGAATATCCGTTTAGGATATGACATATTTCTTGGTATTAATGTAAAAGCCAATTCATTTTATAAGGAAGATCACTATTATTTAAAAGACCATAATTTACCTTTGAATAAATCAGAACTTATAAATTTTTACGCTGATTTGGTTAAAAAATATCATTTACTTTATCTTGAGGATCCAATGAATGATGATGATATAAATGGATGGAGCGGATTATATTCATTACTAAGTGCTGATTCTATTATCGCAGGAGACAGCTATACAGCGACTAATCCGCTAAGACTACAAGAAGCTTTGCAGAAAAAAACTATAAATGGAATAGTTATAAAACCTTCTGATATCGGAACTGTATCTGAGTCTTTAGCAGTCGCGCTAATGGCAAAAACAGCCGGAATAAAAATAATAGTTGCTGATAACTTATCTACTACAAACGATACTTTTCTTGCTGATTTATCAGTAGCAATTTCTGCGGATTACGCCAGATTCGGATCAGTCGTTCGAGGAGAAAGGACAATTAAATACAATAGGCTTTTACAAATAGACAAAGAACTAAATGGGTAAATTCTCAAATATGGAACAAAATTACATATTCACCCTTTGGTTTGGTTTTTGTATAGTGTGAAATTGTTTCAGATATTTTTTCCCTCCTTTTTGACTCATGTATTTTTGTCAATTCTCTGCATGTTACGATATCTATATCTCCAAAAACACTTTGTAAATCAACCAAAGTCATATTTAGCTTATGAGGAGACTCAAATAATATTATTGTGGCACTTAGAGTAGTAAGCGAAATCCTGATATCATCAAAAAACTTAACCCTATGCCCTGGCTTGCGAGGAGGATAACCTACAAAAAGAAATCTGTCAGTTGGCAAACCCGATACTACGAGTGAAGTTATAACAGATGATGCACCAGGTATTGATTCTATATTTATTCCTTCCTTAATACATTCACGAATTAATTTATACCCTGGATCAGATATGGCAGGAGTTCCTGCATCGGATACTAGTGCCACATTCATACCATTTTTTAAAGCGTTAATAATCTGAGGAATACGCTGCAGCTCATTTTGTTCGTAATAGGATATTAATTCCGGTCTATTATTTTCCAAGCTCAAGATAGTTGTTTTGTATTTTTCATTTAATAGCTTCAGAAGCATACCCGTTTTTCTAGTATCTTCACAAGCTATAGCATCTACAGAAAATAAGTTCTTTAAAGCGCGGATACTTATATCTTCCAAATTGCCAATAGGGGTAGCTACAATATACAAAACTCCCATGCAGCATATTGTAACAAAAAGTAGTCTTTATTTATATAATAATGAAAAATTTTTTAACTTTTTCACAACACGTATAAATACCTAACTATCAAAACTTACGGACAAGGCCGACTACTCGTCCTTGAATACGAAGAGTATTTGGATAAATAGGATCCATCGTAGCATTGGCAGGCTTAAGTACCGCTTTCCCATTTTCATTGTAATATCTTTTAAGAGTTGCTAAATTATCATCAACTAATGCGACAACTATTTCCCCATTTACTGCGTTTTGTACACGCTCTATTACTACATAATCTCCATCCAGAATTCCGTCTTCAATCATAGATTCACCTTTAACTTGTAATACATAAGCAGTTTTCTGCCCGCTTATTAAGGATGCAGATACTTGAAAAGTGGCATTCGGATCAGTATGAGGCTCAAGCGGTTTACCAGCTGCAATATAGCCCATTAGCGGGAGTTCTATTGAAGGCTTTACGGTAAGTGTAACTGATGCAATATTATCATGCAAAATTTTAAGCACTCGTGCATTACCGTCTACTTTTTGTACGTAACCTTTATCTACAAGAGAACGCATTATGGAGTGAATTGTCGAAACACTTCGATGACCTGTCGCACCAGCCATCTCCTTAAGTGTCGGAGAATATCCATGTTGACGTTGAAATTGTGCCAAAAATTCTAAAAGCTCTCTTTCTTTATTGTATAAAACTCCCGACATGTTGATAAAATATACGATAATTCGTATATTTTATCAATACTACAAAATACTACAAAAGATATCATTTTATAAAGTACTTACCGATTTTATATAAAAATATGGAAATAAACAGGTTAACTATAATTTACTAATATTTTAATAGAGTTGTTGGTATGTGTTAAAATACCGTGTATGAGATTCCATCTAAAATCAAACTTCAAGCCCACAGGTGATCAACCTGTTGCCATAGAAAAAATAACGAAAAATATTGAAAATAATATTCAAAATCAAGTACTACTAGGAGTCACGGGCAGTGGTAAAACATTTACAATGGCCAATGTCATAGCATCTATACAAAAACCTACTTTAATTATTTCACACAATAAAACCCTTGCTGGCCAGCTCTATCAGGAATTTAGAGATTTCTTTCCTCAAAACGCTGTTTCCTATTTTGTTTCATATTATGATTATTACCAACCTGAAGCATACGTACCCTCATCTGATACCTATATAGAAAAAGAGGCAGAAATAAACGAAGAAATTGATAAGTTGCGTCTCTCCGCTACTACCAATCTTTTGACAAGAAAAGATGTAATCGTAGTAGCTTCTGTATCATGTATTTATAATATAGGCTCACCTGTGGAGTACGGAAAATTCATTCTTGAGCTTCGGACGGGAATGAAAATAGCAAACCGCGATATATTGGTACGGTTAACTGATCTGCAGTATGACCGTAATGATTATGAATTCCGTCGAGGAACATTTCGGCTAAGAGGGAACGCAATTGACCTACTCCCAGCATATGTAGATTTCGGTATTCGCATGGAAATATCTGATGGATATCTAGTCAAATTATACGAATTTAATCCAATGACCGGTGAAATTAATAAGCATTTGGATACAACAGTTATTTACCCAGCCAAACACTATATGACAGATCCCAGGAGTCATTCAGATGCCTTTGTCAGAATAAGAAATGATTTGGAAATCAGAACTGGACAATTAAAAAAAGCCGGGAAGCTTTTGGAAGCACAAAGGTTAAGTCAGAAAGTTAATTACGATTTAGAGATGATCAAAGAAGTTGGTTACGTCAATGGGATAGAAAACTATTCAGCATATTTTGACGGAAGAAAAGCTGGCGATCCACCCTATACTCTTTTAAATTATTTTGATGCAAATAATAAAGACTGGCTTCTAATTATCGATGAATCTCATATTACGATTCCGCAAATAAGGGGGATGTATGCTGGAGACAGATCACGAAAAGAAGTACTTATAGAATATGGTTTTCGTTTACCTTCAGCTCTTGAAAATAGACCTCTTAGATATGATGAATTCATGCGAAAAATTAAACAAACAGTCTATGTATCAGCAACGCCAAATGATTATGAAATGTCACTTGCTAAAACAGCAGCCGATGATGCAATTGTCGAACAACTAATACGCCCCACAGGCCTTATTGATCCAATAGTTTCTATACGCCCATCTCTCGGCCAAATAGACGATTTAGTAAAAGAAATAGAGAAAAGAGTTGAGAGAAAAGAGAGAATACTTGTAACCACACTCACAAAACGCATGGCTGAAGAGCTTACCTCCTACCTTGAAGAACAGAAAATTAAAGTAACTTATCTACACTCAGATATAGTAACACTAAACAGGCAAGATGTCTTAGATAATTTAAGATTAGGCAAATTTGATGTTTTAGTAGGTATAAATCTCTTACGAGAAGGACTAGATTTGCCAGAAGTATCGTTAGTGGTAATTCTTGATGCAGATAAAGAAGGATTTTTAAGAAGCAGAAGTTCTTTAATACAAACAATGGGCCGTGCAGCTAGACATGAAAACTCGGAAGTAATACTTTATGCTGATAAAATTACAAAATCGATCGAAGGAGCTATAGAAGAAGTAGAACGCAGACGTAAGGTCCAAATCGCGTACAATAAAAAACATGGCATCATACCCAAGAGTATAAAAAAGGAGGTCAGAAAAAAACTTGTAGATGAAGACCGCGTTTTTAGAGAAGAACAAGACAAGCAAAAAAAAGGCAACATTGACCTTATGCTTGATCTTGGTAAAAAAGGTGTTTTACTGCCTGATGAAAAACGTGATGTTACAAAGAAACTTAGAAAAAACATGAGGGAAGCTGCTCAAAGACTAGATTTTGAAACTGCTGCAATAATTCGTGATCAGATAAAATCCTTAGAATCAAGATAAATTATTATGCCTTCTCAACATAAATCATGTTGGTAGCACCTGTTTTTCCAAACGGCATTCCCGCGACTATTACAAAAGGCTCATTCTCAGCAAGCGATAAAACATTATTTTTTCTTGCAAACGAGCGTGCCTGCTCAAGCATGTGAGTAAATCCTTCAGTCTTATTAATCAAAAATGAATAAACACCAGCTGTGAGAACTAACTTTCTCCAAGTCGATTTATTGGGAGTCAATGCAAAAATGACTTGTTTATTTCTATATCGGGAAATTCTTCTTGCTGTACTTCCTATTTCAGTAAAAGCTATTATAATTTTTGAATCTACCTCTTTTGCTATTGTACCTACCGTACTACTAACCGAATGCTCAACATCTTTCTTGCCATGAAAAACTCTTGGTATAACGTGCGGCGTGGTTCTTCTTATAATTCTTGCCATCATTTGAACAGATTCAACTGGAAAATTACCAGCAGCAGTCTCACCCGAGAGCATAACAGCATCAGTTCCATCCAAAATTGCATTAGCTACATCAGTAACTTCCGCTCTAGTCGGTATAGGATTTACAGTCATCGAATCCAACATCTGAGTAGCTGTAATTACAGGTTTTGCACGATCCAAACACATTTCTATTAATTTTTTTTGAAGGAAAGGAATTTCTTCCATAGGGACAGCAAGTCCTAAGTCACCGCGGGCTACCATAATACCATCAGATGCATCTATTATTTTTTCTATCTCCTCAATACCCTGATTAGTTTCTATTTTCGCTATCAACATTACCTGTGAATCTTTAGGTAACAGATTTCTAACCAAATTGACATCTTTTTCGGTCTGCACGAAAGATATTGCGATAAAATCAACTTTATGTTTTACAACAAAAGCCAAATCCTTTTTATCTTTTTCTGATAAACCTTGACTAGCTAAAGATATCCCTTGTGCGCTAAACCCTTTTCTGGAATTTAATTTTCCGCCTACTATCACTTTAGCTATAACTTCATTATTTGACTCTTTAATTACTTCAAATTTTAATTTTCCATCATCAATAAATATTTCCGCTCCTTTTTTCAACTGCGGAATGATTGATGGATAATTTAGCGAAATTCTCTCAGCATTCCCGATAATTTGATTCTTGCAAACCACAATCTCCTGATGACCCTTTAATATTACGTCTTCTTCTACTTCTCCGATTCTTATCTTAGGACCTGCTAAATCACCTAATACAGCAATTGGCTTCCCAAGTTTCTCTTCAGCATCTCGAGTCCATTCTATAACATCAAGAATCTGCTGTTCAGTGGCGTGAGATAAGTTGATACGGAAAACATTGACACCTGCTTCCGCCATCCTGAACATAACATCCTTATTTATACTTACAGGACCTAGTGTTGCGACTATTTTTACCTTTTTTGGAATCATATACTTATATTCTCAACATGTTCGATTGTATCAATATTATTATGCTTATTCAACAATACACTAATTGCATCTATTCTTAGTTGTTTGGGTAGCTTATCATTAGTGAGAGCATAATATTGAGCTGTCTTTATGATATCTCGTAACTTTTTTGGAGTTATGGATTCCAGAGGTGTACCATATACCAGTGATTTACGAGTTTTCACCTCAATAAAAACAAGAGTGTTTTTTGAAATAGCTATAATATCAATCTCACCGTACCTTTGCCGAAAATTTCTTTCGATTATTACATATCCTTTATTTTGCAAGTATTTAGTGGCCAAATTTTCACCTAACAAAGCAGTAGGATTAACTATTCTCATGAGGTTTTATCTTAAATTTTATATTTATCTCTTATTTGTGAAGATTAATCACTTATCGTCTCTTAAGTGGTACAATTTTGCCCTTCTAGCTCTTTTTTTGGGACTGCCTTTTAACTTAATTTGTTCTATAAAAGGGGATCCCACTTGCCAGATACGCTCGACAGCCACATTACCGACTAGCTTTCTTACAGTAAAAGATTTATTGTCACCACGACCACGTATAGATAAAACTATACCCTCAAACATCTGAGTTCTTGTTTTCTCACCTTCAGTAATCTTTTGATATACCTGGATTGTATCACCAGGCTGAAAATTAATCTGTTGAACCATAATCTATGGTGAATATTATACCTTACAATTCTCTAAATCTCAAGGTAG
>CAZZCX010000022.1:0-2300 GCA_964653195.1 uncultured Gammaproteobacteria bacterium
GGGCACACTGGAGCTACGCCTGTTGGGTTTCCTACTTTAGTAATAACACAGTTACTAGTTCCTGGATTGGGTGGGTTGGTAGGGTTAGGACTTGAACTACCAATTGTCTCTATTAAGAGATCGGCTAGAGCAGTATAGCCCGAAGGGGAAGGATGCGTACCATCATCTCCGAACCATTCAGGGTGAGTCGATGCAAGCGTATGCCAATCAGCGATTTTTACATTCGGATTAGTCACTGCGTTATTTATTACTTGATTTGTCGATACAAGCCAGCTTACGTTTTCTCTGTAAATTGTCATAAGAACTATGGTTTTTCCAGGCGCAGCTGCGATTAAGCTTTCAATATTCGCTTGTGTTACGCCGTTATTTGTGCTATTTGTGCCTAGCGCGAATACTAAAACATCTTTAAGATTGCCTGCATTTTTAACTTCAGTAAGTATTCCTAGTCCTTGCGTCCAATTTCTGCCAATTTCAGAAAAGAGATTAATGTCATCAAAGCTTTCCGATAACTTTCTTCCTGCGCCGGGAATCGTTGTAAGTGAGTCACCGATTACTGTTACCGATACACTATTGGGTGACGAGGTTGGTGTAGCCGTTTGGGCATACGCTATAGCTGGGGCGAGTAAGGAGATAATAATTAAAAGCAATATTAGTTTTTTCATATCAACAGCCTGACACTAAGGGACTAAAGGTTATACCAAAATCACGTAATCGTGATGAAACTTCACTGTTTAAATAATATACCACGGGTAATTCGCACGCACCCTGCTCTGTAAACCCCTGAGAAATCAACCAATTCTTTGCGTCGAGCTTTCCTTTTCCGATGTCTATTGTTTTTATTTCAACCATGAAGACATCAGGGCTACTAATGTATTCTATACGAAAAGTCGGAGCAGTTCTTAAAGTTACTGACCTGTCTTTAATACTTGAGAGAATGCGCTTTTTTGCTGATTCGTCTTTCACGCTTAACGGTGTTCTGTTTTTTAATTTTTCAAGCATTTTCCTGGTCGACTGACTATGGTAAAGAATGGGTGGATTTGTCTGGGGTTTATTGGGCGAAGAGGTGATGTTAATTATTGTTGGACCAGGAGAGGTGATTGGAGTAGGTGCGGGTATTGGACCTTTTGGGTTTATAAAAGAAGCTAAGAGGTAATTAAGCACTAGCAGCACAAGCGGTATAATGACTACCAGAAGCCTCTTTCTTTTTTTAATAATATTTATTAATTTCATCATGGATGTGTACCGTTTGCGCATTGCCAATAATTCCATTCCTCTGTCGTACTGGGATCGTCTTCGGTTGGAGTTCGGGGTATTGTTCGAAGGTAAGCGTTATAATCTGCAGCATTGGAAACTTGCAGCTCCCAATTTACGTCTCCTCTATCAGCTTTATGGTTTTTTCCACCAGCCGGAGGTGGAAGTCCGGGGGTAGGTCCTCGCGTTGGCCCCCCAGCATAGCTTGCCCCCATTTGCAGCAAGCCCCATGCTCCGCCTGAGGCTGGAGATCCTGGGTTGTAAGCGTTTGTCCGATAACTGCTTTCGCATGGAATTATCGTAGTAAACCAATAATCAGCATAAGTTGGATCTACTGAGGTTAAATAGTCATAAAGTTTATTTTTGTCTTCGGGTTTTTGGTTTGCTAGCATAGTACAATTTGGGTCGCCAAAGTTTTTGCTTAGCGCATTCAACGATATATTATAATAACCTCCACAGGTTTCAGTGTTAGGAGCTATATATTCACCTTCGATTGGGGTGATGTTGGGATCTCCGCTACCTCCTATAACCTCCGCAGTTGCCTGATTTATGACATAAATATCTGGACTAATAGGGCGTACGGTTAGGGTAAGGCTCTGTGGAGAAAAAGTAGACTTGCCTGATGTGCCTTGAATTTCTTTAAGCGACCACTCAACGGACTTCACAAGGGCAGAGCCTGTGGCTTCATTGCCTGAAGCATCAAGCGTTTTAGCAAAGGGGCTTGTTGATACATATTCAGTATTTTCCGGCAATGGGTCTCTAATTTTTACATCATCAGCTGTACCGTTATAGCTCACATCAAAACTATAAGCGATTAAACTACCATTTTCTACCTGGGCTGGTCCTGACTTAGATATACTTACAGGTGATTCTGTTGAGGAAAGCTCTCCGTCGCTTATTAATCCAATTATAAAAAGTATTATGAGAATCAAGATTAAAAGCACGATGCCAACAATTAGTATCCATGGCCAAAGTGGCGCTGATGCGGTTGCTGCTCCGGCAGCTGTAGTGCTGGCTGCTGCACCTGTGCCCGCAGCTGCAGCTGAACC
>CAZZCX010000022.1:2400-15845 GCA_964653195.1 uncultured Gammaproteobacteria bacterium
CCGGATTCGGATTCTGGATCAGGAGATGACTCGTCTTCTGGTATTATTTCATCTGTATTTTCAGTGTCCATAATATAAGGTTATAGTTATAAATTTGAAGGCTTCAGATAAGCAATCAGCCCTTATGGTATAGGCGATGCATAAGGATTTGCAGGTCGAGGTGCTTGTGTGTCTGCTGAATTTGGCTGGGGAGATTCAGCTCCGTTAGGCATAGTTTGGGTGGAAGGAGATATAGGCGTTGGCTGGTTATCTATTTGAGGCGCAGATTGTACTGGTTGCGTGGGTGTTGCGGGCGGAGAAGGGTTTTGTGTAGCTTTCACAATGTTTTCGTCTGTGGGATTATCTGCTGCCTGCGCTTTTGCTTGCTGCTGTCTTTTTAGAAGTTCTTCGGGGTTTGAGGTAATAAGCTGATATTCAAAAGGTGCAGCAATTACTTTCATGGCAACGTGATTTCGTCCAGCAAAGAATAGCCCTTCTCCGACATCTGCAGCTAGAAGAAGCTCTCTCTCACCCTCTGAAAGATAGAAGGTTTCGCCTACAAGATCTACCTCCGCAGTACCTTGTTTAAGTAGTATTTGTAGGGAAGAATTGGTTAAGACAGCTTTGCCATATTCGGTTTTTAGGAAATCTTCAACATCTTGCGTAGCCGTGGTAAGACCCAGGTAATATTTTCTAGCACGCTTTGCAATTGAGTATACAAAGCTTGCTGAGTCTTCAAATTTCATCATATACCATGCCTCATCAAGAATCAGGAGCCTTCTTTTTAGAGATCTTTTTACTTTAGTCCAAACATAATCAAGAATTATGTGCATTGCCACGGGTCGCAGTTCTTCTTCAAGGTTTTTAATATTAAATACAGTTAGTGGGTTATTAAGGTCGAAGTTGGTATGCTGGTTGAAGATACCTGCAGCGGATCCTTTAATAAATTTTTCAAGCCTGAATGCCATTTCTTTTGCCACAGAATTTTCCATACCTAGGAGAGTTTTATAGAGATCTTCCATAAGTGGAGGCTTATTTCTTTGAGTCGCAGGATCTGGGGTTATACCTTTTTGTCTATATGTTTCAATAAGAGCAGAATCAAGCGCCGCATCATGCGCTGGGTCTAGCTGGCCCATGATAAGTCTTAAAAGTGCATGAAGCGATAGAATTTTTAACCCTAGTTCGTTTTCGCCTTCTTCATATATCTGAGAAAGGTCAAACGGATTAATCTTTACAGGAGAATTTGAGTTAAACTCAACCAGCTCGCCGCCTAGGGTCTTTGTGAGCGTTCCGTATTCTCCCTCAGGATCAACAACAATAACCTCGGTTCCCATCATAAACTGTCGCATTATTTCAAGTTTGATTAAAAATGATTTTCCGGCACCTGATTTACCAAAGACTATCTCATTTGCGTTTTCCAGTGAAAACCTGTCAAAGATTATAAGAGACCCATTTTGCTGATTCATACCATATAAGACTCCTTTGTTTTGCGTCATAACAGCTGAGGTAAAAGGAAAGGTTGATGCCAAAGACGAAGTATCCATGTTTCTTGTAATGAACAACTTGTCTTGACCTATTGGTATAGTTGACTTAAATCCTTCTTCCATTTGGAGGGTCGCCGGTTTGCCGATTAAAAGAAGTGAAGCAAGTTCTGTTTGAAGCTGTTTGTTTGCTTCAATTAGATCCTGCACGCTTTCAGAGGACAGCGTTATGTAAAAACTGAACTGGAAAAATCTTTCAATACCCTTGGCAAGTTCTTCTTGTAAAGAAAGTGCGTCTTGTAGGGATGCTTCAATTTTTGGGTCTATGGGGTGTCCAGATTTGGTATCAGATGAGATGGTTGCTTCCATTTCTGCAATCTTGCGACGGAGATCAGCCAACACATCTGATGAAGCTGTTGGGTAACAGAACATAGAGATGTCCATAGTGTGGTCATAGTCAACAATGGGCTCAAGCCAGCTTGCTGAGACATAGCGAGGATAACCGGCGATAAACAATGTTGAATAAAACCGGTCTCCGATGCGAATATATTTATAGTCTACCTCCACAGACGAAGGGGCTATTAAATCAATAATAGATGTCATGCCTTTCTGAAGATTTTGTAGAACTTTTCCGGGCACAGGCTGTTTTTTTGCGTTTTTTGTTTGCATTTCCTGTAGTGCTTTTCCGGGTACAGCTTGTTTTCCGACAGGAGTTGCCTGTTGAGGTATGTTAAGAGGAGGGGTGCTTTGGGTTACATTTCCTTGCGCTATAGAGCTGCTGACTTGAGAGCCGGCAGGTGGGATAAAACCAGGAGGCGTCTGCTGAGAGGCAGAATTATTATTTGTAGGGCCAATAGGAAAGGGTAGTTTCATAATTAGTGTCCAGCCTTATTAGATTTTACAAAGACAGCCTTTATATTTTCATCGATATGTGATGCATCAAACTCACCTTCAGCGCTTTCGTTGAATATTTCAAAGAATAATTTAACAAGATCTTTCTTCTCCAGCGTTTTTGTAGACATAGCAAACCTTCTTATTTGCCCATGCATAGCATCAATTTTAGATCTAAGCGACTTCTGGGCGCTAAGAATGTGTGCATCACGAGAAGAAACGTTTTTTCCAGACGACACTACGTTTGTAGCCCCGCCTTCAAGCGGAGAATAAGAAATGATTACATAAAAAGACTTATTTAGAACTACGTTTATTTTTACCATATCGTGAATGAATTGACGATATAATTGAATCTGGCGAATAAGCAGTGGGTTTGCCGTTTTGCCTTCCTGTTCTTCAAGGAGCTTCAGATAGCTGGTCACATCGACTCTTTTGTTTCGAATTAGTATTTGAACAGGAAATGTCAGCGAGTTTAGAAACGCTGCGTATGAAAAGATTTTGGTGTCTTGGTCTCTTTTCGATAAAAGTGCGAAATTGCTCGCCGTAATTTCAATTATTGAGCATGCGTTTCCGTTTTTCAAAAGCACCACTTCATCTACGATGTCATCAATTTCCGTAAATTGTTGCGTTGAAGATTTTTGGGCAGGAAACATAGTTAGTAAATTGTAATATCTTAAAAGTTGATAGCGAATTGATTCATATTATGTTCATTTTTTAAGATTATCCAAATAAGGATCGGCGCAATTCTTCTCTGGCATCAGTAGATACAATAGTTAAAGGTGTAAGGATGGTGCCGTTTATATCAAGCTGGATATTTGAAAATGTATGTAGTTTTTTCGGATCTTCGAAGGTTATGGTGTAGCTGCCGTTAGCTAGTTGTGTGGCTGAAGCAAATTGGCCAAGAGCGTTGGTTTTAAATGCGCGAATAGATTCTCCGCTTTCATTTAAAACTTCGACCAGGATTCCGGCAAGTATATTGCCACGTGAATCCTTAACGATGCCACTAACCACATTTGGAAATTCAGAGGGTGCGCTTAAAGAGTGGGGTTGAGTAAAATTCTGATTGTTTGCCATAGTACTTTGGTTATCCTGCGTTGCTGGTGTGAGCGGGGTAGGAGCAGGTGCGTTAATCGCTGTATCGCTCGGAACTGCTTGTGGAGCGACGCTTTGGATTACTTCAGGTGGTTGAGTGGGCTGAGTAATGACTAGATCAGTTGGTGTTTGTTGGGGTTGTGATTCGCTTAGAACGCTACCGATATTGCTTGACGCCGATGGAGTACTTTGTGGTATTGAGCCCTGAGAGAATAGCTGTGTTAATAGTTGATTTTCTCGTTTATCAAGATCACTTACAGGGCCTGATGTATCATAAAGATAAGACATAAGCTGAACCTCTTTTTTATGAGACGCTTCACTGTATTTAGGCCTAGTAGTTTGCTGGGTCGATTGGATAGGCGTTAGGGCGTGGAGGCTTAATTCCATAAAACTTAAACTTCCTCCGGCTTTTTGATAAATGAATTGATTTGGGCGAACCAGCGCCTTAAGAAAATAACTTGTCATCAAGTCAAGCGGTCTTCCAGCAACTGGCAAAAACGCAAGAGAGACCCCTATAGCTGCGAAAGCCGGAACAGCCAAAAGCTTTATATACCATGCAATCGGTGCATAGAAAAAAGCAACTGAAAGGATAACCCCTGCACCCACATATCCGAATTGCTTAATTGTCATACTTCCTATTAATTTAAACTGAAAACCAGTAACATCCTGGGGGATGGGATGATTGTCCATATAAAACAGGATATAACGTGAAAAATCTCATTGCAAGCTGATCAAACTGGATCACGTGAGTTGAAGAATGAGGCTATTTTTGTGAAAAGTGAGGTATGTTTAGCCATCAACAAGTGTTTTAAGCGTCAAGCAACCCGGATATCTATTGGCAGCTGGTAAAACCAAATTCCGAGAAGCATGTTACTCCTGTAAGGTAGCCTATGATATTTACAATACCGAATGCAAGAAGTACCAATACCAGGCCGATAATTGCGTATGTAATTGTTCCTTTTGCTCCAGCTAGTTTTTTTTGGTCGCCTCCGGAATTCATTAATGTATAACCAGCGAAGATTATAAAAACGATAGCAGTTACTCCAGAAAAACCTAAGGCAGCATTTATGATATTGATCATTATTATGGGTACGCAATTGATAGTTGCGACACCGTTAACTACACATGTACTCCAGTCCATATGTTTAGCGTATCAATAGGGAGCTTAAAAAGCAATAAGTTCTGAGAAAGGTTTTATGTGAGTCCGCAAAAATTTTCATCTCAATACATGAAGTAAATTGCTATAATTATCTGTCCATATGGGAATATCTTTTATAGTTGAATTATCAACTTTTCTTGATAGAAATTCATTTGAGTTAAATAAATCTTCATTTCTGGTTAATATAGCCCATTCCGATGGTGCTCCGGCGGATGTGGATCTCCCTTCATCTGTAATGATTGCATATGAAAGCGAAAGACGATCAGCCAATTTTTTTATAACTGGTCTGAGATCCAAATAAGAGTTTGATATGTTTACAATAAGTGTTCCGTCAGCGTTAAGTCTTTTGATGTACACCCTGAACGCATCTAAGTTCAGTAAATGCATGGGTATTGAATCGTCGCTAAATGCGTCAAGTACGAGAATATCGTATCGCAGATTATTTTCTATAATTTCCTTCGTTAGCTCTACTCGCCCGTCGCCTATTACTACGTCTGTGTTCGCCTGAGCGTTATTAAGATATGTGAAGTGCATCCGTGCAAGTTTCTCCACATCAGGGTTGATTTCGAAAAACCTGATAGTATCACCTTTTTTAGCATACGCAGCAATTGTGCCTACGCCAAGACCGGTTACGCCTATACGTAGAGGCTTTTTGTGAGTCATCCGATGCCTATCAAACGCGATACCGAATCCTGAGCTAGGGATGTAATATGAAGTGGCTAGTTGTTGCTTTTTAAAGTCTACGAACTGAGTACCATGTGTGATTTTACCGTGTTGTAAGAATCGCATTTTCCCTTCTTTGGTTTCGAATTCTTGAACGCTTATCGCTCCATAAAAATTGCGAATAGATACAATAGCCTGGCCTGAATGTAGCTTTTTAGAATATAAATTTATAAAAATTAGAGAGAGGGCTGCGGAGCTTGTCAAGGCGATGAGGATAGCCATGGTAGAAAGCTTAGTACTTATGCCGCGGCTTGGGTTGCTTTTATGTAGTTGAGTGAAAGAAAAAACTTTATATTTGTTTATAGCAAAAAGCGACATAGCGATAATAAGCAATAAGCTCATTTGGAACTCCCAAAGATCATTAAACAGAATCGGTGCTACTATAGCCACAACACTACTCCCCAATACGCCTCCTAATGCTATCAGGAGGTAGAATCGTTCAAGATGCAAAGGATGAGGCTTTAGCCTAAATAGTCCTAAATGACAAACCATGAAAGAGCATAAAAGAAAAGCGGCAAACAGAAAAAATATTAAAATCATGCTTGGTATGAGTATGATTGTAGATAAGAAACAGAAAGGTGCAAGAATAATAGATAAAATTGCAAAGAGAGTTGGATTAAGCGGTAATCTTAACCCCTGAAAGCTTATTGAAAATGTAAAAAGATAAAGACCAAGCGGCATAAGCCAAAGAAACGGAACTGGTGCAACTGATTGTGTAAGAATGTTCGTGGTTGAGAGAAGAAGGAGCGATGAGAGAGCGGAGATAGTCAGCCAGGCAGCCTGAGTAATCTTAGAAGGCTTACTGGGAAGCGCGACTTTACTATCTTTAGAACTTGATTTACTCCTAAGTGGTAGTATTTTTCTTCTTGAATAGAAAAACCCTAATGAGCACCCGGTGAGTAGGAAACAGAGAAGGAAAAAGAACAACATCCATGAAGACGCGAGAGCTTGTGTGGAAAATAAGGGTTCAAGAAATAGAGGATAAGCGATAATTGCAAGTAAAGAGCCAAGGTTGGAGAGGGCGTATAGTGGGTAAGGTGATCTCAGCGGAAAAAGTCGGTAATGCCATTTGGATAGCAGCGTGCTAGTTGTTGAGAGTAGAAGATATGGAAGGCAAATACTTAAAGCAAGAAAAGCTAAGATTTGAGAGACAGGTGAATGAGTTTGCGATAAAGGAAAACTAAGAGGGAGAAGGAGTGTTCCTGGTTGGCGCAGGCGATAAAGAATAAATATAAGATTTAGTAGAAGTAGAATTATATGGATAATAGCTTGCCCCTTGGGTTTAAAAGTGGAGACTTTGTAAGAGTAGTAATAGCCGAAGAGAAGAAGAGTTTGGAAGAAAAGCATTGAGGCGGTCCAGACGTTTGATGCGCCACCGAAAAGTGGCAGCATGTGCTTGCCTAGGAGAGGCTGTATAAGAAAAAGAAGTAAAGAACTAAGAAAAATGGAGGCGTAAATAAGAATATGCACATTTTTCAATATATAGCAGAGGGAAGAGGTATGTAAATAGAGATTACTTAGATTTTCTGGCTCATTGTGTGTACGGCGTATAGTTTTTTCAGAGATTTAAGTAGTCGGAATTGGCTGATTAAAAGCAAGCTAACCCCTATTAGCGCAGTGATTGCATGTATGTCGATGGTGTGTAGGTAGTCGAAAAGCGAAATTGATTTGTCGGCAGAATGATATCGTGGTACATAAATTTTTAAACCTAAAAGAAAAAAAACACTTGCTCCGAAAGTCAGCCACCAACCTTTATGAGGCCTGGGTATAGCTTTTAGCACATACAGGCACATTGCATAGATTACTAGATAAATAACCAACCCCCATCCCCATATTACTGGAAAAATAATTATATGCATGTTCAATATTATACTTTGGGTAAGTGTGTATATTTTTTGGCTACCCATATATTTAGCATTTTTAAAAAACAAAGAGCAAAGCAGGCATGAAAATATTGCGAATCCAGATAGCTTGGCTAAAAGCAAACTGAACTTCAGCTCAATTCCGAAATTTAAAAGCAACTTGGCCAAAAGGCCTACAAGTGATATATTGTCTGGATTTAGTATTTGATATGACTCTTCCTGCATTATTATTCCGAAGTAAATCTGATAATCTTTAATGCCAAAAAGTATAAGTGTGAGGAGGAAACCAGACGATATGGTAACCAGCGCAGAGATTAGCAAGTTATATTTCTTAGCAAGTACAGCAGGCAGAAGGAAGAGAATGGGCCAGAATCTGAAAAGAGTGGCTATCCCTATAATGACCCCTGATAATTTATCATGTTTTTTAATTTCTAGATACCAAGCTGCTGTAATAAGGAGAAGAAGCAGATGTATCATAGACTGATTTAGAGTTGCGTTTCTCAGGGGATCCCAAAACAAGCTGAAACAGAAAAGTAGAGCAAGGGCAATCAAAGAATATTTTTTGTGAATTTTTAAAAGAAGCACCAGCGTTACGGCATAAAAAGCCACTGAAATTATGAGCCAGGCAAGATTGGCAAATGATACAGAAAATGCGAGGAAAGGAATGAACAGGAGAATTGAGAAAGGGGGGTGTGGATTGTGTTTGAGTGGAATTATGCGCCAGCCCCAGCAGTCATTAGGAAGATAAGCCGACTCTCCCTGTATAAGCAGGCTTGCGGATGTGTAATCTTGGCATAGGTCAGTCTGATGATTCACTAAAATAAGAGCGACCAATAAAAAATATGCTAAGGGAATAAGTAGTAGGTAAAACAGTGTTAATTTTTTTATAGTTTTCCACTCATTGGCTTTAAAGAGAATCGAATTCATTTTTACTAGTATATAATAACTGAAGTATGAAGCTGATACAGAAAGCATCTAAAAATGAATATGTTTATTTATTGCTTTACACTCTTTTTTTTATTCTATGTATATATCGGGGAGTGGTTATATTAGATCCTGACTTTGGGTGGATTTTAAGAATGGGAAAAATTATCCTTGAGCGTGGTATTCCCGAAAAAGACCCTTTTTCCTATACGATGAGCAGCTATCCGTTTATCGCTCATCAGTGGCTAAGTGAAGCGATAATAGCATATTTATATCGCTTAATCGGGGGGCTTGGCCTAGCAGCAGTTTTTGCTTTTTTAGTTGTTTTCTCTCTTTTTATTTCAGTATCCAGAATCGCTAAGACATATAAAAATTGGCTATTTGTCCCGCTTTTTTTGGCTATTAGCATATTGGCAGACTTCGTAAGTATTAGACCGCAAATATTCAGTTGGGTTTTAGTTAGTGTTCTTATAAAGTTACTATTTTCTGATTTTAAACATAAAGCTTTATTGACACCAATTATATTTCTCGGCTGGGTTAACTTGCATGGCGGATTTGCTGCGGGATTTATAATACTATTTTTGATTACAGCCTGCGAAGTTCTTGAGAATAGGAAGGCAGTGCGTGAAAGTGCGGTAACATTAGCATTAAGTTTTCTTGCAACAATCATTAACCCGTATGGGCTGAGAGTCTGGCAGGAGCCAATTATGACAATAACAGATAGAGCTCTTAGTCGATACATTGTGGAGTGGCAGTCAGCAGTATATATATCAAATTTCCTTTTTTGGATTTATCTCTCCTTCTCAGCGATTTTTATAGTTATATATCACAGAACTTTTAAGCTATCAGAAAAGTTTGTATTTGTTTTTCTTCTTTTTTCAGCGCTGTCCAGCAAAAAACAGATACCGTTATTTGTGCTGTTTAGTTTGCCTTTGCTTGTTTACGCTTTATCCTTGTTTTATGCAGAAGCAAAGAAGATCAAATTCGGCGCAATCCGCTTTAAAAGACTATATAGATATCTAAGTATTTTAGTTATAACATTATATATTCCGTTTTTAATAGTATTGGTCCAACGACTTTCTTTATTTAAGGAGGAAAAATTTTATCCGGTAAAAGCTGTAGAATTATTGCAAGAGGAGTATCCTGGAGGAAGAATATTTACCCTTTATGAATGGAGTGGTTATATAAACTGGAAGCTGCCAAAATACAAAATATTTATAAACGGCATGATGTCTATCTGGAGAGGCCATGAAAAGCCTAACGAATCGCCTCATGCATTAGTCGAATATAGAGATATTTTAATAGGTAAAAAAAGCTTTAAAGATGTCATACGGAAATATGGAATCACAACCGTTCTACTCCCAATAAAAGATAATAGGTCTGGAGACTATAGCAGGCTGAAGAGTCAAACTATAAGTGAAGGACTCAGTCCTGTCTATAAGGACAATTCCGCAATACTTTATCAGAAATAAATCTGCTTAATGATCTACAACAGAGAAATTTTTATTATAAATATAACTGCGGAATACGAAGTAGAGCTAGTTACGGAATGATATCAGGAATATTAAGATTGGTAAGAGATAGTCCGAATAGTCCCATGATAAGTGATAATATAAAGAAGGAGAGGAATGTTACAACTAAGCCGATTAGCGCTGCGATAAGTGTGCTTCTAGCTGCCTCAACTTTACCCTTGTCGCCACCTGACATGATCCATTTAATACCTCCCCAAATTAAGAAAAAGAGGGCGATTAATGTAGCAACTACAAATATAACAAGTATTGCCTGTCCAATTATTAACCCTAAATCAGTTTCTCCAATAGCGCAAAGTCTTTTCCAGTTAGCGTCTGTCATTTTCGTGCAAGGATTAAGATCTACCTGAGCAAATGCAGGTGATGCGAAGTATAGCGTGGTAAATGCGCTAGTAGTTATTGTGCTAATTTTTTTAATTGCGGATATCATAATTTATGTATATATCTATAATGCAGAGTAGAGAAAGTTTTGTCAAGAGGCATTTCTGGGCTGAAAAATCAAAAAGACTTCAAAAATCACTCTATCTCTTAAATTCGCAAAGTATTATTATCAATAATTAAACTCCAAACAGACCAAGAACTAGATTTATAATTGCGTAAGATACGAAAACGAGTAGCAACCCAAGAATTCCATAAATTATTCTCATACGGGCTTGCTCTACTTTCCCTTTTTCACCCCCTGAAGCTATCCATTGGATACCGCCTCGAAGTATTATAAATAATGCAAAGATAGCTGCGAAGACCATAGCTAAGACTAGCCCGTTACCTAATATGCCTTCAAGCATATTTAGGCCTCCTGTGGGGATAGTGGGCGGTGCTGGCATCGGAGTACCGTTTATAACTAGTGCAAGATAATTCATGTATTAATTATATCTATAATTAGTTTTTTGGCAAATATAAATTTTTTTACGGTATGCAGCTTGCGTCATTGGGCAGGCAGTCTTCAGCGCGGAAACCGGGCAAGTTAAGAATATCATCAGTCAATGTACCGAAAATTACATATGAAAATATTATAAACAAAAAGCCAACAATTGCTGCAATTAGTATTTCTCGCGCCTTTTGAATTTGTTCTGGATTGCCACGGGACATCATGAGTAGGTATCCTGCGTACATAATAATAAGTACAAGTATTCCGCCTGACAAGCTTAGTATTATAGTAAATAAATTATAAATAATTCCTATCCCATCTGTGCTTATATTGCCAATTGGAGTGTCAATATTTAAACATTTACCGTTGACCATTTGACCGCATGGAGGTTCAGGTGGAGGAGGAAGTGTAGGAAATACTGTGCCCTGAGAGCCATCTTCCGTTATGGTAAAGGCATACTCAGAGCTTGTAATCCCACCACAGCTTATTTTTACCACATAGTCGCCTGCTTCGTTCAAGCTGAAGCTTGATGCTCCACTCGCGTCAGAAGTATCATCAAAATCCAAAAAAATTATAGAAGGATACTTCTTGTATTCAAACAAAGTTTCACCATTTGGAGGACATCCTTCGGCAATAACGCGCGCTGAGTTAGGTTGAGTCTGTTCATGTCTTAGCGTTATAGTGCCGTTAAATTGCTCTGTTCTAAAAGCACTGGGAAAATTTGTATCGTGTCCGTCGCATGTCACCCTAACCGTATAACTTTGATCGATTTTTGAACCTGTAGTAAAGTCGGCTACAGCAGTTCCGTCATTTTGCCTGGTGACTGTTTTTCTGGTGACAGATGTATGTGCGCCATCTTCAAATAAGCCGACCCATATTTCGTCACCCGCAGGGCAATTAGAGATGTTCACAGAAAAATCCTGAAATGGGCTAAGGGTGGTTGAGGGTGAAATTTGAATCTGAGGATTTGTGTGGTCAGCGTAAGATTTACTACTTATAAAAGTTATAGCAAAAAGCATCGGCAAAACAAATATAAGAATTTTTATAAAGAGATTTTTTTTCACGGAATTATAATAATCGTATGATATATCCTTATTTAATTGCAAGCATTCATAAATTAATATATATTTCATGTTAATGAATCCCTTATATGTTTTTGGCGGAAAAGTGCTTCGCGGAAAAAAGCGTGGACGGAAACTCGGTTTTCCAACTGCGAATTTAAAGCTAACGCAAGAAATACCAGAAGGAATTTATGCAGCAATGGTAATAATTGGGAAGGAAAAATATATTGCTGCAGTTTTTATAGGGGCTGCTAAAACCTATAACGAAACTGAAACTAAAGCTGAATGTTTTATTTTGGATTTTTCTGGGGATATTTATAGCAGAAATATTACAATTAGTCTCTATAATAAGATAAGGGAAAACAGAAAATTTGAAACAGAATTAAAACTTATTGAGCAGATTGAGAAAGACGTTGAGGAAATAAGAAGATTTTCGGCCTCAATGTAATTGGTGATATGGAAACAAAAGAAGTCATACATTTTGAATCTCTTTATCCTGAAGCTTCCCGTCAAAAAGAATTGGAGAGGGTTATAGGTTACATAAAGCTTGGACAGTCTGTTCAGGTAGTAGGACTTCCAGGAGTCGGACAGTCTACGTTTCTTAAGCTATTGTCATTTAACAAAAAAATCAGAATAAAGCATTTGGGAGCCTCATACGAGAAGTATCATTTTGTTTTAATCAATTTCTCAGAAGTTAGGTCACGACCGTTTATTGAGGCAATAAAGATTATGTTTCTATCTCTAGCTGATTCTCTTCGCGACCGAGGGTTTAATGATTTATATGACCAGATATTTAATCTTTTTAAGGAATCTGCAAAGTTACAAGACGAGATGGTTATGATAACTGGAATGAGACGAGCATTGGATATACTCGCTCTTGATAATGGAATTACTACTGTTTTTCTGCTAGATCGATTCGAGGCGTATATACCCGATTTAACGAATGACTTCTTCTCAATCCTTAGAACCTTTCGTGACAGAAATAAGCATAAATTTTCTGTTATTATCTCCCTCAATCGTCCGCTTTGGGAAAGCGTTGAGTCCGTGCTGCTTGAAGATTACTCAGAGTATTTAAAAGAAAACATTGTGTATCTAGCTCTAAAAGATGAAGCTATTTTAAATTTCCGGATAAATAATTTAGAAGTTCTTTATGAACAAACAATTGATACTGGAATTAAAAATAGAATATTTGAGCTTGCTGGGAGTTTTGGTAAACTTTCTAAGAATTGTGCGCAGTATGTCCTAAGTAATCATATATCAAGAGAAATAAGCACAGAGAAGTTGGTGGAGATGCTGCTTTCTGATAGTTCAGTTCAAAAACCTTTAATGGATATTTGGCATTCTCTTGCGCCGTCAGAGCAAGATTTTCTGCTTTCAAACACAGACTATTCTAAGGCAGATGCAGACTATAAGTATCTTTCAGAAATCGGTATTTTAAAAGATGGGAAAATTACAATTCCTTTATTTGAAATATATCTAAATAGTTCAATAAGCAAGCTTGAAAAGAAAACTGAAAGCACGCCTATTGAATTTAACGCAAATACAAATGAGATAAGGAAAGGTACAGATTTAATTTCCGATAGACTTACTCGCTCTGAATTTAAATTATTGCGTTTTTTAATAGAAAAACAAGATTCAGTTATCGATAGAGAGTCTATAATAAACTCTGTCTGGTCTGATTCAGCATCAGTTGCGGGTGTCACCGATCAAGCGTTGGATCAGCTGTTTTTAAGGCTGAGGCGAAAAATTGAAGATGATCCAATTAATCCAGTCCATATCCAGACTGTTAAGGGAAGAGGAGTGAGATTTAGACCATAATTTTTTATGAGTTATGAGTTATGAGTTATGAGTTATGAGTTATGAGTTATGAGTTATG
>CAZZCX010000023.1:0-6688 GCA_964653195.1 uncultured Gammaproteobacteria bacterium
GCGGCCGAAGCGCATACCGGCACGGACGCCGTGAGCGACGGTGATGTCGTAACCCCGTGCGTTCATCAATCGCCGCACTTCAGACGGCATGGTGTCGTGAACCGCGATGGACACTTGCGCACCTTGCCAGTCGTAGGCAGCGATGATAAAGTGAGCGGCGGTCTTAAACGGCCAGGTGATGATAGAGCCAAGGGCGCGGATCGGCCAGGTGGCCGCATCCAAGACCATGGAGGCCGTCGCGTGCCAGAACAGCTTAACGCCGATGGCAGTGAACATGGTCATAGCCTTGCCGACCTCTTCGGTCAACATAGCGTCGACGACTGCCTTCTTGACCAATTGACGAAACTCACCTTCGGACATCTCTTCGACCTTCTTCTCCGGCTGGCCGCTGCGGCCGCCGAGAATTTGGCCAAAAAGCTCCTCGTACAAGGCGGTGTTGATAGGCCCGCCCTCGAACAGGAAATCAAACAATGAATCGTCCACTTTCATACTCCTTGTTAGGGTAGTTGAAGGCCGGATCAGATCCAGCCCCCATAGGAAATCACTTGCGTGACAGCTCCGCCACTACATCGGCTGGAGCAAGTTCGACAAAGGCTTTCAGCAGACCAACTGTCACAGCCGCGTCATCAAACGGACCCGGAAAGAAATCCGGGAGAAAGATATACGCGACCGCCGCAGGCGGAAACAGCTTCAGCCAGAGCGGTACCCGCCCATCGAGCATCAGTCGCGCGATGAGAACTGGGAACCACACCTTGTCAGGAGGCGCAGGCGGTGGGCTAGACGGATTGTTGGCCACTATCGGCCTCCATCACCACCGCGATCTCTTCGCCCTCAGCGGGCTTATCGGCCGTCTTGGCCTTGCGCTTACGCGTCTTCTTGGCCGGACCATCGCCGTTAGCCGCGTCGCCCTTGACGGGCTCCGAGGTCTTAGCCTCAGCGGGCTTGACTTCCTCAACGGGCAACTCGGCCGGCTTGACGCCGTTGCCGTTGGCCGGGAACATGCGGATCAGATCCGCTTCGGGCAACCCCGCGAGCTTCGCGGCGAACATGACGAACGGCCACAACATCTTGCCCACAGGCTTGTTGGTCTCCACGACCAACACCTTCTCGGTGCCGTAGACGAGGTACAGGCCGTTGCCCTCCTTGCGGAAGGCCAACTGATCGTCCCTGACGTGACCGTTCTTGGCGCCCAGAAGGAGCGCTGCGCCGGGGATGTTGGTGAACGCCCGGCTGCCGTTCGGCCCCAGAACAGTAACGCGGGTCTCGGTATCGACGTCGTCAGCTTTAGCCTGGAGCAGCTGTGCAGCTGCCTCAAGGTTCGGCGCAAACACCGTCAAACCGTTATTGCCCCTTACCGGAACCGTATTGTTTTTCTGACCATTCTTAGACATGTCAATCTCCTTGTACATGCTATCTGCTCGTAAACGCGGATAAATCTTCATCCCGGATCGTTAGATACCGGGAGAAGTTGTGGGACTGCCTTACGGCTATCCCGAATAAGTTCATTCGATAGTTTTTTCCTCCGAAGTGATTTACCCTTGCGAACACAACATTTTTGTTTGTTTGTGTGTGTTTGCTTGGGGAAAGCTGACGGCAAGGTATTGCCATCACTTCTCCCCAAGCATATATATAATATTCTGCATCCCTATGTTAAAGAGCTAAACGTAGAGATAGTCAGAACCTCGCTTAATTTGAAGCCCGACTTACTCTAAGTATTCGGCTTAATAATAAAAGTTCTCTTTTAGAGAACTATTAATTAAGCCGATAATAGTAACCTATTCAATCACCTTAAGTGCTTAATAAGTTTACCTTATAATATATATGTATTATAAGAGAAGGTTATTCTAGTACGCTTATATTCTATTGTCAAGTATTGTAATCACGGGGATAAATCACCAGCGGTTTGAATAGAATATATATAGCCCTATAGTTATCGAATTTTATATTTCATTTATAATTACTATAGTACTTAAATTTGCGTCTACCAGGATTTGACAATTTAGCCTACTCGCCTTATACTGCGGGCAGAAACCAGCCATATGCTTAAATCCTTTTTTTTATTCTTACTTCTTGAATCTTGTATCTTACTTCTGCCTGCCTTTTGGCAGGTACATGCGCAATCCTCCTGTCTCCCCATCTTCGGTGGCGGAGATCCTTGCGTTGTTCACCCCAATCTTACAATCGATAAAAAAATAGAAGATCCTCTATCCGGTCAATTCCTTGATGCACTTACCTATACAATTAGTGATCAATCAGAAGCAGAGAACCTGGTTTTTCGCATAACGGTCAAGAACACATCGAGTAACGCACTTTCAAATATTTCACTTACCGATACCCTTCCATCAGTTTTTACTTATGTATCAGGAAATGGCAAATACGATCCTACAAAGAAAACCTTTACAGATACCATAAATAAACTTGAAAAAAATCAAAGTAAAGAATATACGTTAAGAGTTACCATAAATCCAGAAGTACTTGAGAAAGCAAGCGCTTGCTCTATAAATCAGGCAATAATAACTCAAAATAATAAGAAGGGATCAGATTATGTAAAGACATGCATAAATCTGTCAATTGGCACAACCGTCACATCTGTAGAAGGTGCTACTTCAAAGGGCGGATTAAAGCCAACCGCACCCAAAACAACCAAAGGCGGAATACCAGTTTTCAGTCAAACCAAACAATCCAAAACTCCAGACACAGGACCGGAAGCGGTGGGGATAATTGGACTACCGCTAATAGCCGGACTGGGATACTGGCTGAGGGAAAAGCCGCTCTCAAAAAAGATTTAGGATTTAAGATTCAGGATTTAAGAATTTGAATCATTCAAAAATGATTTTGATTTAGTAATCAATCCTTGAAGTAATTTGTGTACCTGATCCGCCTGTTTGATAATTTGATCAAATTGTTCATAAGTTATATAACCAACATCACGAGCTATATAAATTTGGTTTTTTAGCTCAGTAAGTGAACCCTGTGATTGGTAATAAAACTGGATCTTCTCCTTATATGAATGCCTTCCAAACCCTTCTGCAATATTTGAAGTAATAGATATAACGCATCGACGTAATTGATCAATCAATGAATATCTCTCCTCTTTAGGAAACTCCTTAGTAAGTTTATAGATGATTAAAACCAGCTTATGCCCCTCTTGCCATACTTTCAAATCCGTGAACTCTCTTATTTTATTGGCAGATACACTATTTATCATTTTTGGCTCTTATACTCCTATGTTCTACATTCTCATTCTTTTACATTCATAAATCCTGATTCTATATTCTTGAATCTCTATGCTATATGTTCTTTTATCTTCTGTTATTCTTGAATCTTAAATCTTTATTCTTGAATCTCTAAGCTATTTGTTCTTTTATCTTCTGTTATTCTTGAATCTTAAATCTTTATTCTTGAATCTCTAAGCTATTTGTTCTTTTATCTTCTGTTATTCTTGAATCTTAAATCTTTATTCTTGAATCTCTTTTGAGGCTCCAGCAGGCGTTTCTTTCTTCCCTACGGGTTTAGTGTATCTTTCAAGAGAGGATTTGAGTACCTTTTCTCTAGCCTGCGTAACTGATCGAGGCAATGGAAGTGAATAACATAAAAATGGGGGCATAGTTACGTTATCTATAGCAAGTTTTATAATCGCACGGTAATTGCCTAACGCCAGTAAATCCTCCTCTTTAAACCTTTCCGAAAATTCTTTCGCCAGATACGAGGCATCTGTCGCGCCGACTATGAATGACAGCATTGTTCCTGCATTGCCGAATATCGCAGCCCGCACATCTTCTTCGATTTGAGCTATATACTGATTGGCAAGCGTAAGACTTAAACGGTATTTTCTTGCCTCAGACAGTATTTTAATAAAACTAGTGGTTGCGAAATTCTGAAACTCATCGACATAGAGGTAAAAATCACGTCTGTCTTCTTCTTTCTGATAAACCCTGTTCATGGCTGCGAGCTGTATTTTGGTAATCATCATTGCACCAAGAAGCGCTGCGTTGTCTTCGCCTAATTTCCCTTGCGATAAATTAAGAAGTAAAATCTTTCCTTCATCCATAATCTTTGCTATATCGATTGTCGATTTGGGTGACTGCAAAATATTTCGTATCTTCGTACTTGCCAAAAACTGTCCAACTTTATTCTGAATCGGTGCTACAGCTTCAGCGCGGAGTCTATCGGTATAATTGTCAAACTCATTTGTCCAAAATGATCTTAAAATTGGATCATTAATCCTATCTACTACTTTCGCTCTAAACTTAGGATTGGCAAGCATTTCAGGGACCATAAGCATCGTGGCATCAGGCATTTCCACTACGCTTAGTAGCACATTTCTTAAAATGTACTCCATCCTCGCAGACCATACGCCAGCCCAAACCTTCGTGAATATACTTAATATCCCTGATACCACCAGTTCCTTTTGTGCTTCATTTGTCACCTCAAATGGATTTAGAGAAAAAGCCCGATCAGGATTGGAGGGATCCAGATATACAACATCATTTATCCTAAAGGAAGGTACATAATCAAGTAATACCTCACATAAATCTCCATGCGGATCGACTATCGCAAATCCTCGCCTATTTCGCATATCATTTATAGCCATATTGGCGATAAGCGTTGACTTACCAGAGCCAGTCTTTCCGACTATATATACATGTCTTCGTCTATCTTCTTTCTTTATTCCAAATACTGTCATCTTATTCTTGTATTCAGCCTTAGCCATAAAATTTACGTCTTTTTTCATATCCTCTGATAAATTTTCTGCAACGGTCAGATTATCTGGAGGATCTGAAAGAATTACTTTATGCCACGAGATATTATGAATTGTTGCCAATTTTACAGTGGGATAATGATAAAGACTTGCGATCTCTTCTACATTTAATATTTGATTTCGAGGCATAAATCTTCTGGAACGATTCAACATCACCTCAATTAATCTTTTTTTCTGCCAGAGATGGGGCTTTTTAAGAACCAATGCATTGAGAGGATTACTATATGAAGAAAAGCTATTGGCGATTTGAAGTCTCAAGTGTTCAGATCTTAATTTATCTGTGCTATTTACAGCAATTCTGATAGCTGTCTTAAATCCGCTTTGTGCGACCTTCGCGATAATTTCACCTGAATATGGATTGCTTTTTACCTTTCCCTCGCTATCTGTATAAGATTTGGTAGCTGATTCACCTCTTGACTGCCATCTACCAGATACTGGCAAAAGCATGAATTGGACCGAGATCATATCTCCTACTTGTGCTTTTGAAAGTACACCCAATAAATTCGAGAAGGGATCGACATCTTTGAAGTCCTTAATAGTGCGAAGTGGATACAAATGCCCATGTGCCAGCTTCATTTGTCCAAGTGCCAACGTCTCTTTGTTTTTTAAAATATCAGGAATATAGTCTGTGACCCTACTTATTAATGCCTTGGGATACTGCGAAGCCAATTGTGACTCTATAAAACCCTGATATACAGGATCAATAGCGATATAAAAGTAAATCAACTGATCAATAACCGTCACTTCAAGACTGAAAGCTACGCCTTTATACCAAAGATATGGAATTACTGGCTTTTTTAAATTCACCAAACCTAGCAGAAATTGCTTCATAGCCTCAGGAGTTTCTTCCCCTGTACGTGACGTTTTAATTTCAAGTAGGATTTTATTGTGTTTTTTTTGGGGTTTAGCAGGTGCCTCAAGCATGAATATATGATAGCAGAATGTATTTTACTTCGCGAACAAATATATCAAAAATCTCCTCTTCCCCCAAAGGATCGGATTAAAAGAAGTTTATTCTGGACTCATTCTCCGAGCTCTCTTTTTCGTATCCGTAAGTATTCGCCTGGATCCAGTTTCAATGCATTAATTTGCGTACCTGAATTATCTCTAACAAAAAGCATAGGAGTTCCATTTGCTTGATACATTGGTCGAAGCGGTATACCATCTGCACCTTGTGATTTACCGCTTAAAATCGCACTCATCTGCCCTCTCGTTATATCACCGGCTGGTGTTTTATATTTATACTCAGCATGATTATCGGGATGAAATTGCTGCATCAGACTCATAGCTTCCACCCCCATATTAATTACCTCCACTCTTGAATTTGGCTGTAAATTTGTACTTCTCCTTACAAGTTTTGGTAAACCAGCTTGACTTAACTCTTCTCGCGTAAGAGGCAATCCATTACTTCCAGTCCACTCCACTGGCACATCAATAGGATCCAGCTTATTAACTAAGTCAAAAAACTGTTCTAATTGAGCTCTATCTCCTGTGGATATTAATGTACTTAAGTGTTGGGCCATTAAATCTGTATGGGACGCCTCAAAAGGTGCTCCAGATGTCGAAAAACCAAGCTTTGAAGCAAACTGCGAAAGATCACCTGTCCTTGCACCTTGTCGAAGCTCCGCGACTATACCATCAAGCATGCCTTGTGACGAAGCATGATCAACTGCCTGCCTTGCAGCTAAATTAAGAATAGCTCTCTTCTCTACTACTTTTTTGTCTTCAGGTGGCTTTACCCCTGAATCTATACTATCTACTCCCATATAATTATATATATCATTTAATCAATAAACCTACAAGTGGATTCACCCACTTCATTATATTATGAGAATTAAATAGTTATCTCCTATCCTCATCATGCCTATGCCGATGGAGTCGGTGTAGGTGGTGTCGGTGCTTGCACTGTTTCAGGGCTGACTTGAG
>CAZZCX010000023.1:6788-15082 GCA_964653195.1 uncultured Gammaproteobacteria bacterium
ATAGTCTGACCATTTTTATTTTGATACCAGACATAATAAGCTACGGATAAAGCTAGATTTAGAATAATAGATATTGATCCTGCACCATCTCCTAAAATAGCTTTAAGCATAAAATTGATAGCTGTATTTGCAAGACCGATTATAATACCATCTATAAGTGAAGCTAAGAATCGGACTCCAAATCCAGCATAATTAAATTGCATACATATCACCACCTTTCTACTAAATTTCCATTTTCAAGTTTCCAATTTCGAATAAGTTACTTATTACAAATTGCGATTTTCTGTACCTTTTTCTATTGTCAAAATCGACGAGGTTAACATTCTTTTAATTTGCTGGGCTTCATCAATTAATTTTAATGCTTCCTTTACGACTTCTGAAACAGTATTATTTGTGTCTTTTATAAATCGTAACCAATGCATAGACTCTCTCATTTCTTTCCTTGAGATCTTTAGTCTATGAATAAAATCTTTTTTGCTCAATGCCTCTAAGGCTTCAATGTAATTAGCTCCTGTTGAAGCTGATGAACGAATTAATTGGTTAGAATAAATAATATTATAATCTGTCTTAGCTAAAAACCTTATTAGATTATGGCAATCAAGCCCAAAGACATACATCCTTTCATAAAATGCTTCTGAATCGAACTTGTTTACCATACGGGATTATGAACTTTAAATTCGTTATTTAATACGAGACTGACAATTAGCAATTGGAAATAAAATGACCTACCGCATTGACATGTTTATAACTAAATAGTATCGTAAAGAGGTATCTTATGGAAGAGTCAAAAAATATACCAAATGCGCCTACTCCTCCCGACTGGTCCATAGAGGATTTGTATAAAAAGGCATGGGCAATCGTTAGGAACAATAAAGTACTTTGGATTTTCGCTGCAGCTGCAGGCGGCGGAATGAGCTTTAACAACAGTTTCAGCAACAGCTTTAATTCCGATGGTAATGACTTTTATAAACTCCAACAATTCTTCCAAAATAATCCTGATGTAGGTTCAGAAAAACTATCAGTATTAGGTGCAGCTTCATCTTCCCTTCCTGATATTTTCTCCCAACTTATAACGCCTGTAAATATTGGTTTAATAATTATCCTAATCCTTGAATTTCTTTTACTTATGCTCTTTGGTATAATTATCACACTCACCTATCAAGCATTTGCAAACGGCGCATTACTTGAAAGTATCCAAACATGCATTAAAGGCGGAAAAGCAAATATCACAGACTCAGCAAACGCAGCCTTCAAACACATAAAAAGACTTATTTTTCTTCAAATAGTTCCAGGACTTATAACAGCTTTAGTTTTTGTAATTGGGTTCTTAATAGCTGGAATGGGTATAGCATTAAGTAACGGAATAGTAAGAGGTTACTTCATACTTTCTATAATTGTTTTAATTGTGATTGCCTTTGTATCATTTATTATGCTCACTCTAATTCTAATATGGGCGACAAGAATCGTGGTGGTTGATAATACTACTGCTCTGGAATCATTATCAAGAGCCTTCGTACTCGCAAAGAAAAAATTCTGGTCTTCACTTCTACTGGGTATTGTCAATTCAGTACTTACCGGAATACTGACGCTAATCCCTGTATTTATAATGATTGTTGTAGTAATTGGAGGATTGATCCTCGCTTGGCAAGTCGAATCACTCCGTATTCCTCTTGTGGTTTTCTCTGTCCCTCTTTTGCTTTCAGTCATAGTAGTACTTACTATTGCTACTGCTGTTATTCACGCTTTTAAAGCAACTGTATGGTCACTTGCATATAATAGTGTCAAAGACAAATATTTTAAGAATGTGTCAAATGATAAGTAATTATACTTAACTTATAAACAATCAAAAATATATATGAAATACGCTACGTACAAATCAAGATTACTGGCAACACTAATTGATAGTGCAATCAATATTCTCTTTGTCTCTCTTTTGCTTTATTTCGCCTTAAGTCAAACGAATATCTCATCAACCATAACAGCCTTATTGATATTACTCGTTGTATTATTTAACCCAGTTATTATGTTTTCAAGTGTATTATTTGTTCATTTTCTCGGGGGCACACCAGGCAAACTCCTTACAGGTCTTCGAATACTAAATACAAATGGAAAAAGACTTTCGTTTAAGCGAATACTTTTCCGGCAAACCATAGGCTATTCTTTTTCTTGGATATTTTTCGGAACAGGATTTTACTCCATCATAAAAGACGAGAAGAAACAAGGCTGGCATGACAAGACAGTAGGATCAGTTGTAACGACGAAAGGCAATATGTTCGTTGTAGCACTGAGCGTACTTATTCTTCTTTATATTTCAGCTTTCTATATTCTTTTTAGTTCAGTAAAAACTTTTAGCAAAGGGCCAGTTATAAAAGAAATACAGGGCTTGATTAAAGAAGAAATGGCAAAGGAAAAAGCCAGAAACAGCAGTAAGAAAACAGACGCTGACTATAATTTTAATTATAAATCAAAATCAGAATTCAAATACGAATATAATTATCCTGACGATTACAACAGCTACTAATATCCTCTACTCATAGTCCCGCTCTGCAGTTTAATTTCATATCCATAAAGCTTATAGTAAGAAAGATTCAGGCACAGATGATAGGAACTCCAAGTCATATCCCTATAGTATTGAGGCTGGTATAAATTATAGGACTAATACTTGATCAGCTTGACACATCAATATTGCTATGCTACATTAAGTCTTGACTTAAAAAAAGGAAAACCACTTGCCCACAAGTCACTACAAAAATCCTAAACTCTAATTTCTAAACTCAAATATCTGCACGCTAGTTAATAAATTGAATTATCAATATTTAGTTTTGTTTAGAATTTAGATTTTAGTATTTAGAATTAAAGTTTTATATGAATTCACTTGTTTCAGTAATACTACCTGTATGCAATTCAGATAGATATCTAGGCCGTTGCCTTGATAGCTTGCTCGCTCAAAAACACGAAAATCTTGAGATTATCGCTATCGATGATAATTCAAGTGACGAATCTGTAGATATTCTTAAAACCTATCGAAAACTGGATAAAAGGATTAAGATGTCAAAAAACGTCAAGCGTTATGGACTCTCAACCACCCTCAATCGCGCGATCAAAAAAGCAAAAGGTGAATTCATAACATTCATGAACCCAAACGATGTGAATTCAGTTTGGAGAATCAAAAATCAGATAGATTTCCTCTTAAGAAACCCAAAAATAGTCGCTGTCGGAACACAGTCAGTAGCTATAGATGACAGAGGAAATCATATTCAAAAATTGACTCTTCCATCAGAGCACGAGGATATCTATTCACAATTCATCCACGGAATTTCTGTTCAACTTGAATCTCTTATGATAAACAAACGACTTATCCCTCGTGACCTTCTCTACTTTACGCATACCAGGTATCCATTTGTATACATTGAAACCTTTTTAAAGCTTTTCAAATATGGGAAATTCGCAAACTTAAGCAAACACTTATATTACCATCGAGGCAAACCAGTTACTCCGCAGAAAAATACTCGAGCCGACAATTTCTTCAAACAGGCTTTAATTACTTTAAAATCAATAACTATTCATGACTATCGCCCATCTTTGAGTAGCTTCTTTCAACCCTTCACCACGAGAACTAAATCCGCATTTAGATAATTGCGATAAATCAGTCCAAAGCTTCCAATATTAGATACATATCCAGATCTTTTAACGGTTTCTGAAGCCTAATTTCAATTGAATTTCTTATCCGAAAGTTATCCACATATTTTTGCAATATTTTTTTAGATTGTTAAATCAAGCTAATTTTGTCGCTAAATACTCTAGGATATATGATATTCAATGATACATTTGCTATAGGTTGACACGTCCAAAAACTTATGTTATAGTGACCAATAAGGTATGAATTTTCTGTCTAATCTTTTAAGCAAAAAACGACACAATCGTTTATTAAAAAGGGTAAATAGCTTAGAAGAATATCAGCAGGAACTTCTAATTAAGCAAGGAAGAGAACAATTCAGTAAATTGATAGAAAAAGGCCTAAGCCTACCTATAGCAGTACTTTAAAAATACGATTTATCCACCTCCGTTCATATTCGTCTCGAGGACTACATCCACGCAGCCGAATATTCACTACGGCGGATTGATGGTTACTAACTTTATACTTCGCTTTAGCTTGTATTTAGTAAGTAACAAATCAAAAAAGAGCATCGCTTTCGATAAAAGAATGATAAGTTCGGTACGAAAAGCAATGCTCTTAGGGTAAATGGTTTTAGTAAATTCAGGCAGGAATAAATCTAAAACCTTTGATTATTTATAGTGTAAAGATAGTGTTTGTGTCAAGAAAATTATGGAGGCTGAGAAAAGTAGATTCCATTGGGAAGACAATCTATTTCATCCTTACTTTTTTCTTACAATGAAGCGTAAAACTTTCTTATCTACTCTAAGGAGGTAGGAGTGTAGGGCAGGCACTCTTACTTCTTTAAAGTAATGTCATAAGAAAGATTGTTCGCTTCAAGCACTCTTACTTCTCTGAAGAGTTAAATAACGGAATTTGCACACTCAACACTCTTTAAGCTTTCCGGAGAAAAATAAGTAATTAATTTTTATTCATAAGCTTACCTATATTTTTTTTGCAAAGAGAATTCTTCCCGATGAGGTCTGGATGACTCTTGATACGACTACATCAATTGATTTCCCCAAAAGATCTTTGCCCTCTTCAACTACTATCATTGTTCCATCCCCCAGATAACCTACACCTTGAGTTTCCTCTTTTCCGGCATGTTGTATCTTTATATGCAAAGCTTCACCAGGTACAGCAAGAACTTTCAGGACATTTGCCAATCCATTTAAATTTACTGCTGTCACCCCATCTATATTTGCCTTTTTATCCAAATTATAATCACAGGTTATAATTTTTCCCTTATACTCTCTCGCTGCTTTTATAATCCGTTCGTCTACCTCTCCTGGCTTTCCAGAGTTATCATTGTATTGTTCTTTTAGGATCTGCATTTTTATACCTCGGACTTTTCGAAGCTTGGCAAGCTTGTCTAGACCTCGCCTTCCCCGTTCACGTCTTACCGCATCTTGCGAGTCAGCTATATATTTAAGCTCGCGAAGAATGCTATCTGTAATGACAATAGTACCAGTCAATAGTCCCATTTGAATAATTTCAAATACCCGACCATCTATTATCGCTGAGGTATCAAGAAAGATAGGATCTAGAATCTTGGGTGTTTTTTTCTTCTGCTTTCTCTTACCAGATGTAGCTAAATTTACGCCAGGCATTCTAAGTACCATGACTTTCGCAATTTCTTCTGCAAGTAGAATGATAAAACGCTGAGGCAGACCAGGTAATTTTGATAAAGCCAATGTTGATGTATCTTTTTGTTTTTTATCCATAATTTCAAAAAACACTAAGCTCAAAATCCTAATATCTAAACAATTTCAAATGCTCTATTTTCAAATATTAAATAATTATAATTTTGGGTTTATTTAGAATTTAGATATTAGGACTTAGAATTTAAGCTGTCAATTACTTCCTTTATACTCTTGTGCGTTTTTGCTGTTATGACTTTATTATATCCCAATTTCTTACTTGTGTTAACCCGTTTCTCAAGCCCCGTAACGTTTCTTAGCTCTCCTTGTAGACCGACCTCAGCTATTCCTACTACATCAGCAAGCGGTATATTCTTGAGACTTGAAAAAACGGCAAGACAAACTCCCAAATCCACCCCAGGATCAGATACTTTCATTCCTCCTGCGACATTTACAAAAATATCCATTGTCTCCAAAGGCAATCTTGCATGTTTTTGTAGTACAGCCAGCAGTAGCTCTACACGTCCTCTATCAAGCCCAGAAACAACTCGACGTGGCATAGGAAGCTTCGAGTACACAGCTAAAGCCTGGATCTCAACTATAAACGTACGTGACCCTTCCAGAGTCGCAGCGAGTACACTCCCAGGTGTATTTTCAGTAGATCTCGTAAGAAACAATTCTTCAGGGCTACCGACCTCCATAAGCCCACCTTCCGTTATTGAGAAAATTCCTACTTCATCTATCGGACCAAATCTATTTTTGAGAGAACGCAGTATCCTGGTTGGAGTGAACTTTTCACCTTCTAGAAATAAGACAGTATCGACCATATGAGACAAAACCATCGGTCCTGCCACCATTCCTTCTTTCGTTACATGTCCAACAATTATAGTAGGGATCTTGTTTTTCTTGGCAGATCGAATAAACTGCATCGCCGTGTAACGAACTTGGCCTACTGATCCTGAAAGACCTTCCAGATTCTGTGACTGCATTGTCTGTACTGAATCCAAAACGACTAAGTCAGGCTTAAGCGCTTCTATTTGTTCTATGCCATAATCAGGATCACTCGTCGCAAGTAAAAGTAGATTACTTTCCCATGTTGCTACATTTTTGAGATTTGATTTTTGATCTTTAATCTTTAATCTATCCGCTCTCATCTTAATTTGTTCTACAGACTCTTCGCTTGAGATATAAAGCACTTTTTTGTTCAAAGCTGTGAGGCTCAAACAGAGCTGTAATAGTAATGTAGACTTTCCCACTCCTGGATCTCCTGCAATTAGAGTCGCTGAACCCAATACCAAACCACCACCCAAAACAGTGTTCAGTTCTGAAAGATTAGTTTGCATTCTCTGGCTATTCGTAAATACAACTTCATTCAATTTTACCGGCCTTTCGCTTGAATCTACAATCCCCCCCATACTCTTTGCCCCTGATATTTGTGAGCTTTGGACCGATAATTGTTTAAGACTATTCCAACTACCACACTCAGGACACTTCCCCATAAACTTCGGTGTATCGTAGCCACATTCCTGACAGACAAAGGTGATTCTTGTTTTAGATTTCATAATTACTTAAACAATATTAAAGAATATGTCATAAACGAATTTAAATATATAACTCGTTAACAAGTTAATAAAAAATATTTCGATATATGCCCATTATACTCCGATTGCGCTGGTTAATGAAGCCGAAGCATAAAGGTAGTAGGAAGTATGTAGCAAGTATTATGTAGCTAATTGCATACTTGATACCTACTACTTTCTACTTGTTACTTAACTAACGGTACATCAGTGGTTTTTCGAGGAGAATAGGAAGTAGATGTATCTTTCGTCGCCTCTTGTCTATACCTGAAACAGTAAGATTTACAGACTGACCTTCAGTATATGTAACCGTTGGTGGAATTTTATCTTTTTTGATAAGTCCTTCAACCCCATCTTCAAATGAAATTAGAATTCCTGAATCATCAATTTTTAAAACACTCCCTGTCACCTTTTTGTCTACCGGGTATTTTGATAATAATTCCTCAAAAGGATCAGAAGTCATCTGCTTTATAGATAAATCGACACGTCTTGTATTCTTATCAAAACCTATAATTTTAGCTGTTATCTCCTGCCCGCTGACGAAAAGCGTAGATACATCTTCTACTTTCTCCCACGAGATTTCAGAAATATGAATAAGGCCGTCTAAAAGCAGAGGTTCACCTAAAGTATTTTTCATTCCTGGTACTACAATACTGACAAATACACCAAAAGGAACTACATTCATTATTGTTATTGAGATGCTTTCTCCAATCTTAAGCTTTTTTATCGCTTGATCAAACAAATCTTTCGATATTGTAAGTTTCTGAGAAAATATCAATTTATTATCTAGCCTGTTTACTTCAATTACCCGTACTTTTATATCTTTTCCTACGCTTAAATCAGTACTTGTATTCATATGTGAATTAGGCAAGAAACCACTCACACCACTCTCACTTATAACCACCAATCCCCCTTTTGTGATATCTGTTACACGGACTGATATCTGTGCTTCATCTTTCATAGCATCCTCAAGCTTTTTCCAGGAGATATTGCTCATGAAGCGTCTGAGGGACACTACAGGATTTCCCATTTCAGATTCCGGATTAAGAATACTTACATCAACATTATCCCCTACATGAAGTGTGCTTATAAGTGTATTGAGTAAAGCTTTTTCCTTCTCTAAAACTACAGCCAAGGATTTGGCTTGAACATCTACAAGTATTTCGCTTTTGGTAAGTTTGGCTATTTTCCCTTCAACTATATCGCCTTTTCGGAATGTTTTAAATGACACTTTATGGGATTTTAGAAGCTCTGCCATGGACATAGCCGGAGAATTATTTGAGGATGAATTTGTCATGAATTATCATATTCCTTTCTGAAAAAAAGCTTTATTTAGTATAGCACAAATTGATTAAGTATGCAGCCTCTGTACGAGATGAGTACATCGGTAACACTTCAGTGTTAAGGTAAGCATCAATATAC
>CAZZCX010000024.1:0-12621 GCA_964653195.1 uncultured Gammaproteobacteria bacterium
CCGCCGAAGATTAGGGGAGAGCCGGTAGAAATCTGCTTTCTATAATCAATCGTGAGTTTGGTAGGTGAGATGCTGGCAGAGTCGAGAATTTTATCATATTGAGCTTTCAACATTTCGCTCTGCTTGATCACTTCTTTATCTCGGTTTATCTCAGTTATTTTTATAAGTGTATAAAATATTGCAATTCCGAAAAAAACACTCAGAATAAGTATAAGCAGTATCGTTTGAATTCTTTTTCGCATCATGAACACTTTTGTACATGGTTTTGAGAATTTTTGCAACAGGTGAAGTTAAATTCGAAGGCTATTTTTATAATTTATGAATTATTTCAAAGTTTGTACTTTATTTCAGCTGGTCACGGATTTATTATATTTTTAAGTTATAACGATTATAAGGAATTAATATTTGTTATAGTTTCATCGTATTCTTTGAGGGTTTTAAACATTTCCATAAGACGGCGGGATTCTGGATCATAATTTGTGCCCCAAATAAATGTCGTGTTTATGGATCGGGATGACGACCGCTTGACATATTTCGAATAACTGAAAGTTGTTATACTTTCAGCCATCCCACCTGGTGGTATTATTGAGTAACTGGTTAATAATTTTTCATATTTCTCCGTCTGAAGTTCATCATAAAAGCTATTAACTACATTTGCGATTTCTGTTTTTTTTGAATCGGGTATATTATAATTTTGCCCAATTATTTTACCTTGAAGTGTTTTGGATATGTAACCGTTTCCATCAAACGTCATGCATTCTACACGACGAAGAGGATTCACTTTATCATCCCAATTTTCACCACAAATCTCCAACATATTTCTATTTTTGTCTTTTTCAAACTCTGAAATTTCAGGAACTTTTGATTTCTCAATTTCGGTCTTTTCCTTCTCTTTTAATCGTTTAATATCTGACTGGAGTATAGCTATTTGTTTCTCTTTGTCGTTTTGAGTTTTAGTTAAACCTGATTTATAACCTGAGTAGAATGCTACAACTGAGAGGATTATTATGATAAGTAGTAATAATAATATCCACAGTATTTTATTTTTGTCCCATTTAATTTTAGGCTTATTCTCCTCAGTTAAGTTTGATACACTAGGCTCGTCCATAGATTTATTATGAGTAACTGTTTTTAATAAGTCAACGAAATAGCCATAAAAAATTTTACTTATGTCTATGGTTAATTTTAAACCAGGATTTCGAGAATTATTGCAACCCGCAATATTTGATATATCTTTTAAGTGCGGAAGAGATTAATAGAATTTTTAATTTAGAAGAATGGTACGAATAGCCTATAAAGCTGAAAAACGGTATATATAAGCGTGATCGTTCCAAGTAAACGCCGAAATGGACTGTCGCCCTTAGTGATTTCCAGATATGACCAGAAGAGTAGTGAGAAAGTGACACCCCAGCTGCTGATCAGCTCAAGAATTTGTAAAGGTATAAAGCCTAGTAGCCAAAACCCAAATGCGATCCAAAGTGGTGCGTTGGGCTTCTGCCAAAGTACGTATTTTCCTTTTTTATCACGAAAAAAATCTTTAAACATTATTTATTCAGTATATCTCATTTTTACTTGTTACATTTTTATAAGAATTTATGGATTTCTGCAGGTTATTAAATAATTTACATTTCAAAGGTAGCTTTTAATTGAGATAATGGGGATCTTTATTCAATTCGTTAATTGTGCGAGACAATTTAACCTTTCAGGAAATGATACGATAGTGAGACAAGGTTTGGTATGTGGTAAAATTCCGGAATTCTGCAAAATCTCTTTATTGGTTAGCGGTTCAATTGTGACCCCAGTCTTTTCGCCATAAAATTTATTAAACACTTTTATATATCTATTCGCAAATAATCCCTCCATAACACTTCCGGCGTGAATATAGTCACTTAAAAAGCCGTTATGTGGTTCATCGCCAATACTCATTACATTTATATATTCATTTAAGATTTTTAGTCTACCTTGAGAATCTAAACTGTTGACAACTGATTTCGCGTAGGAATTCAAATTGTTGTACGCGATAGAGTATTTATTTGCTAATTCCGACATTTTTGAATTAGTTCGATTGATCGCGCTTGTGACCCGTTTTCTTTTGTTTGCGTCCGGATAAGTCGATTGTATATATGGATGCAAATTCCAATCAAAAATATTCGTTATGATGATAGGTGCATTACCTCCGCTTACTCCATTTACGTAACTTAGAGCAGTATCTATGTTAGTTATTATCTGATCAATTTTTGTATTTAATTGGGTATCAGTAAGTGTCCCATTATAAATCACACCATATCCATTTGGGTTATAAGGCGCAAAATCATTGGCGCCGATATGTACTATTATTAGCTGTATTTTTCCTTGTTGAATTTGATTTCCAAGACCAATATGTTGATTTTGAGAAAGTAAAGTACCGCTGGTGGCTGCTGATCTAGCCCAATTATACTCAAATCCTTTTCTTCTTGGTTCATTTCTTGTGGTTATAGACCAGGTGCCGAAATTCAAACCTCTACTTTGAGCGAGTTGTTCTGCCCAGTTTAAAGTAGTGGATGTATAGCTACCTCCTCTGTTATCATCTGCCCGGTATTCATCAGAATTGCTGTCTCCTATAATTCCTATACCGTAACTTTGGGTTATTTGATTTGCATCTGCGCGTATATTACTTTTAGAAGGTGTCTGAGTTTTGCTAATAGCCAAAGTGATAGTTGCTATGGCTAGAATGATACTTAATATTCCAAAAGCGTTTATAAGTCTATTTTTATTCATTTAATTACTATTCTTTCATTCATTTATATTTATTTCAATGTTTTGGTGACTTTTATTAAATCAATATTGACCGAAAGGATATTTTATGGAATTTGCTCCTTTAAAGTCGCTTCTTATAAAATACCAAGATAATTTTGAATAAATCAGTAGCGAATGAATAAATCCTAATTTTTTTATGCGTCTATTCGAAACTAGAACTTTTAGCATAAGCGTTCTAAATTTGCCTGTTTTTTTGAATTTTGATAGAAAATGCATATCATCGAAAGTAAACCGTGGGTCAAACCCTTTTGCATTTAGATATGCTTTTTTTCTTACTATAATGCATGACCCGGCACCGCTTGGAAGTATCCTTTGAACCAAAAAAAATATGCCATTCAAAATACCATATAAAATTAGACTTTGGAGATGTTTTTCGTTTGGCAGATAAATTGGACAGCCGATATCGATATGATCTTTTTCAAATATTTCGTTTACTTTTTTTAGAAAGTGAGTATCTATTCTAATATCTGCATCCATAAAAACCAGTAGATCCCCTTTGCTATTTTTAGCACCTATATTTCTTTGGTGTGCTATGTTTGCTTTAGTACGTATGATTTTAACTTTATTGTGTTTCCTTACAATGTCTATTGTTTTATCTTTCGAATTGCCATCAACGACAATTACTTCTACTGTTTTATAAGTTTGTTTTCCTAAATCAGCTAATATATTTCCAATATATTTTTCTTCATTAAGCGTAGGGATTATCACTGAAATTGTTTTATCCATAGAAAGCTATCCAAAAAAGAAAAAAGCCTAAAATAGCATTAAGTCGAGGATACATCCAGTATATTCTTCTTATATCAGCTCGCTTAATTAAAATATACAAAGGTAAAATCGCATAAATAATTCCGAAAATGAAAAAAATCGAATAATGCAAAATAAAGAGAACTGAAAATAGCCATAATATGCTAGTCAGAAGCAGTGACTTTCTATAACCTAAAAATATTGCAGTAGTACGTATATTTGCTTTCCTATCTGAATCTATATCGACAATAGCTGAAAAAAGATGCATCGCGATAGACCAAAGCCAGCCGGCAATAATTATATCGTATGATGGAAAATTATCAGTCGCCAAAAGAAAACCGATGATACCCGGGATAATATAAAGAATATTTGAAAGTGAATCAAGAATTATTTTCGTTTTAAATCTTAAAGGAGGACTGCTATAAAATATCGCAAAGAAAATAAATATCAACATCGAAATTGTAATAGCTTTATTGATTACAAGAAGAGGTAGGGAAAGAAGGACTGAAAGTGCGATAAATATTTGATACGTTTTCATATCACTTGACTTCATGCGGGTCTCCTGTTTGATTTTTTTAGGGTTTTTAAGATCTATTTGTCTATCGAAGTAGTCATTTATGCCATAAATAAGTAAATTTGCGGGGAATAAAAAATAGAAGAAACCATACACAATAATTATTTTCGGAAAGTTTTTTGGATCATGTATTGGCGTAATTCCGATAATAAATGGTCCTAATATATATATCCAGAATCTCGGTCTTGAAAGTAGAAGGATTTTTCTAAAATTCATTTGTCGCGGTTATTTATAAAATCTACCATGTCCGTAAATATATATTTGTATTTTTTCGATATATTAATTGTATTAAGAATCTTAATTGCAGTAAGAGATTTATCTTCCCGAATTTTTTGAATAGCGGGTAGGACTTTGCTTTCTATTAGACTTTTTTTTACAAAATTTATATTATTTTCAGTAAGCTTCTTACTTCCGAAAATCCTCAGAAGTTTTTTCTTTGTTTTTTTGTCAGTTGATTTCAGTAATAAATATCTTAGAAGTGTTTTCTTATTTTCCCTGATATCAGATCCTATTGGTTTTCCTATAACATTTTCATCACCGAATATCCCTATCTCATCATCTTTTATCTGAAAAGCTATCCCTAGCTCCTCTCCGAATTCCTCAAACTTTTTTAGATTTTTCGCATCATAACCTGATAAAACTCCGCCAATGATCAATGGAAGCGAGAAAGTGTATCTTGCTGTTTTATATTTATATATATCATAAATTTCCATTTCTGTAGGCTCAAGACTATTCATTCCATAATGAACATCCAGTATTTGTGCATATCCTGTTTTTTGTATTTCACGTGAGCTTGAATATAAGATTTTCTGTACTTTAGAAATATCTTTTATATTTCCAATCAATTCAAATGCCATAAAAAGAGCTATATCGCTGATGCAGGTAGCTATAGCATTGCCATAATCTCTTGGTTTTTTATTGCCGATATCAATTCCTTCCTGAATTGCTTTATAAAAAACCGTTGTCTTACCACGACGCATATGATCATCGTCCATAATATCATCGCTTATGAGTATGCCGGTATTGAATAGTTCAACTGCTGCTGCCAAAGTCAGCGCGTCTTTGCTGATATTATTCTTTTTTGATTCATATGCAAGTAAAACTAGTATGCCACGAATCAGTTTTCCGGCTGTAACCATATCAATAATTTTTTGAATACTGCTTGTATAGAGAGGAATGTCAGTTTTTTCATTTAGCTTGGAATACAAATAATCATTTATAGTTTTCTCAAGCGCTGGTCGATACTTTGCGATAAATTCCTTAAATTTCATATGTGTAATGTTTTTTTTATGTATTCAAGTATTACTCTTTCTTTGGATGGTTTGATCTTTTGCTTAAATACTATTTGAGGGTTTTCTTCAATTTTATTTGCAGTCCATTCATAGATCGATGCTGCAGTCGTAATTGGAATTCTTTTTATAAAGGGTATATATTTAAATCCTTTACTAGCATCATTTTGTATTTGTCTATAACGTTCAATTTGAAATTCAACCAGTTTTTTAAATGATTGTTCGTTAATGTTGTTAGTTAGGGATTTAATGCCAAATCGCCTTAAGTCCTCCTGCGGGATGTATTGTCTTTTTAGCGTCAAGTCTTCTTTTATGTCACGAATGAAATTGATAAGCTGCATAGCTTTACCTTGAAGTCTTGCTGCATTATCTGCTTTTTTTGGGAGTTTTAAGATTCGTGCCATCATAAGTCCGATAACTTCAGCTGATCCGTACATGTAATTTTCTAATTCTTTGTAAGTATTATATTTATTTTTATGTATATCGCTTTCCATAGCATCTAGAAAAGTATCGACCCATTTTTTTTCAAATTTATATTTTTTGGAAAGAATGACAAAATCATTTATTATATTATTTGTGCTTGAACCTGCCCTGAATGCTTGATTGGTTAGTTTTCTGTAATTTAGAAAACCGGATTTATCTTGAGGTATTTGATCTACATAATCATCTGCAACTCTGACGAATGCATACAATATTGAGACGTCTTGTCTTATTTCCTTTGGAAAGAAACGACTTGCTGTGTAGAATGTTCTACTTCCCTTTTTAAAAATATTATTTGTTTTCATTTTGTATTCTTTCACTAACTAATTGAGCGGATATAAGACACATTGGCATACCAATTCCTGGTTGTGTGAATTGCCCTACGTAATATAAATTATTAACCTTCTTACTTTTGTTTTGTGGACGAAATACTGCAGTTTGAAGTAAGGTGTGCGCAAGTCCTAAAGCAGATCCTTTATAAGAATGAAAGTCTTTTATGTAATCTCTGTGAGAATAAATTCTTTTCACTACAATTCTGTCTGCTATTTTTTCACCAATTAAATCTTCTATATCGGAAATTACTTTATTTGAGTATTCCTCTCTAAATTTATCTGAGTCGGATAGTCCTGATGCTACTGGAACAAGTATAAAAAGATTTTCATGGCCAATAGGTGCTACGGTTTTGTCTGTTTTAGACGGACAACACATATAATAAGACGGTTTATCCGGCCATGATGGATTTGCGAATATATCTTTAAAGTGAATCTCCCAGTCATTCGCAAATGATAAAGTATGATGTTTTAGATTCTTTATTTTACCTTTGATGCCTAAATATAGATTAAAAGAAGAAGGTGCCAGAGTTTTTTTCGCCCAGTAGCGCTTACTATATGATTGCCATTTCTCTTCTAGAAGTTGATTTTCGGTGTGAGGATAGTCTGCGTTCGATATTACTATATCAGCAGGTATAAATTTATTTTTAACAAAGACTCCCGTTGATTTCCCTTCTTCTACTACAATTTGATCTACATTGCTATTATATTTAATTCTTGCACCGTTAGATTCTGCTAATTGAACCAATGCCTGGATTACCGTGAAAATCCCATTTTCAGGATAAAATACCCCCATATTGAAATCGATATGAGACATTATTGAATAAAAAGCAGGTGTGTTATGGGGGGAGCCACCTAAAAATACAATTGAGTATTCTAATATTTGTTTAAGTCTTTTATCTTTTACGTACTTTGATATATAACTATCTAAATTCTGGAATACATTTAATTTCCTTCCTTCCTTTGCAATATCCAGAGTAAAAAAGTCAGATATTTTTGTGAAATTCTTATACAGAATATGCTTGATAGCTGCGTTATACTGATATTCAGCTGTATCTAGAAATTCTTTAAGTTTTTTGCCTGCGCCTGGTTCTATAGATTCGAAAATAGATAAGTTTTTATTTAAATCTTTTACAATATCAAGATAATCATTCTTTCCGAAATATACTCTATAGTGCGGATCTAGTCTTTTTAATTTGAAGAAATCTACAGGTTTTTTTCCAAATAATGAAAAATATTTTTCAAATATGTCAGGCATAAGATACCATGATGGTCCCATATCGAATGTAAAGCCTTTTGTTTTCCAAACAGAAGCGCGTCCCCCGGGTAATTTATTTTTTTCAAGTATTGTAACTTTAAAACCTTCTTTTGCTAGTAGTGCTGCTGTTGCAAGACCACTAATACCTGCACCAATAATGATAACTTTTTTATTTTTCATGGTTTGTTAAAGCCCGTATCAGTAAGTCATGTATTTTATTTACGATTATTTCAGATTCTTGCTTTGATAATTTATGGGGATAATATTCAAGTATAAATCCATTTATACTATGTGCGATAACCTGTGCATCTTCATATAGATTGTTTATTTTGAATTCTCCTGATTCGCTCCCACGAAGCAATACTTCTTCAATGTGTAGATATGTTTTTGGCGGCAAGAATCCTCCTTTTATCTTTTTAAATTTATTCCTGAAAGTTAAATAGTATTTAAGAACATACACGACATCTTCTGCATTTATAAACTGAAATTTTATTATCTGACGAAGCATATCCGATGCAGAATTAGTTATAGGAAGTTTACGTCTTTTTTCTCCCAACTGTGTATTGGTGATGTTAAAGGCATCTTCTAGTAACTTTTCTTTTGATGGGAAATAGTGATAGATATTCGATAGTGTAATACCGGTAGATACTGCAATATTTCTCATCGAGACTCCTTTATAGCCATTTGTGGCGAAAAGATGTTTCACTGTGTCTATAATTTTTGTTTTTGTATCCATAGAACGAACGTATGTTCTAATTATAGCTGAACAATTGATTTATGTAAAGACCTAGTGATTTAGTTAAAAATTGGTGGTACTTCTCTTTGGTATAATGAGTTTTATGGTTGATCAAAATAGGTATAGATTGCTTAATGACAAAAAATATACACAAGGGAATGTCACTTATTGGATGACAAGGGAGCATAGAGTTCAAGATAATTGGGGATTATTACTAGCACAGGAAATGGCTATAAAAAATAAAACACATTTTTCTGTGGTGTTTTGCCTTCGAAGCGATTTTCAGTATCCAACCGTTAGATTAATCGATTTTATGCTGAAAGGACTAAATGAAGTCAATAAAAATCTCACAAAACGAAATATACCCTTTTATTTTTTAATCGGCGAACCAACAGAGGCGATACCTAATTTTATAAAAGAACAAAATACCGGTATTTTGGTATCAGATTTTCATCCCCTTAAGCCATTTAGAAAATGGAGAGAAAAAATTGCAGAAAATCTGGATATTCCAATTTATGAAGTAGATAGTAGGAATGTCATACCATGCTGGATTGCAAGTCCGAAACAGGAATATGGCGCGTATACCTTTCGATCGAAATATGCAAAGTTACTACAAAAATTCCTCAAGGAATTTCCAAAACTGGATAAACAGGAATTGGATAAAATACTACCAAAAGCAATAGATTTCGAAAATATAAAAAGTAGGATTAAGATTGATTTTGAAGTTAAAAAAGTGAATTGGATTATACCTGGTGAAAAAGCTGCAAGGCTTCAGTTGAATAAATTTATTTCTGAAAAACTGGAACTCTATCATGAAGGACGCAATGATCCAAGCAAAGAAGCATCTTCCATGCTGTCTCCATTTCTTCATTTTGGGCATATATCAGCTCAAAGAATTGTTCTTGAATTAATGAAACACAGAAATAATTTTACAGGTAGTGAAGCGTTTATAGAAGAGCTAACTGTCAGACGCGAACTAGCAGATAATTATTGTTTTTATAATAATGACTACGATAATTTTAATGGTTTTCCACAGTGGGCAAAAAAAACATTAAATGACCATATTTATGATAAAAGAAGTCAAGTATACCGATTAAGCGTACTTGAAAAAGGTCAAACGTATGATCAATTGTGGAATGCTGCAATGCTTGAAGCTATAAAGACAGGCTATATGCATGGCTACATGAGGATGTACTGGGCGAAAAAAATACTTGAATGGACCAATAATCCAAATGACGCCCAGAAGTACGCAATTTATCTTATGGATAAATATTTTCTTGATGGCAGGGAATCGAATGGTTTTGCTGGAATTGCTTGGTCAATTGGAGGAGTACATGATAGAGCCTGGAACGAAAGAGAAGTTTTTGGAAAAGTGCGGTATATGAGCTATAACGGCGCAAAGTCTAAATTTAAAATTCAAAATTATATAGATAAAGTAAATAATTTGGCTTAATTGATTTTTTAATAATTTTAAGGTTTTATTAATACTCAAATTATTTTGAATTACCAAAATAGCACAAAAAGCTGGCGGTTAAAGTATTAGTTATATGTTTATTTGAAGATTTATGAATTTAGTAGCTGGATGGCGAAGTTAAGTATTGTAGCGAAGCTGACCCATGCAAGGTAAGGGATAAGTAGCCACCCTGCTGCTTTATTTATTTTCATAAAGTATTTTATCGTGAGGAGAATAAGTGCCCATAAGACTAGAATAATAACTAAAGCAGTAAGCGGAGATTTCAAACCGAAAAATGCAATCGACCAAAGACTATTTAAGGCAAGCTGAATTAAAAAAACCTTTAATCCTTTTGATTTTGCTATATCTTTTGTATCTCTAGTATAGATAAGATATAGAGAAATTCCCATAAAAATATAGAGAAGTGTCCATACTGGTCCGAATACCCAGTTTGGTGGACTAAAGAATGGTTTTTCAAGCGTTTTATACCAGGAGTTTATTGCGGGAAATGTGAAGTACGATCCGATACTTCCTGCGAGAAATGGAAGCGATAATGAAACTAAAAGAGGAATTATTTTAACTTTCTTTATCATATTTCAAATTGTACATCCAAACCTGAAAAGTAATCAAGTAAATAAATCATATAAAAGCTGTTTTATATGCTAACATTTGATAGAATTTCATATACTTACATATGAAAATGAGCAAGGTTCAACTTCAACAGGAATTTAGGCGTCAAACAAAAACTTTAATCGATAAAGGTTATCATATAGAAGCGGGTATTACTGAAAACGAGTTATTGGGAATTCTTGCACTATTAGAAGAAAAGCTCTATAGCCTCTCTGTTGCGGTGCCAGATTTAGAAATAGGATATTTACCATTTGTACTTGTGGTGAAAAATTCATTTGTACCGACTGCGAAAGCAATGGAGCTTGTCAAACGTCATGATAAAAAAGGAATAACAAAACTATTCCCACACACACCAAAAGATTTTAAAGTTGCTTTTGATATTGATATACCAAAAAGTAACGTATATTTACTGGGGGATATAGATAGAGGAAAAGATAATATCAATCTTGCACCAATTGAAGCAATTGAGCTTATAAAAAATAGCAAACGCACTCCGTTAACTATTGATGAAGGTGTAGCTATAATCACTCAATTTCCAAACTTTCTCATGAAAAATAATTGTTTTTCACTATTGGCATCCAGGACAGGTAAAGATAAACGAGTTCCAGCAATTTGGATAAATCAAAAAAGAGAACCAAATCTGGGATGGTGCTGGGATGGAAATCCACATACTTGGCTAGGCTCAGCATCTTGTAGGATTAGATTGGCTTAGTAGAGTATTTATTAGAGAGAAAGATCCAAATTTCCACCATTCTGTTATCAAAGTGGTTTTGTGCGTTTTAACGATTTTGAATTATTTATCGACCGGTTTTTGGCAAATGAAAGTCCTTGTTTTTTTAGATATTCACGGAGTATACTTACCGCTTTTTGGCCTACACCATGGATCTTAAGTAAGTCATTTTCTGAATATTTTGGTAAATCAGATAAGGAAATTCCTTCATGCTTTAAAGCGTTATAGGCAGGTGAGCCAATTTTTGGAAAACCTTGATTATATGCAGAATTAATCTCTTCTTTTGTACATATAGGACAAGTAGGACAATCACTTGTTTTTTCAAATAAATGTTTATTTTTACAAATTTTCCTTACCATTGTTCTAATTGTACCAGAGTATTAGAGGTGAAGAGATTTAGTATTTAACAGATTAAAGAGACATTATTTCGAAAATTAGGTTAGTATAGGAGATTAGTTGTTCTGTTATTAGCTCTATTTTTTGTATGAATATTTTGAAATGTATATAATTATTATGCATGTAGACAGAGAGGCATTTAGAGCTTACAGGGCAATCACCCAATAACAATTTTATAGATCCAGGTATGCCAATGCAAGTTAAAGATAATTCTGTGCTGCTTTAAGGAAAAGCATATCTCTGGGAACAATATAATCTCTACCTTCTATGTTTCTTGCAGCATTGTTGGATATTAAATCTAATGCTCTTTCATAAGGTAACCAGATTTGTTTAAATCCATTTGCCATTTCTTCGTCTGTATAGCTTGGTACACCTTTTTTGCCTTTTAACTTAGCAAGGTAGCAATAAGAAATCTGTTTTAAGTTAAAAATCTTTCTATACTCAACTATACAACCAATTTCACTAACAATTTCTATTTCTGAACCTATTTCTTCTTTACATTCACGTTTAAGTGCTGTTTCTTTATCTTCTGATTTTTCAATACCTCCTCCAGGTAATTTGTAATATTGCTGATTTACTACATGAAGAAGTGCAACCATATTTTGTCTATCTATAACGACTGCACGAGCAGCTTCTCTAACCGGGTAACTATCGCCTTCAGTTTTCGAAACATTTTCAGGATTTATTAAAGCTAATAATTTTGCCTCTTCAATAAGCAAATTACTCATAGGATTATTTAAAATTTAAGACTAATTCGGTGTCTTTAAAGAATTCATCAACATAAGACATTTGGCCAGTTTCAAGACCTTGATTCAAGTCATTTGGATGGATGAATTTAACCCATTCCGCATTACTTTTATCTGTAATTGGATTACCTTGTGCACTGCCTGAATATAAAAAACGATAGCGATTGTAAGAGTTCAGTCCTTTTGCGACTAATTTCAAATTATTTGGGGTTAGTCCTGTTTCTTCCTCAGTTTCTCGGATAACTGCTTGTTCTGGTGTCTCACCAGACATCACACCCCCACAGACATGGTCGATATCACCGGGATTTACTTTTTTCTTTTGCGCTCTTTTATGAACCAGAATTTCCCCAGAATTATTGGATATAACTCCGATAACTATTTGAAGATGCAATTCAGGATACTTGTGTATTTGTGATCGGAGAACACCTCTTTTTTGGATAATTCCACTTGCATCAACAAG
>CAZZCX010000025.1:0-12133 GCA_964653195.1 uncultured Gammaproteobacteria bacterium
TTTCAAATGTTCTATTCTACTTGAAAAGTGTTACCGATGTATCTCATCTTTTGCAGCCTCAAACTATCGAAATTCAATTGGGCTTGAGTCTATAGTTAACTTCTAAAATATTCGGGAAAAATAAAAAATAGACCCTTTAAGCAGAAATAGGCAAAGTATTTGAGTTAATAATTTTACCGTGCCTGACTTGAAACAGTTTTGCCATTGAAAAAGATGTTTTTATCTGCCAGTCTTCCATGTATATGCCCCATAAGAAGCCCCGCAGCTGATGAAACACCTTGTGCTGGAGGAAAAGCAAAGTTAAATAATCTACCTATATCGGCTCCAGCTGCTGATCCGAATTTCGGCTCCAACACTTTTTGGGCAGCTTTTCTTTCATCAGTATTTAACCGTTTCATAGCTTCGCTTCCCGCTTCCCAGTCCTGAGTACTACGAACTATTGGTATCGCATACGCCACAGCACGCCAAAAAGGATGCTCCGACTCATCAAATTTTAAAGCACGTCCTGTCTCCTGCATTGCGATCGCCGGGTTTTTATGAAAAATTTGCGCTGTCTCCGTATAAGGATTATAACGATCGGATCTTGCAATTTTCCCAAGAATTGAATCAAAGAAAGTTACAGGCAACCCTAGTAATATTCGTACAAATAAATTCATCCTTCTATCCTTTCCGAATAACCTTTTCATTTCTGCAAATAGGGGTGAACGATTTAAGCGGATAAGCGGATTACCTTTCCAATTAACGTCTTTGAACTTTTCCGCTAAATATGCCACCATCTCTGCTGGAGCATCTTTAAAAATTGCATCTGGTGTCAAAAGCAGAAGATGCGAAGGTGCAGCAAGCACATGTCCCAGATTTTCCACAATGCCACTTTTTTTATATTCAATCTCAAGATTTCCCATAGAGTTCATTGTCTGAGGACTTTGAAGACTGAGTGGTCAATGACGATAATTCATTTTCCAACATTCCCAAAATATATCCTTGATGAGCAGACCAATTTATAAAGGTTTCAATTATATTCATATCTTTATACTTCAATTCTGCCAAATCTCTAAATTCGACCAATATCCTGTTCATTTTTTCTTGAGTTTCTTTTTCCATGATTAAAGATAATATTGGATCAATTTTCTCAAGTAATGACTTATTCATATCAGCATCATAATTCCTCACCCATTCGCCACCTAATCCATTTGTAGATTCCTGTGCTAGCAAATTTATCGCTTGTGGATCTATATTATGAGTTATAAGAAAAAGCGTATATCCTCCGTAGACAGAAAATGCGATATATTCCTCAACCGCGTCCATAAATGTTTTCAGATTATCTTTATCAGAAATATTGCCCTCTATTTCTTCAGCTGCAATTTTCGTTATTACATCAAACCCCTTGGTGACCTCAGTGTGAAGCAAGGCCAACATTTCCCGTCTTGATTTAAGTTCAAGCTGCATCATAGCCACCCATTTGATCCAAATTGACTTGTAATCCGTAACCATGAAAATATTGTAATGCTTAATCGCATCCCTCACAACCCCACCCTATTTGCCATTTACCAATTTCTACTTGCTCTCCGCCCTCTGCCCTATGCCCTATGCTATTAACTATTACCTTATCCTTACCCCTTGCCTATATTATTCTTAAATTGGTGATATATAAATATTTTTAAAGGACTAAGCCCATTGGCAGGATGGGCTAAGACCTAAATTGAAAGCAAGTTAGATACCTAAAACCCCGAATCAAATCGGGGTTTTATACGTTGTACTTGAATCTATCCATCCTATAAGATACAATTCTCCTTTTATAATCTATTTAGTATGGCTTTTCATGAAAGAATCGGACGATATCTTAGAATGCAGGATATTCGTAAAACCGCAAATCAAATACGACAAAGCAATGAAGCATTAGGGTCGGTTGAGTACCCTGGGCTCCCATGGCCGGAAGGTAAGACAGAATCTCAAATAGTTGAGGTCTCCAAACAGCTACGCCCAATGCTCCGCGATAATTTAATAGAGGGAAAATGGCAAGAGGAAGAGATTGACGAGTTCTTTGCTGAGGCTGATCTAATTCAGTCTGAATATGAGCGTGTTGGTAAGCCTACAAGAAATAGCGGAGAGGATACAATTTATCACTCACTACGGATTGCGACACACTTGACCTTTATGGGAATCACTGACAAGGCGTTAATTAAGTCAGCATTATGGCATGATGCAAAAGAAGATTTAGAAGAACTATGGGAATCATCAATAGGCCACTTATCTCCTGAAGTAGTGAGTTTGGTAGATGCAGCAACTAAGGTTAAGAGCGCAAACATTGAAGCAGCAACCGAAGAAGAAAAATTGGTAAATGACGAATTAGCAACAGTAATTCACCTTTATGAAGCAGCACTTGCCGATCCACGAACAATTCTACTTAAAGAAGAGGACGTTGTCGATAACGCGCCCACTTATGATGCTATGCCCGAAAATTCTTATAAGCAAAAAATGAGGCGGGATCGCAAAGTACAACGCTTCCTCTGGGTCTTTTACCCGTTACTTCGCAAGACTCATGGATCTATTATCGCTAACCAGATAGCAGAAACATCGCTTAGATTACAATTCCCGGAAAGATATGCCCAAATCCAAAGGCAAATAACATCAGAATTCAATGAATTCGAAATGATCAGCGGAAGAAAAGTCTTTGACGTTTTAAAAGATAAACTTGCTCAGCTTGAAGCAGACGCTTATACACCTAGCATGGCGCAACTTCCCCCTAGTAATTCAGAAGGTTTTAGGGTAGATAATTCTCCAGATGCCGAAGTTTATTTTGAACCAATAAATCCTGATTATCTTACTCCTCCTGTAATACAGTTACTTTCTAGAGATTTGGTTAGTATTTACAGGGGTGATTATCACCCAAATCTAAGATACCCCACCTTGCCACATTTTAAAATAATCTGTAGAACGAATAATGAAAAAGCATATTGGTTGAATTATTTACTCCGCGATAATAAAAGGACAGATTTAATTCAAGATGATGATGGCAGAATCCTATTTACGATTCCTCTAAGTCCAGATTTAGCACACGATACAGAAATAACCGTTGAAGTTGAGCTCTCAACAGTTGAAGAAGAAATATTACCACTTGATGAATACCGATCGCCTCAATCCGACGATCCGGCAAGCAGAGCTATACGAAGTATCGCAAGCGAAAGAATGAAGCGTATATCCGTTGCATATAGTGAAGCTAAAGCCCGAGGCGACGCGAGACCGGTTCTATCCGAAAATTTCCAACAAAATAGCGTAAGCTTTTTAACGCCTGAGAATGAAAGATTTACTGTACCAAAAGGCGCGACATATCTCGATGCAGTTTCTATTATCGGAAAAAATCTACCTATATCTACTATTGCCATCTTAGTCATAGAAAACGGTCATAAAAAATTAGTAAGTATGGGAGATACTATTAAACCCAGACAAAAAATTGAAGCTATAACTTTGCAGATGATTGAAGAAAATCCCCAACTAAAAGATGACATTATAATTATGGCAAACAGCGATGAGGTATTGCAGCATGAAATTGAAGATGCGCTTCACGGTTTTTCACCAAGCAGATTCGATTTGGTCACAACCGACAGAGCTCGGCGATTGATAAGCAATAGATTAAAAACCCTCTCAGAAGATGAAACAACACGCAAAGCTTCAAGAAAAAGAGCAAGAAAAATAGTAGCCAGAATGTACAGACTGCTAGAAGATCAAAATCGACGATTTGATCAGTTCATATCAGATGGCTTCACTGGAACCTTACAAGAAAGATATGGTAATTTAGATGAACTTCTTGAAAGATTAGGCCAAATTTCCATTCCCCTTAGAGATGAGTATATAGACCATTTCGAAAAACCTGAATTGACCTTCAAAGTCGATAAGGATAATACAACTGTTGATGCTCTAAAAGACTTAAACTTATTAGTGAATAATCTCCTTGAATTTAGAAAAAAACTACCTACTGTAAATATAATAGGTGTACCCAATAAGCTAGGAGTCTTAAAAAGCCTAGGTGGATTGTTAGATAAGTATAGATTCGATGTTTTGCCTATGCGTGCAAATGCGGAAGATGAAGGAGATGATGGCATACCGCGTGCAAATGCGGAAGATGAAGGAGATGATGGCATACCGCGTGCAAATATAGAGCTTGTACTTCGAGAATTTAATCCTAATCAAATTAACGCTTTTCTCTCTGAAGCTAGAGAGATATTCCCAGGCGTTGAAATAGGAATTCAGTATCCGAAATAGAAAACAATTCTAATAAGTGAATTAAGCTTAATAATAATATTATTAATATTGATTAGATAAGAACTAAACTAAATACAAACCTTGGACATCTAACGACCTATCCAACTCCTTCGCCCATTACCTGAAGATCCGTTACCGCCCCTAGAAGATACCTTATCTCTTTTTCTTTGTTGGTCGCTTTCCCATTGTTCTAATTCTCGTTTTTCTTTTAAAGATAATTCTTCCCCCTTATCTCTCTTATCTAATAATTTTTTTATTCTTGCTTTAGGTTTACCAACGGCGACAAATAATATATTATCAATGCCTGCCGCAGCTCTAGTTCCAATATTATTAAATGATCTTCTTAAACTAAGTAAATTAGGTTTAATTTCTTTACCATAATTGCTTTCAGGTACATACCCAAGTCTGTTCATCGTTTCTGCTATAGCTGTCATAATGTTTAACCTTTCTGCGCCATAAAAAAATCTCCTTTGTCCTAGACTTCGGAGATTTAAGCGCGCGATCTACCCGCCAAATCCCTAAGCCCAAAAGACTTGGAGATTAAGAATGCGGGTAATCTGTATTAAATTAAGCTTCATAGCCTGCATCTTATAATACTATAAATCAGATCAGGGGTCAAGTATGAAAATTATATGGATCTAACTATATCTTAGCCAGATGTGGGAGAATTTAACGATTCACTTACCGCATTTATAAAAACCGGCAGACGCGAGATAAGCCATCGGATATCACCATAAGAAACTTTTTCATCTTTATGAAGTTTTTTCGGATCCCCTACTCCAAAAATGTATGTATATAATAGGCTAAATTGCCTTTCAGTTAATTCGCCAAATTGCGCTCCTATATCAGTCATAAACGTCAGATAACTTGACTCACCACCTACTTCCTCGAGTACTTTTTTTCGTCTGTCATCACTTTCCCCCAATACCGCACCAGTCATCATCACTGAATTTTCCTTAATAGGCATACTTACACTACGGGTACCATCGTTTACGCTTTCATCCGCTGACTCTAATTCATTTAATAAATTAATCAGATCGGATTGAGCAAATTCTCCTTCAAATTGTATAAAAGCCTCTGTAGGATTTGAATTCTGGTTTTTTACATTTCCCCACTCAATTCTACGCACTCTATGTGCCATGTCTTTATTTTTCAATTTTGATATTAAAGAATATAACAAAGGCATAACGGTTTCATCCTCGAGTGGATTAAAAAACGCCGGATGCTTCAATTCGCTATTGCTTCCTAATAACACTCTATCTCCTTCAATTTTTACAGTCAAAACTCCCTTACGCAATAGCTCCGCTACCCTTCCAAATGCCCAATTCCGTGGATTGGTAGATGCATCAATTGTCGGATCAGTTAAATATCCCAGTACATCAGATGGTGTCGTTTCTTTATTGGTGCGAAAATCCAGCTTAGCCTGTAATGCTTTATCTTTATTTGCACTATCGACAGAGCCATAAGTTGAAGTACCTGCTGTCCGTCCGAAGACATCAGCACTTGCTTCATATGCATTTACAGCTGCCTCAGATAATCTTTCATAAAATCCCAAAAATGTATCTACAGCCGTACCGCTTAATCCTCCCTCGACTTCAGCATCAAATTTACCTCTATGTCCCACCCCTACCTTCACAGGCAATCTATTACTATCCTGAGTAGATTCCAAAGCTATAAGTGCTACTGGTTGATCTGAATTAAGCCTATCAGCTAATTGTTTTTTAAGAGCATGACTTCCCCGGCAGCCATTTTCTTCATGATCTGTAAAAACCACTATCACAGCACCTTTTTCAGGTATTACTATCTTCCCTAGACTCTCAATTGTGGCTGCTAAGTGGATAGTATTGTCCTGTATAGTCCTTCCAGAAAGTTCACCTTCATTTTTATTGTCTTCTAAAGGGATATGTCCAGATGAATCTTTTTGGGCACTTATAACATCATGATGAACCATGAGCAAAGTTGTTGGACCGTTACCAGGATCACCTAATGTCACGACTACATTATGCGTAAGTGTATCTGTTTCTTTTTGTAATGCTTCAATAGTTTCAACTTTCGGATCTTTAATTCCTCTACTTTTTAGCCTTTCTAAAGCAAGTTCATGAATCAATTTAGCCTTTTTAGGAGCGTTTTCGGCTCTAGTATCAGGATCATTCACAACGTCGTGCAATTGGCGCGTTAATTCAATAAATCCCCCAAGTTCAGGATATGCCATGTGTTCAGGTAGATTCTGCTTCAAACTCTCTGCGTGACTTAAAGCCATAAGTAAAAGTATATTATAAATAGATGATTAATTGGTATAAATCCATAAAAAGCCACTCACATACTAAGAGCAAATAGGCTATTTAGTCTGATTACAAAAGAACATAGGCAGAATATAAATAGCGTCTTGTTTATAGCATGAAAAAAGCCTATAATATACGAATGAATTTAGGTAAGATAATTATCATATGGCTCAAATTTCTATATGAAAAAACTCAGAAATGATGTTCTCAAACTAGCAATACAAAAAAAGGGGCGACTTACCGAAAATTCACTAAGCATTCTTAGGTTAGCTGGTTTTGAACTTGAATTGGTACAAAACAAATTATATACAGGATGTCAAAACTACTCCCTAGAAATTTTCTTTATAAGACACAACGACATACCGGGTTTTCTGGAAATGGGAGCGGTTGATTTAGGAATAATCGGACAGGATATTTTGTCTGAAAAGAATGCAAAAATAAAACAATTATTACCTCTGAATTTCGGACATTGCACTTTATGTCTTGCCGTGCCTAAACAAATGAGTTTATCAGATTTGAAAACAATTCAAAACTTACGCGTAGCAACCACATATCCGAACACTACTGAGCAATATTTTCAAAAACTTGATCTTCCGGTGAAGATAGTAAAGCTGCGTGGATCAGTAGAAATTGCTCCTGAGCTGGAAGTTGCTGATGCAATTGTCGATATCATGTATTCAGGATATACTCTTGCCGAGCATAATCTGAAAGTGTTGGATAAAATCTTTGACTCTCAGGCAATTCTCGCCTCTTCAAATAAATCTACCCATGATCATCAAAAAAAACAATTGCTGAACGATTTTACATCAAAAATCAAAACTGCTTTACTGAAAACACAACCGTATGACAATCAATAGCTTATTTAGAATAATTGAGAAACGAAGAAAGGAATTACCACAAAACTCTTACGTGGCTTCCCTCTTGAAAAAAGGAAATGACCGAGTAATTCAAAAAATTGGTGAAGAGGCAATAGAAGTTGTCATTGCTGCAAAAAATAAAGAGAAACAAAAACTTGTCACTGAAGTTGCAGATTTATGGTTTCATCTTCTGATCTTGCTTTCGCTAAAAGAAATTAAGCCTGATGATATTCTTGAGGAGCTAAAAAAAAGACACAGTAACCACTAAATACTGATATATTCTTTGTCCAGCATCTGCAAGTAATATTTCTCAATTTTCTGTCTTGCTTCTTCTTCATCGACAAATCCATCTAAGCCAAACTCATGAGCAAGCAAAGCTATTGCAGTATATGCTTCAGAGGGAACGGACGCTGCTTTACCATGCCTGTCTTCAAGCCCTTCTAGTACATCCAGTCTTTTTCTAGCAACTCTTGCTCTTAATTCCTCAACATCCGGCTGCCCTGCTTTCCATTGCGTGGGGTATAAAAGTGCTTCTTTCATGCCGGGCAAATATATTTCTTCCAGATGAATCTTTTCCTGAATTACACTAAGTCTCTCCTGCTCAAGAAGCCTATGAACGCTTGGCGAATTTGGGGTCGCAAAAACACCGAATGTCGCATAAATCGTTGCCCCTTTTTCAAGCCACTTAAGACTCTCTACTACGGTTTGTCTTAACGTATCGATAGTGTCGTGTTGATTAAAAAGCATCAAGTTTATCTCAGGTATTATTCCTAGTCTAATCATTTCCTCAAGAGTAGCTCTAATAGCATCGTCTATAAAATCCTTTTTACTCAACCTGCTTCGTACTTCACTTGAAAAGCTCTCAACACCTACTGCCATCCTGACAAAATTTGCATCAGACAAAGCCTTAATCAAATCAGGCTTATATGAGATTATACGCATTTTGCCATGTTTGGGCTGATTACGTCCTGCTTGTTGCATTTGCTCACAAAGCCAAATAGTTTTTTTAGGATCATTTGCTAAATCATTATTGTTAAATGCTAGAATTTGCCCGCTTCTACTTACTTCCAGAATATACGCAAGCTCCTCTTCTCTTGATGCAAATACTTTATATTTGGGAACCGCACAAAACGAACATCCCTGCTCACACTGGTTATCGGTTAAAAGGTCGACTATACTATGAGTACGACCCTCTACAGCATCTTTGTTTGCCTCAGTATAACTTCTTGGATGAACTATATCTCTATGATTCTGGGGGATAAATTTAGCTTTTACTGTTTCTCTTGCCTGCAGGATCCTTCTTTGTATTAAGTATCCGTCTACATTGTCATAAAGTCCTTTAAGATTATATCTATCTGCCCAGGTGGCCAAATCATCCTTTGATCTTATTTCACCCTGCTTTATCGCATCGGCTATCGCTCTCATCTCAAGAACCGAAACGCCCTGTATGACTAGCTCAAGTGGCAATGCATGCGTAATTCCTTTTTTTCCGGACTTAGTGGGTAATAAATCAAGCGAATCGCTGCCAATTCCGCCTGCGACTTTAATTGCATTCGGAAACGCTTCCTGAACTTTACAAATAGCTTTTGCATCATTTCGTAAATTGACAGGAAGAACACTAAAACCAATAACAGTATTTGGAGTATCATCAGCAAATCGAGAAAGTGCCTGTATAAACTCGTCCAAACTACCAAACATATTCGGGTCCAAGCACATAGCTGTAGCTCCGGGGACATTTCTAGTGAGGTCTTCTGCGATAACATACATCCCTTCAGACGGTCTATTTGAAGTCCATTTAGCATCATTAAGCAATCCGTAACTAGACACAAATATGAAATTTGCAGGATTAAAGACTACATTTTCCAAAGTTAAATTACCCTGTTCAAATTCAGCCATTGATCCGGGAGCCACGTTTATCACCCGTGCTCCCTTTGATTCAGTAAACAAACTTCTTAAATTAGCTATTTGTTGATCACTTAATGGAACCGCGTTATTTATCTGTCTTGCTGTTATATTTGTACCGTCAAAATGGATAGTCACATTGTGTTCTCGGCTGAAGCGATTATCAACTTCATTAACTACAGGAAGCTCAAACTTTCTTCTTTCTAAAGTTCTACCTTGACCCTCTTTCTTTTTCGCGACCAACAAATGCTCTTCAAATGTTCGCTCAGTACCATCTGCTGTTTTTTTATGCAACTCAAGTCTCTCTGGTTCTGCCACTTCAAAGCCTAGCTTTTGTAATTCTTCTTGGATTTGAACAGCAGTCAAACGTTCTTCAATCGGGGTATAATCTTCATAATCACATGCCGTTACAAGATACAATACACCATTTTTTTTGACAATGCGTGCAAGTTCACTAATTGCTTTTCCTGTATCAGGAACCCGATCCAAAACATTTACACAGACAGTCAAATCAGCTGCTTCATCAGAAATACCGTCCAAATCCTGAACATCGGTATCCGCATGTAGACTCACATTTTTAAGCCCTTTCCCTTTTACTGTTACTCCATTTAGTACTACATCATCTGTATCGATGACTAATTCTGTGGCAATTCCCTGCATCGCTTTGGAGTATTCATATCCATCAACTCTTGCATCAGGACGCGTTTTCGCAATATCTGCAATAAATCTTCCGGCACCGAAACCTATCTCGATCACCCTTGGATCCTGCGGTAATCTACTCGCTATACGTACTATATCAGTCGAAAGTCTATCGTAAAAAGGCGCTGCTTCCGGAAAAGCAGCAACTTCAGAATAGCTCATCAATGCATATTCTTCAGCTTTTAATCTATTACCATACTTATCTGGTGCCTTTGGATTTCGTAATTCTAAATTAGCTGGATTATCACTTTTTTCTCTTTTTGACATAAATTCAAGTGCTAAAATTAATATGCTAATTATATCACATGCGCGATATAGTCTGTGAAATTATGGCTGCTAATTCAATTTTTATATATCCTATATTGCTGATAAATATTACCGACGCTTAACTTTTTCACCAAATTCAGCTATCTTTAATCCATAAAAAAACCACCAATTGTGGTGGTTTTATTTTTTAACAACTAATCGTCGGCATCGACCCATTTTCCCCAAGTCTAAACTTAAGTATCGTAGGCGCTGAAGCGTTTCACTTCTCTGTTCGGAATGGGAAAAGGTGGTTCCACTTCGCTCCAGACACCGACAAATAGTTGTTAAAAAGCTTTGTTTTTTACAATAAACTTAAAACTTTGGACTCAAAACCTGATTTAAAAGTTTTACTGTTTTATGTTTAAAGTTATTAAGGGCTTAGCCCCTTAATAAGTGAAGAGATGCTCTGCACGAAAAAGCTTAAAGCTAAGAGCGTGAAGCGAAGAGTTAAAACTCTTTGCTCTCTGCCCTATGCTCTCTGCTCTCTTGTGCAAAGCGGAAATGGTTTTGTATCATAAAAATCTACTCTCGACCATTAGTAAGGGTTAGCTAAACACATTACTGTGCGTACACTGCCCTCCTATCAACCTGGTGTTCTCCCAGGGGTCTATAATGAGATCTTATCTTGGAGACGGCTTCCCACTTAGATGCTTTCAGCGGTTATCCGATGGGAATATAGCTACCCGGCGATGCCCTTTTGGGACAACCGGCACACCAGGGATTCCCTCATCCCAGTCCTCTCGTACTAGGGACGAACCTCCTCAAATCTCGACGGATATACAGGATAGAGACCGAACTGTCTTACGACGTTCTGAACCCAGCTCGCGTACCGCTTTAACCGGCGAACAGCCGGACCCTTGGGAGCTTCTTCACCCCCAGGATGCGATGAGCCGACATCGCTGTCGAAAATCGTTTGTTACCAAACGTACTGACTATACCTTCATCCTCTATAGCTTTATGCGTAAGAGGAGCTAGCCGTGTTATAGAAATTATATATTTGTGAATCTTCATCAAACGATGAATATGCACAGGAATTTCTATCTTCATCCTACACCTTATGGTGCGGGAATCTAGTCGATACAATCCCGCAAAGCGAGATCTCGGGGTTGACCAAACAGTAAACTGCTTGGCGTTCTCCGATTTGAGCTAGTAATTTTAATTCAGAGCTGAATGGGTTATTTACAGATGAATTTCGGCACATAGATTACTCTATGGGCGCCCCGATGTTATTACATTAAGGTGCCAAACCGCATCGTCGCTGTGGACGCTTGGATGCGATCAGCCTGTTATCCCCGGGGTAGCTTTTATCCGTTAAGCTGTGCGGTTACCACTAACCATCACAGGATCACTATGACCTACTTTCGTACCTGCTCGACTTGTATGTCTCGCAGTCAAGCTGGCTTATACCATTACGCTATCATCACGATTTCCATCCGTGATTAGCCAACCATTGTGCAACTCCGTTGCGTTGTAGGAGTCAACCTCCCCAGTTAAACTGCCCACCAGACACTGTCTTTCTTCCGGATTTTTATGCGGATAGAAGTTATGCTCACTCATCTCAAAGAGAGGTATTTCACTGACGACGAATCTCCCTCCTATTCTAAGCAATTGAAATAAGCTTGCAAATGCCAAGCTACAGTAAAGCTCCCGGGGTCTTTTTGTCCATGTATATCTAGGCCGCGTCTTCACAGCCAACTCAATTTCGCCGGGTACGTGATCAAGACAGTTACTCAGTCGTTCTACCTTTCGTGCGGGTCGGAACTTGCCCGACAAGGAACTTCGCTACCATAGAACAGTTATAGTTACTGCTGCCGTTTACTGGAGCTT
>CAZZCX010000026.1:0-11676 GCA_964653195.1 uncultured Gammaproteobacteria bacterium
GGCTAGTCTTCTTTTATGAAGGCATAGCCGTGCACCGACTGGTGCGCGGCGGAGGAGACAGGATTCGAACCTGCGCGAGCTCTTTTAGAAGCTCAGAGGGTTAGCAACCCTCCGCAATGGGCCAACTATGCGACTCCTCCAAGAATGTGCTTTATTATAACATTCTGTTTCTAATTTCTGCTACTTTAAAGATATGGGAATTTTAGATCTAATATTTCCAAAAAGATGTGTAGGATGCAATAAATTAGGAGAATATATATGTACAAACTGTTTTACTCCAATTTCTTTTGATGTTGATAGAATATGCTTAGTTTGCAATAGGCAAGCAGTTGACGGCATTACTCATCCAGTATGCCGTAGTAGATATGTAATAGATGGTATAACTGCAAGTGTTGCATATAAAGGTATTATAAAAAAGTTAATATATGCATTCAAATATAAACCTTTTCTTTCTGATTTGGAGAAGATACTGACAGATTTATTCTATGAAGGACTTATCCAAAATGAACAATTTAATAAAGTTATAAATAACGATAGTATTTTTATTCCTATCCCGCTTTACTCACAAAGATTTAGAGAAAGAGGGTATAATCAATCAGAAATATTGGCAAATAATTTAAGCATAGAATTTAAAATACCCAATTTATCTGCTTTGAGCAGAATCAGGCAGACAGAAACACAAACAAAATTAAAAAGAGAAGAACGAAGGGACAATATTAAAGGCGTATTTATAATAAGCAATATAAAAGCTATAGAATATATAAATACTAAAAATATACAGGTTATACTGGTTGATGATGTGATAACATCTGGCGCCACTATGCTAGAAGCTGCAAATGTATTGAAAAGAGCCGGGGTGAAGCGAGTATGGGGCATTGCTCTCGCGCATGGAAGATAAAAACGTGAGAGGTTTACATGTTTATATCACTCTAGTATCATATACCCATGAAAATAACAAACAGGAAAGCGTTTTTTGATTATATAATTCTTGACCGGTTTGAGGCTGGAGTCAATCTCACGGGTGCTGAGGTGAAGGCTGCGCGGGATGGTCAAATTGATCTTGCCGGTAGTTTCGTTCGGATTCAGGGAAGTGAAGCATATTTAATTAATGCCAAGATACTACCCTATAAATACGCGAGGCCGGAGACATACGAAGAAAGTAGAACTCGTAAATTACTGCTTCATAAAAAAGAAATTGTAGCCTTAAAAGGTCGAATTGATGGCGGGAATTTGACAATCGTACCCATAAGCATGTATACTACCCGTAACCTCATAAAACTGGAACTAGCTTTAGGTAAGTCAAAAAAGAAGTTCGATAAGAGACAGTCCATCAAGAAACGCGACCTTCAACGCACAATTGAAAAAGACTATAGCAGTGATACCCTTGATCTTTAAAATGTTCATCATTCGTTTTTGCTTCACGAAGCATACTCAGATATCTTCGAAGAAAGTATTTGCGCTCAGTATTTATTAATATGACGCTTGTCCGCTTCGGCCTATTAGGCAGCTTCGCGGGGTAAAAACGAATGGTTGATTCAATATTCGCCTACAGTCGCAGTAATTTAGGGGACTGTGTCCACCGAAGCTCGAGTTTAAGGTTAAGCAATAATTAGACCTTACTATAAAACTCGCCTTCGTCAAAGCTACTGCGAACGAAGGGGGATGATTTGATTCGACGAGAACAGTTCTTTGAAAACTGCAAGCCGGCTTTGATAATAGCCGTTAAACAGATCAAAACAATAGATGCTGATACAATGCATCAAGTTCGCCAATATGCCTTAAAGGCAGTTGACGAAGGTGAGGCTAGGCTCTCAGGTGCTTTTGCACCTCGAGCTTTCGCGACAGTAGCATTAGCTGCTTAAGCGTTTATAGCTAAACTGTTTATATAATCTTTTCTTAACGGGATTGTATAGGCATAAATACAGTTGAGAGAACTGTAAAGAGAGTTGATTCTGCTCTTTATTGTATTTTGAATCTTGGTTTTACTGTACCTGTTGACTGGTTAAAGTAAAATGACACTGATAAATCAACTACGCTTGTAGAAGTTTTTAAATAAAAGTTTTCGGACTCCGGATCACATCCGGACATCTCCACACTACGCCTTCATTTTGATACAACCTATTGATATTTAGTGTTAGAATATATAGATGAGGGTTTCATCTTGGTAATAAAGTGTTGATCTAAATAATTTTTCTACTCAATAATCACCAAAGGGATATTCAAAATATTTCCCAAGAGAGCTTAGACCATTTTTTCTCATGAATAAAAGAAGTTTAAGATGAAATAGAAGAAAATTTACTTTCCCCATTTTTTTTGCTCTTCTGATTGAATAAAAAACTGCTGGATTCATAATAAATTTATATTTTGTTCCTGCTTTTATAGAGCGTTTACCGTAATCATGATCTTCTGCAATTAGCATATCCTCTCGAAATCCTTTTATCGTACGGTGATTATTGAGAGTTGTTAATAATGCAAAACCAGGTGTTAACTTATAATGATAAATAATACTAAGTGTTAGAGGATAAATAACCCAGAAAATTAAACTTGAAAGGATGTCATATTCGGCTATTCGAAAATCAATGAATGCAACAAATTGTTCATCCGAATCTATTTTTGGAAATAGCTTCTCAATGAAATTATCAGGAAGAATTACATCAGCGTCGAGAAATAATAAATGATCATACTTTGCCTTTTTTGCTCCAATATTTCGCTGGTACCCAATTCCTCTTTTACTGGAAACAATACAAAGATTTTCAATTTTACTATAAAAACTTTTTACTATACTTATTGTATTATCTTCAGAGAGTCCATCAACGACAATAACTTCAAGATTTTTATATCCTACTTGTTTAGTGATTGAATTAAGTAGCTTTGAAATATATCTCGCTTCATTTAATACAGGTATTACAATACTTAGGTCTTCTATCATTATTAAATTATACCTATATTTTTATGAATTAATCGCAATTGAGAGAATTAGGGGTTTAACTTCCAGATTTTATTGCCACTTAAAACATAGATAGTTTTCTCATCACTAGATATCGTAAATGCTTTCGCGTTTTTAAGTATATCTGCACGATAACTGTTTTTTAAAACACCATCTTTCTGATATTGAGCTATTTGACTACCTCCTGAATCCATAACGTAAATATTGTCCATATCAATACCCGTTGCGATCTGTATTGGTTTTATTAGAACATCCGGGTTTTCTAATGTAAATTCATCTTTTTGTCCTTTTGTATATTTTGTAATTACACCATCTTTAGATAGCATCCAGATAGATCCGTCAATAGCTATACTTATCGCATTTGAGAAGTTTGGCTTTTCAGTTGTAAAGTAGTCTGTTTTCCCATAACCATTTGAGCCTGCGACATACTTTATAAGACCCCTTGTTTTATCCAGCAGATAAATGTTTCCCTGATATGTGCCGATACTCTTTGCATCTGTCCAGTCGTCATTATTATCAATAAGCTCCTCTTTGCTTTTGCCTTCTTTTGAGACCTCTGAAATGTTATTTTTTGTAAGTACGTAAAGTGACTCACTGCTTTCTGTTATTGAAATGGCATCCTTGTTTTGTATAAATTGGCTTAATAGTATAGATTCTTTTTCATTTACCTGAACAGCTTCGATAAATTTACCATCTATTGGCTCTGCTATTTTGGAATTAATTTTTTCTTTAAGCGATAGTAATTTAGTTCTCTCATCAGAGCTTTCAGGGAATTTTGATATATTATCGTTAATTAATTTGAGAGCATCGTTATATATTTTTGTAGCAAGTTTTGGATTAAGCGAAGCGATTCCTTGTCCTTCTTGGTATTTCTCGTCTGCTTCTTGATAGATAGGGGTGAAAGCTTCCATTAAACTTGCATTTTTTCTTTCCTGCAGAGTTGAATTTACTTTTATTAATAGCGTGACAAGGATAATTCCTGCTATCAAGATGAGCAATGCCCTTTTTTTATTATTGAATATTCTTTTTAATGGAAGAGGCGAAATTTTTTGTCTTAGAATGCTGAGAAATGGAAGCGATAAATGAGTTTTGCCAGGCAAATGTCGTTTTATTGGGTTAGAAGGTATATCTTCTTCATTCTCTTCATCTTCCTCATTTGCTGTAATTGTATGCAAATTAGTGTCTTGTGTTGGCACTCCTGTAATCGAGATTACGATTGCAGCTGCGCCACCATCTTCTGTGTTGTGGATATGCGGTGTAAGAGTCTCTGCAATATCGTTTGGCAGGGTGAGTTCAAGCGCATTATTTAGTTCGTTATCAGGAATTTTTTCAACAAACTGAATGGTTCTTAGTAAGAGTAAGTCTCCTTGTTTTATATACCCTGATGCGGATACTATTTCATTTTCCGGTTCAAATCTTTGTAATAGTGCACCGGTTTTATTTTCTCTTTTTAAAAGTACGTTTCCTGCACCATATAGTAAGACATAAAGCACTTGATCTTTGAGGTATGCTAAGGCCAGAGATAACGTTGCGGATTGCGGAAGCTCATTAAGACTTGCCAAAACTGCTTCTTTAATCGTTTGTAGATTTTTTGTTTCCAAGCCAAAAAATTCAGCCTCTAAATAATTGATGATCGTTTTTCCGATATTTTTAAGTTCAGATTCATCTTCTGTTGTTTCGTTTGTCAGAGACAATACAACGAAGAAATTGCCTGCATTATACGCTTGCGACCAAGACGTAGCAGTGGGTGTTGCAACGATTTTGGCGAAACTGAGATTAATTTTAATCATTTTCTACAGTATAACAAGAGCAATTATAAAAAGCGAAAATACTGCAAGAAAATACAAAATTGTAAGTGTATATGTTATGCGGGAGGCATTATTTGCATGAATATAAACTATTCGATTTAATGACTTTACTTGCGTTGTTAATATAAATGAGAAAACCAGAAAGACAAAAAGCGCCACAAGGGTTACTATTTTCAATATTAAAGTAAGCCGAACTATTTCAGTAATTGAGTAAACTATTTCAAGCATATCCTTTTAAGCCAATTAATATATCAGTGGTACTATCTGGATTAGGAATTGCATGAAATTCAAAATTAGGTTTTAAGCCTTCTGTTTGTACGAATACATTACCGTAATTGAAAAAGCTATGGAAAAATCCTCCCTGTTGGTATTCTGCATCAATAATGTCTTGAATGCGTACTTTGGCTACTTCTCTATACATAATGTCATTGAAATCTATATCTATTATTTGCTTGGTTGTAATAATACCTAAATTATAAAACCAGGTTATAAAGTTTGTTAACATAAACCCGAAAACGATTAGATAGTAAAAAGCTAAAAATATTAGATTAAAACGTAAAGGAACAAAATCTTGAAACGTATTGAAAAAATTAATAGGCAGAAAAAGGAAGATAGGTAACAGAAGCAATGTAATGCTAATAGATATCCAGTTAATATTTTTAATAAAATGTCTTCTAAGAAAAAGTACTATTTTTTCATCATTTTCCTGGTTGACTAGTTTAATTCCTTGTGGATATTGGCAAAAAGCCGAGAAGAGGGGGAGGTTTACGCCGGAATTAGATTCGGGGAGTTTATGAATACTTTTCCCGGAAATATTTTTCTTATTGTCTGACAAGAATACATCTGGCATAAGATAGGTAAGATTTTTAAATGGCTACCTTTGCTGACAAAATAACCAAATAATTACTTCCTTTCTATATTATAGAATGCAAATCCACTTTGGGGAATAGACAAGTAACCGGGTGCTCGTACGTTGAAAGCTGTTTTAAAATTTGAGCCTGAAAATCTTTTCTCTCCTTTATCAGTTTGAAAGATTATTTCATTTGTTGTACCGTTACCCTGCAGCACGCTGACTCCAGTTACATTGGTGATTCCTCCACCATATTGAGATGAAACCTGTTGTAGCTCTGTCGGTGAGTAGGGATTTCCTGACCAGCATGAAGTTGTAAAAGGTGTGATTCTACCATCAGAAGTATTCGCCAATACCAGTGCAGCATTTATAAGATCTGCCATTTCAGCACCTGTTAGCCAGGGGCTGCTTCTACCGCATTTATCAGAGGATGGACTATAGCCTTTGGTATACCAAGCTTTATATAGCCAGGGAGATCCACCTATCTTATCATATGTTTTATCTACAAAATTACCACCACCGCCACCATCTGTTGTATCCCAGCCAATTGGCGAAGCAAAGCCACCATGGGTTGATGCATAATAAGTCACTACATCTTCAAGAATTTGACCGCGTGTACTTTCAACAGCCTGCTTCCAACTGTCAGGAGAATTATTAGCTTTTCCATCGTTGTATACCTGGCACGCCTCAGTAGTACAGATTTCTCGTCCTTCTGCTTTATAGCGGTAGGCGTACGATCGCGCAGCTATAGCTTGCGCTTTTAATGCTTCAGGATGCCAGCTTGATGGCATTTCAGCAATACCGAGAAGATAACGTCCTTCAAAATCTAATTCCCCAAAACCACTAACCTTAATTGTTCCTCCAGTGTCTTTGCTAACAGGTTCTTTGCCATAATAGGCTTTTAGAATCATGCTTGAATTTTGACCCGAAGCTGCACGTCCACGTGCGCCATATTGACTCATACCTTTTCTATGAGTATGTGCGCCAAATGAAAAAACAGCAAAAGATCCTGCTGGTGCTGCCTCTCTGAATCCCTTTATTGATGCGTTATAGTCATCAGCAAGATCGCTATCGCCAATAGTGGCTGTGAATGTTCCTGAGCGAGTATTGATTATTTCCTGCTGCTTGGCGGAGAGCGCTGCAATTTGCTCAGAAAGATTTTTCTGGTAAGCTTTAGCTCCTTTTACTATTTCATCCAATTTATTTGATTGCGAATCCAGGTTATTTCTTATGACCTGAAGCCGTTCTTGTTCTGATTTTAGTTTTTTACTCTTTTCTTCAAGAGTTGTAATTGATAGGGAGAGATTTGTGATTACAGCCTTATCCTGGTCGGTTTTAGCCTGTTGATATGCAAGAAGATCTGTAACTTCAGATGCAGACTCAGCAGAAAGAAAAATACCAAGAGGTGAATTATAGTAACTATTTATGTATCTGCTTACGACAGCCTTTGCGAGTAAATGGTGTTTTTTGTTCAAGTCTTCATAACCTTTATCTATACTCTGTTTTTTTTGTGTTAAATCATTTTCAATCCCCAGTACGTGCTTTTTTATACCTGCGATTTGAGTCTGCATGCTGACTATTTGAGATTCAAGCGGTTTTGTAGCTGAAACTGATTGCTCAAAAGCTTTGTTTAGATCAGAAAGCTGTTTATTTATATCATCAAGCTCATCAGAAAAAATAAGAGGTATCTTTAGAAAAAGAAAAAAACCGAAAATAATTGGAATAAAAAGTAGAGCGAGTTTTTTTCTGGCAGGCATACTTTTATTATACCATGTATACACAAATCTAGATTTTACCAGAGCGATTGCTTTTTATAGGTTGTTTATTATAATTACCCTGTAATTAACTAATATTATGAAAGTTACTATTTATTCTGAACCAAAACCTATTAGAAAACAAAATGACTTATGTTTATACATAGATAAGTGGTGTTTGATTGTAAAAGATCAAAGATCTATTGATGATATATTTAGTTATGAAACGGTTGACAAGATATGTTTGATTGAAGGAAGTATACGAATTAAAGATAGTTTGAAAGAAAAGTATTCAAATCCCGCAGAGTTATATTTAAGAGAATATAGTCAGATTCCGGAGGCATTTCTATATATAAGTCAGGGTAGTTTTATCGTAGTAGAATACGATAAAAAAACTTGTGAAATAATTCTGCAACGGGACTTATTAGGCTTAAAGCATGCGTATTATACAAAAACATCTTATGGCTTTTGTTTTTCTACGTCTGTAAGTCCGCTTCTTGAGTTCCGAAACGGAAATAATAATATAAACTTCCAAAGTTTAAGTTACTACCTTTCGTTTCAATATATTCCTCAGCCTCATTCTTTCTTTACAGAAATAAAACAGCTTCCTCTTCATGGATTCATAAAATATTGCAACAAGCATATATCGGAGAAACTTTATGACGGTTCATATTCTGAGATATTAATGAGACATTCAGCTGAAACCTCAGAAGATCTTGGCGAATTACTTGCTGAATCAATGAATAGCCAATTGATAAAAGGAAATAACAAGGTTGGTGCTTTCTTAAGCGGGGGGATGGATACCAGTAGTAATGTTGCAATACTAAAAAGTTTTCTTAACATTGATCCTGTTGTTTTTACAGCGGGATTTAAAGAACAAAAATATGATGAAACATCTTATGCAAAAATCGTAGCAAACACTTACGGATTACGGCATCATACTTTTACCATCACGGCTGATGTGATAAGCTCAATTTCTGATATATGTGCGCTTTACGATAATCCGTTAGCTGATCGTGCAATTTTACCTGAATATCTAATATGCCTTAAAGCAAGAGAAGAAGGTATCATGCAAATGGTAACGGGCGAGGGTGGTGATGAGGTGCTTGGTTATCCAAGAAACCTCCCTGAAAATATTAAGTTGTCACAAAGATTCTATGAAAATGATAAAAACTTGGCACATTTTTACAATGAATTCTCAGCGTTATTAAAGAAAGATATAGTTTTTGAAATTATGCAGAAAAGCTATCTTAGCTCCTTAGATTATTTACATGATTTATATAGAGATTCGCCAGAGCTGCATCCATTTGAGAAGATATACTATGGCCAATGGCAAATGTGGATGATTGATAATGTTTATATGAAAGATATTCAGTTATTTTCTCATGCAGGCATGGGATTTATAAGTCCGTATTTGGATATTGCTCTTATGAAAAGTTTCATTAGGTTAGATCCACAGCAAAAAATCGATAAGTTAAAAAATAAAAAATATTTAAAAAAGACTATGAAGGAAATTCTGCCGCTCAAAATTCTTAATAAAGTCAAGCATAAATTTCATGTTCCTATAGCCGAATGGTTACGCAAAGAAATTTATGAGCAAGTTTATGAAGAACTGAGCGCCAAAAGTAGCATAACATCACAGTATTTAAATAAAAAATTAGTTTTGCAAATGCTTGAAAAACATAAAAAAGGTGAAAACGACTACAATAGGCCTTTATGGGCGTTGTTTTTTTTAGAGCAATGGTATAGGCTGAAAAAGTCTTATATGTAATAAGATTTTGAATTATGAAAACTTTATCAAGGCAAGTAGTTGGTGAGAATAAATGGACTAAGTTTATAAGAGAATCTTTTACAACAAAGGATGATACAATTACTGATTATCTCATTGTGGAGCGTAGGCCTGGTTTAATGATCGTTCCGATTATAAAAGAAGAAGATTTTATTTATACATACTTAGTTAAACAACTTCGATATCCTATTGGACGGGAAGTATGGCAGTTTCCAATGGGCACGCTTGATGAAGGCTCAGATCCGTTGATCCATGCGCAAAAAGAGCTTATAGAGGAAACGGGATTAAAAACTGATAAGCTACGTTTGGTGGGGGAGTATTATATAGATCCTGGATTAAGCAGACAAAAATGCATGGTCTATATAGCAGAGTCAGTTATTGAAGGAGGAGCGCAAAGTTTGGAAGAATCAGAGAAAGGTATGATATCAAAACGCTTTTCTCTACAAGAGGTTGAAAGTTTAATAATGGAAGGAAATTCAGTTGATGGTTGGATATATCCAGGAATGTATTATTTAAGAAAATTTGTTAATAATATCGGTTAAGTTGTTAAGCTGGCATATTTTTTTGGAAATATTCGAATATTTCTTCTTCTGAATATTTTTTAGTAAACAGCAGGTATGTAATTGCTAGTTGTACTATTTGATACTCCCATCTGCTAAACTTACCAAGATTATCATCATTACTATAGAAATAACGATTATCTGGAAAAGCAAAACGAAGTATATTTAATGACACTTCTACCATAAATTTCATATTGATTTGCAGTAAATCCACAACGTTTGATGTAAATCCGATTTTTTCTTTCCTGGTATAAATTCTTGCTGGCAAAATATCTTTGAATGCTTCGCGTAACAAGTGTTTAGTTATAATCTTGTTTTTAGTCGGATCACAAAATATCTTGTAATTATCTGGTAATGATATGCCAAATTCTACGACCCTATGATCAAGGAAAGGACTTCTACTTTCGATGCTAAAGGCCATATTGATATGATCATCAATGTGCAGTAATGGTGGTAAAGTATATTTTGAATCAGCAGCACTAAAAGCTGATAGCAAATTGGGGTAACTTTTAGTCATCATTAGAAAGCTTGAACGTGTTTCGTTATCCAAAGGTGAATTTCGACTCAACAAATTCATATATATTTCTGATTTAGGTAAAGCTGAGTGGTGTAATACGCCACTTTTTTGAAGTAGCATTTCGTACGAATGAAAAATCGTATCTTTATAGAATTTAGGTTCTAGCGCAGCAATTGCATGTCTTACATATCCGTTATAAAACTCATCAGCGCCTATACCAGAAAGCGCGATACGGATATTCGCTTTATTGAGTTTTTGAGATAGAACGTACTGCGAATATGATGCAAATGACGTAGTTGGCCCATCGTTAATATAAATCATATGGATGAAATTCTTGAGGAATATATCCTGCTTAGATCTTATTTTTATTAATTTTGATGAAGGCAGTGAAGCTGAGAGTAAGTCTGCATAATTTTCTTCATTTATACTATTACTGCTATCAGGTAAATAAGTAAATAAATAATTTGGTTTTGAAAGTAGGGCGACAATTGATGAATCAATACCTCCGCTTACATATGCAGCAAATTTTTCATTGGTTTTTGTACGTATGTCGACAGCATCAGTTATAAGATAACGTAGTTGATCTTTTAGAGTCTCATAAGGTAGATTGTTTGTGTTTTTTGGTAGGGAATAGTATTTTATTTTTTTTACTTTTTTAGATTTTCTATCTATTTTTATATAAGTACCTGGTTGAATTTGAAAAATATTTTTAAATATTGTTTTTTCTCCTATTTCTGTTTCAAGCGAGACAAAAGTCTTTGAGACATTAATTTCCAAGTCTGTTATACCAAGAAATGATTTCATTTCAGATGAAAAATATAGAGAATTATTTAAGAAAGTATAAAAAAGTGGTTTTATTCCTAATTGATCACGTACAAGATATATTGAGTCTTTTGTTATATAACAGAAAGCGAACATTCCGTTGAGCTCTGTAAGTATGTCCATTGATCGAGCGTTAAGTAGTTTTGAGAGTACAAATGTATCAGAGCCGTTATTTTTTATTTTGTTAGATATTGCAAGTTTTGAATAGTTGTAAATTTCACCGTTATAAACTAATACTGTTCCTTGATTGCGTGATGGTTGTTTCCCTAATTCTTTTCCAATAATATTAAGCCTTACATTGCCTATAGCAAAATCATCTCCTTCTGCAGTTCCCGATTCATCAGGCCCACGATGACTGATTTTTGCAAGCATACTTTTAAGATCTTTAGTAGATGAATTTCTTTCAAATGTGTACTTTTTCAGTGATAAAATACCGGCAATTCCGCACATGCCAGAGTATTATAATTTATATTACGTTTTACATAAAAGACTAATTTATGGGGTGGGTTTTTTATTAATTCCGGTAAAATTAAAACTAATTTCATAGTTGAACGGAAAGTCGTAAGTTTATTGATGCAAAAGATGAGATACATCGGTAACACTTTTCAAGTAGAATAGAACATTTGAAA
>CAZZCX010000027.1:0-5989 GCA_964653195.1 uncultured Gammaproteobacteria bacterium
CCTTCGTTGAGTTGTCTCCAGCGCACGATCTAGGTGTAGGCATAAGATCACTGGTATAGCATCCATAAAGAATATTGTAGTCAAGAATATCAAGTCTATTGTCGTTATTTGTATCTCCTGTAACTAGAGAAATAGGGGAGAGGTCAATTGTTCGACCTGCACTTATTTTTTGAATTCCTGCGAACTGGTTTTTGAGATGTTGTTCGGTTTTAATCTTGACAGTGTAGTTACCTGTTGTAGCAACACCTATATTCGCTGATCCTACGAAACTTCCACTTGAAGAGGCGTAGATTATCATCGCTTCAGTCGTTGCAGTCAACTGATTTTGATCGTTATAGACTTCTATAAAGCTTCTTCTTTCAGGTCTTTGAGGATTTTTATTACTGAAATCACTAGATGGATTTCTATTATCGCCACTTTTACCTATACCATGTAAAAATACCGATAGATTTAAAAATACATCCGCATTTGGATCAAATTCTGAAAGATCGGGATCGTAACTCTGTGCATTATCTGCGTTTCCGTCAGTGTGGCATATAGGGTCCCCACCGTCGATTAAGTTATTTTTGTTGTTATCTTTAGAATCTGCACATGATTCACCAACTCCGCCTTTTTCTCCATCCAGATCAGGATTATAAGAATCGGGATTTTTTGGATTCCAATCAGTGTGACAACTGGAATCAATACGATCAGTAAATCCATTTGAATCATTATCGACTCCGTCTGTGCAGTTTGTTACTTTTACATTTCCGAAATCCTTTCCTTCGCTTGGCGTGCCATTTGTTATGGTAAATTCGTGATAACCGGGATTAGATGGTGTTGTTTGTCTCCAGCCTGATTGTACGTTTTGACTTAATCTATAAGTCTTACCTGCACAAAGTCCGGTAAAATTATAATTACTACCCGTTGTTTCGAGTGTTGTCGTATTTTGGTTAAATGTACCATTTAACTCTTGTATATTTATTGACCAACCAGTCAAACCAGATTCAGATGCATCTTTTGTACCATTATTGTTTATGTCATTAAATATGAGTCCCGATACGCTACCTTTTCCTATGACTGTTGCGATATTCTGATATATGCTGTCTAAATCGGCTGATGTTGGAGCATGATAATATTTGCCTCCTGTGTATTCAGCAGTTTCCTGCATGAAAGCTTTTCTTACTCCGTTACCAATGCCTATATTAAATAAAGTATAACCATGAGTTGCGTGACCAGTCTTAATTGATTCAAATGCTGCATTTTCTGCAACATCTTCCGTTGCTCCACCACTAGCAGTTCTTGTCGGTCTACCATCAGTGAGAAGTACTATGGATTTATTTAGACCTGATCTGCCTCTTTCGGCAAATTCAGTGTTTGCTTTGTCAATTGCGCATTGTATACATGTACCCCATGAAAGCTCTTTTACTGCACTTATGGCTGTTTTTACAGATTCGAAATCATCTGTTAGTGGTGTTACCGTGACATTATGATCAAACGCTACCAGTGAAATTTTATTATTTTTGTTTTGTGCAATTTTGTCTACAAATGACCTTGCTGCTTTTTTCGCCGGACCAATTTCCTGAGACATACTAAGTGATTTATCAATAACAATTATGATATCTGCAGCAGATGATGCGCATACGTCAGTTGATGGTGGAAACGTAGGTTCCAGAAAATCAGTTATGATGGTATCTGTAATAGGTATTGTGGGTGAAATAGTATCGGTTGGCGTAGAATCAGTTGGAGTAATTGCTTCTGTTGGAGTTGGTGGCGTTGTATATGTGACGATAAGCGTAGGTTTTCCGCTTGATGCTTCTTTTGATCGTATTACTAAGATATCGCGTCCTGAGGATGTAATTGCCAGGGACAAAAATTGTCCTTTCTCTTCGTTTACTTTATTTGTAATTAAAATATTTTTATTGCTATTGCTTGCAGTGTTACCGAAGGTAGCAAATGCATCACCAATTGCAGGTTGAGTTTTATATGTAATTGATTCATCCCAATTATCTTCAGTCACGCTTTTAAGGCTTTGTCCGCTTGTGGATGGATCATTTACCATAATTCTTAACTTAGCATCAGCAATTTCTTTACCGGCTAATTCGGTGAGATCAAATTTGAGAAATGCAGTTTTAATTTGTGTGCTGCCATCTACCCTCATAACATTTAACGTGCCATAATTCGTGTCAGGATTTACGCTATCGACAAACGTGTCAGCGATAGGCTCAAGTGTAATAGTGGTAGGGGTAGATGCTAGTTGTCTCAAATTTTGTTGATTTTGCAGCAGTGTAACTGTCAAAGGTAGCGCAATGAGTGCCAAGCTAAATACGCCCAAGATCATCATTTTCTTATTTTGTAAAATATGATTGTAAAAACTTTTCAGAGTATTCATGTTAAATTATTTTTTTAGTTCGATAACAGTATCAGTGGTTGATTTTAGTACGCTTTCTTCTATACCTGTTGCCGTAACTATGCTTTTAGAATTTTCAGTAGTAGAAAAGTTTATCTCAGTTGAAGGGAGAGTAGTGTTTCTAACTTTTGAGAAAGTTATTTGTGCAACAGTTCCACCTCCTGAGATTGGACTTTGAGCAGGACTAATACCTATCATATATGTGATTCTTCCGTTTTCTTTGTCGATTCTTTTCATAAGTTCGACAGCGCTAGTAAAAAAAGGGCCCGGTTTTATGGCAACATTATTTATTGCTTTAGTATCAAATTGGAGCTCTAATTGAACCGCAGTAACTTCATTTCCTCCTGTCTCTATATTTACATCAATTGTACCGTTACCGCTTGCATCAAGAGTTAGAGGGTTTGGCAGAAGTGAAAGTGCAGATTGCGCGAGGGGAGATATGTCTGCTGTTGGAGTTTGCTTTTCAGATGAGACTGGAGGTTTAGTTGTTGTTTTTGTTTGCGAATTTAGAAAGATAGTCACTGCTCCCATAATTAAAATTATCGCTATAAGAGGTAGGGCTATCTTTTCCATTCCAGGCTTGTTTTTTTTAGGAGTAGGATTTGATGTAGGGCTTTGAGAAGGCTCAAGATTATCTTGCATATTATTTGATTATGAGGTTATAAAAACATGTTTGTCAATATCTATTGATAAGTTACAGTAATTTTAATAATTATAGATATTATTATGGAGCCTCTTCGCTGTAAATTAATCCTTTGCGTTTTATTATATTTGGAGAATTGATGATAAAATCAAGCCTCTCGATTAGTCTAATTGAAGGAAAATTATAATTATTATTACAAAGATCACGTTTATTTATAAATATTCCGTTATCAATCTCAGCATTTACAAATATTGACCCTTCAACTGTTAGCATTTTATCATTTGAAACGGTACAATTATCAATTCCATCGATAATGAAGTTTTTGTCTGCGCTATAAATACCCTGAAGATTTGATGAAGCAGTGCAGCTGGGAATTGATCCGACACTTGAGTCAATTGTGATATTGCCTGATGTAGTAAATATTGCAGTCGAGCTTCTGGGTACTGTAATATTGCCTGAAACAGTAAGATCACCATTTATAAGGAAAATGTAGTTTCTATTAGCTGGAAAACTGTATGCATTTAAATTTAGATTTTCGGATACAAGGTATGCTCCGCTTGGTAAATCAGTTGTTAAGTCACAACTATTTAAATTACAAACCAAATTTTTTAATTCTACACCCGATTTATCGATATTGCCAAGAATTGAGAGATAAGAAGTAGTAAGACGCTCTCGAATAGTTCTATATACCTGAGGAAAGCTTTCTCCCCCGACAAGCCAACCTGATTCTGATGATTTACCTTTTCCGAATTCTGCTTTTTCATCTCCTGTATAGATAATTCCTGCAGAAGAGGAAGCATTTGGAATAGATGTAAATGCACCAGAACACGAGGGATTTGAGGGAACAAAATTCGTAAATCCTTTATCAATTCTCATATTCATTCCCTGAGTTTGTATCCAGGGAATTGCATCTGTGATAGCTAAATTGAGATTTATTATATTACCGATTGCATCACATGATGCGCCTGTGGTGAAATCTGTAACACATCCAGGGCCAACGGTGAAGTTATATGTAGGAGGAAGGCCGTTTTTCGGGTGAATAAGTATATAGCCTTTAGGTAAATTGCCAAAGGAAACAGTATAAGTGCCTGGTGTGAGTCCTATTATTTCATATGTCCCATTTAAAGAATTTATATTTACAGATCCGCTATTTGATGTAATCGTAATGGGACCTTTATATGTAGTTTCACCAGGATCTAATTTACTGTTTTTATTTATGTCATTTATAATAGAACCTGCAGCGCGGAAGCCTTTTACGACGCCGAAGTTTTTATTATTGATAGCTTTTCCATCTTTTAACGTAACATTATAATATGATGGATTTATAGGTGAAGTTAGAAGCCAATATAGTTGCATTACAGCATCAAGTTGATAGGTTCCGTCGCATAGCCCCGTAAATGTATATACTCCATTATTTTGCGTTTTCTCGATTAGTGGGTTGATCAGGCCATTTCCGGACAGTTGTGCATCCCAGCCGGAGAGTTTGGCTTCGTTTGTCGCTCTTATTCCATTTCGGTCCATATCTTCAAAAAACATTCCCGATATTACTCCTACTCCGATTCCGATTGCATCTCTGATTTCACCGTATATATCCGGTAGTGATGCTATGTTTGGGGATTTGAAATATTTACCATCGGTTGCATCTGCAATAGCCTGCAAAAATGCATCTGGTGCGCCATTAGGGAAATTGCCGTTTCCACCTGTACCATATCCTACATTCATATATATAATGTTATCTCTTTCATGTGCTGCGACTATTTCCTCATATGTTGCCTGCATAGCGTAGTTATAATTATTGCCTGTTTTGAATTTAGGCTTGTCGAGATTTCCTTCAATTTGATTTGCCTTACCATCAGTAATAAGAATTACAAATTTTTTAGTGTTTGGACGACTGCGGTCATGCAGTTCTTCGTCAGCCAAGTGCGCAGCGCATTGAATACATGTACCAAGGCCTTTTACGGATTGGTCTACCTTGCTTTTCAGATTTTGAATATGTGAATTACCTAAGCCTAACTTGTGAAGTGTCGTATTTGCTTCACTATTGAATGTGACTAAGCCGATACGGTTGTGAACATTTGCTGAAAGCTGGTCAATAAGAAATTTTGCAGCATTTTTGGCTGGGATTATATCGCTTCCTCCGTACATACTGGCTGATGTATCTAGTGCAATTATTATTTCAGAGGCTTCATATGTACAAAGACCCGGAACAAATGGAGGTTCAGTTGGAGCAGGAGTAGGTATAACCCGAGGCCTTGTAGGATCGTATATAATTTCTAGTTCCGGACCGCGATTATCATTGGAATTATAACCTTTTTCGCGCGAATAGTAACCTAGATTTCCATTATAGTCAATTTCGGTTATGCCATCTCCATCATTATCTTGAGTACGTCGCCGAGTTAAGTAATCTGATGCTATTTGAATTGAGAATTTTTTGCCCTGATTTTTTAATAAGGCTGTCGTCAAATCAGTAACAGGATTATCATTCCATGCAGCACCATCATTATCGTCGTTAGGATTATCCCTTGTAACCTGTACAGTTGCTAAGGTTTGGATGAAATCGGGTTTGTTATTATAATTTATTGTCGATTCCTGCCAAACTGAATCAATATCTACCACATCCATTATTTTAACTTTCCCTTTATAACCTCCATGATCATGTACGCTCAAGCGGAGGTTCGCACTCTCAATGTGATAGTTCCAGTAAGGAGAATCGTCAAATCTGATAAAGCTATAACTTTTTACATCACTATTGTTATCGGGATTACCATCCCGTATTTTCAGAAGATTTGATGTACCGAAATTGGTATCAGGATCATCTGAATCTACATAAGCATCAGCTTCTGGATAGAGAATAACAGTTTGTAGGTTTGCTGCCTGGAGGACTTTTTTTTCATTTGGATTATCTGTAAATAATTGGGAAAACAATAGAAAACCCGGCAAAGCCAGCAATAATAGAA
>CAZZCX010000027.1:6089-7257 GCA_964653195.1 uncultured Gammaproteobacteria bacterium
TCTGTAAATAATTGGGAAAACAATAGAAAACCCGGCAAAGCCAGCAATAATAGAATTCCGACAGAAAGAGCAACATTTCTCATTTTTATAGTAATCAATCAGTTAAGATTATTACCCTTAGCATATGTTTTTTTTGATCTTGGTGTCAATGCGTGTATTTTATTCAAAAAGCCTTTTTGCTATACTTTCAAAATATGGTGTTATCAGATAAGGATATAAAAAAAGCTATCAGAGATAAAGTACTACAAGTTAAATCTCCTTTTGAAATTCCTTTTCAGCCTTCTTCAATTGATTTACATCTTTCAAAAAATATCATGACTTTTGCGAGAAGACGTGCGAAAGATTTCGTGATAGATACGAAAAAGCCTGTGGATTCTTATGTAGAGTTGGAAGTTATAGATAAGCAAAAAGGTACGGTGATTCATCCCAGGGAATTTTTCTTAGGTGTGACAACAGAATGGTTTTTACTATCAAACAATATACTTGCAAATGTTGAAGGAAAAAGTAGTCTTGGAAGATTGGGACTTGTAATTCATGCTACAGCAGGATTTATCGATCCAGGCTTTGAAGGTCATATAACACTTGAGATTACCAATCTTACAGATCTGCCTATTATCTTATACCCCGATATGCCTATAGCTCAGATTCGTTTTTCATTATTAAGCTCTCCTTCAATTCATATGTATGGTGAAAAAAAACTAGGAAGTAAAGGTTATAAAAATCCATATAGCCGGAATCCAAAGCCTATCGCCAGTCAGTATTGGAAAAACCTAATTGGTCTATAAATTCAAGTAAATCACATAATAATAATTTTATTTTTGATTGTTGACGATATCAATATATTTAATATATAAAACGAAATAATGGTGACAACTGAAAAAGCCTATCTTGACCTACTTCGTGAGATTTTGAATACAGGATGTTTCAAAGACGATCGGACGAAAACCGGTACGAAAAGTGTTTTTGGAAGACAAATCCGTTTCGATTTATCTAAGGGATTTCCGTTATTAACTACAAAAAAAGTATTTCTTCGTGGAATAATTCATGAACTTTTGTGGTTTCTAAAAGGGGAGTCTAATATAAAATATTTAGTTGATAATAACGTACACATTTGGGATGAATGGCCGTATAAGTACTACATGCAAAGGGTAGAGGGCAAAGGGCAAAG
>CAZZCX010000027.1:7357-8939 GCA_964653195.1 uncultured Gammaproteobacteria bacterium
GGAAGAAAACCGAGAAAACTTCCTGTTATGAAGATAAATCCGCACATAAAAGATATTTTTAAATTTAAATTTGAAGATTTTACTTTAGAAAATTATAACCCGCATCCTCCTATAAAAGCTCCTGTAGCTGTTTAATTATGAAGAGACCAATTATTTCAATTATTTCCGCAATATCTGAAAATAGAGCCATTGGAAAAGATAATAAATTACTTTGGGATATTCCTGAAGATTTGAAACGTTTCCGGGAAATAACCAAAGGCCATCCTGTGATAATGGGTAGAAAGACCTATGAATCGATAGGAAGATTATTGCCTGACAGACTTAATATAATTATAACCCGTGATAAATTTTATAAAGTCAAAGGCGCTATTATCGTCAATTCTCTAGAGGATGCGATTAATAATGCAACTTTAGTCATTGCGAGTGAAGCGAAGCAATCTCAGAAGAAAAAGTTATCCATTCCTTCTAAAGAAGAAGGAACCGCTTTGACAAAACCTGAAATATTTATAATCGGTGGCGGGCAGATATATCATCAGGCGATAGATTTAGCAGATAAATTATATCTCACCGTTGTTCACGCCCATATCGATGGTGATTCTTATTTTCCTGATTATTCACAATTTAGTAAAAAAGTCTTTGAAAACGAAGGATTTTCCGGGGATTACAGTTATACATTTTTGGAACTTTTAAGATAAGCATATTTAATATTCCCGATATAAGATTTATGAATAAACTACGTGTAACATTCTTGAATCTTGAATCTTAAATCGTAAAGTGTAAATCTTACATCATGAAATACACCATTAATCAGGAGATAGAATTTCGTAAAAATCCTTATAAAGGTACGTATATTGCACTTGAGGGAATTGACGGCTGCGGGAAAACAACCCAAGCAGAAGCTTTAAAAGATTTTTTCGAAAATAAAGGCAGAAAAGTAACGATTACCTGTGAGCCGCGAGTTGATTTGACTGGAGGGGAAATCATAATGCAGTATTTTAAATCTGAAATTAAAATTTCAGGAACTGCGTTTCAATATTTCGCCACAGCCAATAGAGTTGTAAATCAAGAGGAAATTGTAATTCCTGCTTTAGAAAGAGGAGATGTGGTTATAACAGACAGGTGCTTTTGGTCAGCTGTGCCTTATGGACTCATGGATAAAGGGGTTAAATTCGATAGAACGGAGGCGGATTTAATGCTTGTCACGCAGGGATTACTTTCCCTTTATCACCAATTTTACGTTCCCGATTATGTTTTTTATATTGATATTAATCCAAATACCGGTTTAGAACGGTCATTAAAGAAAAAGAATCGCCGGGAATTGGATTTCTATGAAAAGAAAGAAAAATTAGAAAAAGTAGTAAAAGGGTACAGGTGGCTAGTCAAGGAGTTTGCCAATGAGTTTATAACGATAAATGGAGAAAGAAATATAAGTAAGATCAATGATGACATAATTAAATATTTAAATTATGCAAAAAACTAAGGGTAAATTGATCGTGATTGAAGGCTCAGATGGGGCCGGTAAAGCCACACAGCTGAAATTATTGGAAAAATATTTGTCGATTAATAACCATAAGGTAAATAC
>CAZZCX010000027.1:9039-11489 GCA_964653195.1 uncultured Gammaproteobacteria bacterium
GCCAAAGGAAAAAAGCGTGATATTCATGAAAGAGATTTAGATTTCATGAAAAAGTCTGAAGCGTCATATTTAAGATTGGTAAAAAAATTCCCGCATTGGGTAAAAATAGTATGTGTAGATAAAAAGGGAAATTTAAAAACCAGAGAAGAAATACATGTAGAAATAAAAAATATTTTAAATAAAAAGGGATTAATAAAATAATAAAGTAAATAAATCTATGATAAAAGCAATAATTTTTGATGCGGATGGAGTATTAATTCATCGGCCAAAATATTTTTCAGAAATACTTCAGGATGAATACGGTGTGCCTCTTGAAAAAAGTCTTGAATTTTTTAACGGGGAGTTTGCGGAATGCTTGATAGGCAAAAAAGATTTGAAAAAAGTTCTACCAAAATATCTAAAAGAATGGGGCTGGAAAAAAACTCTTGAAGAACTACTTACTTATTGGTTCGAGAGAGAATCAAAAAGAGATGAAAAGATAATTGAATATGTAAAAGATTTGAAAAAGAAGGGATTTAAAATATATATCGGGACCAATAATGAGAAATACAGGACAGAATACTTAAGTAACGTTTTAGGTTTAGGGAAAATAGCGCATAAGGTTTATGGTTCAGGAGTGGTGGGATATGCAAAGCCTGATCATAGATTTTTCAAGCACATCCTTGATGAACAAAAATTACAAAAAGAGGAAGTATTATTTTGGGATGATGACAAAGAGAATGTGAAAGCAGCAAGAGATTTCGGAATAAATGCTGAAGTATACACAAATTTCATAGATTTTGAAAAAGCGCTAAAAAAATATCTATAACAAAATGTATTATTGCAAAATGCCTATTGATTTAGTCTAATCTTTTTGTTACAAGTGTAATGTTGAGAATTTAATGAGTAATCAACCTAAACCTGTTCTTACATTCGGTATAGAAGAAACACTCACTGCGTTAGACGGTAGGAACCGTCACAAATTAGCACCTCTTTTCCCTTATCTATCAGAACTCACTATTGATAAATACAGAATTCTTGTGGAGTCACGTTATTTGCAGTATCTTTCCGATTTTAAAGTGATCAGAAAATTTACTAAAGCCGAAGATACACTGCTTGAAAAACTTTTTACGGATTTTGATAAATCAGGATACAAAAAAATTAGAGAGATCGAAAGATCTACAAATCACGAGATGAAAGCAGTTGAAAAATATATCCAGACTCAGTTGCAAGAGACTACCTTAAATGATGTTGTAGAAATGGTTCACTTCGGTTTAACTACAGACGATATCAATAATATAGTTTATGCACTTATGCTCTCTGAGAGTGTAGAAAGAATACTTATTCCAGAAATTGAGAAATCAATTCTTATGCTAAAAGATAACGCTAAGAAATATAAAAATATACCTATGTTAGGTCGTACTCACGGGCAACCAGCAGCACCAACGACTCTTGGGAAAGAATTTTTCATTTACTATAAACGGTTAAATGTAGAATTAAAGATATTGAAAGACCTTAGATTATCAGCCAAACTTACCGGAAATACTGGAAACTTGAATGCGCATAGGTTCGTATACCCTGAAATTGATTGGCTCAAATTCAGTAAGGAATTTATTACTTCTTTTGGTTTTACCCCTGATTTTGCGACTATTCAGATCCAGCCATATGACAGCTATATTCGCTTATTTGATACTCTGCGTATGATCAATAATATTTTTATTGGATTATGTGTCGATCTATGGATATATATAAGCTATAGTTATTTCAAACAAAAAGTTGTTTCTAGTGAAACTGGTTCTACTGCACTTCCTCACAAAGTCAATCCGATTTATTTGGAGGGTGCAGAAGGTGGGTTTGGTATAGCAAATTCTCTTTTTGAATTCTATTCTCGAAAGCTTGCAAAGACTCGGATGCAGCGTGATTTATCAGATAGTACTGTTCGAAGATCGGTAAATATTGCCTTTGCATACAGTTTACTTTCTTATCAAAGTATTTTTGAAGCTTTGATGCGAATTGAACCAAATAAAGATATAATTTCAAAAGATTTAGATAATCATTGGGAGGTTCTATCTGAAGCAATACAAAATTTCTTAAGGACAAAAAATTATGAAGATGCATATGATAAAACTAAAAAATTTTTTCGTGGGAAAACAATAACTAAAAGTGATATCGAAAAATTTATAAATGAACTTACAATTGTACCAAAAGATAAAGAAAAATTACTTAATTTAACACCAGATTTTTATACTGGTTTCGCTGAGGATATAGTAACACAATATGTCAAATAAAAATAAATTATCAGCAATTATTGGAGCTCAGTGGGGGGATGAAGGAAAGGGAAAATTAGTAGATGTTTTGGCTCGGGATTTTGACGTCGTAGTCAGATTTAACGGTGGAAATAATGCAGGACATACGATAATTTATGGAGGTGAAGAAGTACGTCTTCATGTAATTCCTTCAGGTGTATTTCA
>CAZZCX010000028.1:0-10185 GCA_964653195.1 uncultured Gammaproteobacteria bacterium
TTTATGACTTCAGTTTTACAGTACGTAACTTGGAGTATACACCGATGGAATATCCCTACAAAGTTTATATAGAACCTGAAAACGGAGAGAGACAAATTCTTGATGAAGGCAGTTTTTATTTAAAACATGACGAGTATAAAACAATAGTTGAAGGTTTCAAAATTCTTAGTACTGATAGAAGAGTGAAAGTAACAGTAGAGCTTATTGATAAAAAGCAATTAATTCATTTCTGGATGGAGGCAGAAAGTATATGATTCTAAACCCTAAGAAGTTATCTATTATTATTCCCTGTATGAATGAAGAAAGAGGCGTGGGGAAAGTTCTCTCATCTATCCCGTATGAACTTTTGGAAAAACTTAATTTCCAGACTCAAACTATAGTTATAGATAATAATTCTACAGACGATACAGTAAAGGTAGCCAGAAAACATAATGTAACTGTTATAAAAGAACGAAACAAAGGCAAAGGAAATGCTATTGTTGCCGGTTTCAAAGCAGTGAGTGATGATTCGGATTATGTCGTGATGCTTGATGGCGATAATACATATAAGTCTCGAGAAATTCTAAGAATGATAGAGCCCTTGATGAGCGGATTTTGTGAAGTAGTTGTGGGTACGAGGCTAGGTGGAAAGACGAAAACCAATTCACTAAAACTTTCAAATAGAATTGTAAACTGGGGCTTCACATTTCTGGTCAGACAATTTTATGGTGCGAATATAACTGATGTATTATCAGGGTATTATGCATGGAAGAAAGAGGTAATAGTTAAGCTTATGCCTCATTTGGAAGCTGATGGATTTGAGGTGGAGATGGATATGGTCACCAAAATGAAAAAACTGGGTTTTGAGATGTATTCGGTACCTATTACATATGACCAAAGGGAGGGTGAGTCGAAAATTCAGTCTATGAGTGACGGACTTCGTATATTATTTACCTTTTTTATCAATCTTTCCTGGAAGCCAGGAAGAAAGAATAGAAAAAATCCTTCTTTAAATCCTACTTTAGGATTTGATAACTCCTTATAATATAGTATTCCATTTATGAAAACCCCAGATTTTAAATTGAATATCGCAATTGTATCTGATGCTATATATCCATATAACATTGGCGGGAAAGAAAAACGTATATATGAAATCAGTACCAGATTGGTACTCATTGGACACAAAGTTACTATTTACTGCATGGAATGGCCGGGTATGGATAAAAACCGTAAAACTATTGGACAATATAACAATATAATTTTAAAACCAATCTCTCCGTATTATCCTTTGTATTTTGGAAATAGAAGATCAATTAAGCAAGCGATACTTTTCTCTTTCCACTGTTTGCTTTTACTCCGCGAGGATTTTGATCTGATTGATGCAGACCATATGCCTCATCTCGTGCTTTTTCCCTTAAAAATTGTAACTATCATAAAAAGGAAGAAACTAATTGCTACCTGGAATGAAGTTTGGGGTAGAGAATATTGGGTAAAGTATTTGGGGATACTTGGTAATATAGCATATCTTATTGAATACATAAGCGCCAGGCTACCTGATGAGATTATATCAGTATCAAAGCATACCAGATCTCAGCTTGTAAATTCACTAAAAGTGAAAAGCAAAGTTACCGTAGTCCCTAATGGTATTGATTTAACTAAAATTGAAAAAGTTAAGCCATCACAAATTCAGTCTGACGTAGTTTTTGCTGGCAGACTATTAGCACATAAGAATGTAGATCTTCTGATAAAAGCTATTTCTGTATTAAGTAAAGTCAAAAAGGATATTAGGTGTGTCATAGTAGGGGAAGGTCCGGAGGATAAATACCTTAAACAGTTAACTATAGACTTAAAACTCTCAAAAAATATTGTTTTTTATGACTTTTTGAAAGATCATGATAAGTTGTATGCCCTTATGAAATCCTCGAAAGTTTTCGTTTTGCCATCTACTAGGGAAGGTTTCGGTATAGTAGTACTTGAAGCAAATGCTTGTGGTATACCAGTTATAACTATAGATCATAAAGATAACGCTGCGAAAGATTTGATAAAGAAAGGTGAGAATGGTTATCTTGTAGGACGTAATGTGCAAGATTTGGTAGAGAAAATAAGTTTATGTATGGATAATACCAATAGGTCTAAATACGAAAAATATGTGAGTGATTATGATTGGCAAAAAATTTCAAAGAGGATAGAAAGGGCATATGGGTTATGAAAAAACTTAAAGTAATACAAACCCCGGTCAGGTTTTATCCATCGATGGGAGGTGTCGAAAATCATGTTTATTATCTTTCTAAAGAATTGGTAAAATGTGGAATTGATATAAAAGTCATTTGTGCAAAAGAAAATGGACAGAATGCAAGTGAAATCATTGATGATATAAGTATTAAAAGGATATCAAGTCCGTTCAAATTCACAAATACTGATATCACTCCTAGTTTACCTTTTGTTCTACTTAGAGAAAATTTTGATGTGATTCATACCCACATGCCTACCCCATGGACATCTGACATCAGTATATTTATTGCCAGAATTAAGAATAAGAAATCCATTATTACTATTCATAATGATATGGATAAGCCTGGATTTATAAATAAATTAATAACTAAAATCTATCTGAATACTTTTTTTAAATTCTCATTAAATTTGGTAGGTACGATAATCATCGTAAATCCCAATTGGGAGAAGTCCTTTAAGTCTACTGGTCATCTGCTTTTGAAGTACAAAAGTAAGATAAAAGTAATCCCAAATGGAATTGATACAAATTTATTTAAACAAAAAGAAAATAATAAAATAAATAAAAATGAAATACTTTTCGTTTCAATTCTGGATAAATATCATACATTTAAAGGTCTCGAATTTTTATTTACTGCATTTAGCATAACTAAAAAATATATATATGATATTAAATTAACTGTAATTGGGGATGGGGAATTAAGGAATGATTATATACGAACAGCAACCGATTTAGGGATTATAAAAGAAGTAAATTTTATAGGTGCAGTATCTCAGAAAAAGCTATCAAGCTATTATAGTAAAGCATCAGTTTTCGTACTTCCATCGTTTGAAATAGAAGGATTCGGGATTGTGTTACTTGAAGCTATGGCTTGCGGATTGCCGGTTATTGCCACCGATATCACTGGCTTAAGCAAAGATATAAAGAAATATGAAGCAGGTATAGTGATTCCTCCAAAGGATCCACAGATTCTTAGTGTGTCAATAATCGAAATGTTAATAAATAAGAAAAAGGCAAAAGAGTATGCATCAAACGCTAAAAAATTAATTACAAAAAAATACAGATGGGAAATGATAGCCGATCAAATTTTAAAACGTGGTTACTATGAAAAATAAACAAAAACTAAAGATTGTACATGTTTGTTCATATTTCCCTCCTCATATTGGAGGATTAGAAAACTCTGTAAAAAATTTTACTAAAAATTTACTAGATTTTGGATATGACATAACTATATTCACCTCAAATATAGGTCTAAAAAATAACGCTATAAAAAGTAATATAAATTATAAAATCCATTATTTAAAAAGTTTTGAAATAGCACATACACCAATAATATTTAATCTGTTATTTAAATTATTATTAGAAAAAAATGTTAAGTTGATACATTTACATGTAGCGCAAGCTTTTACACCCGAAATAGTTTATATAGTTTCTAAAATACGAAAAATACCATATATCGCACATATTCATATCGACGCAGATCCGTCAGGTAAATTAGGAATCCTACTCAAACCTTATAAGAAATATATCTTAAGTCATATACTGAAAAATGCTGATCATATAATATGTCTTTCTGATTCACAGAAAAATATATTGGTTAATAAATATAGTATATCCAATAAAAAATTTACATCAGTAATGAATGGAGTTGAAGAAATATTTTATAATAAACCTAAAAAGTTCAATCAAATAAATCCCACAATTTTATTTGTTGGTAGGTTAGTTCAACAAAAAAACATTCCTTTATTAATTAATACGATTAAGCTTTTAAGTAGAAATGTAAGAGTTAGAATAGTGGGTGAAGGTGAGAAAAAAGTTAGTATTCAATATCTAATTAAGAAGTTAGAATTAAAAAATATAGATTTAATAGGTAATAAAACTGGAATAGAACTAGTTAGTGAATATAGAAATGCTGATATTTTCATTTTAACATCTACTAAAGAAGGAGGTGCGCCATTAGTATTACTCGAAGCCCTCGCGAGTAAATTGCCCTCTGTCGCTCCCAATATTTATGGCCTCAAAGAGTTACTAAATGACTCTGTTTTGTTAGTCGATAATCCTAGTCCAGCTAATTTAGCGTCTGCTATTGAAAGTATTATTACCAATATCCAAGTTCGAAGAAAGCTTAGAAATAGTACTAATAAAATCATTAAAGAATTTACTTGGAAAAAATGTACAGCAACTTTGAATTATATTTACATAAGAACTTTATTCAACGTAGAAAAGATATGAAAATACCCAAGATTCTATTCATTTTATTATCTTACTTACCGATATCAATCACGAGTTTTTTCGTAATAAACAATATCGACGTTTTTTTGTTAAGGGATTTATTTGTATTTCTCACAGTAATTCTAATACCTGGTTATTTAATGTTAAACATTTTAGACATAAATAGAGAGAGCAAGGCTGTAATGCTGCTTTATTCAACAGGCTTAAGTATTGTTTTTATATATATTACTGGGCTTATAAATAATATTTTCCTGCCTAATTTCGGTATTCCTAACCCTCTTGGGAGCATGCCTATTTTAATTAGCTTTAATACATGGTGTTTTATCCTACTCATACTTGCACTAATCCGTCAATTAAAGAAATCTATAACTATATCGATTTCAAACATACCGGTTTATTTAATATATTCATCCTTAATTATTTTACCTATTTTAAGCTCGATGGGAGCTGTACTGATAAATAATAAAGAATCAAACATACTAACTTTATTCACGCTGGGTTTTATCGCCTTTATTATACTCTTAGCATCTTTTCTTAATCGAAGGATTAGAGATGATTTCTATCCTGTCTTAATTTACTGTATCAGCATATCAGTACTTTTAATGCTTTCATTGAGAAGCTGGTTTATTGCAGGATTTGATATAAGTATGGAATATGAAGTTTTCAAGATTACCCAGGAAAATGCATTATGGTCTATGGATAACTTCAGAAATGCATATAACGCTTGCTTAAGTATCACGATATTGCCTACCTATTTATCCAGCTTTATAAATCTTCAAGACGAGTATATTTATAAGTTGTTTATACAATTTATATTCGCTTTAACGCCAGTCGGCATATATATTCTCTTAAAGAAACTAAATATAAGTAATCATCTTGCGTTTTTATCAAGCTTGTTTTACATAAGCGCTCCATGGTTTATAGATCCTATGGTTACACTTATTAGGCAAGAAATTGCTTTCTTATTTTTTATTTTACTACTCATAATTTTATTTGATAATAAACTATATGCAATTAAAAGAAGTTTATTATTTATATTTTTCAGCATTGGAATGGTGATGTCTCATTACTCTACTACTTATATTACAATGATTTTTTTCAACTTAAGTTATGCTTTAATAGTTTTCATTCAGGCCTATTTCCGTATTAAAGAAAAAAATAATTATATTAAGACTGAGTACAGTTTGAAATTTGGTTATCTAATATTTCTTATATTAGCTACATTTTCCTGGTTTTCATTTTATACGAATACCTCTGGAAATTTAAACGATTTTACCCAAAGTGCTTTAAGTAATCTCTCGAGTATATTTGATCCCGGATCACGAAACGCAATTATCGATCAAGTGCTAAAAGGTGGAGTAAGTAAAGTAGATTTAAAAACTTATACAGAATACTATGAAGTTAAGACCGGGGATTATTTATCAAAAAAAGATATTTATCTTTACGATAGTGATGACACATCAGATTTCAGCATGATTCCGATGTCAAATATTACTCTTCCTATCAATAACAAAATTATCTTTGATTTGTCTTTAAATTACTATAAATTATCGCTCATATTAATTGAGATATTCATAGTAGTGGGATTGATATATATAACTTTTAAATATAAATTTTTAAGATTCAATTTACAGTATAAATCTATGATTTATATATGCGGAGTATTAGTAATGCTCATCATACTTCTTCCATACGTTTCAGTAGGATATAACTTCGATAGATTATATATGCAAATTATGTTTATACTAGCGATTGTGGAGGTATACGGAGCGTACGTAATACTTGAAAAAATTATAGGTAAGAATACTACTCTAAAGGTAATCTCTATTTTTTATGTTTCCGTTTTTCTTTATACATACGGATTTTTCTGGCAGTTTACTGGTGGAAAGACAGTCATGTGGTTGAATAATTTCGGTTATAACTACAATGAGACTTATACACATAAAACTGAAGTATATTCAGCATTATGGATGGATCCAATCCCAAATAATCCTTTGATTTATTCAACTCCTACAGGTAGAAATATTCTCTGGGCATATGCTAAGAAAAACAATATAAATAATGATTTATTTCCATCAACATTGGATAGGAATGCATATGTGTATGTAGTAAGTGCCAATATAAAAGAAAACATTGCCACTTTTTACCATAGGGGTTTGCATTTAAGCTACAGATATCCATTTGAATTTATAAATAATAAAAAAAACAAAGTTTATTCAAATGGAGGTTCAGAAATTTACAAATGAAGATTTTACATATAAATAGTTTAGGTTACGAGGCGGGGGGTGTAGAGACTGGTATTTTGGCTTTGAAAAAAGTACATATAGAAAATGTTCAGGAGGTAAGAATTCTATCAAGTAATATTTCAAATGGAAGTAAGCTGTTTTCAAATTATACATTTAAATATCCTAATTCAAACATTTTCTTGAAAATATTTTTAAAACTGTTTAACCCCTTTTCTTATTTTAAATTAAGAGGCATACTTCTTGAATTCCAACCAGATATAGTTCATATCCATAGAATGGATTACTTATCACCTTCAATCTTAATGTTGCTAAAAAAATATCCTACGATAATGACAATTCATAGTCCTGAGGAGTTTATCAAGTCTACATTAGTTTGGTTCATGCCTCATACTTATTTTAGAGATGCTGATAATATATCAGTAAGTAATTTGAATGTAATGGGTAAATTTCATTACTTTTTTCATACTGTTATACAAAAGCGTTTATATGACAGAGGATTGAAAAACATCGATCAGTTTATTACACCCTCTAAGTATTTCACCAATTTAATCAAAACTGAAATATATCCGGTTAGTACCTTACATAATGGTGTTGAATTGGGAAAGTTTAAATCGAAAAAAGAATTGAATTACTCAATACTTTATGCTGGCAGACTAGATAAATTTAAAGGAATAGATTATCTCATTGCTGCGATGCCTAAGATTATAGAGAGTATACCTAATGCTCGACTTACATTAATTGGTGAAGGGATATATAAAGAGGAGTTAATGAAATTGATAAATAAGTTAGGTTTAAATAAGAATATTTTTATTAAAAAATGGATGGAGAAAGATAATTTATTTAAGGCATATTCAAACGCTGATTTATTTATAATTCCATCAATATGGCCTGAATCTTTTGGAAAAACCGGATTAGAGGCGATGAGTACGGGTACACCTGTTATAGGCACAAATGTCGGTGGAATCCCTGAATGGCTCATTCATGGAGTAAATGGTTATCTAGTAGAGCCCAAGAATTCTGATCAATTAGCTGAAGCAATAATAAAACTATTCAAAGATCCCGATTTACTTAAAAAAATGAGGTTAAATGCAAGAAAACAAGCTGAACTTTTCAGTATAAATAAAAATGCGGATTCTTATGTGAAGTTATACAAAAAATATATAAAAAAACAATAATGAAAATCTTAGTATATCCGATAGGAGTTAATCCATACCAAAAGTTATTATATGATGAAATTAAAAAGTATTCAGATGTGCAAATTAAGTTTGTCAGGAGTGAAATAATTGATTCTCAACACGCATTTACATTAGGTTGTCCCATATTCCCAATTCGTTTTTTATATTACAGATTAATCGGATGGAAGATCCTGCACCTACACTGGCTATCTCCATTTGTATTTCCGACCAACTTTAGACTGCTTAGAGTACTGTCTTCTATATATGTGCTAACTTTTATGTTTTACCTAAAACTAATTGGCATAAAAATAGTTTGGACAGTTCACGAAGTTATCCCACATGAGCAGGAGTTTCATAATGATATTTTAATTAGAAAAATAATATCTAGATTATGCAATGGTCTTATTTTCCATTCCCGCAATTCACTTGATGAAGCATCTAAATTTAAGTTTGATACTAAGCGCTCAGTTGTTATAAGTCATGGAAATTATTTGGATATTTATCCAAATACTATTAGCAAAAGTGCTGCGCGTAAAAAACTTGGGTTAAATATACATGACTTTGTGTATCTATTTTTTGGAATGATCAAATCATACAAAGGAATAGATGATTTATTAATGTCATTTGAATTAATTATTTCTAAATATAAGTCGAAAAATATTAAGTTAGTTATATCTGGAATTTGTTTGGACGAAAAACTAAATAAATTAATTAATGAATTTAAAATTAAATATCCAAAGCAAATCGTTACTGCTTTACATCATATACTGGATGGTGATGTTCAAGTTTATCTTAATACTTCAGATGTAGTAGTTCTACCATTTAAAAAGAGTACAACTAGCGGGTCTGTTTTTTTAGCTCTATCATTTAGCAGGCCAATAATAGCTCCATTGTTAGGTGTTATAAAGGATTTACCAATGGATGTTGGTTTTATTTATACTGATCAAACAGACGGATTATATTTCAGTTTAGAACAGGCTTTGAAAAGAAGAAAAGAACTTTTCAGCCTAGGGTTAAATGGATACAATTACATCAGTCAGTTTAGTTGGAATATTATAGCTAAAGAAACTGTGTTTGTTTTTAATAATCTAGATAAGAAGGTATAATAATTAAATCTTATTAAGTATTACAAACTTCAGTAAAATAATATATATGACACTCGTTATAAATTGAGCAATCATCCATCCATACCCAATGCCAATTAAGCCATATTTTGTTAAGTATAGAGTACATGTAAATACAAGTATTGCATTTATAAAATTCATAAGAATATATAATTTTAAATTTTTTGTTATGTTAATTAGTGTATCACCGAAGTAGTTTATAGATACAAATACTAGTGTTATCGAAAATATTTGCAATAATTTATTTCCTTCAACAAAGTATATATCTCCAAAGATTAGTAGTATATATTTACCGAAAAGAAATGTTAATAAGATTGCCGGTATTGCTAATATCGAAAGTAGTTTTATAGCTTTAGCAATATGACTACGAAGAACTAAAGTGGAATAGGACCCCTCCGCGAAAAGAGATTGTGCAGTTGCTTTTGGAATTATATTCAAAAAAGTTGAAATTGTATAAGGCATATAGAAATAGGCTGTAGATTCAGGATTTATTTTTGTGGTAATTATTAATGGTAGAATGGTTGAAGGTAAAATCCCAAACAAGCTTGCAATATAATTTCCTATAGAAAATTTACCTAACTTTTTTATTATATTTATACTTATTTTGAAATCTATTTTTAGATTAAACTTAGATCTTAAAATATGTAACATATATGTAGAGCTAAGTAGAGTTGCAATTACAAATGAAGTAAATAATCCTATTTTGCCATAACTCACTAAAAATACTGGAGCTATTAATTTACTTAAGCTAAATACTATACTTTTATAGAAAATATACTTCGACTTTCTATTTGCCACTATTGCACTTTCTAATATACCATTAATTGCCGAAGCCGTAATAAAAATAATTAGAAATATTCGAAAAAGCATACCATTTTGAATGAAAGTTAGTTGAGGAGTGAGATATGGTAATGAAAAATAGTAGACTAAACCTAAAATAAGTGATAAATAGGTAACAATAGATAGTGCGGTATTAATTATTCCATTATTAAATTTTAATTCAGTAAAGTATCTTATTATGCTATTGGTAAAACCTAATAGACTCAAACTTGCAACAAGAGTTGCAACAGATAAAATTGTTGTAACTATGCCAATATCTTTCGGCGAGTAAAACCTTGCTGCTATTATCCAAAAAAAGAAGCCAAAGAAGGCCATGATGAAAGTACTAAGCATCAGATATATGCTATTTCTATATAGTG
>CAZZCX010000029.1:0-1431 GCA_964653195.1 uncultured Gammaproteobacteria bacterium
TCGAACAGCCTTTTATGAATTTATATTTTCTTTTTATTATCCTGGAGCTCTATGTACTTACACCATTTATTAAAAGTATTACATCAAGTCTGAATAAAAGTCAGGGTTTATATTTAAGCATACTCTTTTTATTTATAGGCATATTCTGGCGATATCAGAGATTTGTAGGTACTATGTTTATACCTTATCTTGGTTTTTTTCTTTTAGGGTATTATCTTCGCGAACACGTTATAAGATTTGATCAACGAAAGATTTTGGCTGTCTATTTCTTGGTTATTACTTCGTTTATTGCTGTGGGAACTTACTTATTTTCTTCTCATATTGTATATAATTTTAACGATGATTTTTTCTTTTATCATCATACAAATATATTTGTAATAGCTTCGGTAATAATTGTTTATCTTTTTTTTAAAAGTTACAACCAAGAGTTAGTAACGCATGAAAAATTGTATAAGCTTATTAAGTACATCTCAAATAAGACACTAGGAATTTATATTCTGCATTGGCCAATACGAGTTTTATTTTTTTATTTTATATTTGGGACAAAAGATATAATATTTCCTATCCCAATTAATCTACAAATAATGCTTTTTTTATTTCTTTTTATATCTTCTGCTATTCTGACAAGTATACTTCAAAAGCTACCTTTAATTAGATATATAGTGTAGCAAAATATAAGATTAACAAATTGAAATTAATTTTTGATTGAGCGAGATGCCTGAATTATATAGATAAATTTGAATTCTTGAAGCCAGGACATAATTACGCTACAATTTAACCTATGTTTAAGCCAGTTTCATCAAAAGTAAATTTTCCAGAGTTAGAAGAGGAAATACTGAAGTATTGGAAAGAAAATAAAGTATTTGAAAAGTCTGTAGAACAAAGATCCATTGGGAAGAAATGGAATTTTCTCGATGGACCTCCTTTTATCACAGGAATGCCTCACTATGGAACACTCCTCTCGAGTTTACCGAAAGATGTTTATCCTAGATTTAAGACTATGCAGGGTTATCGAGTAGGAAGAGTTTGGGGATGGGACTGTCATGGGCTGCCTGCAGAAAACAAAGTGGAAAATAAGCTGAAATTAAAAAGTAAGCGCGAAATTGAAGAAAAAGTAGGGGTTAAAAAATTTATTGATGAATGTAAGCTTTATGTCTCTGAGGTATCAAGTGAGTGGGAGTGGTATGTTGATCATATTGGCAGGTGGGTTGATTTCAAAAATGCATATAGAACCATGGACAAAGAATACATGGAATCGGTGATGTGGGTGTTTAAGCAAATGTATGATAAGGGTTATATTTATAAAGGATTACGTGTTTCACTTTATTGCCCACACTGCGCTACACCTATCTCAAATTTCGAAGTAGCTATGGACGCTGAAAACTATAAAGAAATTTCAGATCCGGCGACGACATATAAATATGAGTTACT
>CAZZCX010000029.1:1531-9282 GCA_964653195.1 uncultured Gammaproteobacteria bacterium
CTTACGGCTATGAAAAAAGATAATATTCACATTGAAATTCATTTGGATGAAGAAGGTACTATAAAAAATGAGGTTCCGTTATTTGGCTCAATGTATTACCTAAAAGCGAATAAATTTGTTGAAGAAGATTTACAAAAACGTAATCTAATTTACAAAACAACTGATTATCTTCATAAAGTTCCTTTATGTTGGAGATGTCATACAAGACTTTATTATGCACCTCAGGAAGCGTGGTATGTAAATGTTCAAAATCTAAAGCCACTTTTGAGAAAAACAAATGATGCTATAAACTGGTTTCCTAAACATTTCAAACATGGTCGTTTTCTTAAGAGCCTAGAGAATGCGCCTGATTGGAATATCTCAAGAAGCAGATATTGGGGTAGTCCGGTGCCTGTATGGGAATGTGACTGCGGTGAGCGTTTTGTCCCCGGATCAATTGCAGAACTTGAACAAGCATCGAAGCAAACTATAAATGATTTACATAAACCTGAAATAGACGAAGTAGAGATAACTTGTAGAAAATGTAGCAAAAAAGTGAAGAGAGTTTCTGAGGTTTTAGATAGCTGGATTGAGGCCGGATCTGCATCATTTGCAGAACGTCACTTCCCTTTCAAGAATGCAGATTTAAAAGATTTCTTTCCCCCTGATTTTATAGCTGAATATACCGGTCAAATTCGAGCATGGTTTTATGTATTGCATGTGATTGGTGGTGCGCTTTACGATTCGCCTTCATTTAAAAATGTAGTTGTTGAAGGAGTGATTCTAGGTACAGACGGAAGGAAGATGAGTAAAAATTTCGGAAATTATCCTGATCCACGGGAGCTGCTTGAGGAATACGGGGGAGATGCTTTAAGAATGTATTTATTAGGTAGTGTCGTGATGCGGGGGGAAGATATCATCATTTCTGAAGAACAGTATAGAAACAAGATAAAAGGTCCTATGCTCATGCTATGGAATGTTTATAATTTTTTTGTGACATATGCAAATATGGATGGATGGGAGAAAAAAAATGATAAAAGAAAAATTGAAAAATCAAATAATGTTCTGGATCGCTGGATTATTTCACTTACTAATAATCTAAATAAGGAAGTAACGGAGAGCTTGGAAAACTTTGATACAGTCAAAGCTGTCAGCTTGTATGAGCAGTTTATTGATGATTTGTCGAAATGGTATATCAGGCGAAGCAGAGATAGGGTTGGTACCATAGTTAAATCGGAAGAAGATAGAGAAGCATTTTATTCTACAACTTATGATGTTTTGATAACACTTATGAAGCTTATGGCACCAGTCGCACCGTTTATGACTGATAATATATATAGAAATTTGACCAATGAAGAATCTGTACATTTATCCAATTGGCCTGTAGTGAATCCTGATATATTGGTTTCCCCTTCAGATCAAGTAACTGATAGGCAAAAGTTAGAAGGAGTGGATTTAGCTTTAATAGAACAAATGCAAACTGTTCGTAGAATTGTAGAGATAGGGCATGCAAAACGTAAAGAATTAGCGATCAAGGTGAGACAGCCTTTATCAGAATTCAAAATTCAAAATATAGAAATTGGGCTTGACGATGAACTTGTACAGTTAATAAAAGAAGAATTAAATGTCAAAAATGTAAATTTAATTAAAGGTACTGGAGAATTAATCGTAGAATTTGATGCAAATATAACAGATTCTTTACGTGAAGAAGGAGAAGCAAGGGATATAGTACGTAATATTCAGGAAGAAAGAAAAAAACTTGGAACAAGCGTTGATGAAGTGGTAAATGTAACTATTCCTTCATGGCCAAAAGCTTTTGAATCTTATATAAGAAACCAAGCTCATATAAAGGATTTGGAAATCGGGGATAAGCTGATAGTCACTCGGTTATCTCAATGAAATTCCGGCTTTTAAATCATGAAGAAACCCTTTTTGCTTTTTGATTGGTATCTTATTGTTCCAATTATTTTTTTGGTTTTAATTAGTTTGAATATTCTTTTTTCTATCAACCCTCTTTTTTTACGTAATCAATTGTTTGCTCTATCAGTATCCATTGTCGCTTTTTTTATCTTTTCTCAAATTGCTTATACTGATTTTAGAAGTTTTAGTTTGCCTCTATACATTTCTGCTGTTGTTTTGCTTATTGTTGTTTATATTCTTGGATTTGAAAGTAGGGGAGCTGTGCGCTGGTTAGATATTTTTGGTGTGAGCTTGCAGGCATCAGAAATAGCAAAGCCGATACTAACCCTAGCATTTGCTGGTTTTTTAGCTGGTAGATCTGGTAATAGTTTTAAGCTCTTATTAACAACTTTATTTTTTTTATTACCTGTTTTTGTATTGATATATCTTCAGCCTGATTTAGGAAATGCTCTTGTTTTTGTCATCGTCTTAGTTTTAAGCCTATTAGTATTTGGAGTACCGATTAAATGGTTTGTACTAGGTAGTCTACCTTTTATTGTATCTGCCCCTTCAATTTGGTATAGAATTCATGACTATCAGCGATTGCGGATCCTTACTTTTTTTAATCCTTTACGAGACCCTGATGGTAGCTCCTATAACCTCATACAGGCGATAATAGCAGTGGGATCAGGTGGTGTTTTTGGGAAGGGAATAACTGAGGGAACACAGTCACGTTTAAATTTTTTACCTGAAAACCATACAGATTTCATATTCGCATCATTAGCAGAAAAACTGGGTTTTGTTGGATCTCTTTTTGTCGTACTGCTTTTTGTGTTTATTTTTTTCAGAATTTATCAAATTTTTTCAAGAACAAAAGACATTTATGGTCAAATGATAGTATCTTGTGCATTTTTCTTCCTTTTAGTTCAGTTTTTTGTAAATATAGGCATGAATTTGGGCTTGGTACCTATCGTAGGCTTAACTCTACCATTTGTTTCTTATGGCGGAAGCTCTCTACTTGCTTGCTTTATACTTGTTGGGATATTATCATCGGTCAGCACGCGAAATAGAGAGAACAGCCTTATAGAAATTAAATGAATGTCTGTTGCTCAAGTTGATGGAGTTTGGTATAATCCTAAGGCATGAAATACGCAGTATTGGTCACAGGAGGGAAACAGTATAAAGTATCTGAAGATGATTTATTGGAAGTCGAGCATCTAGATACTCAAAAGGATAATAAAGTTATTTTCAGTGATATCTTGCTTTATGCTGATGAAGACAATGTTCAAGTAGGTACGCCATACGTTAAAGGAGTCTCAGTAGAAACTACGGTACTGGAACACATGCGTGGTGAGAAAATTCGGGTTGCTAAGTTCAAAGCAAAAGCGAGGTATAGAAGAGTAACTGGGCATAGACAAAGTCTTACTAAAATAAAGATAGATAAAATTGTGGTTGATGGTTTGAAAGCTGAAAGTAAGACCAAAAAGCCTAAAAAAGAAGCGGTAATTTGACATGTGTGAAAATTTATCGTAATATTTAGGAAATTTTTCGATTTCAGGCTAAAAATCATTCATATTTCAGTTTTTCACAAATATTTCAAATATTTATGGCACATACAAAGGCACAAGGTTCAGTAAAAGGCAATAGAGATTCAAATCCAAAATACTTAGGGGTAAAGATATATGGTGGTGCAAAGGTTGTAGCTGGCGGAATTATAGTCCGTCAAAAGGGTACGAAATTTTTTCCAGGAAATGGAACAGATATGGGTGGGGATTACACTATTTTTGCAAAAATCCCTGGAATAGTGCATTTCAAAGCTTTACGCGGTAAAAGAATTATTGAAGTACTTCATGAATAATATTGATCAGATTTACGAACTTGATGTAAATCAAGTACAGTCTAACCCACTTCAGCCTCGAGGAGTGATAACTCCAGAGTCTCTCTCGGATCTTGTTGAATCAATAAAAGAGCAAGGAATTCTTGAGCCTTTGGTAATTGCTGAGACACCTGCCGGTTATCAAATTATAGCTGGGGAAAGAAGATGGCGTGCTGCAAAGCTTGCGGGATTAAATAAAATACCTGTAGTCGTAAGAAGAACTACTCCGCAAGGTATGCTTGAAATGGCTATAGTCGAAAACGTACAAAGAGAAGATTTAAATCCAATTGAAAGAGCATTAGCTTATAAACGTTTAATTGATGAGTTTGGATTAGGTACAAATGAAGTAGCAAAAAGAGTAGGAAAAAGCGCGCCTACAGTTTCAAATACAATTCGTTTGCTTTCTTTACCAGATGCAATAAAAGATGCATTAGTAGCTGGAGTCATTACTGAAGGTCATGTACGCCCCCTTATATCGCTTGGAGATCCTAGGTTAATGCTTGAGGTATTTAAGAGGATTCTTCGTGATAACAGTTCAGTCAGAGAGACAGAGGAAATAGCCAGAAAGGTAAAAGGTGAGATACAGCAGAGAGAACCAGCAGCATCTAAAGATTTGATTTATGTTCCTGAGCAAGATGCGATGGCAAAAGAGATTGAGAATAAATACGGATTCGATAAAGTGAGTTTTGTCCAAACAGGTAAATTAGCTCGAGTTACGTTAGTTATTAAAGGAGAACCAAACGAGACATCTGAGAAAATGAAAGAAATCCACAAAATACTTACAGGATCAAATTAAAAGACTATTTGTCGTAAGGATTCTTGATAATTTGCACCTCATTTAAAGGCCAATAAACGAAAAACGAAATTCCTTTTATGTTTTTCCTGTTAACAAAACCCCAAGTTCTAGAATCTGAGCTGTCATTTCGGTTATCACCCATTACAAAAAAGTATCCATTAGGTACAGTTTTATTTACTCCTTCCTGTAGAAATGCTCCACCAAAAGTTTGCATACCGGGATCAAGATATTCTTCTTTAAGTAAATTGCCATTAAGATAGATTTTCCCATTTTCGATAAAAATCTCATCTCCTTGTATCGCAATTATCCGCTTAATAAAATCTTTATTTTGATCTGAAGGTGATTTAAAGACTATTACATCACCATGAGTAGGATTTGAAAAACGGAGTGAAATTAAATTTGTAATTATATACTCTTTATCTTTGAAGTTGGAATACATTGAATTTCCACTGACTTGAAAAGGACGGAAAAAAAAGTAAGTAATGAAAAAAAATACAGCTCCTGTTACTACAAAAGTTTGTGTTATATCTAATATAAAAAGCCAAATTTTTTTGCTTAAGGTTTGGTCTTCTTTTATATGGTCCTCCATGGGGATATTATTCTCTATGAAGTTTTATTTGTCAATGAGAATGTATTTTGATAATATAATCCTGCTTAGGGCGCATAGCTCAGTTGGCTAGAGCGTTGCATTCACATTGCAAAGGTCCTTGGTTCAAGTCCATGTGCGCCCACAAGATAATTTATTTAAAAAATTTTGAGAAATATTATATGAGTCCAAAAATTTCAGTTATTTTAGCAGCTTATAATGAAGAAAAGTTGTTGCCGCGATGTCTGAAAACTTTACAAGACCAAACTTATCCTAGAGAGCTTTTCGAAGTAATATTGGTGGATAACAACTCTTCAGATAAAACTTCTCAAATTGGCAGGCAGTATGGTGTAAAGGTTGTCGAATATAAAGATGTACAAGGCTGTGGTCCGGCTCGCAAGTTTGGATCAAAAATTGCTCGAGGTGAAATATTTGCATTTACTGATCCTGACTGCATTGTCCCCCCGAACTGGCTTGAACAGATAGACAGTCAATTTATGAAAAATGGTGTTCAGCTAATTGGAGGTAAAGGAATGGCTGATCGAAAAGATATCTTAATCCGGTTTCCATTTGTTATTGCAGACTGGTTTTATCTACTTAATAATTTTTTTGGTAAACCATTGATTTGGGGTTATAATATGGCTGTCAAAAAAACTGCTTATGATGCAATAGGCGGTATAAATATAGCGTTATTGTCGAGTGAGGATTGGGATCTAGCATTTAGAATTTATAAAAAGTTTGGACGAGGAAGCGTTAAGTATGTACGAAGCATTGAGGTTGCGACTTATCCCAGAAAACAGAATAACCCTAAAGTCCTATATCGTTATTTCAAAAATGGCGTTAGGAACTATATCGACTATGTAATTCTTGGAAAAGTTAAAGCAATTCCGATATTTAATGTTCGGTAAATTGCATAATTAACCATTCCTTTATAGTAAGACAAAAGATATAGGTTTTCTGCAAGTGTCATGCTATATACCTACCACCAGATAAAGTAAGAAATAAATACAATTTTCAGCCTATTTTGCTGTTACAAAGGATTTCTTATTTTGTGTCTGTAGTTGAGTATTGTTGCATTAATTACTTTGTGCAATTTATAATATACATTAATAGTTTATGAAGGTATCCGTAGTAATTCCAGTTTATAACGAAGAAAAATACATAAAAAACTGCCTGGAACATATCTTCAAACAAGAAGAGTTGCCTGATGAAGTCATAATCGTTGACAATAATAGCACAGACAAGACAGTAGAATTAGCCTTAAAATATCCGGTTCGAATAGTTAGAGAGAATCAACAGGGTACCATACAAGCGCGAAATACGGGCTTTGATGAAGCTAAGTACTCGATAATTGCAAGAACTGACGCTGATACTGCAGTGCCTGTAGACTGGATAAAGAAGATCAAGGAACATTTTAAGGATAAAAATCTAGTTGCATTGTCTGGTCCTAGTTACTTCTCCGATATTCCTGATGTATTTCAGGTATCAGACTTACCAACCGTAGTATTTTTTAAATCTTTTAAGAAAATTTCTGGCCATCATTTACTATATGGTCCGAATATGGCATTACGAAAATCGGCTTGGTCACTTATTAAAGATGAGACTTGTAAAAGGGATGATGAAGTCCATGAGGATATAGACATTGCACTTCATATTATAAAAATAGGCGAAATCAAATTCGATAGTACTCTGATCGTTACGTCTTCACCAAGGCGCTGGAAGAAATTTAAACCTTATGTTGAATATCCATATAGGTATATAAAAACAATTTTAAAGCATCAAGAATCTATTATGTCAGCTAATGGTAAAGGTATCGTAAAAAAAGTGGTACCTGAAAGAATATTAAAAGTGTTGTCAGAATTTCCAACTAGAAATATTTAAATTAAATAATTTGTATTTTAAGAAGTATTCTAGTCTTCGCAATCTTCCTGATCGTGATCATGATCATCATCATGATCATATTTGTTGGTGTCACTTGAAGTATTGCTGTTTGAATGATTATGATTATTTTCACATGATTTAGATTTTTTTATTTTGGCAGATTTTTTTTGATTGAATTCTATTATAAATTTCTCCTTTTTATTGGTGGTGCTTTTAATTAAATTCAGATTATTCAGTCCGTTTTCTTGAAATGTAGATATATTCATTTCATAGTGTCTGTTTTCAAGACTTGAAACAGTAATCAGATATCTGCCATTGTCTGGCTTAGGAAGTAAAAACTCATTTACACCAGTTCCGAGTAGTTCATTTATATTGAGGGAATTAGGATTACTAATTGGCTCTTGATATGAATAAGTTGCATTAGGAATCTCATTATAATTTAATATTTCTCCGTTTATATAAACGCTTCCAGTTTTCTTGCCTTGTGGATCTGTAATGAGAAGATGTGTTTTTGGATTAGTAACTATTACAATGTAAGATAAATTACTTTTAGCGGGTACAAATCGGTCTAATTGACTGAAGGAATTATTAAAACTGCTTAAAGAATTATAATTCCATTCTGGATCATTTATGTCATAAATCCCATTAGTCTTCCCTTTTGCGACTATGAAATGACTATTTGTGGAGTCGTTGCTCACTTTTAAAATTACAGGATGTTTATTTATGCTTAGAAA
>CAZZCX010000030.1:0-9250 GCA_964653195.1 uncultured Gammaproteobacteria bacterium
GGCTAGTCTTCTTTTATGAAGGCATAGCCGTGCACCGACTGGTGCGCGGCGGAGGTGGCGAGATTCGAACTCGCGAGAACATTGCTGCTCAACAGCATTTCCAGTGCTGCGCCATAGACCAACTAGGCGACACCTCCAAAGTCAGTAAATTATAGCATTACGTTGTATAATATTCGAATGAATTCTGAGCGTGGGTTAAGACTTACTTCTTTAAACATTGAAGGACAACAACACCTTAATCTTGTTTTACCTTTTTAAGGAAACAAAGATCAGATGTGATTTGTCTTCAGGAAGTATTGGAGGCTGATATTCATGAAATTCAAGAAGCTACTGGTACAAATGTTGTAGAATATGTGCCATTAGTGCAATTTCAAGGCCCAAATAACGCACGCATGCCTGAAGTCTCTAGGTGGGGTATACTATATTTAGTCAAAAGGAGTCTTGAAGTTGTGAATCCAAAGGTAGATTTCTATAAAAAAGATTCTCCTCAGCTGCCAATCTATACTCCTCAGGATCCAAATTGTGTAGATAGAGCTTTACTTGCAGCTACCATTATAAAAAATGGCAAGCAGTATAGAGTCATTACCACTCATTTTACCTGGTCTCCGAATGGGCAACCAATACCTGAGCAGGAAAGTAATATGCAGACTCTCTTAAGTTTATTAAAAAAAGAAGATGAATTTGTGCTTTGTGGTGACACAAACGCTCCAAGAGGTGGGAAAATCTGGAATATGATCGAGTCAAATTATCATGACAACATCCCGAAGCGTATCCAAACTACAATTGATCGAACTATGCATAAGTCATCAAGTGTTGGAGATTATGTCGTAGACTGTTTTTTTTCAACTCAGCAATATAAAGCGAGAAGAGTAGAGGTTGCAAATGGTGTCAGTGACCACATGGCTATTAGTGGTGTTATATATAGAAGTAGTTAGATTCAGATATACAAAAGAGCTTCCTGAAAAACGTTTTTATCATTTTGATAAGTTAGCTTTTCCAATACATTATTTATTCTTACCCATTCTACATTCTCCATCTCCAAATCATGCTGGCCAATATCTCCGCCTATATATTCCATAAGGAAATAATATACGGTTTTTTTTCGCTTTTCTCCTTCCCATACATACCAGTATGTTATGGGTGTTAAGGGTTTTATAATTTTTGCATCAATTCCTGTTTCTTCCTTAACTTCTCTTATTGCTGCGTCTTCTTTTTTTTCACCTTTTTTCTTATCTCCGATATGGCCTTTTGCAAAAACCCAACCATGGTGCCCCGAGTGCTGCGCCAATAGAATGAAGGTTTCATTTTTTTCTTTTTTATAAACTATTCCTCCAGCTGAAAATTCAAATCGCATATGTATTTATTATAATAGTTTTTGATCTGTGAATTTTTTGGTACACCCGAGAGGACTTGAACCTCCACTCGTCAGATCCGGAATCTGATGCTTTATCCAATTAAGCTACGGGTGCGTATTAGTATTGGTCTCAAGATTCTTGTGTGAAACATTGGATCACCATTGTAATTCACAAAGAGGATCTTGTCTGCCAAAGATCGCCTATTTTTCAAAGATAAACTTTCGGGATCTTTATTTATTTTCATGAATGAAAGTCGCCATAGCCTTTGCTTTAGCGACTGAAGGGGACGTACCAGTCGTATATCCCGCACGCACTTCTGTTAGATGCAGGTTATTATATATTTAGGCTAGTCTTCTTTTATGAAGGCATAGCCGTGCACCGACTGGTGCGCGGCGGAGGGTACAGGATTTGAACCTGTGTAGGGATTGCTCCCTCGAGTTTTCGAAACTCGTGCAATTGGCCACTATGCGAACCCTCCAATTTTGTACTCCCGGTGAGACTTGAACTCACAACCTTTGGATCCGCAATCCAATGCTCTATCCAATTAAGCTACGGGAGCGTGAGAGTATTTTAAACTATTAGAGATATAAGTGGCAAATTAACTGGAATGCGCATCATCTAAGGGAAAAGTTTTTAATAACCAATCACCTGCGCGTTCAGAATAACTGCTTCTAACCACTTCACGAAATGGAAGAAATGATATTAGAGTCACGCGCATTCTTTCCTTGGAAATACCCCCCAGCATCATTATAAGTTCTCCCGGGAAATAATTTTTCGTACGAATATGAAGGATATCCTCACCAAAACGTTTTTTAAAATAAAAGTCGTATAATTCCTGCCAAAGATAAAAGTGGTCATCCATAGCTATTCCTTCAGTACTGATACTGTAATGGTTATTTTGCGGTGGGGTACTGGCAAGAGCAAATGATACAAATGCAATTGAGATAACAACAAGCATCAAGGCATATTGGGAAAAAAGGAAAAGTATTATAAGAATTGTGCCTGTCAAAAGTAGTATATTTACATAATAAGCCTTTTGTCTTTTCTTATAAGGCCTACTCGCAGCTGTCCATTCTAGAAGAGTCTTAACATCATTCATGTGAAAGTTTTCTTCGTGATTGGGGTAGTTATCCGTTGATGTAGGATGTGTATCTATCTTTGTTGAATCCTTATGAATAGTGTGGGGATTTTTGTGCTGCATATATTCACTCTATATTCTTTTATACAAGCAGTCAAGCTCATATCAGTCGATTCATACTGTTAAATTTGGTACAATACTCGCACGGAGAGGTCGCATAGTGGTTTAGTGCGGCGGTCTTGAAAACCGCTGTGGGTGCAAGCTCACCGGGGGTTCGAATCCCCCCCTCTCCGCCATATTTTAGATATACATAATTTATGCGGAGACGAATTCTATATCTCTTTATCATTTTTCTCTTATTGTGTATTGTTTTTACATATGCAACTAAGACTTGCTATACGGCAATAGGACCATTGGGAGATTGTCCTCAACCTATATTTTATTATGAGCTAGTACTTAGTCCTGTAGTTGCTATCATGCTTTCCGTAGTAACAGAAGGTGTTTTAAGATTATTGAAAAATAAACTTAATTATTAACTTACACCAAAAACCCCGCAAGCTTAGTTTCGCATTTAAATATTTTTTAAAATCTAATACTATTCTCCCCCTGCGATAGACCAAATAAATATTATGAGCTATAATGCCTATAAATAATGGCTAATAAGAGAACAAAAAAAGTTGATTTATCCGAAAAACTTACGAACTGGATTGGTACCAAAACCTCAATCATCATTCATACAATTTCTTTTATTGGTATTTTTGCTCTGACATTTTTCGGGTTCACTACTAATCAAGTTTTATTAATTTTGACAACATTTCTCTCAATCGAAGCTATTTATCTGGCTATTTTTATTCAAATGACTGTTAATAGGCAAAGTGAGGATATTGAGGAAATCCAGGAAGATGCAGAAGAAGAAGATGTACACGATGAAGAAGTAAAGAAAACACTACAGACTATTGAAAGGCGACTTAACAGACTACAGAGAGACTTAAGTGTGCTAAAAAAGAAAGGATTACTTTAATTGTTAGATATGTTTAATTTTAAAAAAGTTACAATATCGTCCCATGCTCCTCGTAATGTAATATCCCACTTTCGTGGGAAAAACACCGCTGAGACGTTTACTTATAATGTAAATAATTCTTCATAATTTCAAGCGACATTGTATTTAAAGTGGTGATATTCGCTTACTAATTCCACTTGAAACTATTGAGACGTTTTAAGAAAACCAAAAACCCCGCAAACTTAGTGCGGGGTTTTTTGATACTAATTTTTAATTAGTCTTATTTGCCTTTTTTGGCTACAGTTATTTTTTTTGGAGGAGTTTTTGCGACCTTTTTGAACGTAAGATGCAATACTCCATTCTCCAAATCAGCGACAGGTTCGTTATCTGATACTACTCCTTCAGGTAGTCGGAATGAGTAATTAAATGATTGCTGCATAGAGGTCATAAAGTAACGTTTTTTATCACTTTCTTCTTTTTCCTCCTGCTTGACTGCACTAATTCTCACTACTCCTTTATCGATTGAAACATCGATTCTATCTTCGGGTATACCTGGTACTGCTGCTTGCGCGACAATTGTGTCAGCAGTCTCGTAGATATTTAGACCCTGGCCTGCTAATCTAGAGAGGCCTGGGAAGGTAGGAAGATCCCAGTCATCATCGAGCATATTTTGTAGATTCCAGGGGTTCCATCTAATTAATGCCATAAGCTTTTTCACCTCCAATCTTTCGCTGTTGCGAAGATACTATAATTCTAGAACTTAATACTTTACAATAAGCATCTCAGTTTTGTTATAGACGTATATATTTATAGCTTAAAGTTCAATATTCTTATGAGTATCATAAGATTAGCAATAAGATATCATAAGTGCTAATTTGTTGTCAAGAGATTAAATTGATTGAAGAATGAAATATATACCGATAATAAGAAATGTGACACCAGAGAGTTTTGTGACGATTTGTTTGGGGATTAGAGATAAAAGAAAAGAGCCCGCGTAAATGCTTAATACCGAAAGCAAAAACAAAGCAGAAATTATGCCTATAAAGACATAAATTGGAGGATAATATGAGGCAAAAGCAGCTGTTGCAAGTTGCGTTTTATCACCCCATTCGGAAAAAAAAACAAGTATAAATCCAGACATCAGAGGATTTGTCAAAGAACTCTCTTTATCAGTTGAAATATTTTCAGGTCTTAAAGAAAGAATGGCGAATAATATGAAAAGAATACCTGCTATCAATGTGGTTAAGTTTTCAGGCAGAATAGATTTGATCAGGGATCCGAAGATAACTGCGGATCCATCTACGATGACGAATGCAGAGATAACTCCCAGCAGTAAATGAAGATGATTTCTTGTTTTATTTGAGAGAAGTAGGATTGTGAGCTGGCTTTTATCAAGTAGCTCTGCAAATAAAATAGCTAAGAATGGGGTGAAAATAGCATTCAGCATGTAGACTTACTCTGTCTTTTTTATTTTTTTCAAAATAGATCCTAGAAGAAACATACCGAAGTTTGCTGTCGCAGATTTAGTTTTCATTTCATCCATGACCGTATCAACACTTTGGGAAAGTTTGGCTTTTGCGTTTCTGAAAGAGAAAAACAAAAATATCAAAAATCCGATACATCCGAGGAAAAACAAAATTCCCAGTAGCAAGAAAATAAGTGCTGCTAGATAAAAAGCGTTTTGTAAAGCCATAATTAATTATAGTATGGCGAATCAGTAACTTAAACGCAAGGCTTGTAAAATGAATTTAAAAACTTCAGAATAATGATATGAAGGAGAGAATACTTGGTTATGTGTTGCTTGTGATGGGCATGCTCACAATGGCTTTTTCAGTATATTTTATATACCTAACAATAAGTAACAATATAACGCCGTTTAAAGTGTTTCAAGAAAATGAGACAGATAAACCTCAAGTAGAGACAGTGAGCAAAGAACAGCTATCTGACCCAAGAATAATTGCGTCTATGCAAAAGGAAATTATAACTGAAGTCTTAGATTCTCAAATAAATAAAACTATGAATTTGGGTACGACACTGGTCTTTGGATATTTTCTTATGCTTTTTGGCTTTCGGATATCAAGCTTAGGAGTGCAACTCATGAGGCCGATAGAGGTGAAATTGAATGCAAGTAAGCCACCAACAGAGTGTTCTGAAAAAGATTCACCAACGAAACTTAGTTGAGCTTTACAATTGACTTAACATTATTCTAAATAAATTTCAGTTATAGATGTGGTTGGATTGAGGAGTATCAATTCCTCCTCTTCTCTTACTTCCGGAGCATCATAGATTTCAGAATTAGGATATGGGCTTAACTTATATTCGGGTACGTATTCTTCGTTTGCTCCTCTATTAACATAGTAATAGCGAGAGAAAATTTTAAAGTCATTTAAATCAACTGGAGTAGTAAGAAAGAGGCTTTTTATATTTTCTTCTGTTCGTTCTAGGTTTTCGATTATTTCATATTCTACGATATGCGAAGCATATCGCTGGTCACCTTCGCCTGTATATTTTTCAGTTTTCAGTAGACGAAAAGTCTGCTTATCAAAAGTAATTATATCCCAGTATTTATCTTGGCTTTCTCTGGTATCGTAAATTACATATACATCTTTATCATCCATTTTCCCTTCTTTAGCATCTAACGTTCCATTCAATAGCAGTTTATCAAAAACATCTGAAAGATCAACCATGCTTCCCAGTTTTTGGTCTTTCGGAGTAAATTGGTCATAGACATAAATGTCTTTACGAATTACTTTTTCCTGTAAATCAGTATCCCATCTTATATCAAGATCAAACCACTGCCAGTTTTCTCTATTTGTATCATGGTAAATTACGTAATTACGAAACATAGGAGTATCCATATCTTCCCAGAGTTCATAAGTAGCCACCTTTTTCCCTTCAAGATATTGTGTTGTTTTTTGATGATAAATAACTCCTGGTTTTAGAAATACATCTCGACTTCTCTGAATAATCTCTGCTGCCGAAACTTTTGCGGGATATAACATATCTAGAGGTGTCTTTTTGGAGTTAAGAAAGTTAAGGCTAAACATTATGCCCAGTATGACAATAAGCATTCCCAATATAAAGAATCGTTTGATTGGATAAAGATTTTTAGCATTATCCTGATTTAATTTATATTTTTGGATTTGCTCACTTAGTATTTCCTTAAACTCCGGATCAAGCTTTGCTTTTGGTAGAGCTTTTAACACATTTTCTATTTCATTAATGTTTTTCATACATTCAATTTTTTTCTTATAGATTCCAAGCCACGGGATAGCAAAGCTTTAACTGCAGCTTCGGATTTTTCCAATATTTGAGATATGGTTTTGATATCCAGATCTTGCTGATAACGAAGGATGATTGCCTCACGCTGATCGTAGGGTAGATTTTCAACCTCAGTATAAACCAACCCAAGTTCAGCTTGCTGCTCGATATCATACTTAGATTCAGGTTCAAATCCTGACGAAAGTAATGTATCAAAGCTGATAGCAGGTTTCTTTGCGCGAAAATAATCGATAAGAAGATTTCTACAAATTGCATATAGATAGGCTTTCGGAAATTCTTTGGTAAGCCCATTTTGACGCACGAAACGTAAAAATGCTTCAGCCGTAAGATCTTCAGCTTCCTTTTTATCTCGTATACGCCAATAGCAATAATTATAAATAGAATCGGCATATTCCTCATAAAATTTGGTGAGAGTGTCCATACTCTATAAGTATATAACGAACGGGGAGCTAAAAAGTATCGCTGAATTTACTGCTTTTAATAAAAGCTCATGATATTAATTGTTAAATAATCGTTGTCTGATTTTTAATCTAAGCTTAGATATCTTTGAGCTATTTAAGTTGAACATTTTCCTTGAGGTTAAATTTTCACATACAAGTTAAACGAAAAAAAATAAGGCTAAAACTAAACAAAATCTTGATAGGTATCGTGTTAAGTATGATATTGAATAACTTTTCAATATTCCATCATCTTATGCTTATAGAGATGAATTTTAATTTGGTAGATAATGCGAAATAATAGTTGATTGTGAAAAACATGGAAGTTGCCTCCTCATTTATGATAATAATTCGTCTTTTTTATATCTTTAGTTAAGGCCTTCAGTGTAAATCACAAGACGAATAGAAATAAAACAATTAATATAAGTATATACTGAAAAAATTGCAATTATAGAGGGTACGAAATCCAAAAACATGAGAAAGTTATTTAGTCTTTTTTCGATTTATCCCTTTTATATATGTTTGAAAAGCATAAGCTGCTTTACTTATATTTTTGTTCTGGTTTCCCTGCTACAAAATAAGTTGAGCTATATAAGGTAGGTTATATTTATTTCGATAAAGTTAGAAGGTTTAATATAGCATTACACTTACCTAGTCTTTAATTCTGTTTTGTAACCGGGGTTAGATTGTGGTCTTAATGCATTAGGATATTGTATGTCAGTTTTTACGTCATGAGACACTTTTTTAAAAAATGAAAACACGTTATATGGTTTAGAAATGTGATGGAGAATATATGGACGAGAAAAAGAATTGTTTCTGGAAAAGCTTACTCTTCCGGTATCTATATATATACTGCCACTCTCGTCGCCAAAAAGTTTATCCATTAACCCCACATTAACTTCTGCGCTTTGAATTTTGTCAAAATCAATAATTTGAAAATCTCTTCCTATAACGCCGTTTTGCATGAGAACTCTTTTATCGGTTATAACATAATAGACATTATTATATTCAAAAAGTCGATAAAGAGGAGACATCATGGCGCTTATACCCAATACAGCAAAAGGTATCATAAAAAGAAGGTTTATGCTCAGTGGTTGACTACCAACAAGACGTGATGACAAATTGAAAAAAGTAGAATAATAAGACCATACAATGGAAAGAATAAATATACCGATGGGAATAGAGCTAAAAGATATAGCGAAGAAAGGTGCAAGTCGTGGCTTACCCTCCCATAGAACTTTTTCATTGTCGTTCAAAATTTGAATATAGTCCTTCATAAGATATAATTATTCTAGATCATGCCATGTACAATTACAAACACCTTACTCCTAATTTAGGTAAATAAACCAACCATGTTTATATTTAGTAGTGGTTAAGGTTTTTAGTTAACGCAAAAATAATTAGAAAGTGTAATTCCGATAGGTATAATTATCGTAAATCTTTAATCTCGAAGTTAAAAAATTTTTACAAATTCCGAAACGGTAGGATAGAGTTTCTCTCTTAAAGCCTCTTTTTTGGTAAAGAATTTTAACTCAATACACTCATCAGACGGACGAAAGTTAAGATTTTTGACTTTTACTTTATATATTAAATTGGCTTTCCATATTCCTTTATTGTCAATCGCAGTTACGAAATAATCAGGTTTGATATTTACCAGTGTTACTTCAAGTCCAGCTTCTTCTTTAAGCTCTCTGACCAGGCAATCATAAGGATTTTCGCCATATTCCAGTCCTCCACCGAGTAATTCCCATATACCGTTTTCTTCAAGTGTTAATAGAAAGCGGTTTATATCATCAAGGATAAGCGCCTTTATACTTATTCGATAATAATTTTTATTAACTTCATTCATGTGTTATTTTATGGATTTTCGATAGGGGTAGCTTTTCATGTGTAAATTATATCAATTTATGTTTTTTTATAAACGCCCTCCCCGAACCGGATTTAAGATATTTTTCAAAATTGAAATAATTATTTGATATTCACTAAATAATCTTTCAACATATATCGTAATGTAGTCCTTCCTTTAGTTGTCTTGAAGTATATTTCTCTTCTTTTAGCATCTTTCTCACTACGATATGCTTCATAGTGAATAAGTTCA
>CAZZCX010000031.1:0-6488 GCA_964653195.1 uncultured Gammaproteobacteria bacterium
ATATGAAACCCACCAAGCTTAGCCTGGAAGAGATTATAAAGGTGATAGAAGGACTTTATAAATAACCCTAAATGTGTCATTCTGAGCAGAGCGAAGAATCTCTCACGAATGTGAGTATTGCTGATGTCTTACTTTATCTATATCCTAACAAATAAATCGAATACTCTCTACGTTGGAGTAACAAATAACCTCATCAGGAGACTTGAAGAACATCATTTAAAATTAGTAGCTGGTTTTACTTCATTGTATAATGTAAATAAATTAGTGTATTTTGAAGAATTTAGCAATATAGGTGATGCGATACTAGTTGAGAAAAAAATAAAAGGATGGACAAGAAAGAAAAAGATTGAATTAATAAAATCTCTTAATCCGGAGTTTAAAGATTTATCTCAAGAAGCCTGAGACAAGCTCAGAGATCCTTCTCCCGATTTAACCGGGATCAGGATGACAATTGCAATTTCATTGACAAATTAATTGGTTTATTTGTATATTTGTTTATTGGTAGTATTCTCCATGAGTGATATTTTTTGTAAAATCATAAGAAAAGAAATTCCAAGTTTTACCGTTTACGAAACGGACGAGACTATAGCTTTTTTGGATGTAACCCCTTCATCTCCAGGACATACTGTAGTAATACTTAAAAAACACGGTAATAATATTCAAGAATATAGTTCAGATGACTTGAAGCTAATCATGGAGAGCGTTAAAGTAGTATCTCAAAAACTAGAAAAGGCACTAATACCAGATTCCATAACGATCGGAATAAATCACAAAGAGAAAAAAGGGGTTCCGCATTTACATATTCATTTAATACCTCGCTGGGAAAATGACGGAGGACACGCGATACAGGGAGTAGTGAGGAGAAAAACGAGTGAAACACTGGAAACTTTAGCTAGAAAGATCAGCTTGGCTTCCGTTTAGCTTATATATTCTAACTAGATATCTTAAAAGATCTAAGAAACCGCGTTTGCGATACATTCCGATTTGGAGTAAAATAGACACTCAAAGGTATAGGAATTTAGATTCATCCCGATTAAATCGGGATTTAAGATTCAGGTATCATGAATAGGTAGTTCATTCTTGCATCTTGCTTCTTGAATCATAATTCTTTTATTAAAGGGGGTGTTTTTTATGGTTTTTGTTAAAAAGAATCCTGGACAATCAGACGATCAGATAATCAAACAATTCTCGCGAAAAGTTATTGATGCAAATATCGTTCAGGAATATAAAGATAGACGTTTTCATCTAAATAAACAGGAAAAAAAGAAGTTAGCTGAGCAGCATCTGCGAAGGCTGAAAAAAGGAGTACTCAATAAATCTCGTTAGTATTTCCATATTTCCCTAATTTATGAGTAATGTTAAAGTTCTTCTCTATGTTGAGAGTAGATATAAAGTGAGTAGAAAGCGAATTAAAAAGGCGATAGATGGTGTTTTGACTTCTAATTCTGTGTCAAGCATGGTCGAGGTATCTGTGGCTATTGTGGGTGATCGTAAAATGCGTGCGTTAAATAACAAATATAGAAATCTTGATAAGACAACAAACGTACTCTCTTTTCCTCAAGGTGAGGGGCCAACTTTTCAAACACCTGATGATGCATCTCGACTCGGTGATATAGTGATCTCATATCCTCAGGTAATTAAAGAATCAGCTAGAGACGAAATGTTGGTTGATGATAAGGTTGATGAACTGGTAATTCATTCAATGAAACATTTACTGGGTATCCACCACAGTTAGTGAGAATCAAGATTTAAGAAGCAAGAAGTAGGAAAGAATCGCAGTAGCTACTTATTCATGATTCCTGAATCTTGAATCTATATTCTATTAAAATATGGTTTTTTATCTGAAATACCGTCCGCAAACTATAAATGAGCTTGATAGTGAATCTGTTAGAAATTCTTTATATTCAATTCTTTCTTTACCTGATTTACCCCATGCCTTTTTATTCACTGGCCCTAAAGGCTTAGGTAAAACATCAGCTGCCAGAATTCTTGCGAAAGCAGTTAATTGTGAAGGAAGGGCAAACCACGTTTCAATCGGGGCTAAGGGTAAAGAACAAAAAACGAAGTCTACTCTAAGCTCAAAGCCCTTAGCTATTAACCAATCGGTAGAGCCTTGTAACGAGTGCGAGCAGTGTATATCTATTACTAACGGTACAAATTTAGATATACTCGAAATTGATGCAGCTTCAAATCGTGGCATTGATGAAATTCGTGACCTTAGAGAAAAAATAAGATTGGCTCCGGCATCGGCGATGCGAAAGGTATATATCATTGACGAAGTGCATATGCTGACAACTGAAGCATTTAACGCTTTGCTAAAAACTCTAGAAGAGCCACCGAGTCATGCTATGTTTATTCTTTGTACTACTGAGCTTTTTAAAGTTCCTGATACTATACTTTCCCGTTGTTTCCATGTCCAGTTTAGTGCTGCATCTACCCAGGATATTAAAAGAGTATTTGAGAGAATTAGTGAAAAAGAAGGTTTGAAAATTACTGATGAAGCTATAGAGCAAATCACAGCATTATCTGGTGGTGGTTTCCGTGATGCTGTAAAAGCACTTGAAGAATTGGTTTCCATGGGAGAAAGTGAAATAAATTCTGAATTAGTCGAGAAGCGATATAGGGTAGTAAGTATAAAATTTGAAGTATTGAAAATTTATGAAAGTTTTGAAAAGCGTGATGTTAAGGCTGGGATTACAATTATCCAAAAGATAGTCGGGCAAGGGATGGATATAAAAAGATTTACTGAACAATTAATTGAATTAGTTCATGAATTGTTATTGAGAAAAGCAGGAGTTAAGAAGTATTCAGAATTCAGAAATCAGAATTCAGAATTAAAGATTAATGAGCTTAGGGAATTGTTGATTTTATTAAATAGAGCACATGCGGATATGAAATATGCGGTTTTACCGCAGCTGCCGCTGGAATTGGCAGTAATTGAATGGGGCGGATTGGCAGCTAATAGCAAAGACCTGCCTGCGGGCAAGGCAGGGTTAAAGGCGAATGATTCAGAGAGAAAAGATGAAAAACAGAATGAAAAAGAAACAGATGCGATAGTGGAAGTGAATCAAGCGGGGGTTACTGTAACTTCAATGCGAAAGCAAGTGGGCGATTTAGCACGTGTGAAAGCTCTGTATGGAGAAAAAGAAGTAGCTGTTGAACCCAAGAATACACTAAAAGTAACCGACTTCAGTCTTTTAAATATCTCAAATACAGAAATTACAAAAGAATGGATTGAAAATTTTTGGCGTGTTTATATATCAGAAATAAAACAGTATAATCATACTATTGCAGGAGTTTTAAGAAGCTGTCGGATATCTAAATTTGATAAAGAAAATTTAGTAATTGAAACAGCATATGAGTTTCATAGAGATAAATTGAAAACCGGAAAGACATTAGAAATTCTGGAGTCTGTTTGTAAAACTCTTACGGGAAGTGTAGTGAGAGTAGAAGTGGTGTTAAAAGTTACATAAAGTTAAAACATTTGGAATTTAGATTCAAGATTCAGGAATCATGAATATTAGCTACTGCGATTCATTCTTGCTTCTTAAATCATGATTCTGTTTATTTGAGAGGGGGTGTTAATTTAAGATATGTTTAATCCTTTAGGACAATTAGGTGAACTTAAAAAAATGCGAGATCAGGCGATGCAAATACAACGTCTTCTCCAAGCGAAAGAAATTGTAATAGAAAAAAAGAATGTACGCGTAGTAGTGACGGGAGATCAGAAAATTAAGGAATTAGAAACGACTGATGCGCGGGATAATGAAATAAAAGATGCAGTGAATGAGGCTATGAAAAAGTCTCAAGAAATTGCAGCAAAAGAACTTGCGTCAATGAGTGGTGGACTTGGCGGATTATTGGGAGGGATGAAATAAGGTCAATAATGTCTAGGCTTTGTCACCCTGAACTCGTTTCAGGGTCTTTATGGTAAAACAATATTACGTATATATTCTTACCAATAGAACAAATAATGTTTTATATATCGGTGTAACGAATAATCTAGAAAGAAGAGTATTCGAGCATAAACTTGGACTTATTGAAGGTTTCAGTAAGAGATACAAATTAACAAAATTAATATATTTTGAAGAAAGCCTTTCTGTAGTTGATGCTATAGCTAGAGAGAAGCAGCTTAAAAATTGGCATAGAGAGTGGAAGCTGAACTTGATAAAAAGTATTAATCCGGGGTTTAAAGATTTATTATGTGATTAAAGAGATGCTGAAACAAGTTCAGCATGACAGTTTAAAGTTGGGGATGTTAATCGTTTTGTCATTCTGAATTTATTTTAGAATTATATAGTTGCTTAAGTTCGTTAAATTGGCGGGCGAGAAAGTTCAGCAAGACTGAATATCGACACGTTAATAGAAACATATGAAAATTTTTTCCGGAAGTAGCAGTAGTGAATTAACTAAGAAAGTCGCAGAGGTTCTTGAGATTCCGGTAAGTCCAATAGAGAATTTTATTTTTCCGGATGGAGAAAGAAGAATTCAGATATTGGAAAACGTGGTTGATGAAGACGTGGTAGTAATTCAAAGTACTAATACACCTGTAGACGGTAATTATATTGAGCTATTTTTGATAGTTGATGGATTAAAAAGAAGTGGTGCTAGAAAAGTTACCGTAGTAATGCCTTACATGGGCTATATGCGACAAGACCATGTCTTCAGAGATGGAGAAGCTGTATCTTTGCAGGTGATGATACATTTGCTTGAGGCGTTGAAAGTAGATCGTTTCGTAACTCTTGATCCACATACTATAAAATTACCTGAATTTTTCAAATTACCTGTAAGTGATTTATCAGCACTTCCTCTTTTTGCACGTTACATAAAAGAGAATAGCAACTTGAATGACACTGTTTTGGTATCTCCTGATATGGGTGGTCTTAGACGAATAAAACAGATGTCAGAAATTCTGGGTGGTATGGGCTGGATTGCAACAGTAAAAGATCGCGATTTGGATACTGGAAGTATAATTATAAATAAATTTGAAGGACCGCTTGCAGTAGCTGAGTTAAAGAATAAAAGGGTACTTGTGATTGATGATATGATATCCAGTGGAAAAACTATAGCGGAATGCGCAGCTTTTCTCAAAACAAACGGAGTGAGAGAGGTAAATGTTTTTGCGACACATCCGATTTTTTCAAAAGACGCTCCCGAGCTGCTGCAAGAATCCAAAGCTGATTCAATAATCGTCACAGATTCTGTGAATATTACAGACGATAAGAAATTTGAAAAATTGAAGATATTGTCAGTTGCAGAGATGATAGCGAGTGAACTACGTTTGTAAATCAGATATCAAAAATTAAATCTCAAAACTATAAATTATAATTAATATCTTTATTGTATATTTGTATATTGTTTACTTTGTAGATATTATATTTGAATTTTTATTTTTTATTTTTTTATGCGTATACCCAGAGCCATTCAAAACGTAATCGATTCCTTTGAGCGCCTTCCTGGTATTGGACCAAAGAGCGCACAAAGATTGACATTTTATCTTTTGCATTTTCCACAACATGAATTGGATCGTTTCGGAAGTTCCCTGCAAAATCTCAAAACCGGTACAAAGATTTGCTCCATTTGTTATTCAGTAGACGAGACAGACCCTTGTGTTATATGTACAGATCAAAACCGTGATAAAAGTATAATCTGTGTTATGGAGCAGCCACTGGATTTGCTGGCCTTGGAGAGATCTGGAAAATACAAAGGCGTATATCATATATTGCATGGAAAAATTGACCCCCTAAACAATATCGGTCCTGATGAAATATTTATCAAACAGTTGCTTGATAGATGCAAAAATCAAGAAGCAGGAATCAGGGAGATTATACTTGCGACTAACCCTACCATGGAAGGGGATGCTACTGCGATGTATATAAGTAAACAAATAAAAAATCAAAAATTAGAACTTAAAATTACTCGTATTGGGAGAGGGTTGCCGATTGGAGCTGATATCGAGTATGCTGATAGCGGGACGCTAGATCGCGCAATGGAGGGCAGAAGTAACTACTAATTTATACATTTTATTAAAATTAGTAGCTTGATTAGTAGTAATACGTAGCTATGAATAAGTTTTTTAATGCTGAAGAATTATTAGAAACTGGGAAAAGTGTAGTCAAAAAACAGGTTACTGCGACCACTCAGTCGGCAAAATCGCAAATTCAAAACACTCCGACTCCAACTTCATCTGGTAGTGGTACAAACGAAGCAGGTTCACAGCAAGCATCCGTACTAGGAGATGATGCAAATAAAGATTTTATAAACGAATTATATAAATCTTCTAACGATCCTTCTGCAAAACCAAATCCCACTTTGCCTAATGCCCAAAGCAATGCTACTGGTATACAAAGTGCGGAGGATGCAGAGAAATTAGCAAAAGCACGTAAGCATCTTGCCCAACATATGGAGACTTACTATAAGCCAACGTTTGAAAGGTCACCGGCTCAGGAAGAATCCACTGCAGATAAATTGGAACGTGAAGATCAGGA
>CAZZCX010000031.1:6588-9075 GCA_964653195.1 uncultured Gammaproteobacteria bacterium
CTGCCGATTTATTAATACGTGTCCTTAAATATAATGGATATGAAGTTAAATACATAATGAATCTTACAGATGTAGGTCATTTGACCGGTGATAATTCAGGCGATGCTGATACTGGCGAAGACAGGATGGAAAAGACAGCAAGGAAAGAAGGAAAGACAGCCTGGGAAGTGGCTGAATTTTACACACAGGCATTTCTCAACGATTACAAAGCTCTTAGATTGATTGAACCTGAGCAATTTGTGAAAGCTACTGATCATATCAAAGAACAAATAAGTCTCATTTGTATTCTTGAAGAAAAAGGTTACGCATACAAAATTAGTGATGGGATATATTTCGATACAAGCAAATTTAAAAATTATGGACAGCTATCAAGCCTTGATCAAATTAGAGAAGGTGCCAGAGTAGAGATAAATCCGGAAAAGAAAAATCCACGAGACTTTGCTTTATGGAAGTTTAGTTTTCCAGAAGGTAGACCTTTCGACTCTGCTCGAGATGACGAAGCTTCACTTCGCCAGATGGAATGGGATAGTCCATGGGGAATTGGCTTTCCAGGATGGCATATCGAATGTTCAGCGATGAGCATGAAGTATTTAGGTGAAACCTTTGATATACACGTAGGCGGTATGGATATCAAAGAAACGCATCATCCAAATGAAATTGCACAATCAGAAGCAGCGACAGGCAAAAAGTTTGTAAATTACTGGGTACATGGCGCCTTCATTTTGGTGAATGGAGAAAAAATGAGCAAAAGTAAAGGCAATCTTTATAGAGTTTATGATTTGGAGAAAGAAGGTTATGATCCTATGAGCCTTAGATATCTTTATCTGCAGACACATTATAGAAAAGAGTTGAATTTTACTTTTCCTTCACTAGAAGGAGCCCAAAAAGCCCTAACAAATCTTAGGGAAACTTTGCTTGATTGGGGAGTAGTGGGCGTGCCTGCTTTTCATGCTCATCAATCAATTGAGTTGGAGCTTGAAAAAAAATTTAATGACGCGATTAATGATGATTTGAATATGCCGGAAGCTTTATCAGTAGTGTGGGAACTTGTCAAATCAGATTTACCGGTATCGAAAAAATCATCATTTTTGTTAAAAATGGATGAAGTATTAGGTTTGGGATTAAAGAATTGGTGTGAGGAAAATCAAAAAATTTCTCTTACCCAGCTTCCAACTGACGTGCAGAGTCTTATCAAAGAGCGAGAAAATCTTAGAAAAAGTAAACAGTATACGAAAGCAGATCACCTGCGCAATAAAATTAAAAAGCTTGGATATGATGTATTAGATAGTGCTAGCGGTACACAGATAAAGATTATTAAAGAATAATACTCTATGAACACTTCAAGCCTTCCTAGGCATATAGGTTTTATAGTTGATGGAAATAGACGATGGTCGAAAGAAAAAAAGCTTCCTTCTTTAATTGGGCATAAGAAAGGTTATGAAGCAATAGAGCCTATAATAATGCATGCTATTTCACTTAAGATTCCATATCTAACTTTCTGGGTATTTTCAACTGAGAATTGGAATAGAAGTAAAGAAGAAGTAGATTATCTGATGGAGTTATTTCGTGATCTGCTTCACGGTGATATGGTAACACGTTTGAAAAAAGAAGGAGTCCGCATGAATGTAATTGGGCAATTGCATCGTTTTTCAAAAGATATAATAAAAGATGTAAACGATCTTATCAGTGACACAAAAAATAACACAAATACTCAAACTAACTTTGCATTAAGCTATGGAGGCAGGAGTGAGTTGGTGATGGCAGTAAATAGAATTTTGCAAGATAAAGTGACTACGGTTGATGAATCCGTAATCTCATCTTATCTTTATACTTCAGGTATTCCTGATCCGGATTTTATAATTCGTACAGGTGGGGAGAGAAGATTAAGTGGATTTCTTCCCTGGCAGGCTGTTTATAGTGAATTATATTTTACTTCTACGTATTGGCCTGATTTCACACCTTTGGAATTTGATAAGGCGTTGGAGGATTACGCAAGCAGGAACCGCCGATTCGGTAAATAATTTATTTTTTTAAGTATCATATACTCCAAAAATGGATTTGTTAAATACCTCGATTTATTAGGTATTAATCGTGATAAATAGATTAGGAAAAGGTAAGAAAACATAAATATTTTCTAGAAATATTCTTACGGTATTTTAACAAATAGTAAGTATAGTTATATCAAGGTAAACTTCTGTTCAGGCCACGGTAACAACAAACTTTTCAAGAATTTTTGTATTCTTTGTATATTTAATGGTATTAGTTCATATGATGAGTAAAATTTGGGATGGTTGCGCTTAATTACGAATTATTACGATTAAATGTGCATGTGTGTATAAATTTATTATTTATATTCATTTGTTAATAATTTATAGAAAGTCTGTATTATGAAAAAGATAATAGTAGTAGATGATGAGCGTAGTATACTTGACGCTCTGGATTTTATGCTTTCAAGTGAAGGGTATCATGTTAGAACAGCATCGCATG
>CAZZCX010000032.1:0-8969 GCA_964653195.1 uncultured Gammaproteobacteria bacterium
GCTCCCCCGAGAGGACTCGAACCTCTAACATCCTCGTTAACAGCGAGGCGCTCTACCATTGAGCTACAGGGGAATATGTTTTTTAATAAACTCTCTCCCGCGATAACTTTTTAATTGCTTCTCTCGAAGCAGAGCTTGTTTTCTGTCCATTGCTTGCTCTTTATATACGATAATCCAATTTCCGTCAAACTGTGATGTGTAGCTATTAACAAATTTTTTATTATTATGCAATAGCAATCGCTCTTCTACATTTTTAGTTTGACCTATGTATATTTTATTATGTCTTAAGTTATAGATGGCATAGATGATATACATATTTCCGCTCTACCTCCGCCTCCGCCAACTGGCGGATGTGCGGAGTGCTACAGGGGAATATTTAATTGTGTGGCAATTTTATCATCAAAAGCTGCAGAAATCTATATCGTTTTCTAAAATAGCATTTTTGGAGACATAAAAAATTATTAATTACGTTTAATGTGAGCAAAAATTGAGCAAGCTTACGAGCTCATGGTATATGTATAAAAACCTATAGTTTATTGACTTTTAATAAGCTTTCAAGTATACTACTTACTGCAGGTACAATAAGTATTTACCTGCTTAATTTTGAAATCGCTTAAATAGTTCAAGATAAAGGTACCCCAACTTTTCTACATTTGTATCTTTTCTGCTCACTTCTAAGCTTAAATCTCTGTTAGGCAGATATATACTTGTTGCCTGTCAATAAAACAATGTACAGACAAACAAATAAATATAGACAACATAATCCAAGAAGGGCCAGAGTAGATAAGTATAGAAAGCGTGTTGAAAACACAATAGATATTAGAGCGCTTACGAAAAAGGCATCAATTCAAACTGAAGAGCAAGAGTTTACAGTTACTCACCAGTTTGCAGATTTCATGCTTAGTCCTGAAATTAATGAAAGTATTTCTGCCAAAGGCTATAAAACACCATCTCCGATTCAAGATCAGGTTATTCCGGCTGTACTAGAGGGTCGTGATGTGGTCGGAATCGCAAACACAGGTACAGGTAAGACTGCTGCATTTCTAATTCCTCTTATTCAAAAAATGCTAAATAACAGATACGAAAAAGTTCTTATTGTTGCGCCTACTCGCGAACTTGCAGTTCAAATTCAAGATGAATTTATTTCCTTCGCCCAGAAACTAAGACTGTATTCAGTTCTTTGTATAGGCGGTGTGAATATCAGACCACAAATTGAAGCTTTACGCCGGAATCCAAATGTTGTTATAGGTACTCCCGGAAGACTCAAGGATTTACATAACCAAAATCGGCTTAAAATCATTCAGTTTCAGACGATAGTACTTGATGAAGTGGATCGGATGCTGGATATGGGATTTGTCAGGGATGTACGTTTTATCGTGTCATTGCTACCTGAAGTTCGTCAATCGCTTTTCTTCTCTGCCACATTATCTCAAAGCATAAAACAAATAATTGATGAAGTTGCGAACAATCCGCTACAGATTTCAGTAAAAAGACAGGAAACAGCAGTAAACGTCGATCAGGATGTGATAAGAACTCAAGGTAGACAGAAATTAGATATCCTACATGATCTATTAATCCGTGATAATTTTTCAAAAGTGATAGTTTTTGGCAAAACCAAATGGGGAATTGAGAAGCTGTCTCATCAGCTTACAGAACGAGGTTTTAACGTTGCTGCATTACACGGCAACAAGAATCAGAATCAGCGTCAACGGGCATTGAATATGTTTAAACGAAATGAAGTTTCAATTTTGCTAGCCACGGATATCGCATCCAGAGGCATAGATGTTGATGACGTAACTCATGTAATCAACTACGAGCTGCCACAGTCATACGATGATTATGTACATAGAATTGGTAGAACAGGTAGAAATAACAAAAAAGGAATTGCATTAAGCCTTGTTGATTGATTTTTGATATAATTTCCCCATGGCGGAATTAAAAACCAAGCGCACCTCCCAAAATCCTTTAGATTTCCTAAAATTAATTGAACCCGAAGCAAAGCGAATAGATAGTCTCAGGCTTTTGAAAATTTTTGAAGAAATTACAGGAGAAAAGCCCGTCATGTGGGGAGAGAGCATTATAGGATATGGGATGTATCATTATAAATCCGAAAGAAGCAAGCAGGAAGGGGACTGGCCGTTGGTCGGATTTTCGCCCCGGAAGCTTAATCTAACTTTGTATATTATGCAGGGTAACAACGAAAATCAGGTCTTACTCAATCTGCTTGGCAAATATAAAAAAAGTGTAGGGTGTCTGTATTTGAACAAGTTATCAGACGTTGACGAGGCAATACTTCGAAAACTTATAAAACACTCATTCACTTATATGCAGAATGCATATCCTCAAAAATAAAACAATAGTATTCTTGTTTGTAAGCATTCACAATAATTAAAGTTAATATAATAGTAAATGTCATATTTGATATTACGAAACTTCATGAATTAAAAACTATAACAAGCTTATGGCGAAGTATATTAATGTATATTATTTATTATCTTAATAATTAGCTGTATCAATGATTGAGTTAGGTTGTTTAGTCTAATTAGAACCAACAATATATAATGATATTGTTTTCAGGTGATGTCGGTAAATTAAAAGGTGTGTTAAAATCTACTGGATGAGTATTCTTGAAAAGCTAGAGAGAAAATTTGCGCGTTATGTCCCAGAGAATATCACGATGATACTTCTCGTAGGACAAGTTTTAAGCTACGTATTAGTTTATACAAATCCCCGTTTTTATCAGTATTTTCTTTTGATAGGAGAGAAATTATATCATGGTGAAATTTGGCGACTTATTTTATTTGCTCTCGGACCCGTATCTGAAAGTCTATTTTTCGTCATTTTCGCTTGGTACTTTTTCTATATGCTAGGTACTTCACTTGAGAGCAGGTGGGGGTCATTCCGTTTTCTGACATATCTTCTTATAGCGTATATAGGTAATGTTTTGTTCGCCCTTTTTTTTCCTTTTGTCCCAGTCCGAAACACATATATGTTTACTTCTCTTTTTCTTGCTTTTGCACATCTATATCCTAATTTTCAACTCCTTTTGTTTTTTATTATCCCAGTTAAGGTTAAATGGTTGGGTTATCTAGCCTGGATAGGATTGCTTTTTACTATACTTTTCGCAAGTTTACCAGACAAAATTCTTGTAATTGTATCTGTGTTTAATTTCTTTGTATTTTTTTCATCAGATATTGTTTATGCAGGGAAAATTATTCTTAGAGGACTGACAGGATCAACGCTAAAAAGTGTATCAAAAGGCAAAGCTTTACATATATGTGCGGTTTGCGGCAAAAATGAAAAAGATAATCCAGATATGGAGATAAGGTACTGTAAGACCTGCTTTCCGGAGACGTGTTATTGCGGGGAGCACATTAGAGATCATCAGCACAAAAAAGCAGTTAATTAATAAAATGTAGCGCTTGTTTTTTTTGTAGAGCTTGTAGTATTCTTAAAACACATGGCATTATTTTGGAATAGAAAGAAATCAGAAAAAACAGGAGAAGATAATAAACCCTTGCAGATAGATACTGAAAACAAGACTGATGATAGTCAGCAGATTGCACCCGCTCCACCTATAAAACCAGAACCCAAACCTTTCGATATTTCTTCAGATAAAGAAGCACTAAAGAATCTTAAATTAGTCGCTGTGGCATATTCACATGTGGATAGGGCATGGTTTCCGACTCAATCTGCATACGAGGCAGAAATAGAAGTAGAAGAGCGAGCAGCTGAGGTAATCGAAGAGATAAAAAAACTTGGTGTGAACGTGAAAGGCTATCCGGGCGATCAATATTTTCTAACTAATTTATTAGTTGATAAGCCAGATATGGTCGTAAATCTTGTAGATACACTTAGAGGGAAAGATAGGCTGCAGACTTCTGTACCTGCAGCACTTGAGCTTTCAAATGTTCCTTATACCGGTGCTGAAATGGACGGTATGGTGATAGGAAATAATAGAAATCTTTTCAAACACCTCCTTCAATCATATGGCCTTGCAACACCTGCTTTTCAGTTCATTCGCAGGATGGGGACTCAAGTAGATGCGAGCTTGGGATTACCTCTTATCGTGAAATTGAATGAATCGGGCGGTAGTGTAGGAATAGATAACAAGGCCGTACAGGAAACGATAAAAGACGCACAAAGAAAAGTTGACAAGATGATAGAGACTTATAAGATGCCCGTACTAGTTGAGCAGTTTATAGACGGTGGAGAGATAACAGCGGTTGTTTATGATGACGGATCGAAAAATCATGTATTTTTAGGAGAAAAAGTATTTAAGCTTAAACCAGACGGGAAGCATAACTTTACAAGTTTTGAGAGTTATGATGATGCAGATTCATACAAATACAAAAAAGTGAGCGATGAGGTGGCAGCGCGACTTTCACCCCTCGTAGTCCGTGCATTTAATGGATTACTTAACAGAGATTACGCTAAATTTGATATAAGAGTAGATATCAAAGGCACTTTTTATTTTACTGACTGCAACCCCAATACTGCATTCGGTCCCGATAAAGGACTTCCTTTTACAGAAGTTGCGGCACTTCATGGTGTCTCTTTCCAGCAGATACTGGGAAGCCTTCTTAGTAAATACGCGAAGAAAATTAAGTAATATGCGTCTTTCCCGCCGCACCCAAATCACTGATTATCATTGTGGCCCAGCAGTAATAGAGATGCTGCTATCTAATCTCGGTATTGAGAAAACGCAGGAAGAAATAACTATGGCTGCAGATGCGAAAAATTCTATCGAAGAAAATGGAGTGACTGTCGAGCAGATGGCAAAAGCAGTTGAAAAGCTATCGCCCGAAGTCATTTTATACTACAAGGAATATGGATCCGTTTCAGAGATTGAAGTGTTACTTCGTGAATATGGTCTTCCTGTAGGTGTTGAATGGCAGGGTTTATTTTACGATGACGAAAAAGAAGAAGAAAAAGGATTAGATTATGGACATTATAGCGTCGTCACCCATGTGGATTATAAAAGAAAGGCTCTCATAATAGTTGATCCATTTAGAGATTTTGCAAATTCGGATCGAATAATTTCTATTTATAAGTTTATGAACAGATGGTATGACACAAATGAATTTAAAGACCCTTTAAATGACGACCCAATATTTATGCGTGATGAAAGACTTCTATTTGTGATATCACCTCTCAATCCTAAGATGCGCGGAAAGCTTGGGTTGAAATCGTATTATTAATATTTAAATTATGACTATAAATATTTATATATCAAATATATCTGAGGATGTTTGGAGTTTTATTCAATCTATGCATGAGTCGGAGCGAAAAATAGAGGTAAATGAAAATGCTTATTTGTCAGATCGTGAACTATTGACTCTTACTCAAGGTATGAAAAATATTGCGATTTTACCCGCGAATTGCCAGGAAGAAACAGTCCCTTATCTTTTGGAGTTATTCGGGGATTTCGATGTTGAAGTATTAGTCCCACTCGTTCATACAGGAGAGATTTGTGTTGATATACAAAAAGACGCGAGAATATTAAATAGATTGTTAGAATTCGGACCAGATGTTGATTTTCAAATCACAAGTTATTCTGCGACAGAACAATTTTATGAGTTGTTTAATCATATGAAAAGTATTGGCTTGAAAGTGCGATTACCTGAGGCGCCAATGGACGAGAACATGTGGACTGTGGATTATTTCGGTAGTAAAAGCGGAATTCGTCAGACAACTGATAAATTGCAGAATCCGAGTGATACTTGGATGGGTAAGGGATTTATAGTAAGCGGTATAAAAGATATTTCATCATTGGCTGCAAGTATATATTGTAGGGATCAGGGTGTAGTTCTAAAAACAAACAAAGCCCATGCTGGGGCAGGTGTGATGATTTTTAAAAAAGGCAGCTTGCCAGATACATATTTTGAATGTCGGAAAAAAATTGAAGAAATACTTAAGCTTGAGAAATACTGGCAGTTTTTTCCCGTGGTAGTTGAAGCTATGCTTGATTCAGATATGGAAATAGCAGGAGGGAATCCAAACTGTGAATATTATGTGGCTGAGAATGGTCAAGTAAAGCTTCTTTATGTTTGCGGAATGCGGGTAACTCCTCAAGGTGTATTTAGGGGAGTTGAGATACATAAAAATGCGGTACCTGATCAAGTTCTTACTCGTCTGCTATTTTATGGAGAGTATTTAGGCAAAGAGTATGCGAGAGAAGGATATAGGGGATATTTTGATGTCGACTGTATTTACACCAAAGATCAGATTTTATTCATAACAGAATCAAATGTCCGCAGAACTGGTGCTACGCACGTATATCATACTGCTGTGAAGTTAATTGGAGATAATTTTATGGAAAATACGTTTGTTTTATCAAATAACAGTTACGCATTGCCTAGTGATAATCAAATTGAGCTTAAAAATTTATATGATATCTTGAAGCCAATCCTATATCGAAAAGAAACAAGAGAAGGTTTGGTGTTGGCATCTACCAATGGTTTACGATTCGGCTTTTTTGGATATATAATTTTTGGAAAAGATTCCGAGTCTGCACACAATATAGAAAGTAAAATGGAACACCTACTTAAAAGTTGATTTTAAGATTTTGAGTTTGAGTTTTTGCAAAAACGCATCTTAATGTATACAATACGGGAATAAAATGTCGTATTTAAGGCGAATTCTCAATTATCTAAATCCCATAGCCCATCTTGGAGATAACAGGTATTCATTTTTTTTCCCGTTTCTCCTCACTTTGATTATTTATTCCTTTTCCGAAATATATGCTTACAGAATTGCTTCAAATCCCTCAATCGTCGGTTCATATATAATTTATACTTCAATAATTTTAGTAATTTATTTCGCATTTAGATCGGGTATTCGCGGTGGTTTTATCACAACTGTGATAACCGTTTTTTATTATTTCTATATTATCTACACAAGAAATTATACCGGTGAACAATTAAAGGGAGCAGTAGACTTTACAATACTTTTAGGTATCTCATTTGCGGCAATCGGCTTAATTATAGGATGGTTAAAGCAAGCCATTGATAAATTAATCGAAGAAGAAGCAAATGAGAAAAGAAGGCTTCAAGTGATCATACACCAACTTCCGGTTGGAATAATCATCGCAAATCATCGTGGAGTTGTGACTCATGTAAATAAAAAGATATCAACCATTTTAGGCATAAAAATACCTGTAGGTGCAATTGTTGGGAAAGATACCTTTGTATCGTATGAGAAAGATGGTAAGTTTGTAAATCCTACCCAGACTCCGCTTTATCAGGTAATACATACAGGAAAACCAATAATTGATAAAGATTATGTCATCGAAAGACCAGACGGAAATAGAAGGACTATTCAGGTAAATGCTTCAGGAATTCGTAATAGGTCAGGAAAAATGGTAGCTGCAGCATCCATTGTGAATGATATAACTTCACAAAAAGAGATAGAGGACAGGAAGGATGATTTCGTGAACATGGCATCACATGAGCTAAAAACACCGTTAACCAGCTTGAAGCTTTATATAGACGCATTAGCAATTAATTTAAAGCAAAGCGAAGATAAAAGGCTCCAAAAAACGATACAAGGAATAAAGCAGCAGTCCGATCGATTACTAGACTTGGTAAATAGCTTACTTGATGTCTCCAGGCTCCAAACAGGAAAGTTGAACTTTGTAATGGAAGAATTCAGGATCGATACCTTGGTGAAAGAAAGCGTGGATGAGCTCTCTGGAATCGTTTATGATGGAAAAAAGATTCAGTATCATGGAAGATTAGCGATAAAAGTAGTTGGAGATGAATTTCGTATACATCAAGTTATAACAAATCTTATTACGAATGCCATAAAATATTCGCCGGCAAATGAAGTAATTCATGTATCGGTAAAGAAAGATTCAGAGAAAGCAATAGTAAGCGTTGAGGATAAAGGTATTGGAATTGCGAAGGAACAGCAGCGAAAAATATTTGACAGGTTATATCAAGTGAATGATCCGACCATAAAAACATTTCCCGGACTTGGTATGGGTCTTTATATTTCAAGGGAAATTATCAAAAAACACAAAGGTAGAATTTGGGTTGAGTCAGAAGGTAGTAATGGAGATATACCTGATAAGAAAAAAGGTTCTACTTTTTACTTCACTTTGCCCCTTGCAAAGTAAGCATCTATCTATGCAGTTTATATGCGAATCTAATCACAGAGGGTATATAGTTAAGCCTGCTAATTTTTAGATAAATAAAGCACTATATTAAGGAGTAAGTCGTAATTGTAAACCTTTTCAAGATTTTAATTTTGAAAAGTAGATTCCAAATAAATCGAAATGGGATTCTCGTTCAACATTTTTTCTAAATCTCACATATTCTTTATCATCCATAGCAGCCATTGTGTTTTTCTCATTTTCCGGAATAAAGATAAGCGCGAGCTCTGACCAGTGCTTGTCATCCATGCTTCCGGATGGTTTGTCAGCCAAAGAACCTTTGACAATTCTTGTAAAGAATTTAGGCTCATTTCTTTCCGCGTCCGCAAAACAAAGTATCTCTCTAAATTCGCATTCTCGTTTTTTCCCTTCGGTAAGCTTTAATAGTCCTTCAATCCCAATTGTTTGAAGTATTGGTTTTACGTACATCATCGGAAAGCCTTTTAAGCTGTGAATGAAAAAGCCTGCATCCATAGCGATTACCGGTTTTCTTAATTGTCTAAAAGCATACTTTGCCTTATGAGCCGCGATAATTTCTAAGGAGCTTTGTGATTCGGGTAATTCAATGTTTGCCTGAATTACTTTAATATTATATTTCTTAAGTACTCGTTTTGCAGATAAAAACTTTCCTTTATTTGTGGTAGCAAACGTTACTTCTTTCATGAGTTGATTATAGCAATTTCGAAGTAGAAAGTTCTTTATTGTAGTTCAGTAACAGTTTTTAATACTTCGTTATCCATTACCAGTTTTCAGATATTCTTCTCTTCTTTTAGCATCTTTCTCACTACGATATGCTTCATAGTGAATAAGTTCA
>CAZZCX010000033.1:0-4408 GCA_964653195.1 uncultured Gammaproteobacteria bacterium
GTAGATATTTTGCTAGGATATTCAAAATGATTATCATAACGGGAACGCTTGCATACGATTATATTATGGAATTTCCAGGAGAGTTCGGTGAGCATATCTTGCCGGAGCATACGGGGAAAATAAATCTGTCATTTATCGTCAATAAGTTTGCAAAGCGTCGTGGCGGAACAGCTGGAAATGTCTCCTATACAATGGGTCTTCTAAAAACACCACATAAAGTTTTCTCATATGCAGGAAATGATTTCTCAGAATATAAAAAGTCGTTTAGCGAGATGGGTATAGATACATCCGGTATAAAGATTGATAATGACGAACACACAGCAACTGGCTTTGCCCTGTCTGATAAGGCAAATAATCAAATATGGGGATATTATTATGGAGCATCGAAAAATATACCTTCTTTAAATCTTGCACAAGTAGCGACTTCTAAAGATATAGTGCTTATCGGTCCCCAAGGAGTAGACGGCTCTATGTCATTTGTAAAACAGTGCATAAATCTAGAAATTCCTTACCTCTTTGATCCTGGTTTTATTCTAACTCAAGTTAGCGATGAAGACTTAGCTATTGGCATAAAACATTCTTCAATAATTGCTGCAAATGAATATGAGATAGTACTTATTAAAAAAAGAGTTAAGAATTTCAACGATATAGTACGAAATAAAATAGTTATAACGACTTTAGGAGAGAAGGGATCAAGAATACAGGATGAAAAGGGAATATACGATATCTTACCGGTGAAAGCACAAAAAGTTGTATCCACTACAGGTGCCGGCGATGCATGGAGAGGTGGATTTTTTGCGGGCTTGAATAGAGGCTATGATCTTAAAACTTGCGGACAAATGGGATCCGTTGCAGGATGTTTTGCAGTCGGTTTCTACGGTACACAGGAGCATACATATTCTCTTTCGGAATTTCAGCACATCTATAGACAATTCTACGGAGATTTGATAAACTTATAGTATTAATGACAAAAGCATTTGACGTAAAAGATTTAACGCTCGCAAAAGAAGGGAAATTGAAAATTGAATGGGCTGGACAGCAAATGCCTGTTCTGAAAATCATAAGAGACCGCTTCACAAAAGAAAAGCCTTTAAAAGGACTTAAGTTAGGAGCTTGTCTTCATATCACATCAGAAACTGCTAACTTACTTATTACCCTGAAAGCTGGCGGTGCAAATGTTACTGCTTGTGCCTCAAACCCGTTATCCACACAAGATATGGTTGCTTCATCATTAGTGAAAGATTTCGGTATTCCGACATACGCTATAAAAGGTGAAGATAATACTACCTATTACAAACATCTAAATACCGTAATCGATACACACCCACAAATAACTATGGATGATGGTGCAGATCTGGTTTTCCTCCTCCACACAAAAAAGAAAAATCAATTAAATGAAATTATAGGTTCGTCCGAAGAGACAACTACAGGAGTTATAAGACTGAAAGCCATGGAAAAAGAAGGTGCATTAAAGCTTCCAGTATTGGCAGTGAATGATTCTGATACCAAACATATGTTTGATAACCGTTATGGTACAGGTCAGTCTACAATTGATGGCATCATACGCGCGACCAATATTTTGCTTGCCGGCAAAACTGTTGTCGTAGGTGGATACGGCTGGTGTTCAAGAGGAATAGCATCCCGTGCGCATGGTATGGGTTCTATAGTAATTGTCACAGAGGTAGATCCTATTCGCGCACTTGAAGCTACTATGGATGGTTTCTCAGTGATGCCGATGCGCGAAGCGGTAAAATATGGTGATATTTTTATATCGGCAACTGGCGACAAACACGTAATTACTTTATCGCATATGTTAAATATGAAAGATGGTGCAATCGTCGCAAATTCAGGACATTTCGATATTGAAATTGATATGGCAGGGCTTGAAAAAGCTAAAAAATCGAAAAAAAGGATAAGAAATCAATTAGACGAATACATTTTCGAAGATGGAAAAAGGCTTTATGTTGCGGGAGAAGGCAGATTGGTAAACCTTGCTGCTGCAGAAGGACATCCAGCAGAAGTTATGGATATGAGCTTTGCAAATCAAGCACTCGCTGCAGAATGGCTTACTCAGAATCAAGGTAAGTTGGAAAATAAAGTTTATACTTTACCTAAAGTTCTAGATATACAAGTTGCGACACTTAAGTTAAAAGCAATGGGTATAAAAATAGATACTTTGACACCCGATCAAAGAAATTACCTTAATTCATGGCAGGAAGGAACATGATCCACATTCGTATACGAACTTAAGACTTACTTTCACAACATTACTATAAAACTATTTACTATAATATAACTTAACTACTTTTTAGGACGAAAACTCATCGTCAATAAAATAAATGTCAAAATTACACCAATTAAAAAACCTGCTAATGCTACCAAAGTAAAAATCCATAATCTTTTAAGCAACTCCTGTTTAGTGAAAAAAGAAACAGGATCTCTAGCTAAAATTTCTAAGCCGGCACTTTCAATAACCTTGTCCTGTCCCCAAATAAACTCAACATCATATAAACCCGCATTCTTAAACTCATAAACCAATTCTACATTTCCGCTTAAGTCAGTTTCTGTATCCTTTTGATAAATTATTTTTTCTTTATGATCAATATCCTTATCTAAACTTGAATTTGATGATAAATCTTTTATCAATAAAGTTCCTTTGACTTTCGCAGCTGGAATTCCAGTACTAGTATCCAAGGAAAAATTTATTTTTACTTCTTCATTTACAAATGGGGATAAAGGATCTTGAGAAATAGCGACTTTATAGTCTTTCGTAATACGTTGACTATCTTGATGTGCATATGCTACAAGGGGAACGTAACGGATAATTCCAAATATAGATAATAGCAAAAATATACTACAATAAAGTCCCCAAACTTTCATACCTTAAGTGTAACAAAATGACAATCAGGAAGTATACTTCAATGATGATTAAATATGTAAGGTCTTAATAATTTATATCGGTCAATCGAACATAAGTAACTCCGGTTTAAATATTAATACTAATCCTATCGCAAGCATTATAATCCCACCCATAAAATGAGAAAGCCTGGAATATTTTGTCGTAACTCCTGTAAGTTCTAGAGTCTTTATGGAAATGATAAACACGAATAAGTCATCAAGCATAAAAATAAAAATGTAGAGAAGCAGATATAGGTAGTATTGCCCGATACTTAAGCTACTTAATGACAAAATCTGTGTATATATAACAGGAAGTCCCGCAGAACAAATAAGTTCTACTACATTTACAGCCGCTGCAAGTATAATTATGCCCAAAAGAGCCAATAAAAAATGTTTTTCTTTTGTGAAACTTTTGATCGCATCAAAAACTCTGCGTCTTTCCTTACCTCTTGTGACTTTACATGCATTATCCTTATTGGTGAAATACTCGCGTAAGTTATACATACCTGCTGCCATACTGAGCATTCCAATTGCTAGTCTTATCCAAAAAATAAAACCGATAAATAAAATAAGATGCAGCCAAGCTGCCATAAACATAAAATAAATTACAGCTGAGGAAATAATAAATGCGCTACCTAATATCCACATTCTTTTCTTATCATGCATACCAATTAAGAGACTTACTAAAAAAAGTAAAGTCCACATTGCACATGGATTAAATCCGTCAAGAGCAGCAATCATAACGGTCAACACTGGTAGAGACACATCCTTGGTCTTTACATCACCCATGAAAGGAAGATGTAAAATTTTAGGAATTGCTTTTTGAAAACTCTTATTATTTACTTTTGAATTTGTATTATCTAATTTATCTTTAGCTGATTTATTTATGTCCGATGTAATACTTACTACTCTACTTATTGGATCGTTACATGAATTTTCCAAACAGTACTTAACTGCATCTTCAATTTCCTTGCCGGTTGTTTCATCGTTCAAATATCCTGATACCGTCTTTTCACCAACTACAGTAAATGGTACTCCTGATATATCTTCATTTAATACTTCTCCCACATTCACAAGTAATTTTCGATTTATATTGCTTTTCCAAACTTCATATTTGAATACTTTCAAGGATGTGTACTTGTTTTCAAGTTTTTCTAAAAAAGGTTTTTCCTTCGCACAATGAGGACATCCATCCCCCCAAAAGAAATAAACATTTACGTCATTTACAGCAAAAACTGGTCTATTTAACACAAATAACCCAATAAGCAAAAGTACAGAGGCAATTAGTGATTTAAAATATAATCTTTTCATTTATTTATAAAATAACATTAAATAGATAACCCATGAAAACTATTCCGAATATAGTAATTCCAAAAAACAATGCGAGAAGCTGCCAACGCATAACCTTTTTCAAAATCATCGCCTGAGAGATAGATATGGTCACTATTGATGTCATGAAAGCAAGCGCAGTCCCCATTGGGACTCCTTTTTTTATCAACGCTTCCATTAC
>CAZZCX010000033.1:4508-8057 GCA_964653195.1 uncultured Gammaproteobacteria bacterium
ATACTTCTCTACCCGCAAATATTGAATTAGCATTCCACCAAGAATAGCTACAGCAATACCGACTATATTATAAATCAAAGTGACTTTCATCCCAAACATAGCAGGAAAAAGATAAAGTGATGATTCATTCACAAGCGGAGAACTGATAAGAAAAGCAAATGTGACCCCTAATGGTATCTTCGCTCCTAAAAATCCGATAAACAAAGGGATAGATGAACAAGAGCAAAACGGTGTGACAACTCCAAGCGCAGCTGCAAAAAGATAATCTAAACCAAACCAGCGTCGTTTTTTAAGTATATCTCTTACTTTTTCCATTGGGAAATAAAATCTTACTATTGCCATAAAGTAATTTATCAGAACCATCAAAATCCCAATTTTGATTACATCGTAGATAAAAAAATTGATAGTATCCCCCAAGTAAGAATGTGGCGCAATCCGCAGTAATTGATATGTCACCTTATCCGAAAACCATTGTATCGGTTGAAAAATATCCATAAAATAAATACTAAATAAGTGCTTTTATCTTTTCTTTAATTTTTTCGATATCAGGTATATATCCTGTCATTGCGATCTTATTGTCTACAGTCATTACGGGACTTGTCATTGCTCCAAGTTCGATTATCTTCTGAATCCCTTCTGTTCCAGTTATATAATCAACTGAACTTTTTATGCCTAATTCCTTAACTGCTCGTAAAGTAATTTCATGAAGTTTTTTACAAGTTGGACAACCGGAACCTAAAATTTGAATCTTCATAATAATTTCACCTCCAATGCTTCACCTATGTCTTTCGGTCAATGCTTGACTGACGAGGACTTCCCTTCTTTGATACTTTTTGCAAAATTAACTATTTCTGGAATTGTAAATAATAAATCAGCAATATTTTTACCCTTATCGGTAAGTGTGTAATATACACGTAATCCTCTTTTTTCATCAGTAACAATGCCAACTTTTTTCAAATCTTTTAGGTGGTGTGATACTAAACTCTGCGAGAGATCTACGTGTTCCATCATTTCACAGACACAATGCTCTCCAGTACGCAAGATACATATAAGTTTTAATCTATTTTCTTCAGAGACTAGTCTCAAAAGTACTGACAAAATGCTTACCTTTTTTGCACCTATACTCAAAGTCTTACAACAACTATATGAATTCATGTTCATATAATACGAGTATTTATTCTATTTAGATGTGACTATAGTCACGTTTATATATATAAGTAATATCGTAATCCACTTATGCAGTTATATCTCTATAAATATGTAGAGGGGAAAATGGAGGCTATTTTTTACCTAAATATTTAAAAAAGTTTACTAGGTGTTCTATGTGTAATGAGATTTTCAAAAGAAAGAATCATTAAAATTATCGAAAGTGGATACCAAGCTCTATATCTGAAACATGTGGAATTCTTTGTTCATCAGCATTTAACTGATACATCTCTAATTTATACCCACTAGGAAAAACCTTCTGCTCCACAGGCTTGTTACTTATCATTGCTTTATTTATAATCCACCATTCATGAGTCATATACGGATTATCGTGTGGAGGTGGAGCAATTATGACATAGGTTATCGGTTTTTTAAAATACTCAGATGCTTGTGATTTTCTATATTTGAAATAGTAGGACATTGCATAACGCTGCTGGTAAGCATATGCGTCAGGAGAATACACATAATAACCAAATTCTTTTTCCTTTTGCTTATCTACGACATATTTTCCTACTTCTTGTAGCGATATCCAAGAATCTGCTGTTGTACCAGCTAAAGGAATCTTGCCGATAGTGGAAAAACTTTTTATGTTTGTAAAATTTAAATAAAGCGCTAAAATAATTAACGGAATAAAAATATATTTATATGATACTCTTGTAAGCGCTACAAGCCAAATTACAGCTAAAGGCGCTAAGTGTATAATGTGATCGATTAGAATTATTCCTTTATTAAAAAATGTTAACACGATGTAACCTAAATAATAATAAATAATGATAAGAAATAAATTTTTCAATTTTCCTTTTTTTATCTCAATTAGAGTAAGTAGGACAATTAAGATAAATACAAATATCATTATAACCAGAGGTATACTAGAAAATAATTGCATTGTTACCATATGGTGAAGACGATTAAGTAACCATTCATTAATTGGGATTATAAATGCACGGATTCCTCCTATTCCAGCTAACGCTTTTATCATTGAGAAGTTATGGCGAATATCAAAAATGATAAAATTAATTGTGCTAATTGGGAGGATAATAAATGCAAAAAAGTGTTTGTATAATTTACTTCTTATTATAGTAATTGACAATAAAAGGATCGTTTGTATAGCAATCAAAGTACCTACCCCGATATTAAACTGAATCATACAACCAAGTAAAAACAGATGTAGTATTAGATAGGCTGGTTTTTTCGTATCAATATATTTAAAAATTCCAAAAATAAAAATAGGTATCAAGAAAAAAATCATTAATTGTCCGAAGAGACTATTCGATAACAAAACGACGATAGGTGATAACATTGCAGTACCTAGTAGTGCATGAATATCATCGAATAATCTTGAAAAAACATAATAACTTGATAATAAATATACAATTCCTATAATCACCCAAAACCAGGCTACTATTACAGGATTACCATGACCCATCACAAAAGCCGGATAATTAAGATAAGTCCACAAGACACCATGGAAAGCTCCTTGAACATTCGTTCGAGGTCCAATTAAAACAATTTTTTTCTGATCGAGCTCTTGTAAAAGTAGGAAATCTCTCCCGATATCATTTGTCAAATGTACTTCCCCATGCATTACAAACATCGCAGACAAATAAATATTATAGATAATAAATAGAGTCATGATGAATGAGAAAATATACTTTATCCATTTATTCATATATTTATATTGTCATATTATAAACTTCATTACAAAAAATAAATAATAATACTAAAACAAAAGTTAAAACCAAACTAATCACCTTTAGCTAAATCATTTTCTAAGATATAGTATAATCTTTACTTAAATCACCCCAACATCTTTCACAACAGGTTCCATAGGCGTCTGCAGCACCCAAAAAAATTCTATTTTCATTTTGTATTTTCCGGTATACATGCTGCGCCTGCTTACGACACTTATCGCAAATAGAGAATAAACTAATAGACTTATTTGCAATTTTTGCGAGCGGAATTGTGGAGCCAAATGGAACTTTTTGATAATCATAATTAAGTCCTACTCCGACAATAGTCCTTTTCAGTTTTAATTGTTTATAAATTGCTGGAATTAATTTATCTGCATTAAAAAAATTTAATTCATCAATAATTATTGTTTTTATCTTCTCTCCCAGATTTATAAATTGTGGATTTTCTACATCAAGATTAAATGAAGGCATATTTAAACCATCATGGGTGACGCACTTATCATCAGCATAACGGGAGTCAATATTCGGCTTATATAGCTTAAAGGTGCCTTTTGATAGTTTGGAAGCATACTCGAGAAGCCATGTAGTCTTTCCCGCAAACATTGGTCCCGACACAATTATGAGCATATTCAACGAAGATTTATTTATTATA
>CAZZCX010000034.1:0-7882 GCA_964653195.1 uncultured Gammaproteobacteria bacterium
CCTTATGCGAAGCACAAGAGTCTCCGATTTCGGCACATGGCTTAATCCTCGATACATTTTCGGCGCTAAAAACCATCCGCCAGTGAGCTGTTACGCTATCTTTAAAAGATGGCTGCTTCTAAGCCAACTTCCTGGGTGTCTATGGATCTTAACTTCCTTTAAAACTTAGCCATAATTTAGAGGCCTTAATCGGGAGTCTGGGTTGTTTCCCTTTTGACGCATCAGCTTAGCCCGACACGACTGACTAGCTATGTTTCACACGCTGCATTCGGAGTTTAATAGGTGCCGACAGCTTTCGCCGCCGGAAACCATTTAGTGCTCTACCTCAGCGTTCATACATAGCCGCTATACCAAAATATATTTCGGGGAGAACCAGCTATCTCCGGGTTCGTTTGGCATATTGCCCCTAACCTCAGGTCGTCTCAGATCATTGCTACGATCACGAGTACGGGCCTCCCCTCGCCTTTCGGCGAAGTTCACCCTGCCCAAGGTTAGCTCACCCGGTTTCGGGTCATACATTAAGCGCAAAATATCCCAGTTAGGGATCGCTTTCACTTTGCCTTCCCAAGTTCTCCTTGGTTAAACAGGCGCTATAACGTACACTCACCGGTTCATTCTTCAATAGGCACGACATCATCCCGATAAATCGGGACTCTGTCTGCTTGTTAGCCGACAATTTCAGTTCTATTTCATCCCCCTCCCGGGGTGCTTTTCACCTTTCCCTCGCGGTACTAGTTCACTATCGGTAGATTCTGATATTTAGTCTTGGATCATGGTCGACCCGGCTTCCCACACAGTTTAAATCGTGCTGCATGGTACTTAGGTACAAACTATCGGGAGCATTCATTTCGCATACACGGCTTTCACGTTCTATAGCGGACCATTCCGGATCCTTCTGCTATGAATACTCGCATCGAATATCGTCTGCCCTGCAACCCTCACTCGCGCACAGCACGAGAGAATTAAGAAGTATGAAGCAGGAAGCAAGAATATTTGTGTTCATTCTTGATTCTTGAATCTTGATTCTTGAATCTCTTGTGCCATGCACAAGCAAGTTTAGACTCTTCCGCTTTCGCTCGCCGCTACTGACGGAATCTCGATTGATTTATTTTCCTGGCGCTACGTTAGATGTTTCAGTTGGCGCCGTACCCCACCTAAAGCTATTATCCCGATTGCTCGGGAATGTTTACTTTAGGTTAATTCCAATATTATTGGAACTGAGTTGCCTCATTCGGAAACCGCCGGATCAAAGGTTGTTAGCACCTCCCCGACGAGTATCGCCGCTGTCTGCGTCCTTCCTCGGTCAAAATCTCCTAGGCATCCATTATCGGCATTATGAGTAGATAATTATTATATAAAAAAATTTATATACTGGATACAAATTGTTATTTTGAGGATAACAATATTTCTCTTCACTTATTAAAGAGCCAATTTTTTCAATCGTACGCTGTTGGCCTTATATCAAGATAAAATCCTGAATAAATGGCGAGCGACTGACGACTGCGTTACGCTTTCAGAACAACCCCCTCTTTCTAGGGGGTTCATCTCAAAACACAATGCCTTCGGCAACTATAAACATAAAACTTATAACTTCTAAAGCTAGCATGTTAATATTTTTGTTATCGCTCTATATTAACTGTTTACAGTTTATTGTTTACTGTTATTCTGCGCTGCAGAATACTGTGGACCGGAAGAGATTCGAACTCTCGACCTCAGCTATGCAAAAGCTGCGCTCTACCAGCTAAGCTACCGGCCCATATTCGTCTAACCGCCTCCTCTTCTAGCTTGCATTACTAAAACCGAAAGCACTAAATAGGCCTGTAGACAAAAAATAAAAAATTAAAGATCGGAGTAAACCAAAGATGATATTTTAGAGGCGTTATGACCTAGGTACAGAAAAAATAAATTTGGTCAGAAATGTGCTCATAAATACGCAATCAAAGGTTTACGCAAAGTGATAATAACATAGGCTCTATAGCCTGTCAACCCCCGGGAAAATCAGAATACAACTTGTTATATTTCAAAATCGTAAATATCATTACTCCAGAGCTAAATAACCTCAAAAGAAAAAGCTATAGTTTCTGCGACTACCGAGATAAGCGGAATCATAAAGATAGAAATTGATTATGTGCGTATATGGGTTAATGATAGAAGAAAATAGATAAATCAACTTTATAATAGAAGTGGAAGACCAATTTTAATTAAAACTATGTACTAATACTTATATAGCGAGTTAATCTTCCAAGTCGCGCGGACGACGTGTTCCAGTACCGTACCCACCCCCTGCAGCTCGTCTTGTGTGATCTTCTAGTTGTTCGCTGATTGAACTTTGTATTGCTGCTAACTCTGCACCAGTTATACCTACGCCACCACCCTCATAGTGTCTATTGCTCTTTTCCGCTTCAGTTAATGCTTGAGCTAATAAAGCACGCCTTTCCCGAGGATTACCTTCTGTTGCAGCCAAATTAGCCCGCTCGAGCAAACCATCAATCATAGATCCCACCGGAGTATTTATTGACGGAAGACCTTGTAGAGGATTTTCCTTGCGCCAAGTATCTTGAGCTTGTTTATTCTCTTTAATTTTTTTTAATCTAGCAGCTTCTGCTTGCCTTGAGGCTTCATTTAAATCAGCGACCATTTGATTGCTTTGATTTGCTTGTCTACGATTCCACCACGCAAATATGCCAAGACCCGCAGCCCCTACCAAAGGCACCTTCCAACACTGTTTTAACATCCATGGAATACTTTTTATCGTATCTACTGCTTGTTCTATCGCGGTATACGGATCCGGCGTGGCAACAGGAGCTTGAGCGGTAGGTTGAGTCGGCACAGCTTCAGTTTGAGGAAACGTTGATCTTAAAGCAGCTCGCACATTATCCAACGCTCCATTATGTACCGGTTGTAAAGCCCCACCGTTATCCATGCATAATGGACTTTCATTCGTACTCTGTGTATCAAGAACATATCCTGCAGCACCAATTCCTTCACAATCTAAAACTCTTTGCTGAGGTAAACCAGTTGAATCTACGCACTCAAGCACACGATTTGAAGCAATAGTACCATCATTTATAAAAGGCTGAACAACTCTCTCTGGAGAATCCTGTGCTGCTAGTACACCATCTATTTGTTCACATCTGAGAGGCTGATCAGCTCCTTGCGCATGAACTGTTGCATTTCCAAATCCTACTTTATCCAAATTGTAGGCAACCCCTAACGCTATACCGGCTACAGTAGCCAGTCGCCGATGCCTTACAAGCCAATCCATAGCTTTTCTGTGAGTAGTATAACCATCTTGAACTGCTAAAGCGGCATCAGTTAATAAATTATTGCCAAATTGCCTTAATCCTCCTATAGCTTCTCCCACTGCTTCTCTCGTATCAGCATTTGCAGCTATCCACATATCACTAGATGTCATTGTAGGACCGTTAAGACCCAATACAAAATTAAATCTTCTTTCTTGCTGAGACATAGTCAGCATATTATAAGCTTTCTTTTATGAAAGTCAAGAGCTTTGAAGTTAATCAGATTAAATCATACTATGGGGCTGGAGATGGGGTTGGCGTCAAATAAAAAGTTTCCATTTTCATAGGTTTTCCCGTAGGATTAACTGTCGGATTTCCCATAATAATTGTGGGCGCTGGAGGTGCCGGTGGTTGCGGATCACCCCTATAAAACGCTAATCCTAATAAGCCTATTAATAAAAAAAGTAAGAAAATACCTACTCCGATCATTTTAGGATCTGTAAATTGATTCATATACGTCTTACGTTATCAAAAATCTGTGCCTCGGTCAACTGATTAATTTCAGATAATTGAATTACACATTTTATTCTCCGTTCTGGACTGACAAGTCTCTCAAGAAAAGATTGTAATCAAATTGATTTACTGCGCCATCATCAGTCAAATCAGCCATAGCCTTTTTCTGTTGATCTGAACAGTCCCTGGGAGGTGTGAGGTTGGATATACAATCAAGAAGAAGATTATAATCAACCGCATTTATAAAATTATCACTATTTATATCGCCTGTAGTCAGAGATACTTCATTTACTATAACCTCCTGGCCGGATGTAATACTAAATATCCCATCAAGCGTTTTGCCCAGGTATTGAGGAATTCTTAAATTAATTCGATATAGGCCAGAAGGTACTGATTCGAGCAGTATATCATTTTTGAAAGTCCCGCTTGTTGCATCAAAAACCACATTGCTTTGAATCGAAGGTAATGCTGAATTTGAAGCATCTGTCAATGTAACGCTTATGCCTCGCGTCGTATGCAGTGGACTCATATTGCCATTACTAATTGGATTTGCATTGTCGCCACCTCGTCCTATTCCATGAAGCTTGATGTTTTGAAAATTTAGACTAGTTCCCGTACCCGGAGTAACGCTTGGAACAGATGTAGGACTTATACTGCATGCCTGCAGTGTTTTTAAAGAATTCAATCGTCCTGTCCCTAATGGTTTATCAGTAGAAATTTCATCAACACTGTCTAATATACATCCCTCAACTTCGCTTAGCGTAATATCGCTTTTTGTAAATAACAGAGCAGCTACTCCAGCTACATGAGGTGAGGCCATAGAAGTACCTGAAGCTAGTATGTATTTATTGCCAACTCTTCTCATACACATTTGGGGATCACAAACCGATGATGCAGCTGAGAGTATATTGCTGCCCGGAGCACTTATGTCTACGACTGAGCCGAAGTTTGAAAAATTAGACCTGTTATCCGTTTCAGTTGTAGCGCCAACCGCCAAAACATTTTGACAATTAGCCGGACTAAAAAGTATGGCATCTGAATTATCATTTCCGGCTGCGACAATCACCATCGCATCACTTTCTAATGCATAATTTATACTTGATTGCATCACGTCACTACATATTCCTGGAGCTCCTAGACTTAAATTTATTACCTTCGCTCCGTTATCTGCTGCGTATTGTACACCTCTAGTGATCGCTGATACCGGACCCGTACCGTTATTACCTATAGATTTAATAGCCATCAATTTAACAGTCCAATTAATTCCGCTTATACCTTTAGCATTATTAGTTAAAGCTCCTATAATTCCTGCAACATGTGTACCATGACCGAAATCGTCCATGGGGTCATTATCATTATTTATATAATCAGGACCTTTCTCAATTAAGTTAGATAGGTCTTCGTGATTATAATCAATTCCCGTATCTACAACTGCCACTTTTACAACCGGGCTGCCTGTAGATAATTCCCATGCTTCGTTCATTTTTATTTTTCTTAAATTCCATTGATATTGTTGAAAATAACTATCCGTAGGTGTAATAAATATACTCATGATTAGATCTGCTTCTATTCCCTCAACTACATCTAAAGTCGCGAGTGTCTTCCCTGCTTCTTTTATATTTGTATCTTTTTTCAAGCTTACGATATATGTGGTGCTTGTTGATGAATGTAGCAATTCCTGTGAAATTACTCCTGCTTTATCAAATACACGCTTTATATCCGGAGAAGTTTCTTCAACCGAATCAGGAGAGAATCCTTCCTTATAGGTTACAAGCAGCCTATCTGGTACATACTTAGCATCTTGAGGTATTACTAATTTTGCCTTACTCTCCCTATCTATAATGTATTCAAGTTGGTTATTTTTGCTAAATATAAATATGAAAGTAGGTATCAAAACCAAAAATATTAAGATACCAAATAGAATAATTAATACTTTTCTATGTTTTACCAATTTATCAGGCATTATAGCTAGTGTAACGCTGATCAAATAAGATTGTAAAGTCGTAAGTAAAGATATTGCATGGCTATATATATCAATTGCTTAATATACATAAACGAAGTTAAACAAAAGGTTTAAATGCTTGAAGTACTTTTGTATAGATAACCATTTCTCAGCCTCCTGAACAGCTGCAGCACCAAATCCTGATGCAACCTGCCGTGTGAAATCGACACTTTGAGGCGATGACGTAGACCTAACGAATGGCGAGAATCTTACAGCGATGAGACTAAATCACTCATGTAGACTTAACCATTTCTCTACTTCCAGAGCTGCGGCTGCTCCGAAACCCGCGGCGGTAATTGCCTGTCGATAAGCGCGGTCATGTACATCCCCAGCAGTAAATACTCCTTCTATATTTGTTTTAAAGTGGTCATGTACCTTTATGTATTCTGCTTCATCCAAATCAATTCCCTGAAACTTTTTTGTATTCGGGATATGACCTATCGCCACAAATACACCATCTACTTCCATCTCACTTGTCTTATTGGTTTTAGTGTCAATATATTTCACTTTTTCGACCTTTATTCCTCCCATTACTTCAGTTATCACAGTATTGAACATGACAGTTATCTTGGGGTTATTTTTTACTCTATCTTGCATGATTTGACTGGCACGAAATTCTTCACGTCTATGCATTAGAGTTACGTGACTCGCGACATTTGACAAAACTTGCGCTTCCTCCATCGCACTATCCCCCCCGCCAACAACTATCACATTCTTATTTCTGAAAAACCCTGCATCACAAGTCGCACAGGATGAAACACCGCGTCCAATCTTTTCTTCCTCCCCTTTCACACCTAGCCATTTAGCATCTGCGCCAGATGCAATAATTACGGCTTTACTTTTATAGGTATTTCCATCGCTTGCTGTTATTTTAAAAGGCCGCAGATTAAATACCCCATCTTCAAATTCGGATTCAATTATCTCCGCACCATGGTGTTCAGCTTGAGATCGCATTTTCATCATCAGTTCAGGCCCAAGTATACCTTCAGGGAAACCTGGAAAATTCTCAACCAATGAAGTTAACTGCAACTGCCCACCCCATTTTCCACCAGCAATTACCAGAGTTTTAAGATTCGCACGGGTTGTGTAAATAGCAGCAGTTAACCCAGCTGGCCCCGCACCGATTATTATAACGTCATACATAATAAAAAATCAAAAGTTAGAAGTCAAAATTCAAAAGCACAAGTTAAAAATTAAAAAAACTTATGTAAAACACTTTTTACTTTTGAAATGTGATTTTGACCTTTACCTTTTGACTTTGAACTTAATTTGCTATGGCCTCGTCTATCATTTTTTTATATGCATCTTTACTCTGCGCTCCCACAGTCGCTTTTACTGGTTTTCCATCTTTAAAAACTATAACTGTTGGAATACTCATTACACCGTATTTGCCGGCGGTTTCCGGATTTTCATCAACATTCAGCTTTAAGACTGATGCTTTACCTTTATATTCATCCGCCAACTGATCAAGATAAGGTCCTACTATTTTACAAGGCGTACACCAAATAGCCCAGAAATCCACAAGGGCTACACCCTTCCCTTTTTCTACCTTATCAAAGCTTGCATCGTTTATGTGTATTGCTGCCATATGTAAAAAATCAAGTTAAAAGATTAAATCTCAAAGATTAAGATAATTTTCTAATAACTCATAGATATTACCAATCCATTATCAGTCTGTCAATGAGCTAGCGCCGAAAAAGACTTCTGTGTTTTGGCCAATCAAAATCTTCACCTTTCTTCTGTCGTTTTGCTACATCAACTCTAACTGGTGTATCTAAATCTTTCTTTCGATGGCATACATAAGATAAACACATAAGGTTAGATTCGTCATTCAGTTGTTCCTCGGTCCATTTAAGGACTCTTCTGGCTAGTGATTTTGGAGTGATATGATCGAAATTTACCAAACGACAATTCTGGCAGCTTTTAGGTTTAATTAAATTACATTTTAGACAGGGACAATTAGGATGATGCTCGGGAGCCTCACAAGGACGCTTCCCCATTCTTTCCATGCTACTTATTTACTCCCTCCATATATACAATAAATAATAACTTTCTCAAACTATCAATCCTTAACTCATAACTCATAACTCATAACTCATAACTCATAACTCATAACTCATAACTC
>CAZZCX010000035.1:0-7875 GCA_964653195.1 uncultured Gammaproteobacteria bacterium
CCATCGATATGTAAGTACAAACCTATATTCAGCCTCGGGACTGAACATTAGAGTTAATTATACCATCTAATTAACTCCTATTTAAGCCTTAAATCAGACAGTATCAACAAAATTGCTCCAAACCCCATGATTTGATATATTACCTCCATACTTTAATTCACTAATTAGAACTCAACGATGAAGCAATATACATTAGGATTCATATTCGATAAGTCTATACAAAAAGTATTACTCGTTCATAAATTAAGTCCGCCATGGCAGAATGGATTGATAAATGGAATTGGAGGGAAAATTGAAAAAGGAGAAGATTCAAATACTTGTATAGTTCGTGAAACGTTTGAGGAATCACGACTGAAGACTCTAAAAAAGTTATGGATCTACCTTGGCGTTATTCAAGCACCAATGTGGAAAGTAGAAGTATTTAGTTATGTTTATTCAGGTTTACTTAAAGATGCAAGTACACGGGGAAAAGAGAAAATAGAATGGTTCAAAGTGAATAAAATCCCTCTTAATATAGTGAGTAATTTAAATTGGTTGATCCCATATGCCATTGATAAATTTGTAGATAAAGAATTGCAGAGTTTTCAGGTAAATTACATTGAAGGGATTAAAAGCTAGATTTAGTTTAATCTGAGTTTGTGATAGAAATAAGCTATAGTCTCTCTCTTATCCCCTATAGACACTTCTTCTGCTTCATGACGCTTTACATATTTTTTCAACGGACATTTTTCAGAATCAGTATGAAGATCTGCTTTTTCAAGGATATTTACTACATATCGGATAGCATCATCTGATTTACTGAAAAAATGATCAGGATGAATTTCGCTATATAGACCGGTATTTTTCAATAATTGTAAGATTGGGGCTTTCAAGTCTGAAAAGTATAATGTTTTTTTCGTCGGTCTTAAATTCTCAAATAGTGATTTCAACATCTCCTCACCCGTAGCGTCTAGCTGATTTATTCCGGTCCCTATAATCAAAATATCTTTAATACCCTTATTGGATGCTAAGTCGTTTACGATCTCTTCTTCAAAAAATTTGGCATTTGCAAAAAACAACGGCGCATCAAGTCGCACTACTGCGATATTTTCACATCTATCCATGCTGAATTTTGTGGCATCATGAAGTGCTCCATCTTTATACTTAGATAGAAATACAACTCTAGGGTGCATGCTTCTGTAAAGGTAATAACCTATTGAAAATATCACCCCAAACATTATTCCTTTATCCAAGTGTGGTGCGAAATATATAGTGCTGAAAAATGTGATTACAGCAGCTATCCCATCATAGGGATTCGCGTTCCAAATATGTCTTATTTTTTTAAGATCTATAAGTCCACTTACAGAAAATATAATTACTCCAGCAAGTGTTACTTGAGGTATAAAATAAAGCAAATCAGTGAAAAATAATAAAGTTAAAAGTACCGTAAAGCTTGTGAAAAAGCTTGATAGTGCAGTTTTGGCCCCTGCCTGAAAATTCACTGCTGATCGGGAGAAAGATCCCGCTGTAGGATAGCTAAAGAAGAATGAACCTAGAATATTTCCTAAGCCTTGGCCGATAAGTTCTTTATTTGGATTTATTGAATCTTTAGTTTTTACACTAATTGCTTGGGCTATTGAAACAGCTTCGGTAAAACCTATTATGCCCATAGTGATAATTGTCGGGATAAGTCCAAAAATAATTTTAGTGTCCCAAACTGGAATAGCAAAAGATGGTAGTCCTTTAGGTACCTCCCCTATCAAAGCACCGCTATAACCCATCAGTTGTGAAAGTAAGGTTGAGGATATTACGACAATAAGTACTATAGGCAATTTTTTATTTAACTTTTTTAAAGTATATAAAGCATAAATTGACCACAAACCCAGAAGTAGTGTCAGAAGTTCTCCGCTTTTTGAAGCTGCCTGTAAAACAGCGATAACTGTTTCGTAATGGTGCTCTGATGATGGTACATTTACTCCGAAGAGTTTGGAAAGCTGAGTAGTAGCTATAATTATTGCTGCTGCGTTTGTAAATCCGTATATAACTGGATGAGAGAGAAAGCTGATTAATCCTCCGAACTTAATCATACCTAACCCTAATTGAAAAATACCAAGTAAAAGTGCAAGTAGTATTGCTGCAGATATATAGTCAGGACTTCCTGGCGTATAAAAAACCGTGAGGCTTGAAGCAGTCATCAATGATAGAACTGCTACAGGACCAGTCGCTAATTGTTTGCTGGAACCGAAAAAGGCTGCGATAACTGGTGGTATAAGTGCTGCATATAAGCCGTATTGAGCAGGTAGACCTGCTAGTTGTGCGTATGCAAGTGATTGCGGGATAAGTATTAATGCTACTGTTATACCTGCTACGAAATCATTTTTGAGAAAAACAGGTTTTTTTCCCAGATTTGGTAAATTCATGCTTACATTTTTAGTTTAATAACTAAATCATAAATAATGCAAGTGTAAATTCTGTAAATATAATTATCTAAATTAAATAATTAGATCTTGTGCTTAAATAAGCGGTCTATTATAATCTTGATCAAATTCAAAGATGAACAAAAAGATAAATTTATATATACAGTATTTTCTGCCTTATTTTACCGTTTTTTTAGCTACAATTTACCGCCCGGTTGATCCTGATCTCGGATGGCATCTTAAGTATGGTGAATATTTCTTCAAGAATTTCCGTATACTTCGCGAGAATATATTTTCTACAGAGATGCCTAATTTTATTTGGGCGAATATTTCATGGGGTGCTGATTTGGTTTATTATTTATTTTATAGCTTTGGTGGATTTTTGGGACTTTCGATAGGAGGAGCGCTGGTAGTTGTGTTTACTTTCTTTTTTTTCGCGAAAGCTTATGATTTGGATTTTTGGGAGAAAGCGATAATATTTCCCATAATTTTGTTTTTTATGAATCCTGTAAGTGCTAATTCATTTCGGGGTCAGCAATTAAGCTTATTGCTTTTCGGGGTACTTATTTATTTACTTTCTAGATACGAAAAACTTAAAGGAAAGATTATTTATTTAGTTCCAGTTCTCTTTTTAATTTGGGCGAATACTCATGGACTTTTTGTTGTGGGCTTAGGAGTACTAGGATTATGGGAAATATTTTATTTACTTGGATTATTTTTGGAAAGTAAGAAAATGCGCTTATTAATACCTGAAATAAAAACATTTAGTATTGTCACATTGCTTTCATTTGGCGCGACACTTATTCATCCATATGGCATAAGAATTTATGAAGTTACTCTTCTACATTTTAATGATCCTCTTCTTAAACGTGTAGCTGAATACTTGCCAGCAACTGAATTATCGCAGCAATGGATAAACCTTGTAATTACAATAGTTATTGCTGGAATTGGAATTTTGGCTTACTTGTTCACAGGTATTTGGAAAAGTAAACTCCCTCAAATAGGCTTATTTTCTGTTTTATATATTCTCTCAACTTGGGTGAGGCGGTATTCATGGGCAATGTATTATGTGGTCATTCCATTTTTAAAACCCTTAGTAAATTTCATTCGTCCAGATAGTAAAAGAGGAGTTTTTTACGGTGGTTCTATACTTTTTATTATTTACATTACGATTATTTTACTTTTGAAGCAACCTTATCGCCAGTTTTTGGATATGAATTGGGATGTGTATTGTAGTGAGATCTCGCAATGCTCACCACAGGCTGCAAAAGTTCTTAATAAATATTACATTGAGGGCAAGACTATGACTCTTTATAATTGGGGCGGTTGGCTTATATGGAATTATCCGCACTTAAAACCTAGCAGTGACGGTAGAATGCATTTATGGCGTGATGAAAATGGTTACAGTGCATTTGAACATGATTATGCGCTAGAGCAAAACATGAAAGATATAGATAAATCTAAATATGACGTAGTTTTTACGGCCACTTATAAACCGATCTTTAAACGACTCAAGAAGTTAAGTGCGGATAAGAAATGGAATTTCGTATATCAAGATAAAACAACTGCTTTATTTAAAAGAAGTAAGCTCCAAATGTAGAATGTGTTAGAATGAAAATCAATTTATATGTCAACAAATGCAATTTCCCCAATGGCTTACATAGTTTTATACGAGAATGGAAAATTTTTACTTACACAAAGGAGAGCAGATGAAGATGACGATCCAGTTTTTGATAAAAAATGGCAATTTCCAGGAGGTGGTCTTGAAATCGGTGAACATATTACAGCTTTGGTAAAAAGAGAAGCTAATGAAGAACTAGGAATCGATATTGACCTCAAGAGAACTCTTGCTGTTACTGAATTAATATCACATAAAGCTGATTGGCATAGACTTTGCATGGCTTTTTTATGTAAAAGAGTTGACCTAAATCAAAAGATAAGAGTGAATAAAGAATCATATGGCTTTGGTTGGTATAGTATAAGGGAAGCATCTAGGCTTGATCTTATGCCAATGACATTAGATATTCTTAAATATGTTGCTAAATATTATCGGTTATTTAAATTAGGTGTATTAGGCGTAATAAAGAAAGATGATAAATATCTACTAGTGAAAATTCATTATCCGGGAAAGAAAAAAGTGCATGATAAATGGGGCTTTATGATGGGTACTTGTGATATAAATGAAAGTCTTACTGATACCTTAATACGCGAAGTGAAGGAAGAAACCAACTTGGATGTGCGCATCGTAAGACCACTTATTCACACAATTGAAATATATGATTTGAAAATTTTCCCATATCTCGTTGAGCCAATAAATCAAGTTCATGAAATAAAACTTAATCATGAAGCTTCCGACTGGGGTTGGTTTACTTTTAAAGAAGCGATTAATTTAGATTTATACGGAGATACTGGAGTCATTTTAGGCGAGGTCCATGATACTGATCATAAATGAATTTTAATATACTAAAGCTGTCAATTATTCAGAAATTGACTGAAGATGGCGGTAATGTTTTTCACGTTCTTCTTTAAATCCACTTAGGTCAAGACCAAGTTTGTTAATTATATTTGTGATATGCGCAGCTCCTAGATAATGTGGCACTACTATGTAAGTAGCTCCAGCATCATATAATTTTTTTGCTTCTTTTTTGTCATATGTAAGTATTATCAAAATCGCTTTCGGATTAACTTCGTGTACGAACTTAGTTAGAAGCAGATTTGTTTTTGCATCAGGAATAGTTGAGACTATAAGTTTTGCTTTATTTAAACTCAGCTCTTCAAGAAATTCTACATCTTCTGCATCTCCGTATCTATAAGGTATACCACTCTCCTCAAGTTTTGTTATGGATTCCGGATTGAAATCAATAACAATAAAAGATTTATCTAATTTTTTAAATGCAGAAACGAAATCATTTCCCGCTCTATCAAACCCGAAAAGTATGAGCTCATAAATTTCATCATCTCCCCTATTTTCTTTTTTGGTATTTTTTCGTAATTCTAAAAGTTTCAAAAATTTTTCAAAGCGTTGGTATAGAAAATCGGAATTATAGATTAGGTATGTGGATGCAGGGATAGTAATTAAACCAACCATGGTGATAATAGAGAGTGTTCGTTGGTCAATATGCCCTGCATTGAATCCAACTGTAGCGAGGATAAGCGAGAATTCACTGATTTGCGCGATGGCAATTCCTGTCATAAAGTTGGTTTTTCTTTTAAAACCCAACAGATTCATAATGACAATCATTATTATTGGATTACCAACTAAAACAAATATAGAGAAAATTAAAACGGGTAGAATTAGTTCTGCGATATTTTCAAAAACCATTTGAGAGCCAAGTGATATAAAAAATAGTATTATAAAAAAGTCTCTAAGCGGTTTCAATCTCGACCCTGCTTCATATGCAAATGGCGTCATTGATAGAACTACTCCTGCTACAAGCGCTCCAATTTCTACGCTAAAACCAAGAATATAAAATACTGATGCAAGTCCTAGGCCCCAGCTAAGCGAAAAGAGAAATAGTAATTCCTGGCTTGAGGCAATAAATTTACTTATTTTGGGCATAGTGTACATGCTTATTATTGAAAGATTTACAAATAGTAAAAGACCTTTGACGGTAAGCTGGAGCGAAAATGGCAGCAAATCAGTATTTTGTGATTGAGTTAAAGAAGATATTACCAGGAGAGCTATAGTAGCTACTATATCTTGAACAAGAAGAAATCCGATCGCTATTTTTCCATATAGCTTGTGTAAGTCACCTTTATCAGAAATTAATTTAAGAATTATTATAGTACTGCTAAAAGTTAGTGCGATTGAAATATAAATTGCAGCAATTCGTTCAATACCCAATATTATTGCGAGTGCAAATCCGGTAAGAGTCGTGAATAGGACTTGGCCGATTCCTGTAAGTAAAGATACTTTTCCTATTTCTTTAATGACTTTAGGATTCATATGAAGGCCGACTATGAAAAGTAAAGTCGTTATACCAATCTTAGAGAAGACTTCAATGTGTTCAGTTGACTGGAAAACGTTAAGAAAATGAGGACCCGCAAGTATACCTGTAATTATGTATCCGACGATTAGTGGTTGTTTGAGTAACCTCATGACAATGGATACAGCTGTAGCTAAGATAAGTATCCCTGCTAATTCATTAAAAACAATCATATTCTAAGAATATCAAATAATTTATAAAATTATCCATCCCCTGATTTGTTACACTATTTTGATTTGCTGAATTTTTTTAACGAGTTACTGTTTTGATGTATAATGTTTCAATTATGCTGTCTTATATCGTATTGGGACTTATATTGGGAGTTATCTGTACCTTCATCATTATTAAGCTAATTAGTCGAAAAGAAACTGAAGATTTAGGCAATAAATTGGAAAATAAATTACTTGAAATCTTTCCCCGAATTCTAAAAGATGCTAATCAGCAGCTTATAACAATGGCCGATCAGAAATTGGGAGCTGAGAAACAGGATATTAAAACTGACTTAATAAATAAAAAATCTGCAATAGAAGATACCGTAAAAAGACTTCTTCTTGAACTTGAGAAAAGTAATAAACGCATGGAGGAAGTAGATCGTGAACGTGTAGGATCTTTTCGTGAGCTTAAATCAGAAATTGAAAATAACAGAAAAATAACTGAGCAGCTATCTGTGACTGCTGATAATTTGCGAAGAGTACTTTCAAATAATCAACTGCGTGGACAATTTGGCGAACAGGTTGCAGAAGATCTTTTGAAGATGTGTGGCTTTGTAAATGGTGTTGATTACCTGTATAACAAATCTTTAAAAGAAAGTGAATCAAGACCTGATTTTACAGTATTATTGCCTGATGGGGTAAAGATAAATATTGATGTGAAATTTCCCTACTCTAATTTGCAAAAAATGATAGAAGTAGAAGAAAAAGGCGCAAAAAGTGAATACCTGAAAGCCTTTGAAAGAGATGTCAGGGATAAGATAAAACAAGTAACTAGCAGAAATTATATAAATACCGAAGATCATACAGTGGATTTTGTGATACTCTTCATACCAAATGAAATGATCTTTTCTTATATATATGACAAAATGCATGATGTTTGGATGGAGGGTATGAAGCAAAAAGTTATATTTGCAGGACCATTTAATTTTACAGCAATTCTCCGTTTGATCCGGCAGTCATATGCCAACTTTTTCATCCAAAAAGATATTCATAAGATAATCACTTATGTTCGAACTTTCCAAGAGGAGTTTAAGAAATATAATATAGAGTTTGAGAAGATCGGAGATAAAATAGATTCTCTCTCTACGCAATATAGTATAGTCGACAGAACAAGAACGAAAAGACTACTTAGTACAGTTGAGAAAATTACAGGAGGAGAAATAGATAAAGAAGAGAAAGTATTTCAAGAAGAACTAATTATTGCCAAAGACGCTACTATTTAGAATTTATCAACCTCTAATTCCTTCACTTTCCAATTTTACTATAGTTACATATTACTTA
>CAZZCX010000036.1:0-3528 GCA_964653195.1 uncultured Gammaproteobacteria bacterium
GGAAACGGCTATACAATCCTTGGACTAATAGGCCTATTAAATAATGCTGGAGTCATAAGTGTAGAAGAACATGAAATAACGAATGCTATTATCAGATTGAGGGAAAAATTCGATGAACTTAAAAATCAGGCACTGATAGATTCAGAAATATATGTAGGTAAAATTCCAATTATTATTGCAGCAGAACACCTATCAGGAAACGCACAAATCTTAAGAAACCAATTTAATGAAACTAGTAAGTCGTTTTCAGCTTTCTATCTAGTTCCGGATCTAAATCATCATTTAATGGAAGGTCTCCAGTTTCCATTGAATTCCCCACTTCAATTTATTACCCTAATTACCAGAAATTATTCAGAAAAGATTTCAAAAAGAATGGAACTTACTACCACTGTGATAAAACAAAATAAACATGAAATACATGAGTTCAAAGCTTCCGGTCAAACTGTTTATGATGATTTTCTCGAAACTCTTATCTATGGAAGCTTCCTTACTCTTTTTCTTGCTTTCCGCTACGACCAAAATCCCGCAATAAATCCTTGGGTAGATTACTTCAAGAAAGAACTAGCTTAATTCAAGATACAAACCATTCACCTAAAATAATCATAGAATTTATAAATCAATACAAGGTTTTTTAATTTGGTGATATAATCATATCATTATGCCAAAACGGCTGCTCCTCATTGAGGATGAAGAATTTATCAGTTTTCTTTATAAACGACAATTTGAGATAGCTGGGTATGAAGTAGAAACCGCAAAAGACGGTCTCAGTGGGCTTTCTTCAATTCAACAAAACCATTTTGACCTTGTGCTCCTTGATATCATGCTGCCTGGGTTAAATGGTATCGACGTACTCAAAGCTGCCAAAGCCTCTGAAGCAACAACAAATACACCCATAATTATGCTTACCAATCTTACTCAAGATGACGTTATGAAAAAAGCCAAAGATCTCGGAGCTGAGGATTATTGGATAAAGTCTGAGTACTCTCCTCAAGAAATAGTAAGTAAAATTCAAGGTTTTTTAAAATATTAGCCTCATAATAAAGTATAATCTAATATTATCGAGGTGTACTTTAATGCCAGTTTTAACTCATAATTTAGAAAGGGCAGTCTCTTGACATACTATAAATACCATGTTATACTATAAGACGTAAAGCATGGAAGATGTATTTTGTGAATTTTTTACTAAATGAGAAATTTTGAATTTAGCATTACCGAACTCAATAGTTCGCTTTATTTGCCTCTAAACGGCCTCTATTGTAACCTCAAAAACTATAAAACTTGTTAATGATTTTCAACCTATGAAAAAGAATTATAGAAATATTACGCAAATACTAAATAAAGTAACACCAAAGTGTATCAGATGGTGTACTCCCTCAATTATTCCGAATATTACTAAAGTAATAGATAGTTATAAAAGCGATATCTCGGTTTCATTTGAAAAGCTTGGCTTTCCTTCTGATCCGTCGGGCATCTTCCTTACAGCATATGAGAAGGCTGCAAAAGCTTATAAAAGTGACAAAACATTATTCTCAGTAAATGGAAGTACCGGAAGTAACTTCGTTGTCTTAAGAAGTCTGTCAAAACAAATACCCAACTTGCGTATACTTGCTCAAAGAAATATTCATAAATCAATACTTCATGCAAGTCAAGATTATGGAATTAATTTATTATTTCTTGAGGCAAATATTGACCCTCATTTACAAATTTTCTTACCTAACTCTATAAAAGAGTTTGTTCAGGCCTTAAATAAAACAAAACCTAATGTGTTGCTCTTAACTAATCCTACATATGAAGGTCTAACAATTGATCTCAAGAAACTAATTGCTGCAGCAAGAAAAACAAACCCTGATTTAATTATATTCGTAGATGAAGCATGGGGTGGACATCTTTCTTTTTCAAAACATTTACCTATATCAGCTATGCAGGCAGGTGCTGATATTTGCGTACAAAGTACACACAAGCAAGGTGGTGCACTACAACAGACAAGTATGATTCATTGGAGAGAAGAAAGGATAGACAGCTCTGTATTACTCTCTTCTTATCGCAATCTTTCAACCACCAGTCCGTCTTACATTCTACTTGCGTCTTTAGATGCTGCCCGTGAATATATGCAGAAATATGGAGAAAAAAGAATAAATAATTCATTAGCTATAGCCAAATATTTATCAGAAGAATTGAGCAAGATAGATGGCTTTAGTGTTATAAATTTAAAACAAATAAAAAAGCATTCAAGTACTGTTTTTGATAGAGATCATACAAAAGTAATAGTAGATGTTACTAAATCAAATTTTACAGGTATTGAATTATCAAAACTTCTAGAAGAAAAATTTAATATAATTGTCGAAAAGTACAATGCGACGACAATTTTGTTCTTAGTCCCATTCCAGAGTAAAAGAGTTGATGTTCATATGACAGCTCGGGCACTGAAATTCATTTTGAAGAATTATAAGTCTAAGCAAAACGGAAAGAATATTCCTTATCTTGAAATGCCTCAAAATTTACCAAGAATACTCGAAATAAGTGATATAACTAAACTATTACAAAGTCAAATTGAAATTATTCCACTGTCAGAAGCAAAAGGGAGAATTTCTGCAGAAAACATAACACCATATCCCCCAGGTATCCCAACAACTATTCAAGGAGAAGAATTCACAGCAAAAGCTATCTCTTTCTACCAAACTTTATCACAATATCCCAATAGTCACATAATGGCACATGACATCACACTAAAAACAGTGCGTGTGGTAAAATAATCAACATTATGGGCATTTTTTATTCAATATTATCACCCGCTATTTTCGGGATAAACAACTTTATCGATAAGTTCTTACTTGAGAAACACAATATTAGCCCTGTGGTAATTACTATTTATGGAGGTATTGCTGCTTTTATACTGGGTTTTGTTCTACTTTTTATAAATGGTTTATATCCAATAGACACAAAAAGCCTACTTATTATTCTAGCATCAGGTTTATTAACTACACTTTACCTATTACCATATTATAAAGCATTATCTTTGGATGAAACTTCTAGAGTAATTCCTTTGTTCCAGTTTTACCCGATTTTTGTATTCATAATAAGCTTTTTACTCTTAGGTGAAAAACTGACCTCTGCGCAATATTTCGGCTCAATTATCATTGTCATCGGTGGCTTTCTTCTGGCTATAGAGAAATTAGAAGGTAAAATTTTCAAGCTACGCAAATCTTTTCTATATATGATACTCTCGAGTTTTATTTTTGCGTTGGCTCAAGTTCTTTATAAATTTGGGGTAACTGAAATTCCGTTCTGGCACACTCTGCCTTATGAAGGTTTTGGTATTGGCTTTGGTGCAATTATAGTTGCTAGCTATAAAAATAATTTTTCTCAATTCAAAAAGGAAACAAAAAAATTTCATAAACGAGTATTTATATATTTAGGAATAAATGAATTAGTTTATATCTTCTCAAGATATACCGGATATTTTGCTATTTCTTTAATATCAGTTGGGATAGTTAGTGTTATCGCAAGTCTGCAACCTTTATTTGTACT
>CAZZCX010000036.1:3628-7816 GCA_964653195.1 uncultured Gammaproteobacteria bacterium
CCATAATCACATACTCTTGATGATATACTTTTTTAGATAAAACTTTGGATTCCATGATTTTTTTGCATTTCTAAGGCCTGGAATTCCTAAATCCTGTTCATAATTTATATACTCACATCCTAATTTGTTTAATTGTCTTGCAGTCTGATATTTTAAGTATTCATAAATACCACTAAAGCTGAAATCCCCTTTTTCAAAGCTTATTATTGCATATTTTTCCTGTACAATATTATATGTAGAAAAGCCCACCAACTCATTATTTATGATGACTCCGATACCTGTAATCTTATTTAACTTGGTAAGATCGAATAACTTATTAAGCGCTGTTAATTCAATCTGAGTTTCATTTCTAGTTTTCGAACTTTGTTTTTCCCACTTATAAAACAAGCCGATCATACTATCCTGTACTAATTTTAGATTTAAATCTAACACAACAGCTTGATGATGGGGGTATGTTTTTAAAAATTTATTTACCATATAGCGCTTATCGTGATAAGCACTTCCTGACAGAGCTGATAACTCACTAACTGATAAAATATAATCGAAGCTATTTGGATCTTCGTTAACTGAATAAAAGTTAGATAAATTTTGTTCAGATCTGATACATATTTCTGGTACCAAATATAAACTTTCTACAATATTTTCTTCATGACTTTTTTTCAACAAAATATCAATTGTATCTTTTACTTTGTTGGTACCCAAGAAAGAATAGAAAAACTCACCAGAAACAAAATCCTGAATTTTTATCACTAGATTGTCATTAAGAAAAGTATAAGTATTTCTATCTAATGTATTGTAAGTCCATAAACTAGTGAACTCAAAATCATTATAAGGAGGGTATTTACTTATAAACTGTTCGATTACTTTATAATCATCCAAGGTTATTTTTTTTGTATTTGGAAATAAAACCATACCAATTATATATTATACTTGACTTTTCTTAAAAAATTAATATATGCTTAATTTAGAAAATGAAAGAAACAGTTAAAAAGGATTTCTTTTTAAATTTCGTAACTTTATTATTTTTATTATTCTCGTTCTGGTGGTTTGTTTTACGCTTCTTAAATCTCCCTAATGATAGTATTCATAATCAAATTTTCGCTGCAGTTTATGGAATTATAGCAATATTTGGAGGACTTAAAGGCTTGTCTGTTGCCTTTAAATGGGGCGGCTTGAAAAGCTTATTGGGAAAAAGCGCTTTATTTTTTTCATTAGGTCTTTTACTTCAGGAAGCTGGGCAGTTAACATATTCATATTACATTTACTTTAAAAAAATTGAAATTCCTTATCCATCGATAGGTGATTTATTTTTTTATGGAACGATACCATTATACATAGCAGCTGTAATATATTTAGCCAAAGCATCTGGTGTTCATATATCCTTACGTTCAGTCGTAAGTAAACTTCAGGCAATATTAATTCCTTTAGCCATGTTATCTATTTCTTATTATGTACTTCTTCAGGATTATATATTTGACTGGTCGAATAAATTGGTAATTTTCCTTGATTTTGGGGTACCCCTTGGTCAAGCGGTCTATATATCTATTGCTATATTGACGTACCTTTTAACTACAAAGATGCTTGGTGGGTTGATGAGAAGTAAAGTATTACTTTTCATTCTTGCGTTACTTGCACAGTATGTTGCTGACTGGACATTTCTATTCCAAGCAAGCCAGGAAACGTGGTATGCAGGCGGCCTAAACGACTATATGTACTTAGTAGCTTACTTCTTAATGACTTATGCATTATTTCAGTTAAACTTAGTATTTAGAAAACTTAAGGAAGAAGGAAATAGTTAGTTACTTTGAAAAATGCTAAATGTAATTAAGATAAATAATAAATTATTTTATATCTTTAACATATGAATGCCAACTACGAACAAATAGTACAAAAAATAATTAAAGAACAGGAGAAAGTCATAGGTCCTTTAGCTGTCGATCAAGCTAAGAAAGTCCATGGTATTAAAGTTGATGCGAGTAATCAGTCCATAACTTTAGAAGGTGACAAAATGGAAGTGGTCCAAGATTTGGTGAAACAATATGAACATCTGTTCGGAAAAATTGCTATAGAAGTATGTAAAGAAGCTCTTAAAAGTATGAACCTGCAAAAAGATGAACTACCCTCTATTCTCCAATAAGTAGATTGACTCTTAGCCCAAGCTTTATTAAAGTAATAATAGGATTAAATTTATATGTTAAGTTATAATTTGCTGATAATTACACTAGTGTTCATAAATATATCCCTTTTGCTATTTTTGTATCACCGATCAAAGCAAGAAAACACAGCGTTAATAAATACTGGTCAAACAAATAAATTACAGGATTTTCTTACTGAGTTAAATAAGATCATGACCTCCACAATACTGCTTGAGGATCTTGTAGATAAGCTACTTACCAGACTTTTTACGGAACTTAAAGTAAGCGAAGGTACACTCTTGCTTTTTTCAGAAGATAAAATTACCTGGGCAAAAACAATAGGCTACAAATCAAATCCCGTATTTGATGAAAAAATATTGTTTCATTTTATAAACGAAAACCTTACAAAAGAAGTGCTCATAGTAAATTTACTAGAAGACAGCACCATCAAGCATTATTTCTTAGGAAAAAACTTTTCGATAATAGTCCCTTTGAAAGCTAAAAATATACTTGAGGGTGCAATTGTTCTAGGAAAGAATACTTCTAATGCAAATTACACGCCTAAAGATATAAAAATTCTTGAATTTATAGCCCCGGAAATGGCCATAGCTATAAAAAACGCTGAGTCCTTTGAAGAGATACGTAAGTTTAACGAAGTTCTACAAAAAGAAGTAGATACGGCTACGGCTGATATGAAAAAAATCAATGAAGAAATGTATAAGAAAAATTTAAATCTTAAACATTTAAGCGACCAACTTGTAGAAGCAAATTCAAAGTTACAACAACTTGACCATCTAAAAGACGAATTCGTTTCTCTAGCTTCCCATGAACTAAGAACACCAATGACAGCTATCAAATCTTATTTGTGGTTATTTCTTGAAAGTAAGAATTTACCGTTAAGCGATAAACAAAAAACATACATAGAAAGAGCATACCAAGCTACAGACAGACTTATAACGCTCGTAAACGACATGCTGAACGTCTCAAGAATTGAATCAGGTAGAATGAACATAAATTTAAAACCGTTTAATATGGTGAAGCTGATAAACGAAGTTACTGACGAATTAAAACCAACTGCTATTAAGCAAAAAATTAGTTTAAACATTGAAATAGATGAACTTAATCTTCCTGAAGTTACTGCTGATCAAAACAAAATACGTGAAGTTATAATAAATCTAATAGGAAACTCACTTAAATTCACAAATGAAAATGGAAAAATTACAATTAAATTATTTAAGCAAAAGGATTCTATAGTTATCCAGATAAAAGATACCGGAAAAGGCATAAAAGCAGAAGATATGCCTAAACTATTCCATAAATTTCAAACTGTAGGCAGCAACTATCTAACTAAGAATAATTCCCAGGGTACAGGATTAGGGTTATACCTTTCTAAGTCAATTGTAGAGCTACATAAAGGTAAAATTTGGGCTGAATCAGAGGGAGAAGGCAAAGGATCTATATTCTCATTTACTTTACCATTTAAAATTTAAACTGTATAAGTTAATTAGCTTAACTGAGATATTTTATCACCTCATTTAATATATCCCCTGGCGTTAATTGACTTTTTATCAGATATCCATCCCCATACTGCATTGCTTCTTTTATCTCTTTATCACTATCCAGGTTAGTTAGAAATACTAGCTTCTTATAGTAAGTCCTTGGATCATACTCTGGCTTTTCATGGAGCTTCTTCATGACGTCTACACCACTCATGTGTGGCATTATAATATCCAATAGCACCAAATCCCATTTCCCTTCTATTATCTTTTCATAGCCTTTCTCACCGTCTTCTGCAGAATCTACAAAAAGTCCTGCATTATTTAAAACTTCAATGTAAATATCTCTCAAGAATAGATCATCTTCTATTACTAAAACTCTTTTTTTCTCATCCATATTCATATATTAACAATCAAGTTCTATATAGTCAATAAGTTACAGTTTGATTTGAAAAACAAAAAAAACTACGGCATGCCGTAGTTTTATAGTATTTCCTTTTTTTATCTTGTTACCGCGATGGTTTCGGCGAGCTCTGCGCCTGGAGCTGAGACTGTTA
>CAZZCX010000037.1:0-1806 GCA_964653195.1 uncultured Gammaproteobacteria bacterium
GTTCTCTTTCTGTGATAGAATTTCGCCTCTTGTATGCTTTTTGCATATAAAAAAGCGTATCTTGCATTGTTTGCAATGAGCGCATTATTTTCGCTTCTGATGCCTAATAAGGTGAATGCTAGAGATTCACTTACCGAGGCCAAATCAAGCTTAACTGCTTCATCTGATTCATTTTGTGAAACTTCCAATATCGACATGCCAGGCATGATTAGGTATGAATCCCAAGCTAAATTTACATCATATAATATAAACTCGCAGGTGGTTTATGCTATACGTACACCTTTGATTCAAACTGTAAATAAGAATAAAGCTGTTTATGCATCTCCTAAGCAAAATATTGTAAGTCCTGTTGAAATATCGGAGGCTAAACAGCCTGAAACCATTCAAGTCGAAGTTAAGGCTGAAAAAATTGAGCCTGTCAGTCCTGAACTTAACGCGGATACTCTATTAGGTTTTATCAATGAACACCGAGTGAAAATCGGGCTTTCCGCCTTGCAAAAAGATGACAATCTTATGCAGATAGCTAGAGAACGTACTCCTGAACTTTTCGATGAAATATTTGTAAACGGCAATATGCATGCAGGATTCTACTCTCGTAATTTACCGTATCGCGCTACCGAGAATATAATATATAACCAGACTGAAGCTGGTGCTTTCAATTGGTGGTTAAATTCTGGTATTCATAGATCAGCAATTCAAAATCCTGAATATACTCACACTGGTATTGCTTGTGCAGGCAAAGCATGCTCACAGATTTTTACCTCATTTCAGGCAAAATAAGCCAATAAATTATCGCTTAATAGCGAAGTTAGTTAATTAATAATGTTTTTGCTGGAAGCTTAATTCGCAAAGCTATTGATTTATTTATTCAGTTATGGGGACGCATTGGTAAACGGGACAGTTACCGCTTCCAGGTGCAGGATCACCTGTAATAAGTGTTTCATTATCCAAGCATATAGGTCGATCTGCACATGAAGCAGGATTAGATGTGGGTATGGGACTAGGGGTAGGAGTCGGACATGCGCTGACTTGTCTAAAGCCTTGCGGTACACAATTTCCAGCTTTCAATACTCTACATTTGCCATTTGTTTTATGTAGTATAAACACGTTTTTCTTTACAGGGTTTACGCATGTTATATCTGTCGGTTCAGGACTGATAGTAGGCTCACACCACCCACCTTCTGGTATGGGTAGTTGGCATGCAGGTGTTGCATCAAGACAATCAGGCCGGGGAGTGCATGTTCCAGGCTGTGGAGCAACACCAAATTCCATAAGTTTTTTTGAACGCTTATATAAATCAGTATATGTTTTTAGAGCTGGTGTTGTGGTAGTCATACCTTCAGGCGTTACAAGCTGTACTCTAAAATAATTTCGTTCTTTAACAGTTGATGAGGGAGTAGAATATTTAAAATACCCAAAACTATCTGAATTTACCAGAACGGGAAGAGGTGTTGCTTCAGATGTTGCCTCAGGAGTGACATCGGCTGAATCTGTTGCGTTTGGATCAGGCGTTGGTGTATTTCTTGGCTTGGTGAGTGTATGCAGGACTTCTATTGATGCGTCTGTGAGAGGTAATTCAGAAATATCGCGTTCACCATTCTGATTTTGGTCGATATATACATATCCTGCAAGAATGAGATTATTTGTAGAAGCTGTGTCTGTAGTTTCTTCCAGTTCATCAGCCCGTTGTCTTATGTCTGAGACTTTTTGTAAAGCGAAAACAGATATGGCTAGTGCCAAAAACAAAGTTACAAATGAAAGTAAATGAATTTTAATCATTTTATAACTATATTATTGCTCTACTAT
>CAZZCX010000037.1:1906-7503 GCA_964653195.1 uncultured Gammaproteobacteria bacterium
TGCTCCAATACCGTTTCCAGATTTTTTGTGCTTCCGGCAAATCCTACCAGATCAAATGTTTTATCTTTAAGATGCGTATCTGTCCAATTCCTTATATACTTTTGAAATCTGAAATCTATACAGCAAACGACTATCGCATCGCAGGTGTGTTTACTCATGGGCATAATTATAAAGTCTTTTGTGCCTATATGCAAGAGTAATAAATGCTGAAATTCGATTATTGTCCGAAGCCAGTTGAGAGTTCGCGGATAAATAAATTATAATCTGTTGAATCTATTGTGCCGTTGTCGTTTAGATCTGCATATTTATTCTCTGGATGAGACTTACAGGTTTTTTTATGGAAATTAGAGTCAGGATCAATTATCGGTAATGCATCTATGGCACCATAACCGCAATCAAATAATATATTATAATCAAGTACATTTATTACATTATCACCATTTATATCTCCTGTAATAAGCTCTGTTATCTGCATTACATTTTTCTTGCCAGGTTCTACAGTCATAAATCCAGGCATAAGTTTACGAAGATATGGTTCTGTCTTTACTTTTAGAATATAATCTCCTTTAGGTAATGGGTCATTTAGCACATAGTGACTATCGAATGTACCATCATTTGAATTATAGAAAGCTGTGATAAGTTTCGTAGCCACAAGTTGATTGTCTTCATTTACTAATTGAACATTTAGTGTTCTCTCTTGGTTGATAGGAATTTTATTGCTGAACTCTCCATCTGGGTTTTTAGAATCTCCAGCATTTCCTATGCCATGAAAAAGCAGACTCAATGTGAGTGTCGTCCTATTCGGATCAGGTGTGCCTATAGGAGGTGTAGGGCCTGTGATAGGAGGTGTAGGGCTATATAATGGAGGCGTACTCGTTGCTAAATTCGTACCTATCTCTATAAAAGCTGGGGAGGTGGTACCAAGCACATTATCGGTAGCAGAACTATCTGCACCAAGTGATAGAATCTGAGTAAGTTCGCCAAAAGTTATTTGAGTACTCCCATTTGTTGCTGCTGTTGCAGTAAATGTGACACTTGCAATCTGTTTTACTGATGTTACAGCCTTTGTAGGATCACTTCCTACACTTACTGATGCAGCAACTTTTCCTGAAGTCAGGACTGGACCTTCTAGTGTAGCCGGAAAAGCAGATGAATTTATTTGTACTGCATTTGCACCACTAATTGCTAGCTTAGATGTATCAAACATAATATCAAAGCGCACGAATGACACTAATGCTGAACCTGGGTCTACCATCAGATTTAAAGTTATGGTATCGTTTATGTTTTTTTGTAGAGGACTTGATGTTTCAGTAGAGGGAGTGAAGTACAAGCGTGCATTTCCCGTAGCCTCCTGTTTTGTATTTGTAGGATTTGCAAGCAATCTTGCTAACATTAAGAGAAATAAGGCTAGTATCAGTAATATAACTAAAGAATAATTTTTTTTATTTAATATAAGACTTTTTTTGTGTTTCATATTACTGAGTAGGCGAGGTAGGTAAATTATTTGTCGGCGGATAAGTTATATTTGCTGATGTTGAAGAGCTGAAATTTAAAAGTGCGCTTTTTGTGTTTTTAAGAACTGAACCCTCTGTGCCTACTTGAGTGACAAGACTTTTTGGTAAAATTTTTATTTCAGATTCCGAAAGTATAGAGGCCTCATTGTTTTTTGTGGCGGTAATTACGGCTACTGTACCTTTTCCAGAAAGAGCAGATACAGATGGAGGAATGACTAAGGCATATGAAATTCTTCCTGTATCACTGTCTATTATATTTAATAGAATATTTGAATTAGGTAAAAAAGTACCTTTGCTTATTTTTACATTAGTTAGAATTTTCGGATCATAAGCAATTTCTAATTGTATACCTGTTATTTTGTTTATACCTGTATCTATTTGAACATCTAAATTGATAGTTTCGTTATCTTTTACAAATTTAGATTCAGGTATTATAAATAGAGTAGTTTCAGCAGGTGACTTAGTGGGACTTATACCTTTAGTCATCGTTGGTGATGGTAAAGATATTGTTTTCTTAGTTGGACTTATCGAAACAGCATAAAAAAGTAATAATGATGCGATGATGAGTAAAACAATCACTAAAAGTATAGTTCTTTTCATAAAGTCACTTTATTTTATAGTATGAAGTCAACAGTAATATAAGTCAAGAATTTGAAGCTTTAATTTGATAAGAGCAGTAATATTGTTAAGGCTGGCAGGATTGACTCCATGGATTACTTTTAAGTCTGCATTTTTGAGGTTGAGTGTTAAATCTGTTAAGTCGCGTATATATGTATCCTTGATTATAAGTCGTACTGCTTCCACCATCCCTTAGAACATATGTTTTATAATATCCTGCTTCATGTCTGGAAGTCTCAAGGGCTAGTATTTTTGTAGTACCGCATTTTCTAGGGTCTGAACCAAAGCAGCTGCTTGAATGTGAACTATTTGAAAATAAATAAGTTATGTCCACCCAATTACTTAAATTGCCTGAATTAGAAGCCAGGCTATCTCTTCTATATACTTTTCCGTTTTTAAATACAACAACATGCTCCATATATCCATCAAAATGTTGATTTGCGGTATAGCTATTTACAAGTGAATTTATTTCAGCAGCAGGTTTATTTATGTTTACTATCTGCCAGGTACCAGTAGTGCTTCCACGATAATAGACTATGCCATCTCGAACTACATGCTGTCTAATGGCGCCTGTTTTATCTTTATATGAGTTGAATCCTGTTATTCCAGTAGAACCGTTTGTGTGCGCAGGAAGACTTTCATTTATTACATATTGAGTGACATTCACATATTGAGGTTGCCAGCCATTTGAAGTAAGTTTACGTGCATAAATTCTTCCGTTTTTTACAAGATGGACAGTTTTTATGGTATCCGAATCAGGTCTGAATATTACATTTATATCTGTTGTTGGGAAATTTACTATTTCTGTTGTTGAGTCACCGATTAAGACTTCGATAGATTGTGCTGTTGCAGATTCGTTGTACCAACCGTCATAAAGAGGTTGACCTGCACAAAACCAATTTGTATTTGTAATTGCACACTGAGCATCTGTCGTACATGTGTCGTTACATGAAAGAGGAGTAGGTGTATTGGTAGGTGTAACTGGACAATCAATTTTTTTGAAGTCAAAGGATTTAGCCCAGTAATCAGTGTAAACGAAATTCTGTTCATAGAAATCATCATTTACTACATTGCTTTTTTGAATACGGTATGCATATCTAGATGGTTGGGAATTAAGTAATTTGTGAGAATCGGGAATACCTATACTATCACCAATTTTAGCGTTAAACAGACAATTTATGTGCGAACAAGCTTCATCCGGCGTATCTGCATTCGTAGTGTTAAGTGCGATATTTGCAAAATCCCGCATGAAATATCCATCTATCGGATTTTTTGAAGCATCTGCGCCTGCGAGAATTGATGTTTCATTAACTGTTATATTTGTGGTATTTACCCCTTTACTTAGGCGATACTTTCCATTGCTATCTGTGATAGCTGTATTTCCCCAAGCCCAAACTTTGACGCCAGAAAGTTTTTCATTACTGCAGCCTCTGACTACACCTTCAATTCTTGACCTTAAGGCAGGGCCGGCGCATTGAGACTCATTCCAGCATTTATTATTCGGAGCATTATCTATATCACTACAACTGAACCCTGATTGACATTCTGAAGAGTTAGAACATGTTTCACCACAACCTTTACCTGAAAAAGGCGAAGGAGAAGTTGTATTACCTGGTGGAGTTAGAGTATTGGAAGGTGACGCTGAAGGAGTCGTAGAAATAGTCGTTAGAGGGGTGGGGGTGAGAACTAAACACGCCAGAACTCCCACGCATCCTTGAAAGGAGCAATTAGTATATTTTCTGTCGCGACTACTTTCGGAATTTTTACAACCATCATTTTCTGGGTTACCAAGCTTTTTTTTATACACAACCCCTCTTATGGGTGTGCCTAATAAACCACCACTGCACGATCCATCTGTAGAAGTGTAATCATTTATTACGCAATTTCATATATAAAAGTTTTCAGTATGTGCATTTGTTTGTAAATAGATTAGATTGCTACTTAAATTTACTATAAATGCCAATCCCAAAACCATACCGAAGAATGTAAAAAGGGGAAGGCTAAACTTAAAGTGTGTATAATGATTAACCTTCATTATTAATGATTTTAAAAACTTGTTAAATAATTTCATAAATACAGGTCAAATCGGTGGTCATAATTTGTCGAGAGATTCTTTACTATCAAATTCCTGACTGAACAGAAAGTTCTCTTATGAAGAGGTTTAGGTCAAATAAATTTACTTTTCCTTCATCATCAAGATCTGCTTTTGTAGAATTAGTTCCTGGACAGGATCTAGGTGTAGGCATAAGATCACTGGTGTAGCATCCATAAAGAATATTGTAGTCTAGGATATCAAGTCTATTGTCGTTATTCGTATCTCCAGTTACGAGAGTGATATTCGGAATATTTATCAAATCGCTTGATGAAATATTTTGAATACCAGGTACCAGATATCTCAAATGTTGTTCGGTCTTAACTTTCACTGTATAACCTCCATTTGCGATATTTCCCAATTCGACAACTCCTTGAAAATTACCACTTTCTGATGCGTATTTTATGACAGCTTCCTTGGATGCTGTTAAGCGGTTTAAACTATCATATATTTCTACAAAGGTATTTCTTTCAGGTCTTTGAGGATTTTTATTACTTAACGTACTTGATGGATTACGATTGTCTCCGCTTTGACCTATTCCATGAAGAAATACTGTAAGGTTTAATTTTATATTCGCGGGAGTAGGCGTGCTAGTGGGTGCGGGTGTCATAGAAGGAGTAGGGGATGCGGGTTCATTTATTTTGATTATTGCAGGAACCGTAAGTCCAAGCACGTTTTGTGACGCTCCTTCGTTTGCGCCTACTGATAAAATCATTGATGTATTTTTATGATTTATTGCAGTAGTACTATTTCCGGTATGTCCAATTGTTTTGAATCTAATTGTTGCTACGCGAGTAGGTGTGACTATACCTTTCGTAGGATCACTGCCGATACTTACTGTACCTTCGACCCGTCCCGGATTTAGATAAGGTCCCTCAAATACAATAGGAAAAGCTGTGGTATTGATACTTATATCAGATGTATTTTCAACTGTAAGTATAGAAGAATCATATTCTATCGCAAATGTTACGAAAGATGCTATAGCATCGGCAGGATCGACCATTAGATCTACATTGAAATAAGCATTGTAATCGTGAATTAAAGGAGTAGAAGTAGTTGATGAAGGACTGAAATATAAACTTGGAATTGCTGATGCCTGATTTCTGATATTCTGTCTTGTAAGAGAGAGGCTTACGATCAATCCCAAAGTGATTATTAGAACAATTCCCAGTAAAAAGGATGTTTTTTTATTTGTTAGAATATTTCGCATATTTTGTTTATTCAACGTTCATGCTTTATGCACCTGATTGTACAGAAAGTTCACGTATAAATAGGTTTAGGTCAAATAAATTTACTTTTCCTTCATCATCAAGATCAGCCTTCGTTGAGTTGTCTCCAGCGCACGATCTAGGTGTAGGCATAAGATCACTGGT
>CAZZCX010000038.1:0-6073 GCA_964653195.1 uncultured Gammaproteobacteria bacterium
TACTTAATACTTAATACTTAATACTTAATACTTAATACTTAATACTTAATACTTACAATTATACCGTGGCTACAGAAGAGGAAATATTCACTGTATCTATTAATTCACTCTGAATTGATCTCTTATACATCCTAAGACATTTGGTACATAATCTCACCCGTTTTGAAGTTCCTCCTATTACTACTTTTGTATAGTGAAGATTAGGTTTAAATTTCTTTTTCGTACGATTTTTTGCATGAGACACATTGTGTCCATACATTGATCCTTTTTTACAATTTGCGCATTTCATACCCATAGAAATATCTACTTTCGTAGGGTATACTATACCACAGAAGCCTGAATAACTCAATAGAAATTCCAATTTCTATTTACCAATTTCAAGTTAGTTTCGAAATACGGAATTAAGAGTAAATTCGACATTGGAACACAGAAACTGGAAACTCGTATCATATGGATTTCTTTTTCATTATTATTTCCTTAATCATACTTATCTTATCAGCAGTTCTACATGAGGTGGCTCATGGAGTAACAGCAGACAGGCTAGGAGATCCGACAGCACGAATTTCAGGCCGTTTGACCCTAAATCCGCTCAAGCATCTCGATCCTATGATGTCAGTCTTTTTGCCTCTTCTCCTACTACTTTCATCTGGTGGTAGATTTGCCTTCGGGGGTGCAAAACCCGTACCAGTAGATCCGTTCAATCTGAAAGAAGGCAGAAAAGATTTGGCTCTAGTTTCACTATCTGGTCCCCTAACTAACATTGTTCTAAGTATAATAGCAGCCGGCTTAATTCATCTTATTGGATCTTCATCTAATATATTACGATTTGTGCTTATGATAATTGTAGATCTTAACTTATGGCTGGCTATATTCAATCTCTTGCCTATTCCTCCGCTTGATGGTTCTAAAGTATTTGCACTTCTTCTCCCTGAACGAACTGCTGCAAAATATCTAGCGGTTGGTGAAATAGGAACTTTCATTCTTCTATTTCTACTCTTTTTTCCCATAGGATCATTCACACTTCAAGATTTCATGATGCAAATTCACGTTTTCCTTCTCTCCCTCCTTGGCTTCTAAGTTCGACTCAAAATTTATAAATTATAATTTGGATTAACGTGTTATTTCCGATCAAATACTATACTACTTGACCCATTATATATTGGTATATATACTAAGGTTGCTCTTTGATACTAGAGGATGAGGTTTATATTTTTTCTCTACAAATCAAATTCTTTGAGGTAGTCTGCAAGATTTGCGGGCGACAAGGAGAAATTTATTCCGCCGTGGTGGGATAAATATCCTCCCTAATTATTACTCTCAGGGAGAAAACGCCTCATAGCTCGGTATTAAAGAGTTTAAAGAACCATCCAAGAAGGATGGTTTTTTCATGGATACGCTCTTAAACCCTTGCCCGTACATCTTCACTCTGATAAAATTACGAATACGTCAAGCCTGCCGACATAGCTCAGTGGTAGAGCAATGCTTTTGTAAAGCATGGGTCGTGGGTTCAAATCCCTCTGTCGGCTCAAAACATTCTTGATACTTGGTAATATACCGGGTACAATATGAGTATGAACTCAAAAAGAAAAGGGAGTCTCGCGGTTGGTGAAGCAATCGCACACTTTATCACAAAAGGATATAGTGTTCTTCTTCCCGTTTCAGATTGTGACAAGTACGATTTAGCAGTAGATTTAGCTGAAGGAATTAAGAGAGTACTATGTAAATATTCAAATTACAAAGAAAAGAGTGGATCATATATTGTAGACTTAAGGACTTTTGGTGGTTATAGAGAAAAAACATACCATACAAAATATTTACCTGAACATTTTGATTATTTATTTATTTTTTGCGGTAATGGGGATAAGTATCTAATTCCAAAAGAAAATATTATTAAGAAGTCGCATATTGCAGTTGGTGTAAAAAGTTGGAATGATTATAAATGCTGAGTTGGCGGAGCAGTCAATCGCACCTCGCTGTAGACGAGGCGGTCGAAAGGCCTACGGGAGTGCAAATCTCTCACTCAGCACAAAAATCACCTCTTTCGAGGTGATTTTTTTTATTGACTGATATATTACTTAAATCTATTATAGAATTAACTAATATGGAATCAGGTTTGATTTCTAAGGAAAAACTAAAACTTCTATACGATTCAGGTAAGTCGATGTTTGAACTCGCCCAGCTTTACAAATGCTCTACGCATAAGATCGTTTATTGGATGGATAAGTATAAGCTTAAAAGACGAACAAGAAGCGAGGCTAGCTATATTAAACTAAACCCCAATGGAGATCCTTTTTATATAAAAAGGGTGTTTAATCTTGAAGATATGTTCTTATATGGCTTAGGCATTGGACTATATTGGGGTGAAGGCGAGAAAGCTTCAAATAATGCTGTCCGCGTAGCAAATAGCGACCCTTACGTAATTAAAAACTTTCGTAGGTTTCTTAGCAGCATATGCGGCGTCCAAGCTGAAAAAATGAGATATAGCCTAATATGTTTTAACGATATTAACGAAAATACAGCTAAAACTTATTGGGCTAAACTATTAAAGATATCTGAAGCCAAATTTGGTAAAATAGTGAACATCCCGACTCAAGGCAAAGGAAGCTATAAGAAAAAATCACAGTTTGGAGTTTGCACTATAACTGTAAGTAACACCAAACTCAAAGCCTGGATTATGGGAGAAATTGACAAGATTAAGAATACGCCGGTATAGTTTAATGGCAAAACGATTCATTGGTAATGAATTGAGCATGGGTTCGATTCCCATTACCGGCTCATTTTTGCACTGAAGGTGCTAAACAATAAACGATAAACAGTAAAACTTTTTAAATTAAAAACATCACAAACATATATTTTAGATTTAGAAAATTCTCCATCTATACCGATCTTAGGCAATTTATAAAAGACACCTACATACTTGCTAACTTACTGCCTGATTTTGAAAAATTCGCCTTAGCTAGTCAGCTACGACGTGCCTCAACATCAATTCTTTTGAATCTCGCAGAAGGATCTATGCGTGGCTCTGATCCAGAATTTCATCATTTTATGATGTATTCTATTGCATCTCTCGGAGAAGTAGTTTCAATATTGGACGTTTGCCTTGACCAGAATTACATCACCCCTTCAGTTCACAAGGAATTTATGGTAAAATGCGAAGATATTGAGAAACAGTTATTTAGTTTCAGTACTAAATTGAAGCAAAAATAGTTACAAGTTTTATAGTTTTACTGTTTCAACAAAGCTGAATTATGGCTAAAAAAGGTGAACATAGAATAAAAATAGGCTTAGTTTGTCAAACCTGTAAAACCAGGAATTACATCTCGCAAAAAAACAAGATGGAAACTCCTGAGAAACTCGTTCTGAAAAAATTTTGCAAAATCTGTCGTAAGGTGCAGGATCACAAAGAAAACGAGAAACTAAAATAGTTAATGGCGAATAGTTAATTGCGTATGGTAGAATAAGCATAGCTTATTGCATACGCTTTTTTTGTGCCTAACCATTAGCCATATGCCATAAGCCATTTACTAATATGGGGCTGTGGTGAAATGGTATCACAGCGGTCTCCAAAACCGCTTTTCCCAGTTCGAATCCGGGCAGCCCTGCTATGAAGTATGCGCGCAAGCGCTTTACTTCATAGCAGGCCATAAAGTCAAGCGAAGCGCGTACTTTATCGGCGTGCCACCTAACTATATGTTCTATACATATATCCTCCACTCCCTCAAAGATAACGATCTGTATATCGGCTGTAGTAATAATTTAAAAAGACGCTTCAAAGAACATTGTGACGGCAAAGTATTTTCTACGAAGAAGACGACCGCTAAAACTCATATTCTATGAATCATATCTCATGGAGAAAGACGCAGTCCGAAGAGAAGATTATTTTAAAACGAATCCGGGAAAACGGACTTTAAAATTAATGTTAAGAACGTATTTTAACTCGTTAGATAAAAACCATTAATACCTATGTAAAATCTCAGGGGAATAACTTGCATCCATATGGATGACACCCAAAAATCACCCATGAGGGTTAAGAAACTAAAATTTTTATTATGTCAAATAGACGCAACTCTTAGCTGAAAAAGTATATGCTCAAACTAATGCAAAAAATCAAAATTCAAGGTTATAATTAAATTACTTTATTATGGAACCAGGTAATGGAGTAATTTCAGAGAATAACACTAATACAGAAAGAGAAGCAATAATCGATCAAATGCTCGCAAGAAACCAAGCAGCATTTGAACAATGGATTAGTGATCCTACCCATAGACAACGAATGGACTTGTCTCCTGAAGCACTTCAGGTGTTAATTCCCCGTCGTCTTTATGAAATCGCAGATGATCCCAAACGAGTTTCAATTATCCCTACTATCTCAAGTGAGTCTATTCTTCAAGCAGTAATGTTTGAGCGCAAGGCAATACCAGCTTCTAATCCGGAAAGTTTGTCAAGATGGATAGAATCAATAAGAATAAAACAAGAAGCTGAGAAAGAAAAAGCTGAACAAGAAGGTAAAAATTATAGATTTCATACACCACCAACGCCTGAAGAGATTGACGAACAACATGTACACTTTTACAAATTACTTTTGGAAGGAGAACTTACTGCATATGATTATATAACTAACGATATAGCTTTGATCGGTGAATATGAACCAGATGTGTTGAATGTCAGCGAATACAATGATAGAGACGAGCTTCATGGAAAAGGTGTAGGTAAATCCTTTTACGCAAACCTCCGCACTATCGCTAAAAAAATGGGGTATAGATATATTACTGGCTCAAACAACGATCGTAACCTGAGCTTTTTTACTACTACATTAGGAAGAGCAACGTTACCTCAGATAAAAGCAGAATTCAGGCATAAATTCCATTACAATCCTGATGATAATAAAACAAAGACATATACTATTGATTTTCTCTATGATGAAGATAAAACTGATATCATAGATGAAGATAAATAAGTTCCAACTTTGTCCAGGTATTCCTTCATTGCACAATTCTTACCTTGCTCCGCTAGGAGTAAGGTAAGAATTAGGATGCAGTCGGGTGCAGTCTTGAACTCGACAACGTGAATTTAAATGTCCATCTAGACCATGAAGTTATACTACGTTTACCTACTTAAGCACTCAAAATGAAATTTAAACAAGTTCTACAAGTGATTTTAGACAAAGAATCACTGTTCACAAAAAAAAGAAAAATATTTCACTAGAACCCAAGCAACCAAACTCGAGATATATTTGAAATCAAAGTCAAGTAAAGCAAATCGATATAGACATCTAACTGAATACTAAAAATTACTTTTTAATACTCCTGATTTACTTTCACATGATGTGGGTATTTATATAATTGTTTCCTAATGAAAACTTAGAAACTTAGGTCTAAGTGGTACTATCATCTGCACTTCTAGGATAATTTCGACCTACGAACCTAACTAAATTATGTATTCCCTTCGCATCATCCTTATACGTTCTTCCTTTATCATCTAATAAAATTACTTGAAAATCTTTCGTAAAATAATCCATCGAATATTTTGAGAAAAATCTTTTCTTCATACCTTCAATTTCAAAATACTCTTGCTCTATCCTCTTTCCGCTATTAAATTCAGGATCATTCACCGAATTTACGAATACAGCTAAAATTCCACCAGGAATCAATACCCGTTGTATCTCTTTAAATATTTGTTTTGTTTTCTCTTCTGAAAAATAATGTAAAGATAAATGAGCATACACTACATCAAAAACTCCTTTTTCGAATGGGAGATCTAAAGTTAAATCTAATTTTTCAGCTGTAATGTTTTTTAAATTCTGCTCTAAAATTTTTTGGGAACTTACCTTAAGCGCCTCTGTAGATTTATCTGTAGTTAAAACTTTGTATCCTTTTGTTGCAAAAAATCTAGCGTCTTGGCCTTGACCATCACCTAAACAAAGGATATACCCTTTTTCCGGAAAATACTCTAAAACTTCCTCTGCGAAAATATTTGGTTTATTGATCCAATCCTGTTTTGAATAATAATTCTTATGTAGATTGTCCCACTGAGTATCTTTCCTTACCTTCATATGTGCTTATTGTATCAAAAT
>CAZZCX010000039.1:0-4639 GCA_964653195.1 uncultured Gammaproteobacteria bacterium
ATTACAAAGATTGATGTTTTATCTACATTTGCAGAAATACCAGTATGTGTTGGGTATAGAGTAGGGAAAGTTATTATAAAAGAATTTCCGCAAAATACTCATGATTATTATAAATGTAAACCTGTATATAAGATATTTAAAGGGTGGCAGAAAGATATAACACAGATACGAAAATACAAAGATTTGCCAAAAGAAATGAAAGTCTACTTAGAATTTATCGAAAAAGAATTACAAGTACCTATAAGTATAATTTCTGTAGGACCTGAGCGGAATTCGAATATATTTATATGAAATTTTTAAAAGATGAGGGTTTAGCTTATGATGATGTCTTGTTGGTACCTCAGAAATCATCAATCAAATCAAGATCAGATGTGGATCTTAGGACTAAGTTAACTAAAAATATCTCACTTACTCTTCCATTTATTTCTTCTAATGTTGACACTGTAACAGGCGCTACTATGGCGATAATTATGGCAAAACTTGGTGGCATCGGTATAGTTCACCGATTTATGAGTATTGAAAGACAATGTTCAAAAGTAGCCAGAGTCAAGCGTTCTGAAGGATTTATATTAGGTTCACCATTTGTGATAGGTCCTAATCAGAATCGGGGCGAAGCTCGCACACTTATGAAAGAGCATCAGATAACCAGTTTGGTTGTTACTGATGAGGAGAAAAGAATACTTGGTATAGTTACAAAACGAGATATGTGGTTTGAAGATGATGATACGTTAAAGATATCTGAAATAATGACACCAAAGGAAAAATTGATCACCGCGTCACCTGGTATATCTATAGATCAAGCACGAAAGTTATTTAAGAAAAATAAAATTGAAAAATTGCCATTATTAGGAAAAGATGGGACTTTAAAAGGACTTATTACTTCTCGAACTGTTTTGAATAAAGATAGATTTCCGAGCGCCACAATTGATTCGCATGGAAGACTAAGAGTGGGTGCAGCTGTAGGGGTTGTGGGTGATTTTATGGAGAGAGCCGAAGAGTTGGTGAAAGCCGGTGTCGATGTGCTTGTCGTTGATATAGCACATGTTTACTCTAATCATGGACTCGCAGCAATTAGGAAGCTAAGAAATAAATTCCCAAAAGTTGATTTAATTGGCGGTAATATTGCGACAGCAGATGCAGCGCGTGCTCTTATAAATGCCGGGTGTGATGCATTGAAAGTAGGCATAGGACCAGGAGGAATATGTATAACAAGAATGGTAGCAGGTGCAGGCGTACCACAACTCACTGCCGTTATGCAGTGTAGTGTTGTAGGCCAGAAATATAAAGTGCCTGTCATAGCAGATGGCGGAACGAATTATCCGGGTGATATGACAAAAGCTTTAGCAGCAGGTGCAAGTACTGTGATGTTGACTGGATGGTTGGCCGGAACTGATGAGAGTCCAGGGAGCTTGATACTTCGAAACAATAAAAAATATAAGGTTCATAGGGGTGCTGCCTCTTTTTCTGCTGTAGCAGCGAGAAGAACACAAGGATTATCTGAGAAAGCTGTAAAAGATTTTGGAGATCAGGAATTAGATAAGGAGTTGGAAGAGGTAGTAGCAGAAGGAGTTGAAACTTTCGTTCCTTATAAAGGTGCAGCAAAGGATGTAATTCAACAGCTTGCAGGTGCGCTTCGTTCGGGGATGAGTTATTCAAATGCAAAAACTATAACAGAGCTTTGGCATAATGCGACTTTTATTAAAATAAGCCCGGCAGCATTCAGAGAAAGCAAAGCACACAATGTTCAGGAAATAAGTTAGTCTATATTTAATCAGTTATATTCTTCATATAAGCCAATTTAAGTTAATATTCACTTATGAGAAAATGGAAATCGCTTGGGTCTAAAATTGTATACAAAAGTCCATTTATGGATTTTTATGAATATCAAGTCGAAAGACCAAATGGTAAAATCCTACCTTATTATTGCGTTAATAAAGCTCCTGCATGTATAGTGATACCGGTCGATGGCGAGCATACCTTCGTTATAAAACAGTTTAGATTTGCAGCAAATAGAATCTCTTGGGAGTTTCCGGGAGGCGGTGCTGACTTAAAAAACCCGAAAAAATCAGCTGAAAATGAATTAGCAGAAGAAACTGGTTTACGAGCTCAAAATGTAAAGCTGCTTGGCAGTTTTTTCATCAATGCGGGTTATAGTAATCAGCAGTGTTTTGTATATAGCGCGAATGGGTTGACTCATGGCAATGTAAGACATGAATCAACAGAATTTTTGGAAGTTCATCGAATTACATTCAAAGAATTTGAGGCTAAAATAACAAGCGGAGATGTAATAGACAGTTCTTCAATCTCTGCATTTTATCTTTTTAAGGCTATGAATGCATAATACTATTGAAAATATAAAGCACATCTGTTATCGTACGTCTTATGAAAAATCTAAAGAAATTTGATCCTGAGATTTATGGGTATATTAAGGCTGAGGAGAAAAGACAAGCTGAAGTTCTCGAAATGATACCATCTGAGAACTATGCATCTTCGTCTGTTTTAGAGGCTTTAGGCACAGTTTTGAATAACAAGTATTCCGAAGGATACCCTAAGAAAAGATATTACCAGGGAAATGCAGTAGTTGATGAGGTCGAAATTCTCGCACAGGAGAGAGCGAAGAAGCTGTTTGATGTTCCATTTGTGAACGTACAGGCACTTTCAGGTTCACCTGCGAATGCAGCCGTATACATGGCTACTCTTTCCCCAAATGAAAAAATAATGGGTTTATCTTTATCTTTTGGGGGTCATCTTACGCATGGTGCACCAAATACTTTTTCAAGTAGATTTTTCAATTCAGTCTCATATACATTGGGAAAGGACAAGACTCTAGATTATGAAGCTATTCAAAAAATGGCTGAAAAGGAACGTCCGAAGATAATTGTCTGCGGTTTTACGGCATATCCTCGAATTATCGATTTCAAGCGTTTTGCCGATATAGCAGATAGCGTAAATGCTTATTTACTTGCAGATATCTCACATATCGCAGGGCTAGTAATAACTGGTGTACATCCCAGTCCGGTTCCTTATGTACATATAGTAACTACTACAACACACAAAACTCTTAGGGGACCTAGAGGTGCTTTGATTATGGTAACTCAGAAAGGCTTGAAGAAAGATCCTGATTTGGGAAAGAAAATAGACAGCGCCATTATACCCGGACTTCAGGGAGGACCACATGATAATCAGACTGCAGCAATTGCTGTAGCGTTGAAAGAAGCACAAAGTGCAAGATTCAGAAAATATGCAGAGCAAATCGTAAAAAACAGCAAAGCTTTAGCAAGCGAACTTCTAGCGCTGGATTTTGATCTGGTAAGTGGTGGTACAGATAATCATCTGATCCTTATTGATCTGCGATCTAAGAGAGTGAATGGTCGAGTTGCAGCAATTGCTTTGGAGAAGGCAGGGATTGTAATTAACTATAACGGTGTTCCTTTCGATACCATGCCACCTCTTTTCGCATCAGGCATAAGACTTGGAACGCCCGCGATAACTACACGAGGGATGAAGGAGAAAGAAATGAAGAAAATTGCAGTCTGGATGGATGAAGCTTTGAAAGAAGTGTCCGGAATGCAGTTGCCATCTGATGATAAAGAACTTAGATCAAAGATGCTTAAAAAGTTCAGAGAGCATATTGAGAATAATAAAAAACTGGAAGCTATAGCAAAAGATGTAAAGAAACTCTGCAGTCGATTCCCGCTACCTTAGTTAAATATTAGATTATTAACGGGTTGTTTATTAACGGGTTAAAGTATAACTTATAGCCTCAAATTAAATATTAACTCGTAAACTCGATAATAATAATTTCGTTCTTGCAGGCTGATTACTATTTATAGTATAATCTCCGTTATCACACACATCTGATTAATTGTCCTGATTGTTCAGTAAGTCAGATGGAGGGAGCCGCCGTCGCTTAATGCTTCGGCGAGCCGAAGAAGGACAAATTTATGAGAAGTATAACACTTGAAGAACTACTTGAAGCTGGTTGCCATTTTGGACATCAGGTGACTCGACAAAACCCCAAATCCGCTGATTTTGTATTTGAAGCACGGGATAATATTCATATTATAGATCTGGAGAAAACGAAAGAAGGTCTTGAGAATGCTGCTGCTTTTATAAAACAAATCGCACAAAATCCAGAAAGTACTCTGGTTGTGCTTGGTACCAAAAGACAAGCAGAAGGATTGGTTCGCGAAGAATATGAGAGAGCTACTAAAGAAGGTGTATCAGGTATTTATACAGTCACTGCGCGTTGGATAGGTGGAACATTTAGTAATTTCGCAGAGGTAACGAAAAATTATAAAAAGCTTAAGGATATCACCGAGAAACTAAAAAACGAATTTGAGAAGATGAAGTATACAAAAAAAGAGATTTCTCTATGGGAGAAAGAACGCCAGAAGCTTGAGAGATATTATGGTGGCGCGAAAGATATGCTGAAAATTCCGGATGCTATATTTGTCATCGATACGCATACTGAATCACTTGCTGTAAGAGAAGCACAAAATATGGGTGTAAAAGTAATAGGAATTGTGGATACAAATGCAGATCCTGATCCTGTAGATTATGTAATTCCTGCAAATGATGATGCATCCGGAAGCATAAAACTTATTCTTAGTTACATAATTGATGCATGGATAGAGGG
>CAZZCX010000040.1:0-4083 GCA_964653195.1 uncultured Gammaproteobacteria bacterium
TAAGTATTAAGTATTAAGTATTAAGTATTAACTATTAACTATTAACTATTAACTATTAACTATTAACTTTTAAGTATTTTCTGTATTGTAGTTTTAAGCTCCGGGTAGCCATTATAAAAATCCTTTAAACTCATCGGTTTTTTACCCTCCATTTGTATTTTTCCCTCAGGAAGGAATTTAACTATTTGCCATTTCCTGTCTGCTAGCGAGGCAGGGCCATCTTCTGTCTGCCGGCGAGGCAGGGCCTTTTGTATTTTACTCCAAGCTCCTGGCCATGGGTAATAAGCATGGATCATGCGATCAAGCTTTTCTGCTGAAGGCGGATTTGAGATATCAAAATAGCCGTTTTTTCTATTAAGTCTTTCAGTATATGTCGCGGAAGGATGGTCTTGATGCCTGAGTTTTATTTCTCCAGTTACATATCTTTCAAGATCTCTTTTTAATAATTTTGCACCTATTGAGAAGAGTTTTAAATAACCTTCTTCGCTTGTGTCGCTTTGAGTAAATTTGTATTTTTCTTGAGTGACTATTGGACCATGATCAACTTGATCGTCAAGTTTTATTAAAGTGACACCGCTTTCGTAATCTCCGTTTAGTAATGAAGTTTGAACTGGAGTAGGGCCTCTATATTTCGGAAGTAGAGACGGGTGGATATTTATTATCCCTTTTGGATATAGGTTTAGGATAGTCTCAGGAACAATAAGTCCGAAGTCTGCCAATACAGCTACATCGGTTTTATATGTACTTATTTTATCAAGAGTACTTTTATTTGACAAAGTTGATACTGATATGTAGGGAATTTGATTTTTAATGGCGTAATCAATAACCGGATCTGTGAGGCTTCTTTCTGTTGTGACAATTAGTAAAAGATCTAATACTTCGATGATAGGGATTACATATTTGGAATTTCCGTAAAAAATTGTTTGCATAATAAACTTATAACTTATAACTTAGGACTTATAGCTTCCCTCAGAGGTCGAGTTCTTCAAATACCATTTCTCCTTTTTGATCTGTCTTTGCTTTATATAACTTTTCATTTTGTTCTAAAACTCGTTTTGGAAACAATACTCCATCTAAATGATCACATTCATGCTGGATTATAGTTGCCAAAAATCCCTCAAATGTTTTTGTAGACCTGAGGCCTTTTTCATTTTCAAAAGAAAGAGTGACTTTTGCAGCTCTATGTACAACACCCCATATATCTTTTAAGGATAAACAACCTTCAAGCTTTACATCTTTTTTTACTTTAGTTTTTTTTCCGTCTGTTATAGGAAATTTTTCATCACTTATTGACACAATCTCAGGATTGATGAAAACATATAGTGGAGAGGTGGATGATTCTTTTATAATAAATAGTTTCAGAGATTCACCGACTTGTGGCGCTGCCAATCCTACTCCTTCAGGATCACGGGTATTCTCTAAAGTCTCTACCATTTCTTTTATTAACTTTTTTATTTTTGAATTTATTTTTCCGATTTTTTGTGATTTATCCGATAATACTTTGTGAGGTGCCCGGATTATTTTTAACATGAAGCTATTATAGCATGAGTTTAAACAAATGCTTTTGCCATAAGCCAAAAGAGGACTCCGCCTAATCCCCATAGTGGGATCGAAAGCAAACTAGTATAGCCTTTAAGTGAATACCTATGATATGTCCATAATCTTTGACCAACAATTTGATGATATGAATATCCGACGAGCCATTCCAGGGTGGTACCTGCTAAAGAAAAACTTATAAATATCGTAGTTAAATTTATATTTTGTTTTATGGAAAACAATAATATAGTTAACAGAGGGCTAAGCATGAGGAATGCATATCTACCTAAGGAAAAATGAACATTGCGTAAACTTTTATTTGTAAGTAATATATAAAATTTAACTAAAACGTCTTCAAGCAAAACGCCAGTAGCTAGTAAGCTAATAAAAACCAAAACATTTTTTAAATCAGGAGTCATATATTTAATAGTCTACGATACATTTAATTAATTTGCTTCTTTTGTTTTCCAATCTGTTATAGTCTTTTTCGCTTGTTGATTATCGGGATATTTCTTAAGCAAATTGTTTATAATTCCTTCAGCCTTAGTTTGAAAATTTTTATCTGTTATTTCTCCTTTTTCATTTGTAGCCATTTGATGATATAAAAGACCAAGTGCTAAATAAGCATCCTGGTAGTCGTTTTTCATCTCAATCGTTTTTAATAAAATTTCTTCTCCTTTTCTTTCATAGCCTACTTGACCATATAGAACACCAAGGTTGTACCAGATCTTAGCATCTGTAGGAGCTAATGATGCTGATTTCTCAGCTGCCTCAAGAGCAATATTTGTATATGTTGGGTCAAGCTCGGACAGCGCATAAAACATTCTTACTCGGGTTTTCCAAAAGGGGAGGTAATTGGGATGTGATTTTAAAACTTCATTATTTAAATCCACAGCCTGTTTAGCTAATTGTGCACCAAGTGTCGCTTCGTTCTGCTGAAACAATATGAGAGAAAGTTGTAGCGTAGTTATACTTAGTTCGTCTTTAAATACTGGCTCATTTGGTCTAATTGAAACTGCTTCATTCAATGATGCATAGGCTTCTTGCGGGTAGTTATTGCGTGATAAATTTAGACCAAGACTATAAGAAGTATCAGCGTGCCAGAAGCGAAAAAGTACGAGAAGTACATAGAAAGAAGTAATTAAAATTGAGATTATTACTAGATATCTAGAAACGGAAATATGGGTTTGATTTTCAGTTTCGGATAGACGCGGTAATACAATAAAGTTATTATCGGAATCAGCGAGTATGAAAACAAATGCAGGGATTATGAAGAGAAACAGATTCATAATTACGACTGAAAAACCAAAGAAATTGGTTATTAAAATTGAAATCCAACCTGCAAATAAACCTAATGAAAGTAGTTGAGTATTTACGATTTCGTAATTGATAGTGGGGTGCTTCTCTTTTATATCATTATTTTGAGCTATGGCATTGTCACTTTTTTGAGACTTAGTCCATTTGTGTTTTTGAAACTTTATGACTTGAAATATAAAAACACCAATAAATATTAAGTAGCTTCCTAACCCAAGGATTCCTGTCGTAGTTAGATAATTTAAATATTCATTATGTGCTTTGTTATATAAATAATCCCATTCAGAAGTTAAGTTGTGTTCGATAGGTCTGTATTTATAATAAGCAAAAGCAAAAGTTTCTACACCCGAGCCGAAAATCGGATAAGCCTTCCAGGCATCAATAGCACCTCTCCAAACAATTTTTCGAATATCTGCAGAGTTAGTTATATTTACTTCTTTGCTTTGAATTTGTTGTGTCGTTGATAATTCAGCATTGTCAATGGATCGTGAAGTAAATATGTAACTTAGCGTAAATTTATTGATTTGTTCAATAGGAGTACCATTTAAGAAGTTAAGTATTAAGAATAGAGAATTGAGAATAAAGAACAAGCTAACAAATCTTTTTAGCGAAAAATACTTTCTGATAAATATTAATAGCCAAAAAATAATATTTGTAACCCAGAAACCGATGAATCCTGCGCGGGTATTTGTATACAGTAGGGCAAGGTAGAGCAAGGTAGTAAGCAGAAAGTAGTAAGCAGAAAGTAAATAATTACTTTTGAATACTTGATACTTGCTACTTGAAATATGATTCTTTTCTTTTTTTGAATTTATAACTAGGACAGATGCAAAAAACATTGACATAGAAAGCGGTATTAAAGTTGCGAGATAGGCTGCCATCCATGCAGGTTGACCTAACGTTGAGAAAATACGGATTGTCGGTTTAAATGCATCAGTCCAGCAAGCTACATTTAATTCACGGCGAAAAACAAAACAGGTAGGATCATATCCAAAATGGGAGGGTATTCCCCAAGCAGCAACTATAAAACCTGTTATGAGCATGATCTTGATAAGTGTGATGACATCATTTTTGCTGAAATGATTTAATAAGGCAAAGTAAAGAAAGACATAGCACATAGTAGAAAGCAGACCTCCATTAAATCTTGAATAATAACCCCAAAAAGAAACATGGCTATCAAGGGATATGAAAGTTGAAATAAATTGAGAAAATAGAAAAAGAATAAGAAATATA
>CAZZCX010000041.1:0-4043 GCA_964653195.1 uncultured Gammaproteobacteria bacterium
CATGCGAAGCAAATGTTGTCCAATTCTCAAGTAGTTCATTTGATAATGTACAAGGGCTTCGAAAAGACGGATCAGCAGTACTTGCTGATAGAAGTATTTCTTCAGCTGCATATGGCGCTCCTGAGACTTCAGGCGCATCAACAGATGCTGGTTTTCCTGTAGGATCATTCTTCAGCCTTGGATTTCCACTCTCAGGAAATACAGCTAGTATAGTATATGGTTTCTCACAACCTTTCTTCCCAAATCCATCAGGACCTGATTTGCAAGTATTTGAAGTAACTGGAGGATCATATCCCGATGAAATATTAAAAGTGGAAGCAGGCCCGACTTCTACCGGTCCGTGGACTGTTCTTGCAGCATCTGCAATTCGAGATGAAGATATCGAACTAGGTATATTACCTTCAGCCCAATTCGTACGACTAACTGATGTAAGCAATATGGCAGATATTGGGTTTCCAAGCGACGCAGACGGGTACGATCTCGATGCACTTAAAACATACTGCAAACAACAAATAATAAACTGAATAATATTAATTAGTTAAAAATGAAAAAAGCTTGATCCACCTATTCTTACTTCAAGTCTTTTCAGTACTATTCGTACACGACTTGAAGAGCGAATTTTGGCGGACGTAAGAATTTGTAATTACTCACAAATTCGTAAACAAATTCTAACGGAGGGGGGTGAATAAAAATGACAAAATTTACAAATATTTTAAATACAAGGATCTTACTTTCTGGTGCGACAATTCTGGCAGCTCTCGCACTGGTAGTCGGTGGTACTTTCGCATTTTTCAGTGACACTGAAACATCGAATGATAATACATTCGTCGCAGGTGACATCGATCTACAAATTGACAATACAAGCTATGCGCTTGATTTCAACATTCCAAATCACCCAAGCCCTACTGGTGTATTAGTTGCTAATCCAGCAAATACCTGGACTCAAAAGGATTTAACTGTAGAAAAGTTTTTCAATTTTACAGATTTAAAACCAGGTGATTACGGCGAAGACACTATCTCGGTTCATGTAGGAAGTAATGACGCATGGGTTTGTGCAGCCGCAAGACTTACTACAGATCAAGATAATTCATGTACCGAACCAGAATTAGCAGATGATCCCACATGCGTTGCTCCTGCAACAAATGGAGAACTTGATAGTGAAGTTGAGTTCGCATTCTGGAGTGATGATGGAGATAATGTTTTTGAGCAAGATGAAACAATCTTCCTTCAAGGTCCATTAAGTGGATTAGGTACGGCTGGTCAAATAGCGTTAGCTGATTCAACTGGGTCAATAGTTCCCGGTGACGGCCCTATACCTGGAGATTCAACTTTCTTTATAGGGAAGATTTGGTGCTTTGGAGATCTTGCGCAAGCTCCAGTTGTACAAGGCGCAAATAGTCCATTAACAAATACAGGATTTACTTGCAATGGTACCTTGGTAAATAACGCTGCTCAAACAGATACGGTAGTTGGTGATCTGCAATTCTTTGCAGTACAGGCAAGAAATAATGCTCAGTTCGCATGTAGTAGTTGGGCTCCTGTTTGGCCAACACCAACAGTTACACCAGCTCCATAGTAGTTCGTTTTAGGTTTTAAAAATCTGAAAACAAATTCAGATAGGAAGGGGTCAATGAGTAAAGTAGTCATTGACCCGTAGGGCGGAGGGAATGACCTTCGGACCAGAGATCCTCTGGATCGATGGCTAAAGTCTCCGCCCTTAAAGATAAATTTTCATTTAATAATTAAATTTATGAAAAGATTAATAGATACTATTAAAGTCATTATCTCAGTAATCTTAATAGTAATAGGCATAGGAGTTGCAATTATTGCGCTTCCAATTTTCGGCAACCAAACCCTTATCGTCAGATCAGGTTCTATGTTTCCTACAATTGATGTAGGATCGATCATCGTCATAAGACCACTTGAATCACTCATATCCCCGATATCAGCTTCTCCGAAATACAAGAAGGGAGATATTATCGCGTTTCGATCAGATGAGAATTCAAATACTATCATCACTCACCGAGTAACAAGTTATGAAATATTTAATGGTACTGTTTTTTATAAAACGAAAGGAGATGCGAATGAAGAGATAGATAATTGGCAGGTAGACGAAAAAAATATAATCGGTAAAAGCTATCTTACCATACCTCAGGCTGGAAAAGTCTTAGCATTCGCGAAATCGAAATACGGCTTTCCACTATTTATTATCCTTCCATCATTAATAGTTATATTTATGGAATCACTAAATATCTTTAAAGAACTAAATAAAAATAGACCTGAAAAAGAAATGGTCATAGAAAATACACAGTCTTCATATTTTCTTACGAAAGGCGGTAGAGCATTGAAGGTTCTAATTCCTGTAATTGCGCTGGGACTTATAATACCTACCACATTAGCTTTTCTAAAAGATACTGAAACATCTTCAGGAAATGTCCTCCAGGCAGCAGCGGTTTTCCCAACATCTACCCAACCGACTCCTACTGGTATTATCCCTACCGTTGGTGATACACAAGAAATTAATCATGTGGTCATAAGTGAGGTGCAAATCGATGGAGGTAATGGCGCAGACAATGTTAATGATTTCATAGAACTATATAATCCTACATCATCAACTATAAGCTTAAATGGTTTTAGATTAGTAAAAAGAACTGGAGGATCAGGAAGTGACGATAATATATTTACATTCACAACATTGCACAGTATTCCTGCATATGGATACTTCTTATGGGGACATCAATCTGGCGGGAATAATCCTAATACTTATGCAACTACAATTGGAGCAGATGTATTTTCGTCAGCTACTCTTGGGGCAAGTAATAGTATCGCAATTCGTCAAGGAGCACTTGATACAGGAACAGTAATTGACGCCTTAAGCTGGGATCCTGGCGCATCGACTCTTAAAGAGGGTACTGAATACGCTATCAACCCACAAGAAAATCAAAGCCTAGAAAGAAAAGCGTTATCGACTTCAACATTAGTAACAATGTCTTCAGGAGGCATAGATGAGTTTAAGGGTAATGGCTTTGATGAAAATGATAATAATACAGATTTTATTCTCAGAACTTTATCGCAACCACAAAAAAGTAGTGATCCTTCTGAAATGCCATAAAAATGAATTGTTTATGAGAAAAAGAATAATTAGAATTATAGTTTCGCTACTTATTATCGTAGTTGCTGCAAGGTTTATCTTCCCTGACCTGTTCAAGCCTTCGACAGTGAAGGCTGTGGGGGATCTTGTTATTAATTTTCACGTGCCTCAGGGTGATCCGATATTCGTAGTTGAAAACATGCTTCCAGGTGATGAAGAAGATCGCGACATTGATATAAAAAATAACGGCGATTTGATACGAATGATTCGAGTTAAGGGGGTGAGAACTGGAGGAGTAGGAACAGATCCATTACTCGAAACTATCCTTGATCTCGTTATAAAAGAAGGACTAACTCCAATTTATGGTACAGGTAGTCCTACTGGCCCCAAAACCCTTTCTGAATTTTTTATTGAAAGCAATGATATTGATTGGCTTTTTCTAAACACCATTAATCCTGATGGAGATAAAACTTATAACTTTCATGTGACCTTTCCAATCCATGCAGGAAACGAATTTCAGAACAAATCCGTAATTTTCGATCTGATATTTGAGAACTTTATGAGCGATGATATCGTCATTAATGAAGTTTTTTACGGAGTAGATAGCGCACATGGATTTGATTCACCTGCTGACCGTGGACTAACAGTAGGAGGATTAAACCTCAGCATCATCGGAAATGGTGCTGGCTCCACAAACAGTATCTTCGTAGATATTGAAAATAATTGTACAATTCACCAAGTAAATAATCTTGATGTAAATAACAATGTAAACTTAAACCAAAATACCGGAAATAATTCAGTTAACGGAAATACAGGAGGTAATACTAATTTGCAAACAGGAAATATAACAAATAATACCTCACTTACCACATTAGGGAACGTGAATAAAGCAGCGTGTAATAAAATTAAAAAGAATAATAAAAACCATGAATGGATAGAGCTTTATAATCCT
>CAZZCX010000042.1:0-3672 GCA_964653195.1 uncultured Gammaproteobacteria bacterium
AATTAGAGAAATTTGTAGCAGATTTTGAAAGCAAAGGTAACTCAAGTCAGTCTCCTAAGTAGCCCCATAGTATAACTTGACACGTCCTGTAGTATGTGCTATAGTACCTCGTATTAATAACCTATAGTGTTTATTTAGCTCACACATGTGGCCCCGCCTGAGGCGGGGGGTTGGTAAGAAGAGCTGGATACCACAACTTTGATCCTGAGTATATCGAAGGACCAATCTTCTAGCTCTTCTTACCGACCACATGGTCGGTTTTTTTTATGTAAATCTTGCCAAACCAAAAGTTTGGCTTAGAGTTACATAATCCGCCGAAGCGAAGATTCAGCTGCGGGGTGATTAACCTCGAGTTGAACCTGAGCGTAGGAGGATAGTTTTTGGTAGTGCTAAGGCTAGTAAAGTAGCTTCAAGTTATTTGCTATTAGCTCTTTGCCATCTACCAATTCGCACATTAATAATCGGTAAAAGTAAATTGATAAGTACCGGGGTTCGAATGTAAATCACTCCGGGGGTTAGAGTATTTGGCATAGGCATATTAAAGGTCCAGGTGCCTTTTTTGAGGGGGATTTATTCCTTTCGGAAAAGGTACTTGGCCGACAGGCGCCTGGCCAAGTGCCTTTTTTTTACCGGCACCCCGGCCGGAAGGCACGGGGTAGATTAAGTTTTTTAGCCCGCTAGGAGGCGGGCAAAAATGGGCAAGGGCGTATTAATTGCGGTTTTGGCCACCTTGGGGGCAATCATTCTGATCGCCCTCCTGATGGGCCAGCGGGCTTGCCTGGGTGCGATCCAGGCATTGCCCACCCGGGTGGTGGTACAGACGGCCACCCCCGTCCCCCCCACGGCCACGCCGTGGGTTGTGACGGAGACGCCGTCTCCCACCAGCGAGGTGGTCACCGTCGTGGTTACGGCCACGACGGAGCCGACGGCTACCCCGTCGGCGACCCCCTCGCCTGTCGCGACGGCGACGGCCATAGTAGTCCAGGGGACTCCGGTCCCCCGGGTGACCGTGACGACGGCCACCCCCGTTCCCGTGGGCACACCGGCTCCCGGGCCGGTTTGTCCTCCCGGACAACCCCCACCGCAGGGCGGGTGTTGGTTTTGGAACGGCTCTGAGTGGATAGATCCCTAGAGTTGTTCCGCGAGAGTCCGCGAAAGCGGGCAGGTTTGCGGCATTTTGCTGCGTGATAGGCCTAAACGTGGCCGATTCACGAAGCAGATATGCTGTCCAAGTTAACCTGTGGTCTGAATGAACAGACACTCTCCCAATTTAGTGAAGAGAAATAACTTTTCTTTTTAGTAAATTGGGAGTTATGTTTTTACCGATTAATAATTTTTTTAATATACTTGACTTCTTACATTATTTATTTGATCATATAATAAGTATATGATCTTTTCTGCTGAACATAAAGAACTAATCGAACGCCAAACATTGGAAGCTATAGCTACAGCTCTGGAAAAAAACGAAATGACCGAAGCTGATATTCCACCAATCTCCAAATTTGTTCTTGAGCAAATTGATAAAATTCAAGACATCGATCAACTTATAATTTTTCTACAGGAACTATCAAATAAATGGCCTATTTTCAGAGGTCTTTTTGAAGTGGAAAAAGGAAAAGTCAGAGAAGAATCTGAAAAAATAGTCGCAAACGAGGTATCAAATTTAGCACAAACTGGTCATTTAGAAGAAGCGATAAACATGGCAAAGTCAGTTACAAATCTTAATTAAAATGGCACATCCATCTATATCATCGGAACAGGCTATTGCAGCAGCAGTACTTGAAAAAGGTTCAGTTCCACCGGGCACTACAGGTCCACGTAGAGCAGCAGAAGATATAAGAACCAGAATGCAGAAAGATCATCCGCATTCAATTCATGAAAGTTTTGCCCAAGCTCCCGAAAGACCAAATCGCTCTATTATTCATAAAAAAATTGAAGACACGATTTTCAGAAGTGGTGCGATAGATACCGCAACTGGTACGGTAAGAAGAACACCGCAAGAACGTAATAGATACGATACTGCCAGAAGTAGAGCTGACTTAGCAATAAATTATATAGAAAAAGGATTAAATGGGTTGCCAACTGCTGAACAGGCACACCTACGCAATTTAGTAATGACATCTATAAGCAGTTGGCCTGAAGCTCGTGCATTATTAAATGGGATTACTAATCCTGCTGATAGGACCAGAATATTAAATGGTTTATTAGAAGATCCGAGAATGGTAGGTAAGGTTAGTGAGTTATTAACTTCTGTGACTCAGAGCGAGGTCGCCGATGAAGTTTCAGCCGCAAGGCAAAAATTTGATGAAGCGGATAGGCAATATGCTGAACTAAACGCGCAATTTCAATCAATTAAGAGACAGTATAATAGAGCAGCTGCTGATTTAAGTCAATTTAGAGATCTAACTACCGGAGCCCCGGGTGCTTTGCAAATTAAAATTGATACTATTAATGCATCACCAGTCGAAGCAGAATTTGAAAGCCTAAGAGAAAGTATGAGTAGAGATGAACAAGAGGTAGAAAGGTTACATCAATTAATAGAAGCTATGCGGAGAAAAGATCCGAAAGCAGTGATAGATGATGAAATGAATAGAATACGATTCATTAAAGGAAAACTAGAAAGCACAAGAAAGGAAGTGGTTAAAAGACAAGATAAAATTAATGAAAGAAATAGATTGGTATCAGAAAGAGAAGAGGCACAAAAAAGGTTTGATGCACTGGAGCCTCAGCTTGCAGATATTGATACAAAACGAAATAATGCTGCGCGTCAAAGAGCATTGGCAGGTGCAGATTTAAATACAGCTACAATTAATAGAGCGCATACAGAGCAAGCTTTCGTGGATAGTTTGGGTAGGATTTATATTGATGCTGCTAAGGCTGTTCTAGCACCTGATATCGAGAAAGCTGAACAAGCGCGTGAGAATATATTGGAAACAGAAAAAAAACAGGCAAGCGATGCTGCGGAACGAAGAGTATTTGATGTTATAGCTAACCGTTGGGATAGAGCCAGAACGACATGGAACGGTAGAAATACCGTTGAATTAAACCGTCCACAAATAGAGAGAGATCTTTCTTTATTAGTCACTCAAGGCCCCGATGCAATTATCCGTCAAATTCTCATGTCAGGTCCTACACCATTATCGGCAAATGAAGCTGATGCAAGAATAAATGAAAACGGTGAATCTATTAAGACGGCTAGGCGTGAAGTAGTTGAAAAATTACTAATGAAGAGAATGTCACATAATACATTAACTGAGGCAGAAGCTGAAAAGATTTTTACAGAAGAATGGGGACGGGAGGCTATTGTAAAAGCTATGGAGAATAATTCTGCCATGAAAAAACAGATTGAAGCAATGCAAGCTGCGGGAGTGGTACGAGGTTCTGATCATCTTGTTCAATTATTAAGAGAAAGGCGAGGATTGTTGGCGATTGGTGGGCTATCATTTGCATCGATACTTATGCTCTTATTCAGCCCAGTAGCTGCGGCAGCAATGGGCGGTTCGGCTATTGCTGCCTCAGTCGGTTTGGCTGTAAAAGGAATAGGTTTAACAGGTATAGCAGGTGCTGCAGCGGGTGGTATGGCAGGTGTGGCATCGCATGCTGCGAGAGAAGCTTAAAAAGGTGAGGGGATGGCAAAGACCCGCATCCAGAAGAGGACATAGAAGACTAGGA
>CAZZCX010000043.1:0-3320 GCA_964653195.1 uncultured Gammaproteobacteria bacterium
AAGAAGGCCATGATGAAAGTACTAAGCATCAGATATATGCTATTTCTATATAGTGAGTCCTGATGAAAATGTCTGATGATACCTTTAATCATCCGCATAGGGTGTCTCCACTGGGCATTCTTCATCAAAGATAGAGAAGGAAGCATAAGCTCACCTTTAATTAATTCAATATACTTTTTCATTTGAGCGTACATTATAACAGGCTCTCCATTGTGTTGCTTAAAAACCAGCTGTTTGAATATATATACTCGGAATTAATATTAGTTGGTGAAAGTTAATTTAAGGCCAATTTAAAAGAACGAACAGAGTTTATTTATCTCCGGGTAACTGCTTACCATCTTATAGTAAAAATAATTGATTTAAGTTTAAATTATTTTACGGAATTTGAGGAAAGCTCCTGCAGATCCTATTGCAGCTATGAGTCCGGGTAGCATACCGAATTCTGGTACTGATACATTTGGGGTCAAATTTATAACCAAATTTAATTCATCCTGACCCATGACTCCTTGACCAATACCAGTTTCCCCATTGGGTCCCTCAACACTTACGGTTACATTTTCGCCCGGATCACATTTATTGTTTCCAAATGTACGGTGATAATTGTTATCATTTTGGCTTACACCCTCATTTGTATCTCCTTCGCAAGTTATCAGTACATTTGCATTATTTACAGGGTCTCCGTTTGAATCATAGACCGTAACTGTGACAGTAGTGCTTGCTGCAAATGCTTGTTGATGCGGAGTGATAAGTGATAGTGTGAAGAAAAATATGAGTGCTGTTATTATTTTTTTCATAATTGAATTTATCGTTATTACAAGCTAAACGTATGAGGACTATATCAGAATATATTATACCTGTCAAATATAAAGGTAAGCAAAAATATTTGAATTTACAGGTATATAATTTAATTAAATATTCACTTTTTCAAAATTCTTTTATATCCAATTTTTAGTATCAAGATAAAATATACTAGAAAAAGGACCATCCCGAGATAGGTATGAAACAAGGTAGACGCGATATCAGGTGAGAATATAAGTCCAGCCCATATAATTCCGTAAACTCTTATAATATTTACTATAAAAGTACCTGTCATTCCCAATATATAAAATATCGCAAACCGCCATTTATTTATCTTTTTTCTATCTGTATACAATATGAGTGAACTTAATCCGCTGAATAGAAGAAGTGATTCAAGACCGGAGCATGCCTCATCAATAGTCACTGCGAAATTTTTTACATATAGTGTCCGGGGAGGGAATACCACTACGTTTTCATGTGTGATACCAAAGATCATACTTACTGTCTTTAGCACAACACCGCTAAAAAATGGCCACAACCCCCAAATGCCAAATATCGCAAAGTATAATACTATTCCTATTGTGATACATTTAATTAATTCATTTCTAAATTTATTAAATATTTGTTTTATATATCCAATGCCGAAAAGGGAAATAAAGATAAATATTGGTATAGATATAACTACTATATGAGAGAGAGTACTTAGTAAAATATTTTCATAAAAATTATTATATTTGAGAAGTTCGTTTTTGAGTATTGGAAAGGAAAGTGTCAGTATCAGTGCAATTCCCATGAATATAAAAGATGATTTAGTAATTGGTTGGGGTGAAAGAGTAAATATTTTTTTGCCTGTAAGAAGCAGAAAGCTGAGAAAACTGAAAAGGAGTATTTTACCTATATTTCCATAAATGAAAAAGTAAAAAGGATATAGAAGTTTACTACCTACAATACCTGGACCGAAGTATGATGAAAGCATCAAAAATAGAATAAGAAATAGTGAAAAGCGAATAATTATAGAGCGACTCATGAGGCAATTATAGCTTATTTATTTTTTCGGAGTTTTAGAAAGCCTAAAGTAGAACCAGCTACCGCGATAAAGCCTGGTATCATACCAAATTCGGGAACTGAAATATTTCCTGCCAAATTGAAATTTATAAATCCCTCATTTTCAAGCATAGTTCCGGTGCCTGAGCCTGTTTCTCCTTCCGGATTTGAAGCGAAAGCTGAAATTGTCTTATATGGTGGGCATTCTACATCTGTATATACAGCGTGATATTCAGGAGTGTATCCGCCCTGAAATACAGCATTTCTATTTATACCATTGCAAGTAACTGTGACTGTAGCTTGATATTCCGGTTCAAATCCGCCTGGGTTTGTATCACTTGGTTCGAAAATGAAAACTTTGATTGTAGAATTTGCGGCAAAAGTATTACTGGGGAAAACAATAAGAAATAGAAAGGTAATTAAAAAAAAGTATATTTTTCTTTTCATGAATCTAGCTCATCAATTAGTATCAAACTATATCGAAACTATATCACCATCATTTAGTATTGTCAATGATGTAAAGATTGATAAGTGAAAAGAAATACGTAGAAGGGAATGAATATACAGTATTTTGTCTCAACTTAAAACTCAAATATCATAAGCTATTATCTTCTATAAATAGTAATTTGTCTAGAGCCTTTAGCTTTGAATCCATTTAAAAATTGAGCTAATCTTCCCTCCGGTAAAGAAGCAAATGCTTGGTTTCGCCCCATAATTTCTTCCATCTCTTTTCTTTTATAGAATCTGCGTTCTAACGATCTGATACCTGATATTGGCATACCTCCTGATAATCCAAATTCAGTGACGTTTTTTCTTTTAAATATCTGCATCGTTCCGATAGTATTCTCACCTGTATCTATATCCAATACCACGTGCTTATTTCCTCTATGATCACAGACCACAGATCCGCAGCAGATATTAACAGTTTGACCTTCTTTTTTAGCCATAATGGCGGATTATAGCACTAATTTACGGTAAATCAAAAGAGCCTAACGAGATAAGATATAAGCAATAAGCAAAAAAGTGAATTGTTTTTAACTTAACTTATAACTTATAATTTTTTTTATTTGTTTCAGTTGAAAAGCTCGTACCATTGCTTTTCTTCTTCAAATTTAATTCCTATTACAGATTCTGCGGGTAAGTAGAAATTAAATTTCACTTTTCCGCCATTTGCTTTCACCAGTCCTTCATATACTGGAGATTTGGCTTCATTGCCTGCGTTGGCATAGAATACTTTCGCTCTTGCGAATTTCTTTATACCTGTATTTTTCATTTCTATTTCTGCTACCTGATCAGTTTGAGTTGAATTGACTATCGCTGTCCCGTATTCACCTTTTGAATTTCTAAATCCGACAGAATTTAGTGTCACTTCAGTACCCAGTCCCACAGCATTTAATGCCACTTCGGTTATATTTGCGGTATCTTTTTCTTCTTGAATCTTGCTTCTTGAATCTATATTCGTCGCATAAATGCGACTC
>CAZZCX010000044.1:0-1617 GCA_964653195.1 uncultured Gammaproteobacteria bacterium
GGCGGTATATTTGGTGTAGGATTAGGCAATTCACTGCAAAAATATGAGTATCTTCCCGAAAACGTAACTGATTCAATTTTCGCCATAATTGCTGAAGAAATTGGTTTTATCGGATCTGCTATATTGATCTCTGTTTTCTTTATAGTGCTTTGGAGGGGTCTTATTATATCCACTAAAGCTAAAGATACTTTTGGAAAGTTGCTTGCAGGTACCATAATTTCATTCTTGGGTATTCAGATTGTCATAAATTTAGCAGCTATGACAGCGTTAATTCCTCTTACTGGAATTCCATTGCCTTTTATTTCTTATGGAGGATCTGCATTGATAGTAGATTTAACTGCAATTGGGATATTATTAAATATTGCCAAGCAAGGAACTTTATTCAAGCAATCTGTGAAAGGAGTAAGGCATAGATGAAGATAGCAATAGTCGGTGGTCATTTAACACCCGCCATAGCATTGATAGATGAGCTTAAAAGTGTAGATTTAATTTTTATTGGTAGGAAAAGCTCATTTGAAGGTGATTCATCAATTTCCCTTGAGTACCATACGATACGTAAAAAGGGTATTCCTTTTTTTGAATTAAGAGCGGGCAGATTACAAAGAAAAATAAGCAAATATTTCTTTATTTCTTTATTTAAAGTTCTGATCGGTTTTATTCAAGCATTTAAAATCTTATATATTAATAAACCAGATGTAGTAATGACATTTGGTGGTTATTTATCTTTGCCTGTTGGAGTTAGTGCATATTTGTTGCAAATTCCTCTTGTATTACACGAGCAGACTTTGGAGGCAGGACTTGCCAATAAGATACTTTCTCGGTTTGCTAAAAGAATTTGTATCTCATGGAAGCAATCTAATAAATATTTTCCAAAAAATAAAACAATTCTGACGGGTAATCCTATTAGAAAGTTTACTTTAACCGATAGAATTCCTGAGTGGGAATTATCCTCAGTAAGAATTTTTAAAAATAAATTACCTTTGCTTTATATAACAGGCGGGAGCTCGGGAGCGCATTATATAAATCAAATAGTCGAGTCAAGTCTAAGTGTACTATTAAATAAATATTATATTGTTCTCCAGACTGGCGACAATAATGAGTTCGCTGATTATAATCGTATAAAAAGTTACGCAGAAAGTTTTTCCGAAGAATTAAAGAAACGTTTAATTTTAAAAAAGTTTATTGAAACAAATGAAGTTGGAGATGTCATAAACGAAGCTACCCTTGTCATCTCCCGTTCAGGAATAAATACAATTTCAGAATTATTGTATTTCGGTAAAACATGTTTTCTTATTCCTTTGCCAGGTGGTCAGAAAAACGAACAACTTAAAAATGCACAATTTATAAAAAAAGTTGGTATAGGGGATTATATGGCTCAAGATAATCTTACATCACAAATATTTATAAAAAAAATAGAAACAATGTTAGATCAAATAAATAAATATAAAGAACATTCGAGCTTCTCAAAATCATTAGTCATTAAAGATGCAGCTGTTAATTTATCAAATGTGATTTATGAGGTTATTTCGAAAAAAAGTAAATAAAGATAGGGTTTCTATTTCTGACACAAATCGTTCAGTCCTATTTCGTGGTGCAAAAAATGAAAAAAAAATGCCT
>CAZZCX010000044.1:1717-3255 GCA_964653195.1 uncultured Gammaproteobacteria bacterium
ACAAAAGATATATCTACACAAATAGCCTCTTTACAATTTATCTATAATCGGCTTACAATGGAAGGGAGGCTAATTCGGAGGCTGGATTTACGATATGAAAAGCCTGTAATTACTCTTAAATGATGTTATAATTTGGTTGTTAATATGACTGAAGGAAAAACTGTTGTAGGTATCGATATAGGTACTTATAAGATTGTAACTGTTATCGCAAAAGTGGATGAGTATGTGAATGTCTTGGGTATATCTGAGACTCGCTCTGCCGGAATTAAAAAAGGTCAGATCGTAGATATAGAAGATGCTGTAACTGCAATTAATTCTTCATTGGAAGCAGCAGAGCGTATGGCCGGACATAACGCAAATCATATTGTCGCATCAATTGGAGGATCACAGATCGAAAGTCAAAATTCCCGTGGTGTGGTGGCAGTTTCAAATCCTTCAAGAGAAATTGCGGATAGTGATCTGATGCGTGTGATTGATGCTGCAAAAGCTATTTCTTTACCTTCTACCCGCGATATAATTCATGTTCTCCCTCGTAATTATATAGTTGATGGCCAGGAAGGTATCAAAGATCCAATTGGGATGACTGGGATTAGGCTTGAAGTGGATACTCATATCATAACCGCCAATAGTGTATCGATTAGAAATCTTGATAAAGCTTTTTCAGAAGTGGGTATAGATGTAGATAGTTATGTTTTTAGTGGTCTGGCTAGTTCAATGGCTGTATTAACGGATACCGAAAAAGAATTAGGAGTTGTGTGCGTGGATATAGGTGCAGGAACCACGGACATATCAATATATACAGATGGCTCTGTTTCGTATTCCTCGACACTTGCAATTGGTGCTCGCCATATAACAAATGATCTTGCGATTGGTCTTCGAATTTCTATTGAAAGCGCTGAGAAGATAAAATTATATCTCTCCCAAAATAATCCAAAGAAGTTAATAAAACCAGAGGATATAACCGATAAGAAAGATACCAAAAACAGCGATGAAATAGATCTAACAGAACTAAACTTACCTGAAGAGCTGAAAAAGATTTCATATAAGACTTTGGTTGACGGTATTATTAGGCCTAGGTTAAACGAAATATTTACGATGGTAGGGATTGAGATTAAAAAAAGTGGATTTGTAGGGTTGATACCTGCGGGAATTGTAGTCACAGGTGGAGGAGCACAAACTGTTGGGCTTCGAGAAGCAGCGAAAAGAACTTTAGCAATGCCTGTTCGTATCGGTATGCTTATAAATATAAAGGGAATTATCGATGAGATTCAGAGTCCTGCTTTTGCCAGTGTAATTGGATTAGTTATGTATGGTATGAAAAACACATCAACCGAGAAGAAGGATTTACCTTTCGGACTTTCTATGCCCAAAATTGGTGGCGGTAGTTCAAAGAAATTATTAGGAAAACTTTTAAATCTTCTTAAATCCTTCATTCCCTAAAACTATTTAATAATTTAAATAGCTGTGTTATAGTACTTTCAGTTTTATATGGTTTCACCAAATTTTATCGAATTTACCACCAAGGATGGTCTGAGTCT
>CAZZCX010000045.1:0-2654 GCA_964653195.1 uncultured Gammaproteobacteria bacterium
ATATCTATCAGAGACTATATTGAAAATCTCAGTACTTTTTTGTCTTGCAATTAATTGTATAGCGATTTTTGCAAAATCTTCTACAAATAAAAAAGGTATTTTTCTATTTTTACTAGTAGTAATATATATATCTTCATTTGATAAAGCTTTCAATATAAAATTTGGGATCACTCTAGATTTATCGCTCTTACCATAATCTCTGGGTCCATAAATATTTCCTGCTCTACCAATTATTACAGTCATTCCGTATTCATAAGCATAAAGCATAGCTGCGACTTCAGATGTTCTTTTAGCCCATGAATAACCTTCTTCAAATGGTAAAGTAGAAGTCTCTGTATTCGTTTCCTCGATGATACCTTTTAAGGATTGGGGATAAACTTCTATACTACTCATTAAGAAAATCTTATTCACTGATTCAATTCTCGCTGCATTAAGCATATTTAATGTCATCATTGTATTTTTTGTAAAAATTTCAGCAGGATGGCTCCTTTTATATTCATTACCGCCATCTAATGCAGCAAAGTGATAAATAATTTCGTGATTCTTGAGAGCTCTTGATACCTGCTTAATGTCCAGCAAGTCGACTTTTTTAATTTGCAAAAAGTCTAAATGATTTCCCAAATTTAACTTGATCTTTTTCTTATCTGTTGCCGGAGAAACGATGGCTGAAACCCTTGCACCATTTGCCACCAAAGCATCAACAACATGCGAACCAATAAATCCAGCTGCCCCAGTGACACAAACTCTTCTATTTTTCCAATAATTAGTCATTTTTTTATCAATGAATATAAAATGCCTGTAAAACCTGCTAAATACTCTATAGTACGCATAAATAAAAAAGCAAGTGCAATTGATGGTTTTCTTAAAAATAATTTCCAATGTAGAATATATGCTTTTCTTATTGGAAAATAGCTTTTTGCTCCTATGGCTGGACGTTTCACCAAATACTTAACTGTTTCGCGACCATACATGAAACGTTTTTTTGCTAACTTCCCTAATTGCAATTTTCCTTCATTATGCAAAACAACGTTTTTTGTTCTTCCTACAGTATATCCTTTATCAAGAATTTTTTGATACAAATCCCAATCATCACCACCACCGCCAATAGCGACATCCAGACCACCTACTTTTTTCCATACTTCTTTTCTAAAAAAACGTGGTGCTTCTACGCTATCATCACCCCAATAGCATCGTCTTTCTAATTGCTTCGCCTTCGCCCATATACCCTCGCCAAACGAATCCTCAGGCAAAATTACAGCATCGAATTTGGTCGTACATAGCTCTACAGCTTCTTCAATAATACTTTTCGACAATACCATATCAGCATCTACATAATAAACAAATACACCATTTGCTTTTTCTACTCCATAATTTCTCTTATGGGGAGCATCAAAAACTCCTTTAGCAACCTTCGGTTTATAATGTAAAATCTTACATTTATACTTTCTTGCAAGAGAAATTGTATTATCTACAGATCCACCATCAACGATTATCGTTTCTATCGATTTGTATGACTGTTGCTTTATTGAATTTAAACATTCTCCGAGATATTGTGCTGAATTTATTGTTGGAATTATAATCGAAACAAGTGGTTGGGCGTTATGCATGTTTAATTATTTGAATCTTATTGTTTTATTTAATAAATCGATGCTTTGCTTAGTACTATCGTTCCATTTTAGTTTTCCTACATTTTTTAAACCATTAGATTGTAATTCAAGATATTGTCTTTTATCTGAATACAGTTTAATAAGTTCCTTCGCTAATTGATCAGGGGTATTTTTATCTAATATAACTCCAGTTTTATATTTATTGATAATATCACGAAGACCGGAGACATTATATACAACAGAAGGAGTACCTTGTGAGGCAGCCTCTAAAACAACAAGCCCCCACCCTTCCTTAACTGAGGCATGCAATAGCAAATGTGATCTTCCCATGAGTTCCAACTTCTCTTCATTGCTGACATGACCATAAAAAATAATTTGTCGATAAATTGATAAGTCTTTTGCAAGTTTTCTAAGTTTGTTCACATAATGTGTCTCACCAGTACCGACAATCCAAAGGACAGCTTGAGGCATCTCATTTAGAATAAGAGCAAATGCCTTCATAGCATTTTCAATTCCTTTCATTTTTACAAGTCTACTGATAAAAATAAAAGTAGGAACTTTTTCCTTTTGTGGCACTTTTGAAACAACCGGGTTATTTATTGGGCAAGGGATAGCTGTTATATTTTCTCTTTTTATACCGTAGCTTACTAACTCTTCTACCGTAGATTCGGCATCTACCCAAAAAGGCATACTTTTATACAACCAAAGGTAAATTCTCTCCGATAAAATGCCGAGATAATTTAACGGAAATGGGAACATAAAATGCCAGATCTCACCTGCGACCTCATGTAAAAATGCAATTTTAGGTTTTCTTGCATAAAGCGGAGTGAAAAAAGGAATACCATGAATTTCATCAATAACTATATCGAATTTATGGCGTGAGATTAAATAAAATAAAGGAGCAATAAAATAAACAGTATAAGAATTTCCCTTTCTTACAAACTCAACTTCGTCAATTATTTCTTTATTTTTCGAGTTTTTAAAAGAAGATGTAAGCCATGTTACTTTGTGTCCAGCCTTCACCCAACCCTTAGCATGCTCCATAGT
>CAZZCX010000046.1:0-2540 GCA_964653195.1 uncultured Gammaproteobacteria bacterium
CCTTTTTTATTCAATTCTTGACTTACTCGCAGTACATGTTTTTCTACCCCGCCTATATTGGGATAAAAGCTGGGTGTTAAGAATAGTACATATCCGTCTTTCTTCATGGCTTTCTCGCGACTATTATAATATTATTAGGCTTTCTATAGTTCTTTATAAATCGCGTAACTATAAACTTCTTTAGTTTGTAATATTTTTTAAATGCATATAGATATTGTTCATCAAAAATATTAAAGCCCGAAATTTTTAATTCTGCTTTTATCAAGGATGACGTATATACTCTAACGTGACCGTTTGGGTTTATATTATTCGAAATTAACATTTGTAAACCTTCATTTAAAGGTACTGATACAATTAAATTCCCATTCTTCTTTATAACTCTAAAAAGCTCACTTAATGCTTCAAAAGTATGGTATGGTTGGATGTGCTCTAAAACTTCTAAGCAAATAACATAATCGAAGATATTATTGTCGAAACCTAGCTTTCTTATATTTCCCACTTCAAAATTTGCATAGGGATATTTTTTCTTAGCGTAATTCACTGACTTATGGGATATATCAATTCCTGCCCAACTCACATTTGTTATTTTTTGATTGTTAGTGAAATAATTGTTTTCTAAGCTGGCAGAGCCAAATCCAATATTTAATACTTTTATATTTTTACCATAAATTAATTTATTAACTATTCTTACCCTATCAATCGCCATGGGGTTATTATTATTTGTATAATCATTACATTCAGTATTTAATTCATCCCAAAATTTTGCTGAATTTTTATCATATATTACTGGATAACTTCTATCGTAAGTTTTAGATAATATATTTAATTTATTTTGCTCAGATAATTCTGCCCTTTTTTTTTCTAAGTCGAATGGATTCATATTATATTTCTATTTTCTTCCTAAATTTACTCAATTAAAATAATTCCAATACATAAATTTAAAGGTCTCTACTTTCTGCTTCGTCACGAAAAAATAACATATTAAGGCACTTTTAGTATTAAATGATATATTGACAAGCTCTACAGTTTAACTAAACTATATTTAACTTATTATTATAAAACACCAATGAGAGTCACTAAAAAAAGCGTTAACTTTTTTATTCTATACTCGATATTTGCTATTATACTTTTTTTATCATTTCAATCAAAATCCTATGCAAGCTCGAACTGGAATCCTTCTTCGTCTTTACTAAATACTCGTGCAAGCCATTCAACATTCCTATTAGGTAATAAAATATTTATAATAAGTGGTGCAAATGCTGTAATAATCCCTAATATAATATCAAACTACATAAATGCAAATGGGAGCTTAGATGTGTGGAGCGTAAACAATTCTTCTCCAGCCGTTTTTTGGCATTCTTCAACACATTTTAATAATTATGTATATATGTTAGGAGGTGCCACAAATCCTCCTACATTATCCACAAACAAGGTTTATATAGGACAGATTGTGAATAATAATATACCAACATGGACTGAAGCTAATCCACTACCAAAACCTCTTTCTGTAGGAAGTTCATTTGTATTTAATAATAAAATATATTTTGCAGGTGGTTTTACTGAACTTGGTGGGAATATTTATAGTCAAAAAATTTATGCTGCGGATATAAATTCAATTGACGGCAGTTTAGGTGGATGGATTGATGTGGGAAATTTACCAGTACCCTTAAGTGGGTTCGGATTGTTTATTCAAGATGATCACATAATAATAGCTGGCGGTGAGAATTCAAACGGTAAATCGAATAAGACATATACTACGACGTTTCAGGCAGATGGAACTATAAATATTTGGACTGAGACATCCAATCTTCCCGTTGAATTAACCAGAGCTCAGTTTACGAAGTATAATTCCACAATCTTCACAATTGGTGGAATAAAAAGCGATGGGACTTCTTCTGACCAAGTTTACTTTACACAAATAAAATCTGATGGGACTCTTGAGCCATGGCAAGCTAGTTTAAATACACTTCCCCAACCTACCTGCTGCGGAAGCGCACTTTTATCAAATAATTTTATATATCTCATAGGCGGGCATAATACATTCACAGGTGAATATTATGATGATGTTTTCTATACGAGTCCGGATGAGATAATTGGTAGCGGTAATATTCAAATATTAAATGTTCCTTATTTCAGCCAGAATTCTTCACCATGGGGTGAAAAAGAATATGACCATGCCAAGTCTCTTAAATTTCCCAATACGAAATTTGAGCGCTGGGGCTGTGCAGTTACATCAGTTGCCATGATAATGAAATACCACAATATAAATAAGATGCCAAATGGTACACCTTTAGATCCAGGAAGCTTAAACAATTGGCTTAAAGATAACAAAGGATATCTAACCGGCAAAGATAAAGATGGTAGTTATTCATACCTAAGTTTTCCTTCAATAAGTACGCTATCAAAAAAAATATATGATGAAGATAAATCTAGATATAAGCTGGAGTATTACAGAGAAAAACCAACTTCAGCAAATCTCGATACTTTTCTAAGCATAAATAAACATCCTGTAATTTTAAAAGTGAGCAACGACTCCACAA
>CAZZCX010000047.1:0-2387 GCA_964653195.1 uncultured Gammaproteobacteria bacterium
AGCTAAATTCACCTATACGAATAACTCCCGTATCCTCTACTATATAATTTTTATCAATTATTTTCTTCTCAAGTCCTGCAGCTGCAGTAACCAGCTTAAAAGTCGATCCCGGAGGGTATACTCCACTGATTGCTCGATCCATAAATGGTTGATTACTATCATCTGATAATACCGCTAATATACTCTTATAATCTCCGCTTACTGACTTATAATTATCACCCATTGTAAAAAGATTTGGATCAAATGATGGCATAGAAACTAAAGCTAATATTTCACCTTTTGTGTTTGACACAATTACAGCACCCTTTTTACCTTTCGGAAATGCATCAAAAGACGCTTTCTGAATATCTTTATCCAATGTTAACTGAATATTTTGTCCTGGTATCGGATCTGATGAACCAAGAGTCCGTAATGTATTTCCAAGTGCATCAACTTCTACTAACTCCTTACCGTAAGTCCCTCGTAATAAATTATCATAATATTTTTCAATTCCACTTTTCCCAACACTATCATTTGGATGTAAATAAGAATACTCAGGTTCAGATAATTCTTCCTTGGTTAGCTTTCCGATATAGCCTAATACATGTGCCATAGTCTCTTTATATGGATAGTATCTATTGGCGTTCGTTTTTATTTCTTTATCGTTCTGATCAAAATTAGAATTATTACTAAATTCATTTATTTCTTTTTCGATACTTGGACTATTTATAACTAGCAGGTTACCTTTTCTATCAAAAATTGCGCCTCTTTGTGGGAAAAGAGTATTAGTTTTAGTTCTGTTTGATTCAGATATCAATCGATAATAGCTACCATGAATTAACTGAATATCTAAGAGCTTAAGAATTATAATTAAAGGAAAAAGTACAAGTGCTAAAAAAAAGATATGCACGCGTATACGTTGTTTGTATTCTCCGCCAGAATGGTTTTTTCTATTTTTCTCTACTTTTATGTGATCTCCGAATGCTACACCTATATTCATATATTAATGAGGTTTATTTTACTTAAATTTAGTTAAATATTTAAAGTGACGCTGTTCTATCAATTTTAGACGAAAATAAGAAAAATAAAACACCAGTAAATGTAGCTAATAAAGTAACAGTCCAATTTGAGTTTGGCTGATAGACAACAAAGTTGTAAATTAATGCACAAATAAACGAAGAAAGAGCTACAAAAGGCAAAGTATGAATTTGATACTTTTTTTCATATAGGCTAACGAATAATAAAAATATAATAAATAATAAACTCGAAGTACCTATTGGTTTTATATTAAGTAAATCAAGTAAAATACCCATAAGGAACGCAAGCACTAAAATCTTTTGTGTTTTAAATGTTATATATAAAATTAGTAGAAATACTAATATGATCGGAATTTTAACAACAGTTGTCTCCACAAGAAGTGCTAGTAACAAAAATAAAGAATATAATACAATTGTCATAATTTATTGAAGATACACAAATACTATCGATAACCTATCTACCTTTACAAAAGGAGTTATGCGTGCGGATTGAAATATAGCGCTTGGTTTTTTATCTATAGAAGTTATTTTGCCGATCAGTAAATCTGGTGGATAACCAGTACCGTCTTCTTTTATATTTCCTTTTGTTACTACTGTATCTGACATTTCCAATTTTTCAGAAAGCAAAACATCGTGTAGTACCATTTGGTTTTTTTCATTTCTAACAATACCTGATGCATTAGTTTGAGAAGTCTTTACAGGAATAGATAATTTTTCGCTGGTGAGTACTGTGACTATAGAGCGTTCATTTGATACTCTTTCAATTACTCCTACAAGTTTATTTTCACTAATTACAGCCAAGCCCTTTCTAATTCCTTGATTTTTTCCTACATTAAGTATTAACTCTCTAGGATAAATATCTTTACTAAAAAAATCACTATTAATTCCTATTATTTCAGCAGGTATCAATTTTCTTGATGGCAAAATTATTTCTTGAAATTGACTTTTAAGAGCTTGAAAATCTTGTTTTAGGTTATTTAATTTTGTTAGTTCTTCACGTAATTTGGTATTTTCCTCTTCTAACTGTCTCAATTTACTATCGTCATCACTTTTCATCCCAATATTTCTATAAACTGACATTTGCAAAGGATTGAATATTTTCTCAAGCATCCCGCTAACTGATTGAATATACTTATTTGGCGAAATTAATAAAAGTAGAGCTGACGTTAATATAAAAATAACGAATGTTTGATAAACTTTCTGTCTTTGTTTCATTTAATTACTTCATTTCATTAATTGATCTAATCTTCGTCAATAAATCGCGGTTTTCGATTACTTTTCCCGTTCCCCGAACAACACTAGTCATTGGATCATCTGATAGCAAAACAGGAATCCGTACTTTTTCTACAAGTAACTGGTCCAAACCAGATA
>CAZZCX010000048.1:0-2280 GCA_964653195.1 uncultured Gammaproteobacteria bacterium
ACCATAGCCCAGGGAGTCTTTGCAATAATTAATAAATCATATAAAATTGAGCGTTTTCTAACATATTCTGCATCCATTTGTATTCGTTTATCAAAATTCACTTCACTTCTTCCTGATACTTGCCAGAAACCTGTGCAACCTGGTTTTGCAGATAGCACAATTTTTACCGCTTGCTTAGTTTCAGGATACTTTTGTTGCTGTTCCTTTATCTCATCAGGATAATAAGCACGTGGACCTACCAAACTCATGTCTCCCGAAAGTACATTAAAAAACTGCGGTATTTCATCCAAAGAATGCTTACGTATAAATTTACCCACAGTAGTTATTCTCGGATCATTTATCAATTTATAACTTCCCATTTTATAATCATGATAAAGTTTGGCGAATTTTGGATCCTCTCGTAATAACTCATGTGCATTTTTAACCATAGATCTAAATTTGAACATTTTGAAATGTTTTCCATTCTTACCTACCCTTGAGGGTGTATCTGCAAAAATCGGACCAGATGAATCAAATTTGATAGCTATCGCGACCAAACACATTACAGGCAAAAATATAACAATAAGAATTAATGAGAAAAGTATATCCAGCAGTCTCTTTATAGCCTCATAACTAAAGCTACTATTTATATCTGTAGTTGCATGTTTCATGCCAAGTACTCGTATTTGGTCCCCTTTAATGAGGTGACGAATTTCTTAATTTTAGGTACAGATTCCTTTGGACAAATGAGAATTACATCATCAGTATTCACTACAACCAGTCCATCTAAGTCTATACCTACCACTAATTGTGGAGTATCATTGTGTAAGATCGAATCACGACAGTCTGTCAGTACTATTTTACCTTTTGTAACATTCTCTGCTTCAGTCTTGCTAAGTGCTTCTTTCATTGCCTCCCATGCACCTATATCACTCCAACCCATATCCACAGATAAAACTAAACCGGTTTTTCTATCCATCTTCTCCAAAACTGCATGATCAAAAGATATTTTTTCCATCTGTGGATAAATCCTATCTAAAACAGTTTCATATTGATCAGTGCCAAATGCATTATGTATCTCTATCAATTTTTCAAATAAGCTTGGTGCGAACTTTTCGAATTGCTTCCAAAGAAATGAGGGAGTTGTAGCGAAATATCCTAAATTCCAGGCATGTTGATTATCTTCCGCGAACTTTTCCGCAACTTCTATTGGAGGTGCGTATTGAAAATCTTTAAATTCATATACTGAAATATCATTTTTGACCATCAATTCATTCCCAAATTGGATATAACCGACGTTTTGATTGGCAAAACGAGGCTTCTGACCGATAAAAACAATTCTCTCCGGATTCTCTTTAATAAGATCTTCCGCAGTCCGAAGTGTTTTTCTAAACAAAGACTCTTTTTTAATTAAATGATCGCTGCCCCAAAGAAGGACTACCGGTTCATCTGGAAAGCGTTTTGCGAATTGGGCAATTACAAGTCCCACAGCCGGACCTACATCGCGCATTTCAGGCTCAATAATAATATTGTCTTTTGGCAACAAAGGAAGTTGCTCCAAAACAGTAGAGGCAAATTGCTTTCCAGTTGATATATACACATCCTCCCATTTAAATTCGGGAAATAATTTATGGACTGCAATCTGTAACATTGATCTATCAGCAATAATTTTACCAAACTGCTTCGGTTTATTTTTCCTGGATAAAGGCCATAATCTAGAACCTACCCCGCCTGCAAAAAGTACAATCTTCATAATAACTATTGAATATTATAAACTAATTTACAACAAACTCTCAACCGTATTAATAAAATTATCATTAAAAGCTTTAACACTGAATTTATTAGCTTGCTTTTTACAGCTTTGGGCATTAAATATGGAATCCTCAAATTCCCTAATTGCTTTTTTCAGTGCTTCAACAGTCTGCATTGTGAAGAAAATACCAGTCTTATTCTCAGTTACAATTTCTAAAGCACCACCTGCCTTATAAGCGATAACCGGTTTACCAAATGATAGCGTTTCCACCATAGTTAAACCAAAATCCTCATGTCCAGGGAAAATTAATGCACGGCAAAAATGATAGTACTGTGCCAGTTTAGCATCATCGACATAACCGATAAACTTAATCGTAGGTCCAGCAATACTTTTTAATTTCCTTTCTTCGCTTCCATTTCCTATTATTAGGAGTGGTACTTTCAGTTCATTACACGCCTTAACTGCTAGGTCAATATGTTTGTATGACACCAATCTCGATACGACTAGAAAATAGTCTTGTTTCTGTTTTTGCATCTTTCCTGATATTT
>CAZZCX010000049.1:0-1994 GCA_964653195.1 uncultured Gammaproteobacteria bacterium
CAAAACTCACAACTGGAACAATACAAAATATCATCTTCCCCGGCTGATGTAAGCACCATAAATTCATATGATATTTTTTCAGAAAAACTCCCCCCAGATGCTTCAGTCACTTTCGCATCTAGCCCCAAACGGGCATATATCTTTAAATATGCTTGTTTCACGATTTCATAAAACCTATCGAAATCATCTTGATCCTCATGGAAGCTATACATATCTTTCATAAGAAACTCACGGCCTCGAAGTATTCCTGATTTCGAACGCAACTCATCACGGAATTTCCAATGTATTTGGTATGCATTTTGAGGTAAATCATGATAGGAGTGTACCCGTTTCATCACAAGTGGAGTTACGACTTCCTCCTCACTTTGTCCAAGCGCGTATTCCTTACCTGTCCTCGATTCAAGTTCAAATAACACATCTAATTTCTTCCATGCGCCCGTTGTCTCCCATATCGCTTTCGGATGCAGAATAGGCATCAATACCTCTTGCCCTCCAATAGCATCCATTTCTTCTCGAATTATATTTTCAATCTTTCTTAACACCCTTAGCCCTAGTGGTAAATATGTATATACTCCTGCCATCAACTGCTCGACAAAACCTGCTTGTGTAAGGAGTTTATGATTTATAGTGTCCGCATCTTTCGGAGCTTCTCTTAAAGTTTTTGCAAAAATTTTAGAATATTTCATATGTCAATGAAAAGAGAATAGTATATAGAGACTAGTAAAATATTTAACATTATTATAATATTTTTTGAATCTGTCATTTGATTCTAGAAGCTGAAGAATATATCTTTAAATGTCACAAGGGCAATTAAGGCCAGAAGAACGAATATACCTCCTGCGTGAATTGCTGCTTCAACTTTCGGAGAGACTTTTTTACGAATCACACCTTCAATTAATATAAAAAACAATCTACCACCGTCCATAGCAGGTATCGGTAATATATTCATAACAGCAAGAGAAATAGACAATAATCCCGCAAAATTAAGAAATGTCAGAACTCGCTCTTTTAACTCACCTATTTTATTGATTTCAGCACCCAAGCGAACTATACCTACAGGTCCTGAGATACCACCTGCCAAATCACTCGCATCTTTCTTTTCAAAAGATCTTTCAATCAAAGTCTTAAGAACGCTGAAATTATATGACATAAGATTTAGAGGATGTGCGACTCCTGATGTGATTTTTTGCGTAGGTGTCGCATAAGTCAGCACAAAAGTTTCAAGCATACTAAATTCCACACCAAGCGCTCCCTGATTTTTCGGAGGATTTGCTCTAGGTACTAATACTTTTTCAAATGTCTCTCTTGTCCCCATTTGATTTTCCAAAGTCAATGTAATTTCTTTTCCTACATTCGCTTTTATGGTATTTATAAATTCATCGTCACTGACAGGCGCTTTTCCATTCACTTTTGTGACAGCTGCGCAGTAATTCGTATCGCATTTTTTGATCCCCGCATTTTGCGCGGGAGATTCCATAGATACATCTTTTATAATAATTGTATTTAATTTATCCTCCTGGTTTACAGCAAAGAAATTATGATCACCTATGCGTGGTAGCTCTACTCTAAATCCAGAAATACCCAAAAAAACATAATAAATAACAAATGCCAATATGGCATTCATAAATACCCCAGCAACTACAACCAATGCTCTTTGCCAAACAGGTCGTGCGAAAAATGCCCGCCCCAAATCTTCTTTGAGATTTGATTTTTGATCTTTGATTTCTATCTTCCCCCCTCCTGCTTCATCTTCACCGTACAACTTTACAAAACCGCCAATTAACGCAGGATAAAAAGAATACAAAGTTTCACCTCTTTTGATTTGAAAAAGAGCTTTTGTCAGAGGAAAACCAAATCCAAACTCTTCTACTTTTATTCCTAATTTTTTTGCAGTAAAGAAATGTCCCATTTCATGAATGAGTATTAGTACGCTGAGGATAAAAAAAGTAATTAATATACCAACTATCGTCGTAAGCATAGAGATATTATAACAA
>CAZZCX010000050.1:0-1864 GCA_964653195.1 uncultured Gammaproteobacteria bacterium
TGTTCCATCCGCTACAGTTGTTCCATCCGCTACAGTTGTTCCATCCGCTACAGTTGTTCCATCCGCTACAGTTTGTTTTAGTTGATTGTTTTCATCTTTATCTAATTTTTGTTTTCTTTCCCTGGCGCGGGTATCAGCGTAGCGTTGCTTATCACTTTCAGACCCTTGGAAACCATTAAAATCATTTATCCATTCTGTTTGACTTCTTAATCTATTGGTAAGTTCATTGGCCTTATTTTCTAAATCTTCTTTTGTAAATGGTTTATCTGCAGCTTGCAATTCAGCGTATGCTTGGCGGTATTCAGGGGCTTGTGTATTTTTGGAAGATACCCCGAAGGCATTTCCATCTGTATCTTTAAATTCTAAGTAACCATCAACGGGTGTTTTATTGCCAGGTTTACTAGAGGCAGGGACTTCGGTCATGGATAGACCTACTAATGCATTGTGAGCATCTCCTCTCGCTTCTTCAGATATTTTATCTGCTACTTTTATCTCTGCGGGTACAACAGGTACAGCTGCTTCTACAGGTGAGGCAGCTGTAGTCTCAACTTTGTCTATTTCTACTGGTGGTGGTTGTGTAGCTCCTTCTCCTGCTCCGGTATCTCCCATATATTTATCCTTTCACAACTCTTAGTGCTTCGTCAATATTTCCAGCCTTCATATGTGCTTTCATTTGCTCAAGCATCTCGTCTTTATGGTGCTCGAAATAATACCCGTCTATATATTCTTTCAAATTTGTAAGCAATGGATGAAGGGATGCGAATTTATCGATTTTATTTCTGGCATCTTCAAGAGTTTGAAATGGTTCTATTTTCAGAAATTCCTGAGCTAAAGATTTGGCTGTCGGCAAATCGACCAGTTTACCTTTTAGGCCATTTGCGATTTTAATAAGAAACAGATATTCCAAATGATCAGTGATTTTTTTAAGATCATCCATATAATTTAGCGTAATCAATATTCGCTTGAAAAGCAATATTTGTTTTAGTCATTGACAATTTATACCAATATCTTAATATATAAATATATGTCAGATCAGGGAATACCAGGGGGAGAGGCAGGTTTACCCCTCAAAGACACATTAGGTCCAAACGAAAGAAGAGTATACGATAATACTGTAAATTTATTGTCACCAGATAGCGCTCATGCTGGCTTAGCTGCGCTTACTAGATATACCAAGGATATAGAAGTTAAAGAGTTATTTGCAACATCTACTGAAGAATTACCAAAAGTTGGTCCTGATACAAGAAGTGACTTTCGTGCAGTAGTTGAAGCTGAATTACGAAGAAGAGACGAAACTAAGTCCCGCACTTATAATGACAGGACTGAAACGATAGCGGAAAATGGCACTCGTCCTTATTTGGATATTGTAGGGAATATACCAGCTGATGCATACTATCCTGTTTCTGGAATAAATGGACTTTTTGAATTAAATACCCCAGAAAACAGAAGAAAGGGATTCAACGGAGCACATTTGGAATTTGCACATGCTCTTAATGTGGTTGCGGAGGCTCAAAGAAGAGAACAGCAACATCCCAATACTCAACCTGACGATCCAGCGTTTAGATACGGTACTGAAATCGCTATCACTGCGTTAGGCCAGTATCTCCCAGCAGTTGATAGTGTTTTTGTGCAGAGAGGTATGGAACCATTTTCTAAAAATGCATACAGGGAAAGATCGGGTGAGTGGGGTGATAGTGTATGGGAAGATATAGAGCATACATTTTCTCAACTTCCAAATGGACGAGGAATTTTGGAAAGTTATATCATGGAAGCTGCTGCGGGAAAAAGAGTAGCTGCATTAGCACCCAAACCTGAAGTCGCATCTTCACCGACTGAAGTTTCAAATACAGGTGAAAATCCGTTT
>CAZZCX010000051.1:0-1796 GCA_964653195.1 uncultured Gammaproteobacteria bacterium
ATTGATGAATCCGCTTGATTTTGAGCTGCCATCCTCCTTGCAGTATCATCAGCATCCTCACCACCTATCCACATTCCACCTACCCCCATTACTCTCGGATCAAATGCATTTTCTAAAGTAATACCAGTTCCCAATCCAGCCAATAAGCTTACTAATACAGGTTGTTTTTCGGATATTTTACCCAGTCCATTTAACACCCTTGCTCTTAAACCATCACCTTCTACATGATGACTTCGTAGGTAAGTGCTTGAGTTTGCTAATAAACTGAGAGTCAGACCTCCAGCAGTCTGTACCAATCTTAATTGACCGGCAGCCTCAGGTGAAAACTCTGATACTGCATAACCTATCGCACCCCCTACAACTTGCAATGATAATCCTTTCAGAACTGCTTTTTCACCTTCAGTTAATTTAGTTCCATCGAAATCAATACTCGCATACGGCGCTGTTTCGCCATCTGCAAGAGGCATATTTCCTTGGTTTTTACTGATATTTTCAAAAGGATCGGTAGCGCCTTCTGCTCCAGGTAGTGCTTGGGTAGCTATTGCTTCAGACTTAGGTACTGTCGTAGAAATACTCTCTGCTTTAACTCCAGATGCAGGAGATAATCCAAACTCTATTTTATTTGCCTGTCTTGACAATGCCTGCGCTTGAGCCTCTGCATCTTTTATCTCACTTCTATTTTTCAATCTACCCAAAAAACCTCCACTCTTTTCTTTTAGCTCATTTACCTTAGACCAGGCTGCATCAGCTGCTGCTTGAGCTCTTTCTAAATCCAAAGATTCTGCTTTGTTTACTGCGTGAAAAGTATCAGGGCTTGTTCCAGTAGCTTCTACCAAAGCCGGCACATCTTTCGCATTAGGGAAATAAACATCATTAACCACAGCGCCTCTTGGCTCATTTTGAGAACTGTTACCTGCTTCTCTCGCACCGGGGCCAAAAAATCCTTCGCCTAAATTTTTTGCAGGGGTTGCTGATACAGAGACACCTCTAAAAAACTCATCAGCGGGGTGCTCTTTGTCTACAGCCGGTCTATCGGCTACATCTACTGGCAATCCTTCTTTTGGTTGACCCATATTTCCACCTTCTGACATATGATTATAGCATACTGATCTTTTTCGTGAAATGTCAAGGACTTTGTGAGATTTATGTAAGAGGAAAAATCCTTTGAAGCTACTTAAAAATACATTATAAATATTTATTTATAATTTCATCAATTGTCATAAGAATCGTCGCTTTTTCATTTCTTTTCTTCAATTCCACTTTACCATCTGTTTTAGGACTTATAACTAAACGTACTGGTATCCCTATAAGATCCGCATCCGCAAATTTCTGCCCTGCAGATATATCTTCGCGATCATCATACAGCACTTCCACTCCCGCATCTATTAACTTTCTATAAACCTCACCTGCTTGCTTCTTGATACTTGCTTCTTGATTCTGTAGTGCTATCAAGTGTGCTGCAAACGGTGCAACTGATTCCGGCCAGATTATCCCTTTTTCATCGTGATATTTCTCTACAATTATTCCCATCGCGCGCGTAAGTCCTATACCATAACAGCCCATCAATGGATATTTTTTCTCTCCATTTCGATCGGTAAATGTAAGTCCGAAATCTTTTCCATATTTGGTACCTAAATCAAAAACATTACCAGCTTCTGACGCCCTCGCTTTCGCGAGCTTACTTCCGTTACACTTCGGGCATAAATCATCCTCATTAACTTTAGCGATCTCTACATTCACACAAAACTCACAACTGGAACAATACAAAATATCATCTTCCCCGGCTGATGTAAGCA
>CAZZCX010000052.1:0-1775 GCA_964653195.1 uncultured Gammaproteobacteria bacterium
ACCTGAAGTCGCATCTTCACCGACTGAAGTTTCAAATACAGGTGAAAATCCGTTTCAACGAGCCGCTAGATTACGTAGAGAAGAGCAGGCAATGTTGGCCGAAACAAGAGCTAATCTAGATAATCCTTTTGACGGTGTAAAATAACCTTTGTTTAAACACTAACGAGTAATTAAAAATCTACTATTGAATTTTATTTTTGTACCTCTGTTAACATAGTCAATATTTACAGTAAGCATGTAATGTGATTATATATGTGTATATGACAGTTGATGACGGTGATGTTGATAAAGGTCCAGAAGATAAATCTCCTGATAAATTTGATAATGCACTAGGTAGGGTTTATGGTGCAAAAAGCGCCATTAGGGAATGGAATGCAGTGGAATCAACACGCAAAAAGGCAGTTGCTCAAGCTGCACTAAACAATCAGCCATCTCCAGCTGAAATTCGAGATCCTGCCCCCATGAGTCCAGACGCGCAGCTTGGTGAAGAGATAATAAAAAGAGAAAATGATATTGTGGATTTATATCGTCGGACTACGCGCTTCATAATTACACCACCATATGATTTGGATGAAAAAAAAGAGTTTAATGTAGTTAAAAAAAATCTAGATACACGTTTGGGTGAAATTAAATCTGGTGTTGGAAACGGAGTTGAAGGAAATGAACCTGTTTTGGTTGCAGAGGCTTTAGCCTTTACAAGGCAAGCATTTGAAAGCTTCGATCAGAATGACACATATTTTAATACAGCAATAGATTTAATACATAATGCCCCCTTTTTACTTAGGGATCCAGATTTATCACGAACCGGATGTAAGAGGATTACTGACGCTGCAGGAAAAGACCCATTTTTAAAAAGTGGCAAAAATCGTGAAGTATTAAGATTATTACAAGAGTCGGGCAAAATGCGTCCGGATGAAGCAAGACAGTTGCAGGAGTTAGGATCGATGATTGCCGGGAGTGATTTCGTAAATACTCTACCTGATCGTGATCTTGGGATAACAGTTTTAGCTGAGAGGTTAGCGAATGCTAGCGGTTTGGAAAGAAGTGTAATAGAAGAATCGCTTTCAGAAAGGGAGGCTGAAATTGATAACAAATTTGATGCAGTATTGGCAGCAGCTGGGTTATTAAATGGTCAGAGAGGAATAGTTGCAAATTCGGAGCTAATGGTGCTAGGTATGGTTAGGGAGGCTGCCGATAAACTTGGGGTTAAGCAATATGGAGAACCGGGAGTTGAAGATATGATTGCTAACCGGCGTAAATTGGCCGAAGCTTTACAGGCTGTAATCCCTGGAGATAAAAGTGTGCTTGAATACAGAGATGAAAATTCTCAAACAGGTTTCGCTTCGGAATTAAATCGATTTTTACGACCGGGTGCGACAACACACAGTCAAGCAATTTCTAATGAATTGAGTTCAATCCATCAGAGAGTCTATCATGAGAGATCGGAAAAGGAAAAAAGAGCGCGAGAGTTAGAAGCAGCTAACAAAGCAGCAATTAAGGAACAATTAGCAGCAGAAACATCAGCTCAAGAGCAACCGGTAGAGCCAGCAGTCTCAGAAGTACCGCCAGCCCCAGATGCTACCGCTGCGCCCGAAGGTGCACAGAAAAGTGGTGGGAGTGGAATAGGTGGTTTCTTAAGAAGATTTCGTAGTTAAAGAAAATACTAATTTACACTCATCCGGTGTGGGATAGGTAGACACCTCGGGAAATTTCAGTCCTCACCGTTTATATAATTTCTCTCCAGGTCGTTTTTCATGGTATACTCTTTAAAGTAA
>CAZZCX010000053.1:0-1666 GCA_964653195.1 uncultured Gammaproteobacteria bacterium
TAAGCCATGTTACTTTGTGTCCAGCCTTCACCCAACCCTTAGCATGCTCCATAGTCACGATTTCAGCACCGCCTGAATTGGGGTTTTTTGGATCTCTCCAGTTCAAAACGAGGATATTCATGCAAATTTATATATGAAGATTATTCTAACTTCTTATGACCGAGTTCAAGCCTTACTAAATTCCAGTTAAATAATTTGCCATTACTCACTTTCATATTTGCTTCTGAGAACGGAATACGCATCTCTTCTTTGAGATCGTATAATCTTGTAGGAAAGTTAAGTAGGACGGCAGGCGTTTTAGAAGTTACCATAAATGCATGAAGTGTTCGCTTAGGAATAACTATTAAATATGGATCTATAACGCTGTCCATATAGAATAAATTTAGTAAACCTTTAGTAGGTGAATCTTCTCGTATATCACCAATTGCTACTACAATACTACCTGTGATTACTTCAAATCTATCTTGCTGGCCACCCGGATGAAAGTGCCACAATTTTTCATCTCTCGCGACACTTGATTTAGTTTCCGAGTAATACTGCATAGCGAAAGGCTGTTTGTCGCCATACACATCGCTCCAATCAACTCTCAATGTTTCCACTAATATACCAGTTTCGTCTTTATTGATCTTTAATGGCCTGATAACTGTATCTTTTATTAGTTCAAATTTGTTTAAATTGTTTAACGTGATTAAATCCAGCATTTGTATATTATATAATTAAATAGATACTTTAGCCAATATATTAATTATTTTTAAATATCTCTTTATTTTCTGAAATCCAACTATATAATTGCTCTATACCCTTATTGTAACCAATAGCAGGTTTCCAACCAAAATCGTCTGCCGCTTTACGAATATCTGAAATATAAATTGGCTGATCTCCCCGTCTAGACTTAGCTAAGGTAACAGTAATTTTCTTTTGGAATAATTTTTCAAGAATCGGGCCAAACTCAAACCAAACCGAAATTGTATTTTTTATTCCGCCTCCGATATTATAAATTCTTCCATTTGTATTTTTAATATTCTTGAAAGCTAAATCGTATGCTTTAATTAAATCTTCAATGTATAAAACATCGCGGACCTGTTTGCCATTGCCATAAATTGTTATTTTTTTATTTCGGATTAATGCTATTATAAACCAAGCAAGCCACCCTTGGTCTTCAACGCCAAACTGTCTTGGACCATAAATACATGATTGCCTGAATACTATAGTGTTTAGTCCGTAAATACGTGAATAATCCCTGACATACTGATCAGCTGCGCCTTTACTGCAACCATAAGGTGTATAAAAATCTACATTTTGACTCTCATTAACTCCGTATGGTAAATTTACAAATTCATATCTTGTCCTTTTTTCACGTACTTTTATATTCTCTAATTGTCCATATACTTTATTGGTAGAACTATAAATTAACACAGGATTATAATTATTTAATCTTATAGCTTCCAAAATGTTAAATGTCCCTAAAATATTACTCTGAAAATCAATTCGTGGATTCAAAACTGAATTAGTTACGGCTACTTGCCCTGCCAGATGAAGTATCAAATCTTTATCTTTAACGGCCTTTTTCAGCTTTCCAAAGTCTATTCCGATATCAGCTTTGATTATCTGAGGTTTAATCTTCGCTGTTTTTTTTAACCATTCAACATTATCAACGCTTCCCTTT
>CAZZCX010000054.1:0-1597 GCA_964653195.1 uncultured Gammaproteobacteria bacterium
TTAATAGTTAATAGTTAATAGTTAATAGTTAATAGTTAATAGTTAATAGTTAATAATATTATACTTCCACTATTTTAACTTCCGAAATAGATTTATTCTTAATTCTTGAAGATGTATCGAAAATTTCATAAATATTATCTCGTCAAAGTTAACTCCCAAAAACCCCCACTTTTATCTTTACCATGAAATTTCATGGCATGATACAGATCTTTTATTTCAACTACTCTCCATTTCGGAGCATCGTACTCAGGATCTATGATTCTTACTTCATCTTTTATTAAATCAACTTTGTCGAGTACACATACGTGACCCCAATGTTCTACATTTTGAGTATCAAATAAGCTTGGCCAATCAAAACAAACAAGCACATCCTTATTGCTTACATAAATATCTCTTAAATATTCTTTAAACTCATTTATATTCCTGAACTTATTTATAAGTGACCAATTCATCTTAAGAGGGATTTTTAAATTCCTGAAAACTGCATTTGGATTATACTTAGGATTACTTACTTGGGTTCCAAATCCGGCAGGTGGCATTGATCCAGTTCGTGCTTCCCAGAAATATTTACGTGCATCATCTGGCACAACCAAACCCATATAATTGCCGATAAGCTCTGAGGGAACCAATGGGATACTATGTCGAAGCATCACTATCTGAATACAAGTAGGTACACAACACCATTTCTGTTGAGTGAGAGGAATATATCTAGAATCGCTTGGAATAACTTGATTCATATCACCTTTAAATTATTTATCCATCCTCTAATTTCTGTTGCCAGCTGTAACTCTTGACCGTCATAAACATGACTTGCTTTAGGAATAAATTTTTTGGTAAACGCAGGGCAGTTTGTTGCTTTTAATGAAATAAGTTCCATATCTTCCTCTAGATTATTTATACCTACATCATCGTATTCCCCCATGATGCATAAAATAGGATGGTCTATTTTAGCTAATTTTTCAAAGGGATCATCGGGGCGATGTACTGGAAGATTATCGACAGGACTTTTTTCTTCAAACAGACTTAAGAAAGTTTGTGAACTAAGTGTATACCAATCCCAGATTTGAGTATTTAATAATTTTCTCGGTTCTCTATTTGCTACATTTTCACGTGCCTCTTTATATAGATCCTCAAAATTTAAATGATATTTTTTGAAAACACCTACCATATCACATGGAGAAAGAAGAAGAATACCTACTAAATTATCAGTATTTCTATCATTGAGATAATGTATAACTTTTGGTACACCCAAGCTATGCCCAGCTAAGATAATTCTCTTATAACCAAGCTCTCTGCATTTTTTCATCCAACCCTCTATATCCAAAAGACAATCGGTGAAAATTTCATACATGGCGCCTATTCTACGGCTTTTATAGCCTCCTTTTTCAATTAATTCTGAAGTGTTTATATCATTTATATGGCTATAGCCACGATTATGTCCGTAAATAAATCCAATTTGTTCTTTAGCTAATTCTTCCCCTAATACACTCGCAAAATAATTTTCTATAAAATTGCCTGACATACCATGAACCAGAAGTACACAAATATCCTTTTTCTCCGGTTCATATTCAACACCTTGTAATCTTAAATCATCTTC
>CAZZCX010000055.1:0-1575 GCA_964653195.1 uncultured Gammaproteobacteria bacterium
CTTCTGGTACCTTCAAACATAAAAGGTTTGGTTACGACTGCAACTGTCAATGCGCCCACTTCTTTCGCAAGTCGTGCGACTACAGGTGTCGCTCCTGTCCCTGTACCGCCACCCATACCAGCAGTGACAAAAACCATATCAGAACCTTCAAGCATATCTTTTATTTTTTGCTCTGATTCTTCTGCAGCTTGCATTCCTATCTCAGGGTCGCCTCCAGATCCCAACCCTTTAGTAAGATGTTCACCTATCTGAATTTTTGTTTGTGCGGGATTCAAAAGCAAAGCCTGTGCATCTGTATTTATTGACACGAAATCTACACCTTGAATTGAACTTGAAGATATCATGGAGTTAATGGCATTTGATCCTCCGCCACCAATTCCTATCACTCTTATTTTTGCAAAATTTGTAGATTGAGGTTTTATAAGCATATTTGCGTAATCCTATCAGATAAGATATTCAAATGCAATAATATTCAGTTCAATTATTAAAATAAATCTTTATAGACGAATCTTGAAAGTGCCACAATAACTCCATCCTTATATCCATGTGTTCTAGTTATAAGATTTTTAGTCATTATTCCGAAATGTCCTTCTGCTTGCTTACTATTGGTTTTATTAAATATAATATCACTCACTTCACCGAGTTCTTTTCCATTAAAGATAAGTTGCATCATCTTTTCTGGCATCAATATTCTCATCGAACTTCCTAAACCTTCATTATTTTGTTTATCTATAACCGCTATCCAACCACAGTCAAACCAATGTTTCCCTATTTTCTGTAAACCACCTTCAAGACCTACTCCATAATCAGCATTTAATTTTTTTATTGCTCTTTTTGCCCTCGCTCGTGCTCCCCTAATGCTTTCTTTATCACTCATGGGTTGATTAGAGACACCGGATTTTATGTCGATTCCTTTCACATCCCACTTATCATCTGGAAACAAACTCTCAAATGCCTGTCTGACTGCATCTATTTTTACTGGATTCATCGAACCAACTGCTACTTTCATTTTTATTATTTATCAAGTAAAGATGTTTTCCCGATAATAGGTAACTGAAATTTATTATTCAGATATTTTTTATATAATTCGATACTATCACCGTGATCAAATGCTATCTGATCGAAAGATGGAACTTCATTTAAATAAAACCATTGAAGACTTGTTACCTCCTCATCACTATCAGACTTTTTCTCGATAGCATCTGCTATAAAAGTTATATCTATATTCTGACGATCTTCTCTTGGTCTATTCGGGTTATCATTTATTCTCATTAGCGTTAAATTGTCAATTATCCACCCACTTTCCTCCATAACTTCTCTTCTTACAGCATCTTCCAAAAACTCATCTCTGTTTACATATCCGCCGATCAAACCCCATTTTCCAAATTCTAATATGGGCTTACCTTTATAGCTACCTCTTTTACCAAGTAAAATCTTATTTTCTTTAAGAACGATTGCATTTACAGTAACATGCCTCAGGCTAGCTTTCCCGCCATCTTCAAAGTTGCAAGTAATCATATAATAGTTAATAGTTAATAGTTAATAGTTAATAGTTAATAGTTAATAGTTAATAGT
>CAZZCX010000056.1:0-1516 GCA_964653195.1 uncultured Gammaproteobacteria bacterium
AGGAAGGGGTTTTAGCATATGGTGTTGCGGAGGGGGGTGCTGAAAATGCAGTATTGAGAGTATTACGTGACCCTACTTATATAGGTGAAAATGATTTACCTATAGGAAGTGGCATAGCCGATATAAGTGTCACACTTGGTAATCCGGTTTCAATAGTTTCAACAGGAAAAGTCGGAAATTTCATGCGTAAAATTCAAGTAATCATGGAAAGAACTTCAGGCTTTTATACTATTACCACTTGGCAGGAAATACCTTAAACAAATATGTTATCGAACAAAAAATACGGTATTTTATACCTTGATAGGAATGGATTTACATATTATAACCATAACAATGCTCCCATTTCTTTCACTTATCCTGCATCAAGTATTAAAGAACTTGATGTAATCAATGAGCAACTGTTGATAGATGAGACGGAGCAATTTATTCTATCGAATAAAATATCCCCAGTTATTTTAATGATTGTATTATCGTCAGAATTCTTATATGAAAAAGAATTCATTTATGAATCGGTTGAGATAGTAAAAAAGCCAGAAAGTATAAAGAATCTTTCAGGAGTTACAGATATTCAGACAGATAGCGCAAAAATGGATTTACCCATACCAGTTACAGCGCCAAAAACTCCGGAGGAATTGAAAGAAGATCAATTACGCCTTGAAGAAGAACGGAAGAGACAAATACAGTTATTTCTGGAAATAGTACCCTTTGAGGAAATAGCCAGTAAAACCTACAAGATTGATAAAGGAGTAAAAGTTATTGCTACAAATAAAAAACTTTACGAAACCTTCATCCACGCTTGTGCGAAATTAAGTTTCCTTATTGATTCAGTTATACCTATAACTCTACTGCCTAAAAATATCAATGAAGGCTCAGTAATGAATCAGGAAGTGGCAAAAAAGATATTTAAAAAGTTTGAATCTTTACGAGTTTTCAGTATGCTTGAAGAGAATAGTTACCCTTTAAGTAGGGCAGCATTGACTCCGCATGGTATTACCATGTCTACGAAAGTCACATCAAGAAGAGAGTTCATGCTCATCGGAGTATTTGTATTGCTTATTGGCGTGTTGGGAATTCTTGCCTATACAATGGTTATTGCTCCAAATGATAAAACTAAAGTAGCATCAATTATCGAAAAACCCACTATTATAGTTACACCTCCGACGTTGACACTTATACCTTCACCTGAAGCAAGTAGATCAGGCGTTATAAACAAAAGCTCTATAAACATACTGCTTACAGGAGGTAGCGTTGCGCAGTTAAACTTATTGAAAAATACACTAATTCAGAATGGTTATGAATCTATAAATCTTAAACCTGATAACTCTGCAACTTCCGGAAGAGCATTGGTAATTTTTACATCTATTGTTTCAATAGATGAACAACAGCAAATGCTTGAAGTGTTAAGAAAAAATTTGTTAAGCGTTACTGCTCAAGAGGCAGCAACAGCTGAAGCAGAAGTAATTATCAACCTCTAATTCCTTCACTTTCCAATTTTACTATAGTTACATATTACTTA
>CAZZCX010000057.1:0-1506 GCA_964653195.1 uncultured Gammaproteobacteria bacterium
GATAGCAAAACAGGAATCCGTACTTTTTCTACAAGTAACTGGTCCAAACCAGATAACTGAGATCCACCACCTGTTAATAAAATACCTTGTTCAAGAATATCAGATAGCAACTCGGGAGGCGCTTCCTGAGCAACATCGTTTATTCCTTGAATTATCTTACTTATCACTGGTGATAAAGCCTCTCTTACTTCGGTCTCTGTAATTCTTAGACTCTTCGGAAGCCCAGTTTCGATATCTCTGCCTCGTACTATTGCCATCTTTTCCCCTTTCTCAGTTTTGACTTCTATTCCTTCCTCAGTATCTAATTCTGTATTGGAACTTTCAAGCTCAATAATTTTTGATTTTTGTTCGTTAACATGCGAATTTTTTTTTGATTTTTTGATATAGGCACTTCCTATATGAATTTTTAAATCTTCTGCAGTTTTTTCTCCCAGAAGTAAACCATGCTTCAGCCGAACATAATGCAAAATGGCAGTATCACAATCATCTCCGGCAGTCTTTAAAGATCTACCGACTACAATACCTCCTAGTGATAACACTGCTATTTCAGTAGTCCCACCGCCAATATCGACAACCATTACACCCTTGCTATGAAAAATATCGACGTCTTCCCCTAATGCTGCTGCCATAGGTTCTTCGATAAGATAAGCCTTTCTCGCGCCTGAATCTAGTGCCGCCTCCCATACTGCTCTTTTTTCAACTTCCGTTACATTTGAAGGTACACCAATAACTACAAGTGGCCGAGCTAGTGATGGAGGTATAAACCTGCGATTTTCATGAACCTGTCTAATATAATGACTTATCATAGCTGCTGTAGCATCATAATCCGCAATAATTCCTTCCCGTAAAGGTCTAATTGTAACTATCGAAGGAGGAGTTTTACCCATCATTCTTTTCGCGCTCGTTCCTATAGCTATAACTTCTTTTGTTTTTTTTCTTCTAGCTATAACTGAGGGCTCTCTTATAACAATTCCTTTTTCTTTTACAAAAACTAAAGTATTTGCAGTACCTAAATCGATTCCTATATCGTAGCTGAATAAACCGTATAATTTATCAAACATGACACCATCATTCTAGCAACTAACGATTCATGTGTAAACCAATGCGAAGTTGTCCGCAATGAATTGATATGGTAGTATTAATAAATCTAGAATTTGAATTCAGAAATCAAAGTTACATAAATTCATATACGCTGTACTAGTTTCTTCATTTATTCTGAATTATGAAATCTAAATTTTCATGAACTTATCCCTACTTTGTAACAAAATTATCAAGTACTCCTTTTATATACTCTTTTTCGTAGTTCCTATAATATTTTGGGGGAATACTTCTGAGCTGTTTGAGTTAAATAAAATGTTTTTTACGTATGGAATTACTCTTATTATATTTGCTGCTTGGTTTATAAAAATAATCATTGAGAAAAAAATACAAATAAAAAGAACACCACTTGATATATTTCTTATTCTTTTTCTATTTTCTCAATTTATTTCAACTTTCATATCCCTT